>JBJKPU010000123.1:0-8877 GCA_046706005.1 Terriglobia bacterium | reverse complement strand
CAAGGTTCAGCGCGCTTTCGTCCTCCGCCTCCAGCTCCACACTTTCCGTCTGCCCCTCGTCAATGAAGCTGACCAGGTCCTCGATTTCCTTTTTGCGCTCAACGTCCTCGATGGTCCCGTAATGCTTTTTGATGGCCTCGATGATCGCCGTCTCCGACGCCACCACGGGCTCGATGTTGAAACCCGTCATGAACTTGATGTCATCCATGGCGAAGACGTTGGTGGGATCCACCATGGCCAGGGTCAACGAGGAGCCGACCCGGCTGAGCGGCAGCACCTGATACTTCATCGCCGTTTCCATGGGAATCAGCTTGGTGACGTTGGGATCGACTTCAAAATAGGCCAGGTTGATAGAGGGTACGCCGTACTGGCGTGACAAAACGGCCGTGACTTCGTCATCGCTGAGAAAGCCCAGCTTAACGAGGCTGTTCCCGAGTCTTCCACCATTTGATTTCTGGTGCTCGAGCGCCTGCTTCAACTGCTCGCTCGTGATGAGGTTTTCCTTAACGAGAATTTCGCCCAGCTTCCCGGACATCCCCTAGTCTCTCCATTTTACGAGGTGCACGGAAACCACTCGGGAGGCTCCATTCCCGCCCCGTCCGTGTTGGAAACAGCAAGCCACACCCACTTCGGGCCATCCTAGTGGAGTACCCACGTGATGTCAAGGCAATCATTGGACAAAAAACGACTTGGCCCGCCCCCGGCGGCCGCTTCTTGACTTTTCGATTGCGGGCGTAATAGTTTTAATTTCATGCTGACAAAGGCCCGCCGGACTAGGCTTGAGCCGGCCGAGGTCCTCAAGCTTTCCTACCAATCCCTGCTTCAGGAGCTGGGACCACAAAGGTGGTGGCCTGCGCGTACGCGACTGGAAGTGATCCTGGGCGCCATTCTGACCCAGAACACTTCCTGGAATAACGTCCGCCTGGCCTTGAAGAGCCTGCGGGCGAACGGCTTGCTGAAATGGGAAACTCTTCGTGCAGCATCGCAGAGGCAAATTGAATCGTGCATCCGACCGGCCGGCTTCTTTCGCCAGAAGGCGCGAACCATCCGGACTTTTGTCGAGTGGCTGGAGCGCGTTCATGGCGGATCGCTCGACCATTTGTTCCGCCAGCCGGTTGAAGCGGCGCGGCGCGAACTTCTTCAGTTGACCGGATTCGGCGATGAGACGGTGGACGCCATTCTGCTTTACGCGGGTGGAATGCCGATTTTTGTCGCGGACGCCTACACGCGCCGCATCTTCAGCCGCCACAGATTGTTCGCGGAACAAGCTTCCTACTCGGAAGCACAAACCTTTGTTCATACGCATCTGGAAAAGGATAAAGCCCTTTATAATGAATTTCATGCGCTGCTGGTCGAGGCGGGCAAGCGCTTCTGTCACCGCAGCCGGGCGCATTGCGAGGCGTGCCCGCTCGAATACCTGCTGACCTGAACCTTTATGCCTGAGAAACCACATCGGCGGCGGCCCTTCCTGATCTTCCTGCTGATCTTCGTGCCCGTCCTGCTGTTTATCGGATGGAGCCAGGCATCATTTAACCTTTCCTTTATTCATCCCAACAGCGCCGAGGCCACCCTGCCTTTGGTGGCGCTTTCAGCCCTGATCGTCCTGGCGTTCTTCATCTTCGGCCTGATTCTGCTTCGCAGCCTGATCAAACTTTACGTGGAGCACCAGGCCGGCCAACTGGGCTCGCGCTTCAAGACCAAGATGGTGGCCGCGTTTCTCGCCCTCACGCTGGTGCCCGTCACGGTTCTGTTCTTGCTTGCATACGGTCTGCTGAATCGCAGCATTGACCGCTGGTACGGCATTCCCCTCGACGTCGTGCGCTCAGATGCGGACGAAATCGTTCATCAGCTCGAAATCCAGGCCCGGCAGCGGTCGGCGGCGCTTTGCGCGCGCCTGGCCAGGAACCAGGCCATCGAAAAGGCTGCGAGTTCAAAGAACACGGCTTCACTGTCTTCCCTTCTCACCTCTGAAATGAAGGGCATCCGGAATGAGAGCGCTCTTTTTTATGCGCCCGAGGGAAAGCTTCTGGCCTCTGCCGGCAGCGCCGATTTTCATCCCGCGACTCTTTCCGCGGCATTGCCCGAATTGAAAGGAGAATCCGCGGCGGGCGAAGAAAGCTTCGCTCACAAGCAATCCGGCGGAGGCAAAGTTTTCGTCTCCGTCCTTAAGCTTCACGGCGCGGGCGGAAAGGCTCTGGGCACAATGGTCACCGCAGTCGGGCTGCCGCGGGACATCGAGCGCATCGCGGGCCACATCGAGCACGAAGCTCTCCGCTACGGCGTGCTGACGCGCGAGCAAAAAAAGGTCCGGACAACCTACCTGCTTTCCCTCAGCCTGATTACGCTGATCATCCTTTTTGCCGCCACCTGGCTGGCGCTCTTCGTCTCGAAACAGGTCACGGTGCCGATTCAGGCGCTGGCTTCCGCCACGCATGAAGTTTCGGGAGGCAATCTCAGCTACCGCGTCACCTCGACGGCCAGCGACGAACTGGGCACGCTGATCCGGTCGTTTAATGAAATGACTGCGCAACTGGAAGCCAACCGCATCGCGCTGGAGCGCGCCGCCGCCGATTTGCAGACGGCCAACCGGACGCTCGAAGAACGCAGCAACACGATGGAAGCTATTCTTGAAAACATTCCGGCCGGAGTCATCTCCCTCAACCCCGACGGCCAGATCGTGCGCATCAACCGCGCCGCAGCGCGCATGCTGGGCGCGGAACGGGCCGGCGCTGCGCGAACCCTGGCGGATCTGTTCGCTGCCGAACCGATGAGGGAAATCAACTGGCTGTTCCGCCGCGCCCGGCGCCAGGGCACCGTGACCCGGCAGATGGAACTCACCTTGGGTGAGCATGCGACTTCCGTGGCCCTTACGCTGACTTCAATTCGCGCCAGCCACGGCGCCGTGGGCTCGGTTCTAGTTCTGGAGGACTTGACGGATCTTCTTCAGGCGCAGCGGGCCGCGGCCTGGCAGGAAGTGGCGCAAAGAATCGCCCATGAAATCAAGAATCCGCTGACACCCATCCGCCTTTCCGCGGAACGGATGCGGCGCTGGGTGGAAAGGACCGGGCCCAACGGCTCCGACGCGGCGCTGCGGGAAGCAGTGGCGCAAAGCTCCTCGCTGATCGAGCGCGAAGTGGAAGCTCTGAAGGCGCTGGTAGATGAGTTCGCACGATTTGCGCGCTTCCCCGTCTCGAAGCTGGTCAGCGTGGACCTGAACGCCATCATCAACAAGGCCGTGGAAGTTTTTGACGGCCGGCTGAGCGCAGTTCGCATCTACCGCAATCTCAGCGAAGGATTGCCGCCCCTGCAGGCCGACCCGGACCAGATGAAGCGGGTTCTGGTGAACCTGATTGACAACGCCGCCGAGGCGCTGGAACATTCCCCGCTGAAGGAAATCTGGATCAGCACGGCGCTCGATTCCGCGCGCGACACGGTGGAACTCGTGGTGGCCGACAGCGGACCCGGCATTTCGCCGGAAGCCAAGGAGCGCCTTTTCCTGCCGTTCTTCTCAACCAAGCGCCGGGGCACGGGACTCGGCCTGGCGATTGTGAATCGCATTATTACCGAACATAACGGCTGGATTCGCGTGGAGGAAAACCGCCCCGCCGGAACGCGCTTCGTGATCGAACTTCCGCTCGAGCGCGCTCCGGGAGCCGTTCCAACATAAACCGTGGACAAATTATCCATTCTGATCGTTGACGATGAACCCGGCATCCGCCGCTCGCTGGCGGACGTTCTGGGCGATGAAGGCTACGAGGTGGCGGCCGTCGAGAGCGGCGAAGCCTGCCTGGAGTTTCTGGCCCGGCAGTCCTGCGACATCATCCTGCTCGACGTCTGGTTGCCGGGCATGGACGGCCTGGAAACGCTGGAGCGGATTCGCGGCCTGGCTGGTGCACCGCTGGTGGTCATGATTTCCGGACACGGCACGATTGAGACGGCGGTCCGCGCCACCAAAAAGGGCGCTTTCGATTTCATCGAAAAGCCGCTTTCCGTGGAAAAAACGCTGCTGACGCTGAAGCATGCGGCGGACGAAATGAAGCTCGCCGACCAGAACCGCCAGTTGCGCAAAAAGCTGGAAGCGCAGTACCGGATCATCGGCGACAGCGTGCCCATGAAAGCTTTGCGGCAGCAGATCGCGCTGGCCGCGCCCACCGCCGGCCGCGTGCTGATCTATGGCGAGAGCGGATCGGGCAAGGAGCTGGTGGCGCACGCGCTGCATCAGATGAGCCCGCGCGCGGAGCGGCCGTTTGTGGAAATGAATTGCGCCGCCATCCCGGAAGAATTGATTGAGAGCGAGCTCTTCGGCCACCTGAAGGGTTCCTTCACCGGCGCCGTCGAAGACAAGAGCGGAAAATTCCAACAGGCCGACGAGGGAACGCTTTTTCTCGATGAAGTCGGGGACATGAGCCTGCGGACTCAATCCAAGGTTCTGAGGGTGATCGAAGAACAACGCTTTGCCCCGGTCGGATCCAAAAACGATCTTCAGGTTGACGTCCGCATTATCGCCGCAACCAACAAGAATCTGGACGAGGAAATCCAGAAGGGCAATTTTCGCGAGGACCTTTTTTTCCGCCTGAATGTTATTCCCTTCTACGTGCCGGCGCTGCGCGAGCATTCCGAGGATATCCAGGCGCTCTCGAGCTACTTCCTGAACGAGTTCGCGCAGACATACGGCCGCCGCCCCAAACATCTGGCGGCTCCGGCGCTGGATGTTCTGCTGAAATACCGATGGCCGGGAAACGTCCGCGAATTGCGAAACCTGATCGAGCGGCTGGTCATCATGATCCCGGGAGACCGGATCGAGCGCCGCCACCTGCCGCAAACGCTGATTGACCACTTCCGCCGTGGGCCGAAATCTTCGATGGGAGCTTTTTCAACCCTCCATGAAGCGCGCTCCGCCTACGAACGCGACTACATTGTGCGCAAGCTCGAGGAGAACCACGGAAACGTCAGCCGCACCGCGGAAACGCTAGGCCTGGAACGCAGCCACCTTTATCGCAAAATGAAATCGCTGGGAATTTCGCCCGCGGATTGAAGACCGGAGAAGTTCGGCGCCGCAACGCGCCGGGAGATTCAAGATGTCAGTCGGGGTCCGCGGCGTAGTCGAGTGAAGCCACCAGCGCAGGATTGTTCCGCCAATCGGGCTCGGCCTTCACGTAAAGCTGAAGAAAAACCTTGGGCGGGAAGATCTTTTCCAGTTCCAGCCGCGCTTCGGTGCCGATCTGCTTGATCCGGCTTCCACCCGCGCCGATCAGAATCGGCTTCTGCGACTCTTTTTCCACCACAATCGTCGCCTGAATTCGCGTGATGTCTTTCTCCTCGCGAAATTCGTCCACGAGAATGGCCGTCGAATAAGGCAGTTCCTGGCGCGTCTGGCGGATCACCTTTTCGCGCACGATCTCCCCGGCCAGGAAACGCTCCGGCTGGTCCGTGTAAGTGTCGGGAGGAAAATATTCCGGGCCTTCGGGCAGACGGGCAATCGAAGCCTTCATCGTCTCTTCCAACCCTTCGCCGCGCAGCGCAGATATGGGAATGATTTCCTCGAAATCGTAGAGTTTGGAATAGCGGTCCATCAGGGGCAGCAGCGAGGGCTTGCGAACCCGGTCAATCTTGTTGAGCAGGAGAATCGTCCTAGGTTTGTACTGCTTCAGCAGGCCGATGGCAAAATCATCTCCGCGGCCGAATTTTTCCGCCGCGTCCACAATGAAGAGGACCAAGTCGCGATCTTCGAGCGCCTGGCGCACAAAGTGCATCATCTGCTCATTCAGGCGATGGAGCGGCTTGTGGATTCCGGGCGTGTCCATCAGAATCACCTGCGCCTCCGGGCGATGAACGATGCCGAGAATCCGGTTTCGCGTGGTCTGGGCGGAGGCGGTGACGATGGAAACCTTCGCGCCCACCAGCGCGTTCACCAGCGTGCTCTTGCCGGCGTTGGGCCGTCCCACGACGGCCACGAAACCGGAACGAAAATTTTCAGTTGCGGGCATGGGCGGAATCAGTCTGTGACGGCATGGGCGCAAACTTCAGCCGGACTTTCTGGACGGCACGGTCGTTCGCTTCCACGACTTCGAGCTTGAATCCATTCAACTCAAGTTTCTCGCCGGGCTCGGGCATGTGACCCAGGCGCGCCAGCACGAGGCCGGCAACCGTCGAGTATTCACCTTCTTCGAATTCGACGTGGAGCTGGTCGGCAACCTTGCCCAGCTCCGCCTGCCCTTCCAGCAGGTAAATGCCCGGGGCTTCCTTCTGAATGTCGCGGTCGTGCGGCTCAACTTCGTCGCGAATGTCGCCGACCAGTTCCTCAACCAGATCCTCGACCGTCGCCAGGCCGGAAACGCTGCCGTATTCATCCACGACGATGGCAAGCTGGCTGGTGGTTTTCTGCAATTCCTTCAGGAGCGCGGCAATCGGCTTGGTCTCCGGCACGAAAAGGACGTGACGGACCAGCGAGCGGAGCGTCGTCATCGATTGCTGCTCGGGCGGAATCTCCATCAGGTCCCGGACGCTGACGATGCCTTCAATATGGTCCAGGTCCTTTGTATAAACGGGATAGCGCGTGTATCGCCGCTCGCGGAACATTTCCCGGAGCGCTTCAATGTTCGAGGAAATGTCGAGCGCGGCGATTTCCGGCCGGGGCGTCATTGCCTCGCGGACAATCTTGTCGCCGAATTCCACAACGGATTGAAGCAGCTCTTCTTCGCTCTTTTCGATCAGCCCCGCTTCCCGCCCGGTTTCAATCAGCTCTTCCAGCCCATTCTGCTCCTCCGGATCTTCGGTCTGCTCCTCCGGGGATTCCAGCAGGCGCGCGATGGAACTGGAAACCAGAATGGGGAAAGTAAGCGGCAGAGCCAGATAAACCGAAAAGCGCATCACCGGCAACCAGTCCTGCAGAATCGGCTCCGGCTCATCGTGCCGCGCGACCAGAACGAAGGGGATCAACTGATCGAAAACCGTGATGGTTCCGATGGCGAGCAGCGCCGAAAGACCGAGCTTTTCCCATACTTCACCGGGATAAAAACGAAGCAACAGCCCGGTCAGTCCAATGGCGTAAAGCGCCATGGCCGCGCCGTGCAGCGCGGAAATTGAAACGCCGACCCGTTCCCGGTCCGCGCGGACGCGCCGCTCTTTCTTGGTGTGGAAGACGCGCGCGACGCCGATCGGGCTCAGCCGCCGCATCAGGAGCCGCAGGTAGGATGCCACGGCGCTGGCCGCCACAAGCGGCAGTAAAACCGCGATCCAGACCACGATCTCCATTGTCCCGTTCATTGCCTTACCGCCTTCAGCCGGCGCGTCCGCCGGCCGTCGGTGCCGCCAACACCCAACCGCTCTCTGAGTTGCAGTTCCTTCGCAACCATTTCCCCGTTGTCGGTTTCATGATCGTAACCCAGCAGGTGCAGCGTTCCGTGCAGAATCAGCCACTCGATTTCGCGCCCGACGGCATGTCCTTCCATCCGCGCGTTGCGGGCCGCCTCTCCGGCAGAGATGACCACGTCGCCCAGAAAATTCCTGAATTCCCCGTTCTTGACGGCCGCGGGAAAAGAGTGGTCGCCATCTCCATCACTCCACGGAAATGAAAGCACGTCCGTGGTTTTCGGCTTTCCGCGAAATTGGCGGTTCAGGCGCCGCATCGCGCCGTCGCCGATCAGGCAGACGTTAATCTGCTTGCTTCGGATGCGAAGCGCGGCCTGCACTCGGTCAAGATAATCGCGCAGGGCGCGAAGATTCACCCGCACGCGGTCCTGCTGATTCAAAATCACGGGAGCACTCATGTCTGCAAACAAATCCGGCGGGAACCTCACTGCCCGCACTTGCCGTTGCCTCCCGGACTTCTCCGGTTGCTATTATCCACGCCCCGCGCCAGGTCGTATTCCTCGTAAGCGCGAATGATTCTCTGCACGAGCTGGTGGCGGACCACGTCGCGCTCCGTGAAGTACACCAGACTGATCCCGGTCACCTTGCCCACCACTTCAATCGCCTCAGTCAAGCCGGAGCGCCGGCCTTCGGGCAAATCAATCTGCGTGATGTCGCCGGTCACTACAGCCTTGGAATTGAATCCCAGCCGCGTAAGGAACATCTTCATCTGCTCGCTGGTGGTGTTCTGGGCTTCGTCAAGAATCACGAAAGCGTCGTTCAGCGTCCGGCCGCGCATGAAAGCAATGGGCGCGATTTCGATGGTTCCCTTCTCGATAAAGCGTTCCGTGCGGTCGGGGTCAAGCACGTCGTAGAGCGCGTCATAAAGCGGACGCAGATAAGGATCAACTTTTTCCTGTAGCGTGCCGGGCAGGAAGCCCAGCCGCTCGCCGGCTTCGACCGCCGGCCGCGCCAGGATGATTCTGTTCACCGTGTGCGAGAGCAGCGCGTCCACGGCCATGGCGACGGCCAGATAAGTTTTGCCAGTCCCCGATGGGCCGATGCCGAACACCATGTCGTGCCGCCGGATGGCGTCCACATAAAGGCGCTGATTCAGGCTCTTGGGTGCAACGGACTTTTTGCCCAGAGTCCGGGGACGGCCAGCTTCCGCCAGGCCTTTGAGTGATGCCGTGGGATCTTCAGAAATGATTCTGAGAAATGCGCGGATGTCGCCGTCGTTCAATTGAGTACCCCGCTCGGCGAGGTCGGCATATTCTTCGACCACATGCCGGGCGCGAGCCACATTCTTGTCCGAGCCCTCGATTTCCAGTGTCTCGTCCGCCAGATGGGTGGAAACCTGCAGGCATTCTTCAAAAACCTTGAGGTTGGAATCAAGAGTTCCGAAGAGTTCTTCTACGCCTTTCGCTATCTTTACGCTGGCCTTCATATTCCGGCGATGGGAACGGTTCCCCTCCAAAACAGGTTCGTCCTAAAGCAAAATGCAGCGACAGATGGGCTGACGGAAGC
>JBJKPU010000122.1:0-10268 GCA_046706005.1 Terriglobia bacterium | reverse complement strand
GCTTCTGGTTCGAGAGGCGCTCCTTGTAGTTGAAGCGGTCGTCAACCCAGCGGGGGAATTTCTCCGACTCGACAACGCAAATGTAGTCGAAGTCGTAGTCCCCGCCGTTTCGCCGGGCGGTTCCTGAATGCATCGTGAAGGTCCCGCGCAGGCGAAGCTGGGTTTCTACGATCTGGTCAAGGGCTTCTTGCTCAGTCATGGTCGTGCCAGCCTTGCGCAGGTGCTCCATGAGAAGAGCGAGGGATTCCTCGACACTGAGCCGTGTGATGGGCAAGAGGTCTTCTTTGGTCCGAATCGGATAACGCACCGAAAGCATCCGATTCGAGGCCAAGCTGACCAATGCCCGGTCAGGTGGAATCCAGTCAGACCCCGAGATCACCTCCCCGTTGTGCTCTACCAGAAAGCCGTCGTCAGCAAGCGCGAATGCCGGCAGACGCAGCCCCCCCGCGGTTGACACCTTGTAGGCCCAGCGAGTCAAGAGGCGATCAAGCTGGGAGTGGATCCACGGGTGCTTGAGCATGTAGCCTGAGGGGTCAGCCTTGAGCACGGCTTCCACTATCGTGTGCTCAATGCCGGTGTGATCGGAGTCAAGGCTTTGGTCGTCGTCTTCGCCGATGACGGCCTGGGCCTCCGAAGTGCCGAGCAACTCGAACAGGGCTTCGAAATTCTTGCCCTCGAAAGCCGCCCGAACCTTTTCGATTTCGTTGAGCGCATAAGGCTTGATCTCAAGGTCAATCGAATCAGCCGGAGCGTGTTCAACCAGCGTGTAGCTTGCCCGGAATTCGAGGTTCCGAGAAACTTCGCGTATTCCAAGAACTACAGGCCCGCGGAACGTGCGTGCTGAGCCGGTAAGCCATCTGATAATCGCCAGCTTGCCTTTGTATTCCGGTTTGACTGAGGATGCCGGCAGGATAATGTCGGCATCGACCTTTTCGGCTACCCCAACCGGCATCACTTTGAACGAGCCTTTAGCCTGCGTTCGTTCGAAAGCGAGGCGGAACTGGTAGAAGGCTTGGGATGGGATCACATGGCGGCGGACGGTCCTTTCTGCCGATCGTGTGATCTCGATTTCAGGAAGGTTGGGATGGATTCTCCGAAGACGCTCAATCTCCCGCTTCAGCAGGTTTGCCTTGTGAGCGGCCTGCAATTCGCGGAATAGCCTCTCCGAGATCCACCCGCGGCAATCGTTCGTTCCGAGGTCGTGGTCTTCGACGACAAGGACGCGGCAATCTGATTTCTCGACGCGAACGATGCAGTCTGAAACCAGAATGCCGAAGTAGGTCATTGCCGCTTCGGGCCAGCTTCCAAAGCGCGAAGCGATTTCCCGCTCGTGCTTTGGCTCGACGGCGTAAAACTTTCCGTTCTTGGCCGATCCGCTTGCTCCGATGAGCGCGAACTTCTGTTTTTCCCACTCAAGCCTGACGAGCGCCTGTTCAACTGTTGCGCGTTCGAAGGGCGAGAGTTCCTCCTGCGGAACGTCCACCGTGGCGACAGCGATGCCAGGGTAAAGTCCGTGGAGCAGGGTGTTCGTCAGTTCGTGTTCCCGGTCGAGTGGATTCAATTTCTTCCTTACCTCTCCGTTGCGATTGATTTCGAGGGCGAGCACGTGGGCTGCCCCGTTTTGACCGTTCGTCATAGCTCTCCTCCTGTTTTTTGGGATATTCGGGCACGGGAGAGCTACGAGGCCGTATGGTCTCAACGCTCGCCAGTGCCGAAAGGGGATTGGTCTTCCGGCTCTTCGAGCGAAGAGCCGTCTTGTTCCTTTTCTTCAAATGGGAAGAAAAGGTTCTGGGGACTGCGGTCAAGCTGCAGAACCCAAACTCTGCCGCGATAAAGCTCGCGGTAAGCCTTTATTCAAATGAAGCCAGAATTATTTCTTTACGACCTCCTTTTTGAACTGTGGCTGCTTGCCGGTGCAATCAACTACAGCGCGATATTCCGTCACAGCGTAATAACTCGTTCCGGCCTTGAAGGCCTCAGCCATCGCCTCGGCCTCGGTCGTACATTCGCGATCGAGCGCGGGCGTGCTGTCAGCCGCGCCGGGCTTTGAAAGAAAGAAGCGCGCGTTCGGTGTAGCCGCCTGTGAAGCTCCATCTTGTTTTGCCGTGCGTAAGGGCCGAGCAGGCGTTTGTGAACCTTTTGCCTCTGCAATCTCTGTCATTGGTACTGGCATTTCTTCCTCCCACTCGCAAGAATTCACGTTTACTGTTCTTGATCGGCCGATGGCATCTCCAGGTCGCTGTGCTGGAGAAGTCCTGTCTCCCGATCACCCACCATTTGCTGCTCGCGATATTCGGCCACGAGCAACCCGCTTGGGTTGTCCACCGTTCTCCGGTCTTCAACCAGGCGTACCGTGTAGCGTCCGACGATCCGGTCGGTCGTTTCAGTACCTTTGTGGACTTCGTGGATTTCCTTCACCCCGAAGACCAGGTAGGTCCATGGCGCGTTCTTCACATGGTCAATCGAGCGAATTGCGAAATCTGAGATGATGTGGTCGTCCTTGATTTTGCCGACCGTATTCGCGTCCCGAAGTTGTCCGAGTGTGTAGGTCCGGAGGTTAACGGTCATCATGTTGAGGGCGTCTGAAAGGTTGCGGTCAACCGAATCGGGCGTGTAGCTCAAGTATTGTTCGAGAAACTCCTTCACGCGCGCCCGGGCTTCAAGGTCGGTGGGCGCCGCTTCGCTCGCAGCTTCGGCCGAAAACTCGAAGAGGTGTATAGGTCCGTGCTTGGCTGCTCCGACCACCGTTGCGTCGCCGTTCTTGTCAACCCGGATGACCGTGGGCGGTTGCAACCGCACGTAAATCGCGAACCCGAGCGAGGTCATGGCAATCATGCCGAAGATCATGGCAAGGAGCATGGCGCGGTTGGCGTAGGCGCGGAGTATGCCGTCGTGCTCGTAATATTTCGTATAGGTGGTGATTTCAGGGACGGCCACCGATGACTTCGACAGCTTCATATCTTTTGCCTTTCTGCCCCGAGGACTCCTATTTCTTCACTCCGGTCCAACCCCACATTGCCGAGCGGGCCATCACCATGACTGTGCTCCCCACATCACCACGGACGATCCGGCTTGCAAGGAACGGAATCAACGCAATCGAAATTGAGAAAAGGATGCTCGCCAGTGCAAGAAGAAGGTCCTGGCTTGAATTCTGAAAGAATCCAGCCACCCCGCCCGAGTTCAATACGTTTGAGACGCTGTTTGTGTTGAGCACGACCATAAGGGCGCTAAAGATGGCATAGAGAATCCCCCAGGCCTGGAAGACCAGCATGTTGACGAGATAGGTCCGCGCGAGTTGGCCCACGCCATTCGCCGGCAGCAAGGCCAGCACCAGCGGCCCTGTTACGTAAAGAACTGACCCGTAAAGCGAATAGAACAACGCAAAAAGCGCATAGGTGATGGGCAAGAGAATTAAGGCCACGACGATCAGGAGGGCATCGAGCAGCCCCGACAAGCTCGCTCCCACCCCGCCGATGATGGACCAGAGCGATTGGGTTCCGTTGTTAGCCCAATAGCTCTGGATCTGCCCCATCCAGTTGCTGAACATGTCCGGGGCGCTGACGAAGCTTGTGATGGAATGGGCCACAGAATTGAACATGGAGTTGATGTCGCGGAAGATCGTGCCGTAGCTTGTGAACACAAGTCCTAAAAGCAAGTACTTGATTCCCGAAATACCGAGCGCGCGGACATCTCCGCCGCTTGAAAACGCCTGATAAGCACCGTAGAGAAAGCTGATAATCAGGATGGTGCTCGCGATCCCCACGACTCCGTTCGTGATGCCGTGGGTGTCGATTCCTTCCAAAGCGTTTAGAAACATCTGCTGGAAATAGAACATGGTTCACCTGGGATTAAGCATTTGCTGGATTTTTTGCTGCAGGCCAACCGCATTGGCTGAGCCCATCTTCAAGTCGGCGCCGGCGTTCGCAAGATCCACAGCGCGAACTCGCATCAAATCGGCCAGTGCGGCTTGCGTATAGGCATTTGCCCGTACCAGCCAAGCGTCGGCCTGGGCTTCGATGATCGGAGCGCTGCCTGGGGCTGCGGTTTCAATGCTATGGTTGATTTGTCCCGCGGCTTGAATTTCGAGATTCGCCAAGTTGTCGATCTCAATCGCCCGCTTCATCGCGTCCTCGGCCACTGCATCACTCATATCAATTTCATTGCGAACAATGGGAGAGGCGGCGGTTTGATTCGGAACGGGGCCATAGACAGCCGTGTAATCCTGGTTCGTCGTACCGATCTGATTGGCGTTCGCCGAAAGGAGATTGCTTTCAAGTTGCTGTGTGGTCGGGAGCGTGGCGCTTGCGACCGGGATGGTCGTGACGCTCCGAATTTGAGTGAAAACCCCTTGAAGCTGTCCCACGAGTGCCTTGGCCTCGGAAATGAGCTGCTGGGGCCACACAACTGTCTGCTCGAAGTTCTGGATTGTTTTGTCCACTGACAATATCGAATTCAAGCCTCCGCCGATGACGCTCGAAAGCGTGCTGGCGATCGTGGACAAACCCGCTTCCATAATCGCGCAGCACGGATCGAGAAACTGACTCTTCGCAGGCCGTGGCGCGGCCAGCATGAACACCAGCGCAAGGACCGCAACCCTGAACTTGTATTTCCAGGCCCAGCCAACACCTCGCGAAGCCGACTGTCCGACCGATTTTCCAAACCTTCGAAGTCTTTCCATCATTCCAATTCCTCCTCTAGGCGGTTACCTAGGCTGAAGCATCTTCTGGATCGAATTGCTGAAGGCACCTGCGTAGGCCGCGCCCCGTTTGCGGAGCGCATTCGAGTGCGCAAGCCGCGCAGCCTCTTGGCGCAGTTCTGCTGCGATCATCTTCTGGGTCACAGCCTGGCTTTCGATACTCGCAGCAACGGCGGTCGCAGTCAGAAAGGGCGCCGAGCCGGGCGCGGCCTGGCTCGCCGCGTTTTCGATCTGGTTGGCGACTCCGAGTTGCACCTGGCCGGCGTCGTCGGTTTCTTTCAAGGTTTTCAGGTCGTCCTGGGCTAAGGCGTCGTCCATGTCCATCATCATTCGGTCCTGAGGGCTGGCTGCGGCTGTTGACGGGAGAGGGCCGTAGACATTTCTGTAGTCGTTCGTGAGGGAGCCAAAATCGTTGACGTGAGAATTGCGGACCACGTTTTCGAGGCTCTGGGTTGACGGTAGCGTTGCGCTGGCGAGGTTGATGTTGAAAATACTCTGCATGAGGGTTCGGTATTGGGTGATCATTTGCGAGACAAGCGCCTTCGCCTGATTGATCAACTGAACAGGCCACGCGACGCTTTGGTAGAACGCGCTAATGGCACCCGTCACGGTGTGGATCGCATTGAGCGCGGTTTGGATGAAGCCGTTGATGACGTTCAGCACGGCTTGGATTTCGCCAAGCAGTGTCTGGCCGTAGGCGCGCTGCGGCCGGGCCACGAGAACCGCCGCCGTTGTACCCACAAGGGCGAGAGCAAGCACCTGCTTTCGGGTTTTTGCTCTCACGATGCCCCACGAAAAGAGGAGTAAGAAAATCGTTGTCATAAACGTCCTCCATCCAGGAGCCCTAAGAGGCTCACGAAGTTCTTCGAACTCTGAATTCCAACCATGACCATGTTTCGCCTCACCCTGCGACGACCACCTTCTCGGCCTTCGCCGCAGACTCCTCGGGGAGCGGAGGAAGGTCAGCCAATCCCCTCGGGAACCGCTTGGCCAGTTCCTGATAGCCCTGAAGCAGCGGCCGGCCTTGATGCTCGTTCAAGAACCTTGCCCGGTAGCGGCGCTCACGCGGAAACGTCGTCGAAATCCAGTAGTCAAGCGCCGTCGGCACAAGGCAAATGGTCTGTGTCGTCTCGGCCTTTTCGCCCAAAACCAGAAGCGCGCGGGCGGATTGACCCTTCTGCGGGGCGCTGAATTCCTTTACTTCTCTCACTGCTGCTGGATTGAGCGAAAGGTGCTTGACCAGGACGCTGGTATCTCCCGGTTGCTGGCCGATGATTTTGGTTGTGGCATTCTTGAGGATTCCCGGCCCGTGCTCCCGCGGCTTCGTTTCCGTGCCCACAAAATCTTCCGGCGTTTGGCTTATGCCCCAGACGCTTCCGTACCGCTTTCGCGCGGTGCGGAAAAGTTGGACAACTTCGGGCGCGAGGCTTGGCGAATCAAGCAGCGCCCAGCACTCATCGAGGACGGTGATGGAGGGCTGGCCGGACTTGCCCGAGGCACGCTCGGAAACTGCATGGGCGATGACCATGCTCATCGCGGTTTCAAGTTGCGGGTCCGAACTCAGGCCTTCGACGTCAAAGAAGAGCCAGCTTGCGTCGAGGCGCATGGTCGTCCGGCGGTCAAACAAGTTCGCGTAAACACCTTTGTCACCCGTCCAGGAACGGAGCTTGACCGAGGCGAGTTTTGCCTCATCCATGGTTCTCTCGATCCGCTCTTCGTCCCGCCAGTTCGCAAGTTCTTCCTTGAGGTCGTTAAACGTTGGAATGGGATTCGAGAATCGGGATGCACATCGCTTGTACGTGCGCGCGATGGCGTCGCTCAAAAGACTATCAAGGAGCGTATCGTCCGAGCGGCGATCGTGGCCGATCATGTGAAGTGTAAGGTTTTTGAGAAACGCGATTTTGTCCTTGGTTGGCTGCGTTTCTCCGGGCGGAAGATCCCACGGGTTGAGCGTCTCCCGGCCTTCGAGGTCCACGGCAATGGTGCGCCCGTCCATGAGCTCAACCAGCGGCCGGTAGGAATCCCCGCGCTCAAGGATCGAAATGAGAGGATTCGTCCTCGCGAGCATCAGCAGGAACATCTGGGCCATAAAGGTTTTCCCGCCGCCGCTCTTTGCCATAATCAGCATGTTGGCGTCGCCGAGCGACGAATCGAAGGGCGAGAAGGGGATTAACTGCCGCTCGGGAGTCTCAAAAAGCATTACCGGTGAGTGGGGTGTGCCACGCCAGGGGACCTCAACCGGCAATAAGTCCGCAGCGTGAAGTGTGAGCTGCGGAATCTCGCGCTTGTTGTCGCTTGCCATCGCCGGCAGGCTTCCGAAGTAGAGCCGCTTTTGCGCGAGCATCTCCGCGGTCCCGCGCGCTCCGTTCATCCTGCCAAGTGCATGAAGCACGCGCTGTCGCCGGTCGGCAAGAATCCGTTCCGCTTCCTCGCGGTCCGCCCGGCTGTGAATCGGCTTCGAAGTCCTGATCCCCACAATCAGGCTTGCCTCGCAGACCTTGAGCGAGCTTGAAATGACTTTTTTCAGGACTTCGATCAACTGCTCCTCGGCAACCTGAGCATCCACATTGAGGCGAAAGCCCCCGTGAATGTCCCGCTGGGCGGCCATCATCTTTCGCAGGCGCGATTTGAACTGCTTCTGAACCTTGGCTTGGTCGGGCAGCGTGACCTCCACGTTTGCGACCAGCGGAAAAGGCATAGCGAGGAACTCCCGCAACATTCCCGGGAAAGTCGCATCAGGTAGGTCTTTGAGGCTGATGAAGGAGTAGAGCAGGCCGCCGACCTTGAGGTAGTCGTCGGCTTCGTCTTCGATATTGACATTTGCGGCTTGAGCGCGGGCGCTTTCGTAAACCAACTGATGCTCAAAAGATCTGAAACGGAGCGTGTCTTGAAGCAAAGGGTTGAGTGCACGCTTGATTTCAAGAAACAACTCCTGGTGGGTCATCCGCCTGACACCCATTCCGGTCGCGCTGAGGGTCGTTTCGACCCCGGCCATCAGGCTGTTGCATTCGGAAAGCAAATCCTCGTGTTCGCGGCGCGTGCGCTCGATGCACTTCGTGGCCGCGAGGCTCCAGCCGCCTCCCGCGGAAGATTTCATCTTTCGCTTCCACTCGAAGTCAGGCGACTGGTGATGGATTCGCGGGTTCCAGATGAAGTAGGCATGAAGCAGATGCCGGAGATATCGCCCTTTGCCGTCCCTCTCGCGCCACGCGAGAACATGCTCTCGGTCAATTGTCTGGAGGACAGCACTCGGATTGCGATGCTCCCGGTTGTAACGTGCGAGCAGATCGCCCGTCCCTTCGGCGATTTCAAATCGCATTTGCATCCGCACGGAGCGCTCCGGGAGCGACCGCACGAGGGCTTCAAGGGCCTGCTTGTTTCTATTACGGTCTTCGTCGCTCGCGTAGAGCGCCGTCAGGCCGCTCAGTTCGTAGCCCGCGACGAATGAGCCATCGGTCTGAATTGCCACGTCGTCGAGCAGATCCCGGACTCGAAGTTGTTCGCACAGTGCGGGAGCCGTGAGAGAGCGTTCGTATTGATCCAATGTGATGGGCATCATTCGTCTCCGTACTTGAGATAAGGCTTCGTGAGTTGCTTGTCGGCCTCGAGCGCCGAATAGACGTGGGGCTTCGAGTGGAACTCGACCCAGTCGAGCAAATAGCCTCGCTGCTTGCCGTATTTGAAAAGCATCAGACCCGGAACGCTCAGCAGGGGCACCAAATACTGGACCACCATGTTCATGGGCAGGCCGAACATTTCACGATGGAGGAATCGACCCAGGATGTTTGAAATAATCGCAAGCGCCAGGATCGCGAACAGGTCTTCGGCTTCAAGTCCTAGGAACGTCACGCGGGTCCGAAGGTTTCGCTGTACGGGTGTCACATCGAGTGGCATGAGAGTTCCTCAGAGATTTCTGGCCTTCGTGAATTCATGATTCTCGCCTCTTACGTCACTCCGCCCGCGCCTTGACTGACGAAGAATTCAGCGAGGCGCAAAAGGCCTGAGATCAACAGGCACAAACCGGCCGTCAGGAAATGCCGCTGCCAACTTTGGCTGTAGTGAACCCGGATGTCGGTCGCGAGCGTCACTCCGCCGGCCGCGACTTCGAGGGCCGCGAAGAGCGGCATGATGACGTTCGCAACCCAGTTGACGAGCGTCACAAGCGATATCCAGTAAACGTTGGGGTCGTTCCAGGCCCGCTGTGAGGCAAATGTCTCAAGCGCCCGTACGAGGCCCGACCCCATCAGGCAAAAGAACCCGCCGTACATCGCCTGGTAGTAGGCTTGGCCGCGCGAGAACCGCAGAATGGCAACGATGAAGAAAACGGCGGCGAGCGTGGGCAGGATGACGTTGCCCGTCCAGTTCGTCAGGTTCAAAATGCCGCTATAGAAAGACATCTTCTCCTCCCGCTACATCGCCATCGTTCGGACCAGGTACCAAAGACCTGAAACGCACATGAACGCAAGCGCGAGCGCCACAAGGCGCATTGCCGGTTTGCCGGTTGCGAAGTTGATGATGGCGCCGAACACCGCAAGCCCTGCGGCAATGGGCATGATGACGCTCGCAAGGTAAGTCCAAAGGCTTCCCAGGACGTCGGTCATCGAGTATTGGGTTCCCGTATTGAATTGGGTCATCAGGGTGTAAGTGGTCTGAACGCCGAGCAGAAACAGCGCGCCCAGGATTGAAGGCAAAGGATGACCGCCCTCGGCTGTATCGAGGAGCGCACGAACGACCATGAAGGCGGCAAGAACTGGCACCATGCGGGCGATGACAAAATTACGAACGAAACTTGAAACGTCGCTTTCGAAGCCCGCCAGCCACGGCGAGCTGATGCTTCCGCCGAGAGCAGGCACGTTGATCCCAAATGCCCCGAACAAGCTCAACAAACCTGGCAGGGTCAGGAAGACCACCGCCCAGAACATCCATTTCATAAACCCGCTGCCGATCACAAAGCTGATCCCGCCTGTCTCCCGCCGCAGGCTAATGCCGGCGAGCACGAGGCAGAGAACTGATGCTGAAGGGGCGAGCAGCAGCATCAGGTTCGCTATATCGGTCAGGAGTTGAGGCGTCGTCATCAGTATTCTCGAAAAATTCCGGTTTGGTTGTGGGCAGGCAGCCTGGGCTGTTCGTTTGTTCTTGTCCCGAACTGCCTGCCCGGGTTGAAGTGTCCTGCCTGCGTCGGCAATCATGACCAGGCAGGGTGAGGGGGTTCGCGTTTGGGTTAGGTGACACCTCCTGTGCCGTTGGTGATCCAGTACTCGATCAGCCGCGTGACACCGGAAACGGCGAGCAAGGCTCCGGCCGCAAACAACCACCTACCGAAGCCTCGCCCGGTCAGCCAGGACACGATGGCTCCCACCACCGCGCCTCCGGCCGCCACCGGAGCGATCACGTTCCCGATCCAGTTGATGAAGTTCAGGAACGCTCCCTCGGGCTGCGCTCCCGTCTGCCCCTGGACTGCCACGTTGAACTGGGGCGTGCTGCCCAAGTTCTGAGCCATGGCATAATCCCCGAGGAGGATGAAAGCGATTGCCACGAGAACCAGGGGCCGCTTAGCGCGTGCGGCCCACTG
>JBJKPU010000121.1:0-2217 GCA_046706005.1 Terriglobia bacterium | reverse complement strand
AATTCCATAATGTTCACGCCGTGCTGTCCGAGAGCCGGACCGACCGGAGGCGCAGGCGTCGCTTTGCCCGCGGGAATCTGAAGTTTGACGAATGCCGTCGCCTTTTTTGCCATGGCTTATACCTTCTCAACCTGATAGAAATCGAGCTCCACCGGAGTGGCGCGCCCGAAGATGGTTACCATCACGCGCAGCGTTGAACGGTCGCTATTGATTTCCTCGACCGCTCCGGTGAAATCCTTGAACGGACCGTCGGTAATCTTGATGGTTTCACCGCGTTCGAATTCCAGCCGCGGCTTGGGATTTTCCGCGGCCACTTCAACCTTATGGACAATCCGGTCCACTTCGTCGGCGGTCAGCGGGCTTGGCTTCTGCCCTGAACCCACAAATCCCGTCACGCGCGGCGTTGAACGGACCAGGTGCCAGGTGCCGTCGTTCATTTCCATTTCCACCAGCACGTAGCCCGGATAGAACAGTTTCGGGGTCACGATCTTCTTCCCCTGCCGCATTTCAATCACGTCTTCGGTGGGGACCATGATCTCCCCGAAACTTTCTTTCATCCCCGCAGCGTCAACCCGGCTCTTCAGGGTCTCCGCCACCTTCTTTTCAAACCCGGAATATGTGTGGATGATGTACCAGTTCATCGCGTGCGCCAATCCCTCAAAGGCTAATGCAGCAACGTTTTCCCCCATGCCAGAACCTTTCCCACCATCAGAAAGAAAATATGGTCGTAAATCCAGAAGACGAAGGCGAAGAAGAACGTGGTCAGAATGACGAGAATCGTCGTGCTATAGACCTCCTGCTTCCCCGGCCAGGTCACGCGCCGCATTTCGGTGCGGACGCCCGCGGCATAGTCCTTAAT
Source organism: Terriglobia bacterium (assembly GCA_046706005.1). GTDB lineage: Bacteria > Acidobacteriota > Terriglobia > UBA7540 > UBA7540 > JBJKPU01. The sequence goes on along the minus strand of JBJKPU010000121.1, from coordinate 1,358 downwards.
CCGCGTCCACAGGTCTTTTCGTATTGCAACTTCGTCTGCCATGATTGACCCTCGTTTCCCTGCCGCCTGTGCCTTCCCAAAGCCCAAACGCTGGCAGGGGCGGAGGGATTCGAACCCCCATGACCGGTTTTGGAGACCGGCAGATTAGCCGTTAATCTGACGCCCCTTTGAAAATCAGTCGAATGCTCAAAATCGAAAAGTCAAAGTCGCACTTTGCTTTCGACCTTCGACTACTTGACTTCCTTGTGCGCCGTATGATGGCGGCACTTCGGACAAAAGCGCTTCAGCTCCAGACGGTCCTGGTGCTTTTTCTTGTTCTTCGTCGTCGAGTAGTTGCGGTTCTTGCAATCGCCGCACTGCAATGTAATGATTTCACGCATCGCTTCTATGCCTTCGCCTGCCGCTTATTTCATGACTTCGGTGACGCTTCCGGCGCCGACCGTGTGGCCGCCCTCGCGAATCGCGAAGCGCAGCCCTTTCTCCATGGCAATCGGCGTGATCAGTTCGATTTCCAGGCTCACGCTGTCGCCCGGCATCACCATTTCCGTTCCGCTCGGCAGCGTCGCCACTCCCGTCACGTCCGTCGTCCGGAAATAAAACTGTGGCCGGTAGCCTGAGAAGAACGGCGTATGCCGCCCGCCTTCTTCCTTCGTCAGAATGTAAGTCTCCGCCTTGAACTTCGTGTGCGGCGTAATCGATCCCGGCTTCGCCAGCACCATCCCTCGCTCCACGTCGTCCTTTTCCGTTCCTCGCAGCAGCACTCCGATGTTGTCGCCCGCCTGCCCTTCGTCCAGCAGTTTGCGGAACATCTCCACGCCCGTCACCACCCGCTTGAACGGTTCCGGCCTCAATCCCACAATCTCGATTTCTTCCTGCACCTTCACCTGGCCGCGCTCCACCCGGCCCGTTACCACCGTCCCGCGCCCGCTGATGCTGAAGATGTCTTCCACCGGCATCAGGAACGGCTTCTCGATTTCCCGTTGCGGCAGCGGAATGTAGCTGTCCACCGCCTCCATCAGATCCAGAATCGACTTCTCCCACTTCTCGTCGCCTTCCAGAGCCTTCAGCGCCGAACCTCGCACCACCGGAATCTTGTCTCCCGGAAACTGATACTTCGACAGCAGTTCCCGCACTTCCACTTCCACCAGCTCCAGCAGTTCCGGATCCTCCACCGCGTCGCACTTGTTCAGGTAACCCACAATCGACGGCACGTTCACCTGCCGCGCCAGCAGCACGTGTTCCCGCGTCTGCGGCATCGGCCCGTCCGTCGCCGCCACCACCAGAATCGCTCCGTCCATCTGCGCCGCGCCCGTAATCATGTTCTTGATGTAGTCCGCGTGCCCCGGGCAGTCTACGTG
>JBJKPU010000120.1:0-40256 GCA_046706005.1 Terriglobia bacterium | reverse complement strand
CGATGGATTTTATCGTCGAGCTTCGCAACGTCGCCAAGCGTTTCGGCGAGTTCAGGGCGCTCCAGGATTGCTCGCTTCAGGTGCGCCGCGGCGAATTCCTCACGCTGCTCGGCCCCAGCGGCAGCGGGAAAACCACCATCCTGCGTTTGATCGCCGGTTTTGAAATCGCCCAGGCGGGCGAGATTCTGCTGGAAGGCCGGGACGCCGCGCCGCTGCCTCCGTACCGCCGCAACGTCAATACGGTGTTTCAGCATTACGCGCTTTTTCCGCATCTCGATGTTTTCCGCAACGTCGCTTTCGGCCTGGAACAGCGAAAGCTCGCGCCGGAAGTGATTCGCCGCCGCGTCCGCTCGGCGCTCGACCTGGTGGATCTTCCGCAGAAGGAGACCTGGCAGCCTCATCAGTTGAGCGGCGGGGAAAAGCAGCGCGTGGCGCTGGCTCGCGCCCTGGTGTTGGAGCCCGCCGTGCTGCTGCTGGATGAGCCGCTGGGCGCGCTCGATGAAAAACTGCGCAAGCAGATGCAGATTGAATTCAAGCGCCTGCACCGGCGCCTGGGCATCACATTTATTTTTGTCACTCACGATCAGGAGGAAGCGCTCGTGATGTCGGATCGCGTGGCCGTGCTGAATCGCGGCCGCATCGAGCAGATTGGCGAGAGCCGGGAAATCTACGAGCGCCCCGCTACGCGCTTCGTCGCTGATTTCATGGGCGTGGAAAATTTTCTGCCGGCATCCTGCGCCGGAACCGATGCGGGCCGCACCCGGTTTCAAACTTCTTCCGGAAACAATTTCTTTGCTTCCGTTGTTGCGAATTTCAAGCCGGGCGCGAAAGGTGTGCTGGCCGTCCGGCCCGAGCATCTGAGTCTGGCGGCGGATGCTCCCGAGCCGCGCCCGCAGAATCTGCTGGGTGGAACTTTAATCGAAGTGCTTTATGAGGGCGGCACGCGCCGCTGCACGGTCGAACTGCGCGACGGGGAAAAGATCGTGGTGCGCGAAAAATGCGCGGCACCGGCTGGCGTGGAACGAGCGTCCGGCTCCGCCGTTTATGTCTTCTGGGACGCGGACAAGAGCCTCTTTTTTGCCGACCCTGCGCCGCCCGGTTCCGCACAGGCGCCGGCCTGACCGCGGGCCGCTTGATTTTCCTGCTGGTCATTTCCGGGCGCGCGGCGTATCATGAGGCTACCCACTTTTTATCGCAAGACCTGAATCTGATTCCGACTAGAGGCTGAGATGGAGAGGAAGTACAGGCAGAAGGGCTACATGGATTCCAATCGCGAGGCGCGCGAGAAGCGTCCGGCGCCGAAGTCGGAGAACTTCGGGCCCAAGACGCCGACGATGCCCGGTCGGCGGTCCGTGTGGCGCTGCGCCTCCTGCGCTGCGATCCTGCCCAGCCCCGCCGACACTCAGGGCAAATGCCCGGGCTGCGGCGCCGAACTCCACAGTTGCAAGCAGTGTGCTTTTTTCGATACCGGCAGCCGCTTTGAATGCTCGAAGCCCGTGACGGCGCGCATCCCGCGCAAAGAAGCGCGCAACGAATGCTCGTTCTTCTCGCCGCGCACCACGGTCGAGCGCGAAACTACGTCCTCCCGCCCGCTCGACGCCCGCGCCGCCTTCGAAAATCTTTTCAAGAAGTAGCTCGCTCCTCGCCTTCAGATAGTCCTGGCAGTGGATGATTTTTGCTCGGACGCCGATGCAGCTTCCTTGACAGAGTATTTGCATAGCAGTACCGTTTTAAGTTGTGAATAGGTTTTCGAAAACGGGACTTGCATTGCTCGGCGCGGCAGCGCTTTTGATGCTTCCGCTATTGGTTCCCGCTCTGCCCCAGGCTTCAGCCGCGAAAAAAGCGAAGAAGACGGATCACAAGGCGCAGCAATCGGCGCCAGTTTTTGGACAACTCTATCCCGGCGATAAGCATGAACTGCCCATCCACGGCTGGCAAACCATCATTGGCGGCGTTCAGTGCGACGCGAACGGGAACATGTACATGCTCAGCGCCGCAAACCTTGGGATTGCTACGTCTTCCCGCCAGGGGCCTGACAATTTCCCGGTTACCAGGATCGATCCGGGCTCCGGCGACACGGTCAAGTTCGACCCGGCCTCGCCATCGGGTTACGCTGGCTACTACCGCCCAAGCATTTACGTCGGTCCGCGCGGCACTGTCTACGCCCTCATCGTGGCGTACAAGAAACCGCCGGATTACCACAAAGGCCCGAACGTACCCGACATCCTGGTCGTGGAGTACAACGACGACGGCACGGTGGACTCTGTTACTAAACTTGAGCCGCCTCCGGGGCCGTACTTTCTTGCTTACAAATTCGCCGTTTTCCCCGATGGCAGCTTCCTTCTAACAGGCAATCTGGTTTCGGGGACCCCCGGCGTTTCCAGGCACTTGTGGCCGACGGCGCCGTTCACTTGGATCTTCGGCCCCGGCGGCTCATTCGAAGTCCCCGTGGCGCTCGCCGGCGACGTTCACGCCCCAGACAAGAATTGGATGAAGGAGGGCAGGAAGGGGGGCGAATGGACGCAAGGTGTCCCGCAAGGGGCGATGCTGGGTTCCATTGATGGAACCGTTTATCTTTATCGTGCCAGCGATCCGGTGAAGCTCTATGCTGTTTCATCAGATGGCTCCGTCTCCCGCGAAGTGACCATCAAACCGCCCGAACCCGGGATGCGGCCGATGCAGGCCAGCCTGAACGGAAATGGCCAGATCCTGATGCAATTCAGGCGTCCGGGGTCGCCGACGGACCCGAATCCCCCGGTAATCCTTACCCTCGCCGATCTCGAAAAGGGCGACATCGTCGGAAACTACAAAATTCCGTCCGGCGCTGGCTCGCCCGCCTGTGCGAACCCTCGAGGCGGTTTCCTGTTCCTCAACCTATCAAAGCAGGGAAACATGCAAGTGCAGACGTTTGCTCCCGAATGACGGCCAGTTCCTCGGCTTGAAAACCTTCTGGCGTACTGACCCCCAAATGCGCTTACAATGTTCAACGTGGCGCGGCCGTTCCGGTCGTGGCCTGCGCCGGGCGTGACGTTCGCCCCGCCGGGCGAATCGGGATCTCATTTCTCCAGGAGGAAACGAGAATGTACGCCATTACCGGTGCATCGGGTCATACGGGAAGCATCGTCGCCCGGGAACTTCTGGCGCGCGGGAAAGCGGTGCGCGCCATCGGGCGCGACCCGGCCCACCTGGCGCACCTGGTCCAACGCGGCGCGGAAGCTTTTCAGGCTGACGTCGCGGACGTCGCGGCGCTGACGCAGGCTTTCACGGGCGCGGAGGCCGTTTATGTGATGCTGCCTCCCAATCAGGCCGTGACCAGCCTGCATCAGTACCAGGAGCGGATCGGGGAAGCGTACGTGCGGGCGATTACCAAGGCGTCCGTTTCCAAAGTGGTGATGCTGAGCAGCATCGGCGCCGACAAGCGCGAAAGGACCGGACCCGTCGTCGGCCTTTACAGCCTGGAGCAAAAGCTGAAGGGCATTGCCGGCCTGGACGCCGTTTATCTGCGCGCCGGCTACTTCATGGAAAATCTGCTTCCGCAGGTCAATATCATCAAAACTTTCGGTTTTGTTGGCGGTCCTCTGCGGCCGGATCTTCCGCTCCCGATGATCGCCACGCGGGATATCGGAGCCGCCGCGGCTGATTATCTTGCGAACCTGAACTTCAGCGGCAAGCAGGCGCATGAACTGCTCGGTCAGCGCGACGTGACTTACAACGAAGTCGCCGCCGTCATCGGCAAAGCTATCGGCAAACCCGACCTTCGGTACAGCCAGCTTTCAAGCCTGCAGGTCAAACCGGCGATGCTGCGAATGGGTTGGTCATCCAGCATGGCCAGCGCACTGCTTGAAATGTCCGACTCTCTGAATTCCGGCTATATGAAGGCTCTCGAAAGGCGCATTTCCCGGAACACCACGCCCACCCCCATTGAAACTTTTGTGGCTGACCGGTTCGTCCCGCTGTTTCAGGGCTCGGCCGCCGGCGCGAGTTAGGTCGCCGCATTCTCAGCGCATGAGCGGCGTGTAGCTCGCCGCTAACTTTCCCGCAAAACTTCTTCATAAACTTCGAGCGTTTGCCCCGCCGTCCGTTCCCATGTGAATTCAGCGGCGCGCGCGAGGCCCGCTTCGATCATCCGCTCTCGCAACTTCGAATCTTCCGCAACCTCGAGCACTTTCGCCGCAATGTCCGCCGGGTCGAGCGGATTGGCGTAAACAGCGGCGTCGCCGCCCACCTCGGGCAGAGCCGAAGTGTTCGAAAGCACGGCGGGCAGCCCGTAGCTCATGGCTTCCAGAACCGGCAGGCCGAAACCTTCCTCGAGCGAGGGAAAAAGAAAAACGTCCGCTGCCTGATATAGCCTGCACAAATGTTCGCGGTCAACGTGTCGCAGTCGCAGCACGTGCTCGTCGAGCCCTTCGCGCCGGATGTGCTCGTGGATGGCTTCGCTGCCGTAACCGTCGCCGCCCGCCAGCACCAGCCGGTAGCGCGCCGGCAGCAGCTCCAGCGCCCGCAGCGCGTTCAGAGTGTTCTTGCGCGTCTGCAGCACGCCGACGTTCAGTACCAAAATTTCATTTTCGCCAACCAGCTTCGCGCGTTCGCGGACGCGCTCTTCCGCGCTCATTCGCGCGGCGGGCGGAATCACGCCTTCCGGAATCACGCGGATCTTCGCCGGGTTCACGCCGGCATGCTGCTCCAGTTGCTTCGCCGTGTAAGCGGAGGGCGTAATGATTCGCGCCGCGCGGCCGGCGGCTTCCATCAACAGTCGCGAAAATTTCTTCAGAAAATCCGGCGCGGAATAATCCTTGCCGGTCAGCGGAAAAATGTCGTGGATGGTCACAACCTCGCGCCGGAAGCGAAACGCCGGCGGCCGTTGCGCCAGGCTGTGGAACAGGTCCGCGCGGCGCGGCAGCCGGAAAGTCAGCGGCGGCTGATAATAATGAACGCTGAATCGCGCGCCGCCCGCCGCCACGGGCCGCAGAAATTCCTTGCGCTGACTGAAGCGCGAAAGCCGGTAGCAAAGCAAAAAATGGTGGCTGGTTTCGAGCCCGGCGAGCGCTTCAATCAGCCGGCGCGAATAGACGGAAATGCCTGAAGGCATCGGGTCCACCGTGTAAGTTGCGTCCAGCGCGATTGCGGCCATCGGAGAAGCATTGTCATCCCAATGCGGCGCGATTGTCGAGCGGCTTGCGTTTCCGGCCCTCCCGAAAATTTCTCTTGACAAGGGCCGTCCACTGTCCTACTGTCCTATGACAGAGGGCCGGTTGTGATTTTCCAGATCAATTACAAGTCGGGCAAGCCGATCTATCTGCAGGTCGTGGATCAGGTGAAGGCGGCGGCGGCTTCGGGCGCTCTGCAGGCCGGGGAAGCGCTGCCCTCGATCCGCCCGCTGGCGGAAGAACTGCGCGTCAATCGCAACACCATCGCCAAGGCTTATTCCGAACTTGAAAACCTCGGTCTGGTCGAGACGCAGCCCGGCCGCGGCTGCTTTTTGAAGGGGAATCACACGGGGATGCGCAAGTCGGCGCGGCTGAAGTTGCTCGAACAGGAAGTGGACCAGGTGATTGTTCAGGCGCACCACCTGCGCGTGGGGCGCGAGGAATTTCTGGAGCTGATTGAGGAGCGCCTGGAAGCGCTCGACGACAAGCGGCGCGCCAATCAGGAAAACCGGGAGGAATAATGATGAGTGATTCGACTCCTGCCATCGAGATTCGCGATTTGACTTACGCTTACGGGCACACCGAAGCGGTGCGGCAGCTCAGACTGACGGTTCAGCCGGGCCGCTGCTACGGACTGTTCGGGCGCAACGGCGCGGGCAAGACGACGACGATCAAGTGCCTGCTGAATCTGCTGCGGCCGGAAAGCGGCAGCGTGCGCGTGTTCGGGCTCGATCCCGCCAAGCGCGAGGTTGAAGTCAAGCGGCGCCTGGCCTACGTGCCGGACATGGTGGCGTTCTATCCCTGGATGAGTGTGCGCGAGACGCTCGATTACCTGGCGTCGTTCCGCGGCCACTGGAATCGTAAAACCGAGCAGGAACTGCTGGGCCGATTTCGCCTGGACGCATCGCAGAAAACGGGCGCGCTCTCGCGTGGCCAGCGGACGCAGGTGGCGCTGATTGCCGCCGTCTGCCCGGAAACGGATTTGCTTCTGCTCGATGAGCCCACTTCCGGTCTCGATCCCATTGTGCGCCGCGAGTTCATTGAGACGGTGGTCGGCGCTTACCAGGAGGGCGATCCCGGCAGGCGAACCATTCTGGTTTCAACCCACATGATTGCGGAATTCGAAGGTCTGATTGACGAGTTCACGATTGTGGATGCCGGGCGCGCCGTGATGAATCTTCAGGCTGACGACGCGCGCAACAGGTATCAGCGCATTCGGGCGCGGTTCGCCGCTCCGCCGCCCAAGTTCGATCTCGATGGCGCGCTGCGCGTGCGCACGAACGGGCGCGAAGTGGATGTGGTGGCGAACGGCGCGGCGGCGGAAATCGAGCGCAGACTGCGCGCCCACAATCCGGAAGCGATTTCACGGGAAGCGCTGACGCTGGAAGAAATTTTTGTGGCGGCGCTCGGTTCGTAGGAGGCGTGGATGAATCCGCGGATAGCAAAGGAAGCCCGGCAAATTTTCTGGCCGTGGGCGGCGGTGACGGCGGCAGCGGTGCTGGCGCTCGTACTGCCCTGGAACTGGCAGCCGGCGTGGACGTTTACGCACCTGACGGAAGTCACGTTCGTGCTCGTGCTTTTCATCGGCTTTCCGTTGCTGGCCGGATTGCCGGTTGGATACGAATTTCAGTACCACACGCTTCCGTCGCTGCTCGCCTCGCCCGTCGAACGAGGGCGAATCTGGCGCGACAAAGTTCTGATCACTCTGGCCATGGTCCTTGCGCCGGCGATTCTTTGTGCGGTGAGGGCGCGGCTAAATCATGTTGACCTCGCTTTTGGGTCGCTTGTGGGTGCCTGGATTGTCGCGTTAATCGCGGGAGCGATGTTCTGGACGCTCTTCGCCAAATCGACAATGGGCGGCCTGGCCCTGAACGTCGCAGTCCAATGGCTGGTTCTTGCCGGTTGGGCGTACCTGGAGTCGCGACTGCGCCTTTATGGTTACTTTACAACCGCGGTCGAGGTTGCAGCGGTGTTCTTGTGTCTTTGTTACGCCGGCGCAATGGTCTGGCTGGGCAGGCGCGCTCTCTTGAAATTTCAGGACGTGGACGGAGCTTCTCCGGCTGATCCGCTTGAGAAGGCCTCGGCGTGGCTACTCCCGCAGAGTGTCAGCGACTGGTTCCGGTGCCGGCCGCAAGGCCTGGCGCTGAATCTGGTCCGCAAGGAGCTTCGATTGCTGCGCCCGGTTTGGCTGCTGGGCGTCCTGAACGTCATCGCCTGGACGTTTCTGTTCGCGCTGGGAATGGATCCCGGCTACCACCCACTGCTCCATCCGACGGCTCTGCTGATTGTGGCGTCGCTCGCGGCCACGATGGCGCTGAGCCCGCTGATTGCGATTCTGGCGGGAGCGCTTTCGCTGGGCGAGGAAAAAAACTTCGGCACGCACGGCTGGCACATGACCCTGCCGGTTTCGGTCCGCCTGCAATGGTCGGTCAAGCTGGGAGTCGCGCTGCTGGCCGGAACACTTTTCGCGGGTGCGCTGCCGCCGCTCGCGCTCGGGGCCCGCGCGTGGTTTTTGGGCGCGCCCTCCCGCGTGCCAGTGGAGCATTCGGTGTTGCTTTGGCCGATGGTCTTCGCCGCCGTAACGCTGACTTCATTCTGGCTCTCGACGCTGGTCAAGGGAACGGTGCGCTCGGCGCTTTGGGTTTTCCCGGCGCTTTTCCTCTTCGGGGCGGCGTATTCTCTGGCTTTTGAATCCGGTTACAGATTCGCATTGTGGGCGCAAGCCTTTACCGACCGCGTCCTGCTTTGGCTTGATCCATTCAAGCTGATGTCTCTGCCGTTTCCGGTGGTTCCGATTCCGATGCGGGACATATCGTTTACGACTTTCTACTATTTTGCGCTGGCGATTCTTGCGGCGACCCTTCCCGTTGCGGCGGTCGTCCTTCTGCAAAGTTATCGAAGGTTCCGCGGCCGGGCGGAGGACACCAACCTCCGCCTGGCTAAGTACCTGCTGATGGCGGCGGCCGTCATCTTCGTGTGCGGCATCGGGCTCGGAGAGTTCGGTGGCCTGATCTGGCGCAGTTGGAGACAAGTGGGCACTTTTTCCCATGAAATGAACGCAGCGATCCTGAAGGTGGTAGAAGCCAACCCTGAGGATGCGGGTTCCAAACCGGTGCGCCTGACGGCAGCGCAATTGGAGCAGGCCGCCCCCATGTCCGATTTCACGCGGCACTGGCTCGGCAATGGAACGGTTACTGTCGGCCCGGCACCTGCGGGTTTGTTGACAGCCGACAAAATGCTTGGGCCTCATCGTTTCGGATTCTGGTCTCAGCGGTTGCCGGCCAAAAATCAGTCCCTGTCCTACCTGGCCTCCGTGCGCATCCGCAACGGCATGACCTGCAGGATGTACTATCGGTACAAAGCCGAGAATTTGCCGCAAAGCGCCAGGTTTGCGTCGCTGATGTTCGGTTGCCAATGACGCGGATTTCCGCAGCACATTAGAATGACGTGGAAAATTCGCAACGCTTGAACTGCCAACACCGCGCTACAATCTGAACCCCGTCATTCCCCAATCACTTTAATCAGCACGCGCTTGCGGCGCTGGCCGTCGAATTCGGCGTAATAGATCTGCTGCCACGGCCCCAGGTCGAGCCTGCCTTTGGTCACCGGAACCAGCACCTGATGTCCGACGATCAGATTCTTCAGGTGCGCGTCGCCGTTGGTTTCGCCGGTCCGGTGATGGCGGTAATCGGCGCGAAAGGGCGCCAGTTTTTCCAGCCATTCCTCGATGTCGGCGATCAGGCCGTCTTCAGCGTCATTGATGTAAACGCCCGCCGTGATGTGCATGGCGGAAGCGAGCACCAGTCCCTCCTCGATTGCCGCCTTGTCCAGGGCTTTTTCCAGCTCGTCGGTGATATTGATGAACTCCCGCTTCTTCTTCGTATTGAACCACAGGTATTCGGTATGGCTCTTCATTCTGCACGGCTCCTCCTGCTATGATTGAGCCACCCGCGGGTGGGGAAGCCGATTCGCAGATTCGCTCTCCCCAAATCGTGCGGCTCTGTTGTAAAATGAGATTCTACACAAGGGATTGCTCGGGACACAGGGAAGCCTTTACACTTTGCGCTTGAAAGCTTCCAGATGGTCGTCGGGGTTTGGGGAGGCATAAGATGAAATCCGGCAGCTCGGCCCGCAGCGGGGCCAACGTCACTGAATCGAACGGCGCGGAATCCTACGCGCCCACCAGCCTGGAAGGTCGAGCCCAGCGCCTGGAACCCACCCTCCTGAAAGATCTCCTGGAAAAAATGCTGCTTATCCGCCGCTTTGAGGAAAAGGCCGCGGAGCTTTACGCCATGGGCAAAATCGGCGGCTTCTGCCATCTTTACATCGGGCAGGAAGCCGTGGGCGTGGGAGCAGTTTCCGTGCTGGCGCCCGAGGATTACATTTTCTGCTCCTATCGCGAGCACGCACAGGCGCTGGCCCGCGGCATGGATCCCGGCGCCATCATGGCCGAGCTTTGCGGCAAGGCGACCGGATGCTCCAAGGGCAAGGGCGGATCCATGCATCTGTTCCAGCGCGACCTGGGATTCTACGGCGGGCACGCCATCGTCGGCGGACACATTCCGCTCGCCACCGGCACGGCCTTCGCCGCCCGATATTTGAAGGAACCTCGCGTCACGCTCTGCTTTTTCGGCGACGCCGCGGTGAACATCGGTTCCTTCCACGAATCGCTCAACCTCGCCCAGCTTTGGAAACTTCCCGTCGTCTTCATTTGCGAAAACAACGAATTCGGCATGGGCACGCCCATCGAGAAAACTTCTTCCATCCGCGACCTGCACGAGCGCGCCACCGCCTATGACATGGCGCACGCCGCCGCCGACGGCATGGACATTCTGGCGATGCGGGAAGCGTTGACGGAAGCCGTGGATCGCGCCCGCAAGGAAAGCCTGCCCACGTTTATCGAAGCGCGCACGTACCGCTTCATGGGCCACTCGATGTCCGATCCCACTCACGGCGTCTATCGCACCAAAGCCGAGCTGGAAGAGCACCGCCGCCGCGATCCCATCAAGCGTTACATCGAGGCTCTGCAGAACATCGGCGTGGTTTCGCAGGATGAGATTGAGGAAACCGACGCCCGCATCCGCGAAGTGGTGGAGCAGGCCGTGGCTTTTGCCGACGGAAGTCCCGACCCTGTCCCGGACGACATTTTCAAGGACGTTTATAAGTCTCAGGAAAGCTAGAAATCAGAAAGCAGACTGACTTCTGATTTCTCATTTTTTGATTGAGGTTCAAATGCCAGTTCTTCAATATCGTGAAGCTCTGAATCAGGCCATGCGCGAGGAGATGGAGCGCGACCCGCGCGTCTGCCTGATGGGCGAGGAAGTCGGCGCATACAACGGCGCTTACAAAGTCAGCAAAGGAATGCTGGACGCTTTCGGCCCCGAGCGCGTGCTCGATACGCCCATCGCCGAGCTCGGATTCACCGGCCTCAGCGTGGGCGCGGCCATGGCCGGCCTGCGGCCCATCGTTGAAGTGATGACGTTCAACTTCGCCATTCTCGCGCTCGATCAGATCGTCAACAGCGCCGCCAAAATGCTTTACATGTCGGGCGGACAGTTTCCGATTCCCATGGTGGTTCGCGGACCCGGCGGCTCGGCGCACCAGTTGGCCGCGCAGCATTCCCAGGCGCTCGAAGCCTGGTATTGCCACGTCCCCGGACTCAAAGTCGTCATGCCTTCCACTCCCGCTGACGCCAAGGGTCTGCTCAAGTCGGCCATTCGCGATGACAATCCGGTCATCTTCATCGAATCGGAAGTTCTCTACGGTTTGAAAGGCGAAGTTCCCGAAGGCGAGCACGCCATTCCCCTGGGCGTGGCGGAAATCAAGCGGCCCGGCAGGGACGTGACGATCATCGCGCATTCCAAAATGGTTTTTATCGCGCTCGAAGCGGCCAAGGAACTGGAAAAAGACGGCATCGACGCGGAAGTGATTGACCCGCGCACGCTGCGCCCGCTCGATACGCAAACGCTGGTTGATTCCGTCAAGAAAACCAATCGCGCCGTGATCGTGGAAGAAGGCTGGCCCTACTGCGGCGTGGGGGCGCAAATGGTGGACACGCTGCAAAGCGAGGCGTTCGATTTTCTCGATGCGCCCGTCCTGCGCATCACCGGCGCCGACGTGCCCATGCCTTACTCGAAGCCGCTCGAGCATTTGTGCCTGCCGGACAAAGGCCGCGTCGTCGAAGCCGTGCGCCGCGTGCTGTACCGGAATTGAAATGATCAGTTGAAAGTCGAAGGTCGAAGGTTCAAGAGTAAAACAGGATTCTCTCTTTTCCGGGTTTTTGGCTCTCGACTTTCAACTCTCAACTTTTGACTTACCCGAGGTACCAATGGCCACACGCGTTCTGATGCCCAAGGGCAGCGACACCATGACGGAGGGCAAAGTCCTCAAGTGGTTAAAGAAAGAGGGCGACTCCGTTTCCAACGGCGACTCGCTGGTTGAAATCGAGACCGACAAGGTCAACATGGAAGTTGAGTCCATGGGCGCCGGCGTCCTGCGCAAGATTCTGGTCGAGCAGGATCAGTCGGTTCCCGTCGGTCAGTTGCTGGCCGTCATCGGCAAGGCGGATGAAGATATTTCCGCCATGATTTCCGCCGCCGCAGCGCCCGCCCCCAAATCGAACGGTCATGAAGCCGCCGCGCAATCTGCGCCCGCGCCTGCCGCGCCTCCGGCTGCTGCGCCCGCCGCCGTTGCCACGCCTGCTCCTGCCGCTACGGGCGGCCGTGTTCTTGCTTCGCCTCTGGCGCGCCGCATCGCTACCGACCGCGGCGTCGATCTGGCGCGAGTCTCAGGCAGCGGCCCATCAGGACGAATCATTCGCCGCGACGTTGAAGCCGCCGGCGGAGGAGGTGGCGGCGTGCCGTCGCCTTTCCGCGCGCCATCCACCTACGCGCCTCCCACCGGCCCCGAGTTTCGCGATGAGCCTTTGAGCGCCATGCGCAAGATCATCGCCCAGCGTCTGGGCCAGAGCCTGGGTCCGGTGCCGCATTTTTATCTCACCATTGAAGTGGATTTCCGCCGCGCCAAGGAATTGCGCGAGTCCGCGAACACGCTCGATCCCAATCTGAAGCTTTCCTACAACGACATCATCCTCAAGGCGTGCGCCGCGGCGCTGCGCCAGCATCCGGAAGTGAACGCCAGCTTTCTGGGTGAATCCATCCGCTACCACAATCGCGTGCACCTGGGCATTGCCGTGGCGATCGAAGGCGGCGGACTGATTACGCCCGTCGTGCGCGACGCCGACCGCAAAAGCATTCAGCAGATTTCCGCCGAGTCCAAGGACCTGATCGCCCGCGCCCGCTCGCGCCGCCTGAAGCCGGAGGAATATGTGGGCGGAACGTTCAGCGTTTCAAACCTGGGCATGATGGGCATTCAGGAATTTTCCGCCATCATCAATCCGCCGGAAGCGGCCATTCTCGCCGTCGGCGGCGTGGAAGAAAAGCCCGTCGCAAGCGATGGCCGCATCGAAATCGGTTTCCGCTGCCGCATGACCATGTCCTGCGACCATCGCGTGGTGGACGGCGCCACCGGCGCCCGTTTCCTCCAAACCCTCCGCCAGATTCTCGAAAACCCCGTTTATCTCGCGTTCTGAGCAGCGGCTGACCTTTTGCCGGTCGGGGCCGACAGTCTTTTCGGACTAAACTCCCGCAAACGGTTTCATGTTATCCTTTCAGCAGATTATGGAAACCAAACAGCAAATTCTGAAAGCCCTTGAAGACCTGCCGGACGATGCCGAAGTCGAGGACGCGCTGGACCGCCTTTACCTGCTCTACAAGGTCGAGCGCGGGCTTCGCCAGGCCGACGGCGGCGAGCTTCTCTCTCACGAGCAGGTCCGCGAGCGTATGGCCAAATGGCCGAAGTAAGGTGGACGCCACAAGCGACCGACAGTTGCTCTAAATCCTGAAGCAGTCTTTCCCTCGATCAGACTTTCGCTCACCGCGCGCGACTCCGCCGACGGACGAAGGTGTTGACTTTCGCTATTTATTCGCCATACTAGCCGGAGAGATTTTCGGGAGGGCACAATCATGGCTGAAAAGGAACTGATTGAACGGCTTGAAAAGCTTGAGCGCGACAATCGCCGGCTGAAAGGCTTCGCAGTTGCCACGCTGATTCTGGCCGCGGCGCTGGGCGCAATTTATGCCACGCAGCCCGTGCCTGATGTAATTAAGGCACACGAGTTTGAGGCGGTGGATAGCACGGGAAGAGTCCGCGCGAGAATGGGCGCACCTATCATCTGGCTCACCGACGCGCAAGGCAAGACCCGCCCGATCATGCACTTCGATCCCGGAGACGGATTTGGCATTGCCCTCTACGACGCGCAAGGTAAGGACCGCGCGGACATGGGCCTCTTGCCCTCGGGCTCACCCAGCATCACCCTTAGGGACCCGCAGGGGTTCAGGATGGACTTGGGAAGCGCTTGGACTGAGCCCCACGCCGCTGGCGCAACGCGTGCAACTTCCGCCGCCTCAATCATCATGTTCGGCAACGATAAGAAGCACCACGTCATCTGGCAGGCCCCCTGACCCGCGGCTGGGCGCGCTGAGGGGGTCGTCGGGTGCGCGGCGGTTTTGCGTTTTGGGAGGTGGCTCGATGTTTGCGACCGAGTTTGGGACCGCGCTGGCGCGCCGGAACAGAGGCGCGATCTGTCGGCTTATTGAGTCAATCCCCAAGAACTGTTGGCAGTACCCCGGGAACCCCCCACGCGCAGAGGCTTGGCATGATTCAGTATTGATATGCGTGCAGTGGGTCTCTGGCGGAAGCGGCATAAACACGTATGATTCTGCGTCTGTGAGTGCTCTATTACCGGGCGGGAAGCCTGAGTTTGCGGGCAAGTATTCCGCCCGTGAGTTGCGCCTGCCGAACTACATCCCGGTGTCCGAGCGCCCTTCCAAGCCGCTGTCGCCCGGCCCTGCATTCACGGCCTCCGTACTGGCGTCTTCGGTGCGGAGGAAGCTAAAGCGGAATAATCACTTCCTCCCAGTTTGCTACCAGAAGGGGTTCACGGATGCTTCGGGGATGGTCTGGGTTAAATTTGCCGGTCGGGAAAAGCCGGTGCGTTGCAGCCCCAAGTCCATCGGTAAGGAACAGAACCTTTACGTGAGGAACCGGGCTGGCGTTGAGGATGACAAGGTCGAGGATTTCTTCAGCGAGTACGTCGAGACTCCCTTCGCCAAGCTCTGTCAGCGGGTGAAGAAGGAGCAGAACGGACCCGCGAGCGTCAGCGGTACCGAGTTAGGCGCGTTGGCCAAATTCTTGGCTTCTCAAGTCGTGAGGACACTGGCCAACAGGCAGTGCATGGAGGAACAGGTCGGCCGTAAGCTGAACGCGAGCGATTTCCTGGCGGAAGTGGGTAAGCAGATGAGAGAGATACTCCGCTCGTGGGAGAGGGATCTCCCGGCCTTCGATTTTTGTACGTCTCTACCTTATGTCGAGGAACGCTTCATTACCGGTGACGATCCCGTCGTGGTGGTGCGGGACGACGATAATCCCATCTGGAGGCCCACGGACAGCCCGCAGCGGGCAATCGCGGGTATTCGGACTCTCCTGAGCGATCCTAAGGTCTCATTCAGGGTCGCGCTCTCGCCTTACGTCTGTGTGTTTCTCCGCCCCTACGGCGGGGGGGAGGCGATTCTGCCGCCGCGGACCATGGAGCCATCGCAAGTCAGATGGTTCAACGATAGGATCCGGGGCCAGTGCAAGCTGTTCACCCTGGCTCGGGACCCGGAATGCCTCGTTTAGACCGCCGGCTGGCGCAGAGCTTCAGCTCTGCGGGCCGGAAGCACGTTCCGGGGTTCACAAACCCGAGGGCCCTCGCCGGTGGATTGCGCGAAAAATATGAGCTAAGATAAACGCATCTCGAATGGTGGTCTGAGAGGCAAAGCATGTTCTCGACAACGCTGGCGGCTTTAGGCTTGGCGGTTGGGATGTCCTATGCTTCCGGGCTGCGGCTCTATGCCACCGTCGCGGTGCTGGGCTTGCTGCAGCGTTTTGGAGTGATTCATCTTCCCGCCGCGCTCGGCATTCTGAGCAATCCCATCGTCATCGCCATTGCGCTGGCGCTCAGCGTGCTGGAATTCCTTGCCGACAAGGTTCCGTATTTTGGCAGCGTGTGGAATGCCGTCCAAACCTTCATCCGGCCTCCGGCGGCGGCGCTGCTTTCTTACGCTGCGCTCAGTCCCGCTCCCTCCGACTGGCGCATCCTGGGAGCGCTGCTGGGCGGCGGCGTGGCGCTTTCCTCGCACGGCGTTAAGACGGCGCTGCGAAGTCCGCTGGAAGCCAGCCCCGAGCCCTTCACCACCTCCGCTTTCAGCCTGACGGAAGACGTTTTGGCCGCCGCGGTAGCCTGGATTGCCGCCGCGCATCCTGTCCTCTCGATAGCCGTCGTGGTGGTGCTTTTCGCCGCCATGCTCTACCTGACCTTCAAGGTCTGTCACCTTTTTCACAGAACCGTCTTGCGAGTCCGCCGCTCCTTCCACAGCGCCTAGCGGGAGGCGGAACTATCAGCTATCCTGCCTGAGTTCTTCACTCGAATTTTGACTCGCGCCTTGCCATTGGCGCAAAACCAGCTTAGACTTTGGACAGAATGAGCGCTGAACGCCTTAAAAGAATTACGGTCGAAGTGGGCAAATGCGGCGGCCGCCCTTGCATTCGCGGTATGCGCATTCGTGTGTCCGACGTTCTGGACCTGCTGGCGGCGGGAGCTTCTCACGAAGAAATCCTTCGGGATTACCCTTCGCTCGAGGAGGAAGACATTCTCGCCTCCATCGAGTACGCAGCTCGCCAGGCCGATCACGTCGTGCTGCAAGCCCCGTGAAATTCATCGTTGACAACCAGCTCCCGATTGCCCTGGCGAGGTTTATTGTCTCGCTCGGCTGTGAGTGCGTCCACGTCTCCGAAGTTGGACTGGCTGAGGCCACGGACGCGCAGATCTGGGATTACGCCTGTCGCAACGAACGCATCGTCATCAGCAAGGATGACGACTTTCTTTATCTCGCCGCAAAGCAGCCGGCCGAGGCGGGCTTCCTGTAGGTTCGACTCGGAAACTGCCGCACTGCGGTTTTGCGCGACGCGTTTACAAGGCTTTGGCCCGGCATCCTTGCGTCGTTGGATGCTGGCGACCGAATCATTGAGCTGCGCTGACCCCCTCCGGTTGCGGCCGTCCACCGCGAATGCTAACGTTAATAGAGAGGCAATTTTTCGTTTCCGGCGTCGCTGCGGCGCGCCATGAGGTTTCGTCATGCGATGGTCCTGGAGAATCGGGCAGATAGCGGGCATTGGCATTTACATTCATGCCACTTTCTGGCTGCTGATTCTTTTCATCATGGCCGTGGACATCTGGCAGGGGCACGGCCTGGGCACGGCTCTTTACGGCGCGATTTTCGTGATGGTGATTTTCGGCTGCATCGTGTTGCACGAGCTGGGCCACGCGCTGACGGCGCTGCATTTCGGAGTCAAGACGCGCGACATCACCCTGCTGCCGATTGGCGGACTGGCGCGCCTCGATCGCATGCCGGACAAGCCTTTGCAGGAACTCTGGGTGGCTCTTGCCGGGCCGGCCGTCAACGTGGCCATCGCCATCGTGCTTTACGGATTTCTCCTCTCTGTCGGCGCTCAAGTCAACCTGGCGCAATTCCGCTGGATCGGCGGAAATTTTCTGAACAAGCTGATGGTGGTCAACGTCTGGCTGGTGCTCTTCAACATGATTCCCGCCTTCCCGATGGATGGCGGCCGCGTGCTGCGGGCGCTGCTTGCCACGCGCCTGGAATTCACCCAGGCCACGCACATTGCGGCGCGCGTCGGCCAGGCGCTGGCTTACGTTTTCGGACTGGTCGGACTTTTCACCGATCCCTTTCTCATCTTCATCGCGCTTTTCGTCTGGATGGGCGCCGAGCAGGAATCGGCCATGGCGCAGATGCACACCTGGGTCGGCAACGTGCCCGTCAGCCGCGTGATGCTGACGGAATTCCACACGCTTTCGCCCGATGACACTCTGGAAGTCGCCGTCCGGCACGTGCTGGCCGGATGGCAATACGATTTTCCGGTGATTTTCGGCGATCACGTGCTCGGCATTCTCACGCGGGAGCGCCTGGTGAAAGCGCTCAGCGAAGGCGGCGTGGACGGCCACGTGCGCGACGCTCTGGAGCGCAACGTTCCCGTCGCCGATTCCTACGACATGCTGGAAAAAACTTTGCCGCTCTTTCACGAGTGCAAGTGCCGCTCGCTGCCCGTTGAGCACGACGGCCATCTGGTCGGCATGTTGACGGTCGATAACGTCGGCGAATTTCTCGCCATTCAATCCGCTCTGCGCCGCCGCGCCGGAAATCCCCGGCCGCCCCTGCCGCCCGAATCGCGTCCGCCGGAGCGCGTTTTCTGAATGCCCAAACGCTACTTCACCTATCACTCGCTCGACGATCTTCGCCGTGACGCCGCGCAGCTCGGCGTGGATTTGCCGCTCGTCGAGGACCGCGAGGAACTTCGCCAGATTCTCGCGCGCCCGGTTGAAATAACTTCGCCCGCGAATGGGTCGGGTTCGCCGCATGTTTGGCGCGCCGCAAATTCCTTCGCCATTCATCCCATGGAAGGCTGCGACGGCAATCCCGACGGCTCGCCGGGCGAACTCACTTTCCGCCGTTACCGCCGCTTCGGCGAAAGCGGCGCCGGGTTGATCTGGTTTGAAGCCTGCGCCGTCGTGCCCGAGGGCCGCGCCAATCCGCGCCAGTTGTGGATCCATTCCGGTATAGTCGCCGAGATTGCAAAACTTCTCGAAGCCTGCCGCGACGCGCATCGCCGGAAGTTCGGCTCGACGGAAGGATTCGTCGCCGTTCTCCAGCTCACGCACTCCGGCCGCTATTCTTTCCAGAACGCGAAAGTCGCGGCGCGCCATCCCGTGCTCGACCGTTACCCGCACGTCGTCCCGCTCACTGCGCCGCCCCGCGAATCGCCGCCCGCTGTCATCACGGATGAAGAACTCGAATCGCTTCAGGAAAAGTTTGCGCAGGCCGCTGCGCTGGCGCGTGAAATCGGTTTTGACGGCGTGGATTTAAAAATGACGCACGGCTATCTGCTTTCGGAAATTCTCGGCGCGCGACTCCGGCCCGGCCCTTACGGCGGCGAGCTGCTTGAGAATCGCGCCCGCATGGCGCTTGAAACGCTCGCCCGAATCCGCCGCCGCGCCGGCGATGATTTTCTTCTCGCCGCGCGCCTGGGCGTTTATGACGGAGCGCCTTTCGCCGTCTCGCCCGACGGCTCCTCCGGCGTGTGTCGTGAAATTCCCAGTCCTTATCGCGCCGGCTTCGGCCTTGCCGCCGATGATCCCGCGCAAATGGATTTGTCCGAGCCGGTACGCCTGGCCGGCTGGCTGCGGCGCGCGGGCGTCAGCCTTCTGAACGTTTCCATGGGCTCGCCTTATGCGAACCCGCACATCGGCCGCCCGTTTGAAAAAGCGAATGAAGGTTCCTATGAAACTCCCGAGCATCCTTTGCTCGGCGTGGCTCGCCATTTCCGCGCCGCGGCGGAAATTCAGCAGTCGCAACCCGAGCTCGCCGTCGTCGGCACGGGCTACAGTTGGCTGCAGCATTTTCTGATTCACTCCGCCGCAGCCAATCTCAAACTCGGCCGCGTCAGGTTTGCGGGCCTGGGCCGCGCCGCGCTGGCTTATCCGGGCCTGGTTTCGGACGCGCTTGAAAAAGGAGAATTGAATCCGCTGCAGACGTGCAAGACACTTTCCTACTGCACTTACCTGATGCGTTCGAAAAAGCATCCGCTCGGCCAGTTTCCCACCGGCTGTCCGCCCTTCGACAAAAACCCCTACGGCGAAATCATCAAGCAGGCACGCCACGCCGCGCGCAAGTAGCGCCGAGCTTCAGCCCGGCGGCTGCCGGGTTCGCACCCCGCGTGCTGATTTCCTCGCCATTTCCCACTTTGGCAACTCCGGTCCCCTTACGTTCGAGCGCGCTTTGTGTTACCGTGGCACAAAGGGTTGGGGGTCGGCGCAACGCAATCGCCGCCATCCCGCAAGAGAAAACATCGGGAGGAAGGAATGCGTCCTGGTTCGCGCGGCTTTTCACTCATCGAGCTTCTGATCGTCGTTGCCATCATTTTGATTATCGCGGCCATCGCGATTCCCAGCCTGCTTCGCTCGCGCATTGCCGCCAATCAGGCGTCCGCCGTGGGGTCGCTGCGCACCTACGACACGGCCGCGGATACTTATTCCTCCACATACAACGTCGGCTTTCCGGCGGCGCTCAGCTATCTTGGACCTGCCGCTTCCGGCGCCGTGCCCACGGCCACGCTCGCCGGTCTGGTGGACAACGTTCTGGCCGGCAACGCCAATACTTCCGTCAAAAGCGGCTACGTTTTCACTTATTCTCCCGGCCCGGTCATTTCCGGCCGCATTTATTCCTTCGCCTTCAACGCCGATCCCATCAGCCGCGGCAACACAGGCATGAACTCCTATTACACCGACCAGTCCGGTGTCATCCGACAGAATTCCAACAACACTTCCGCCTCCGCGACGGATTCTCCCCTCGCCGGCTGATTGCCGCGGACTTTCAAGCAGATTCGTCAGCGCACTTGCAGAGTTGGGACTATGGGTTTGCCTGTTTTCTTCCGATGCGGGCAGCCGGGCCAGCAGCACGGCCGGCGCATTCCTTCTTTCAGTTCCGTGCGCACGCGATCCACGTGCTGCATCCGGGTCTCCGGTTTCTTCACGGAGATGGTCCAGCAGATCCATTCATTGCGCGCCAGCGGCGTAATGTCTTCCCATTTCTTAAGCGCCGCCGCATCGTCCGCCAGCGCCTTTCGCAAATCCGCCGGCAAGTCGTGCACCACGCCGCCGGAAATTGTTTTTCCACTCATTCTCGTATTCTACGCTCCCAAACTTAGCCCTCTCCCTTTCAGGGAGAGGATGTCCCGCCGCGCGGGACGGGCGAGGGTCGCCGGGTGGCGCATACATCCCCGCCTCTGCGATGTGTGCGATCTCGCGGCGGCAATTTCACTTCTCGATTGCCGCGTCGAAAAACTTTTTAATCTGCGGCCAGTATTTCCGGACGGTCCGGTTGGTGCTCAGGTGGCCGCCGCGCGCCAGCAGCTTCAGCCGGATTCCGCCGCGTCGGGCAAAGCGCTCGACCATTCGCCAGGGAATGTACGGATCATCCTTGGCGTGGAACATCATAATGTTTCCGCCGGTCAATTCTCCCGCGCGTTGCGCCGGATTATAGAAGCGCCCTCGCCGCAGCTTGTTCCAGTTCCGGTCTGAAAGGCGATAGCCGTTTCCAAACGCCTCGCGAATGTAAGCCGGGTAGCTTTTGTTCGACGTTTCTTTTTCCGGTTCGTGCAGCAGGATGCTCCAATCAACTACAGGACAGTTGGCAATCACTTTTTTGACGCGCCGGTCGAGCGACGCAAGAATCGCCGCCGCGCCGCCAAAACTTCCGCCGATAACATAAATATCTTCAACCAGCGACAAGTCGAACTTCTGCCGGAAAGCGATTTCCGTGATTCGCCCCTTCCTGATGGCCGTGACCACGTCCGCGATATCCTCGGCCGGCGATTTTTCCAGAAACTCGCCGCCGCTTTCCCACGCCCCGCGCCAGCGCGGATAAAACACCCAGTAGCCGCGCCCGGCCAGAAATTCCGCCAGCGGCTGCTTGGTGGGAACCGACGGCATGCCGTCGCAAAGAATGATGGCCTTCTGCTTTTTTCCCAGCCGAACCGGCGGCAGAAATTCCGCCACGATTTCTTTTTTGATCCTTGTCCGAAACATCCGTTCAGCTTTCGACTTTTTTGGATTCGGGGTTGAAGAAGACCGGTTTCTGGCGGAAGTAGGATTCGTTTGCCATGTGGCATGCCAGCGCGGCATGATTGCCGAAGACGGCGTCCTCCACCACCGGCTTCCGGCTGCGGACGGCGTTAAAGAAGTTCGCCAGGTGCGGCTTGACGTCGTCCCAATCGTGCCCCTGGAAGGCGGTGTTTTCCGCGAGAGGCTCGTGGCCGGGCTTCGGATCGTGCGCGGCGTGCCAGTCGGCGATATATTTGTCCCGCATTTTTTCCGGGAAGCTGTAGCAATAGTAGCTGGGCGAGGTATCCACGCCGAGTTGCGGCAACCAGTGAAGGTCGTACTCACCCGCATCGAGAATTCCCTTCGGTCCCATAAAGCGCGCCAGTTCCGGAGTCTCCGTGCCCAATCCCAGCCGCACGTAAACCGGCGTCCCGTGATAATCGAACAGCACCGTTTGCAGGTCGGGCATGTTGCGCCCGTCCTTCCAGCGGAAGATTCCGCCCAAAGCGCGCGCCGAACGCGGCGGCTCATTCCATCCCAGCGTGAACATCATGCCGCTCAGCAGATGAACCATCAGGTCTCCCGCCACGCCCGTGCCGTATTCCTTCCAGCAGCGCCATCTTGCAAAGCGATATTTGTTGAACGGAATTTTGGGCGCATCGTTCAGCCACGTTTCCCAATCCAGGTTTTGCGGCGAGAGATCGGTAGGCGGCGGATATATCCACGCGCCCGTGGGGTCGTTGCGGCCCAGCGTGAGTTCCACCATTTCAACGTTGCCGATCGCGCCCGAGCCGTAAAGCTCCCTCGCCTTGGCGCACAGAACGGAGCTGACCCGCTGCGAGCCGATCTGCACGATGCGATGGTTTTTCTCGGCCGCCGCGACCATCTCAAAGCCCTGCTCGGGCGTGTGCGACATCGGCTTTTCGCAGTAGATGTCCTTGCCGGCGTTCGTCGCGTCAACCACAACCCGCATGTGCCAGTGGTCGGGCACGGCCGCGATGATGCAATCAATATCCTTGCGTTCCAGCAGTTCATGGTAGCGGCGGGTGACGGGCAGGTTCGGGTTGCCGGTGATTTCCCGCGCCAGCGTGTGGCGCCCGTCGTAAAGGTCGGCGGCGGCGACGCATTCGATTCCGGGCAGAGTGATGGCGGTTGAAAGCAGTCCGGAACCCTGCATGCCGATGCCGATCATCCCGAAGCGCACGCGGTCACTGGCCGGCACGGGCCCGCGCCCGGCGGCAAGCATCGGACTGTCCAGCCGGATGGTTTTCCCGGCAAGCAAAGTTCCGGCGCCTGCCGCCCCGCTTTGCAGAAATTGCCGTCGTGATGGTTTCGTGGACATGGATAAATTCCTCCTCAGCCCGATCCTGATCTGCAACCGGGCCGGCGCAGAATTTAAGGCCTGCGGATGGCATTGTAGCCAACAGCGCAACCTTAAACCAGCCAATTAAACTTGATCTTGGCCCTCTAGGCTGGCGCAGACCTTCAGGTCTGCGGGCTGGGTTGGCGCAAATGGCCGCAACCTCAATTCTAACCGCCGCAGGAAAAAGCGCTTGACACGTCAACTGTATTACTGTATAGATACAGTGTGCTGATCAATGTCAGCCCGGCCTCGGGCGTTCCGGTGTACTTGCAGATTGAGAACCAGGTAAAGCATTACGTCGCGTCGGGCGCGCTCGCCGCCGGCGATGCCATCCCGTCAGTGCGGAGTCTGGCGGCGGAATTACGGGTCAGTCCAAACACTGTCGCCCGCGCTTACAGAGACCTGGAGTCAGAGGGAATTCTTCGTACGGTGCCGGGCGGGCGCACCTACGTGGCCGATACACGGCCGGGGCTGCTAAAGGCTGAAAAGATCAGGCGTCTTCAACCTCATGCCCGGCAAATCGCCGTCGAGGGAAGACAATTGCGGCTTGATCCTGCTGAAGTCGTGAAGCTGGTTCGGCAGGAAGTAGAAGTGTTGGAGGAATCCGATGAGCGACTTGGCAATCTTGACCGAAAATCTCGTTAAGGATTATTCCCACGTCAGGGCTGTTGATGGGCTGAGCCTCAACGTACCGCGCGGCGTGACCTATGGCTTCCTCGGACCGAACGGCGCCGGCAAGACCACGACGATCCGAATGCTTCTGGGCCTCGCACGTCCCACGGCGGGACGCGCATCGGTCATGGGATTTCCCGTCGGCCGCGAGCAGGTCGCGATTCTGGAGCGAACGGCTTACGTCAGTGAAACCAAGACTCTCTACGGTCACATGACGGCGAGTCAGCTTGTGCGCTTCACTCGCGGATTCTACCCGGCCTGGTCCGGCGAGGCGGCTGCGAAATATTCCAGGTTATTCGGGATTCCCATGGACCGGCCGTTCGCAAAGCTTTCGCAAGGCAATCGAACCAAGGTTTGCCTGCTGCTGGCGCTCGCCCAGGGCGCGGAATTGCTGATCCTCGACGAGCCCACAACGGGCCTGGACCCCGTCGTCGTGGACAAATTGTTGCGCGTCCTCGTGGAAGACGGTGTCAGCGAAGGCCGAACCATCTTCATTTCCTCTCACAACCTGGCGGATGTGGAGCAGATCGCCGACTGGGTGGGCATCATTGACGAGGGCAGGATGCTCCTCGAGGCGAGTTTGGAAGATATCAAGGCACAGTTCCGGCGAGTCACGGCATCGGGCAACAATCTGCCGCAAACGCGGTCGGCAAACGTCTTGTCCGTCGTCTCAGATGGCC
Source organism: Terriglobia bacterium (assembly GCA_046706005.1). Taxonomy (GTDB): domain Bacteria; phylum Acidobacteriota; class Terriglobia; order UBA7540; family UBA7540; genus JBJKPU01. The sequence continues at coordinate 16,616 of JBJKPU010000120.1, read as the reverse complement.
GGTTCTGCCGTTACCTGGTCAGCAGCGATGCTGAAGCTTTCGCCGCAAAGCTCAGCTCGGACGGCGCAGAGTTTGTCGAGGTTTCGCCGGTCGGTCTGCGGGAAATCTTCCTGGAACTGGTGCGTAAGGAGGAGTCATGTACTTCTGGAAATGCTGGCGAGAAAGCCGTGCTCGATTCGCTGAGGGTGTAATAGCGGTCGCAACGATCTGCGTTGCCGTCACAATCGTGGAAAGTGGCACCACTGCTGCCCGAGTAGGGACGGCCATGGGGCCGAGTCCTATCTGGACTAACATAACCGCCACAGTTCTCGGCGGGTGGGCCTCGTTTTTCGTGCTGTTATGGGCTCTGCTCATGGGGTCCGCCGGAGTTGGTCAGGAGTTCAAAGATAGGACTGCGGCATTCCTCCTTACACGGCCACGTCGCCGAAGGTACTGGGTGTGGGCTGGATGGTCCGTGGGAGTCCTGGAGCTTACGGTATTGGTGTTCCTGGCAGCAGTTGCGACCCTTGTGACGCTAGCTCTGGTGACGGGAGGCCTACTCACATGGCGACCCCTAGTCGCGATAGTGCCGTTGGTGATCGGACCCGCAGTTATTTTCGGCCTGACCTCCTTCCTGGGTGTTGTGGCGCGGGACGGGCGCCAGGGGTTGAGTTACTCGGTCGGGATTCTATTTGTCGCTTTGCTTTTGCCGCCGGCCGCGTATTACTACTGGCATATCACTCTCCCGTCCGTGTTGGATTGCATGAGCATAGCGAACAGATGGGCCGCCGGGAAGACCGCACCCTTCGCACTTGGAGAGCTGGGACTTTGGAGCGGCGTCGCCCTGGCGTTTCCATTCCTCTCGCAGCTAATTCTTGAGCGGGCCGAAGTGTAGCAGCAACTTCTGGGGCCAGAAGGCGTAATATAAATGGTTTAGATCTCTCCGGGCTGGCAAAGTCTTCAGGTCTGCGGGCCGGTCGCCACCACACGCTTTCCGTGTCGTGGGTTCCGTCTCCAATAAAATCCGGCTTTAGCCCTCGTCCCGCCCTGCGGGAAGAGGGTCGCGTGTTTGCGATCCCGCTCTGCGGGATGTCACGCGGCGCGGGGACGGGTGAGGGTCGGCCGCGGGCACTCGTGCAATGCCGACAGCGCGCGCCGCGCAAAAACATATCACAATGCGCTATTATTTCCGTCCGAGCGCCTCCGGCAAGGGCCCTTGTGCGCAGGCAGTCTCGACGCCACACGTGCCCCCGCCCTGAGCATATCACGCAAAAATGAGACGATTGGGATGTTTGGGACGTTCTCTCAACTTTTTATATAAGTAATTGATAATACACAACTTATATAATTATTTTTTCTCAAAATCGCTCCAAAAAACACGTCATTTGTGACATTTTGGCACACTGCCACTTTTTGTCCATCGGACCCGGAAAAGGCTATACCGGCCCGGTGTCAGGTAGCGGCTCTTGTTTCCTTTGAGGCTATCAGGAGGTTGGAGGTTCGTCGGCCATCTGCCGGCTCACTCGGTAGGTGTGAATGACGCGGTGCAACACGGTCACGTTCGATAGCACAACGATCACCCAAAGCACTGCGGCCATGTGGTTTGCGAGCGCGCCGATGATGATCAGCACGATGCGCTCCGGCCGCTCCAGAAAGCCGACCTTGCAGCTTGGAATCAGATTCTCAGCGCGCGCCCGCGTGTAACTGGTCATCACCGAGCCGATGATGGCGATGGCGACCAACGTGACATAAGTGAAGCGTGTGATGCGGCCGTAATAAATCAGCAGTCCGGTGAAAAGAATCAAGTCCGAATAGCGGTCGAGCACCGAATCCAGAAAGCCGCCGAAAGGCGTGACCCGGCGTGAAAAGCGGGCCACAGCGCCGTCAGTCAGGTCAAAGATGCCCGCCAGAATGACCGTCCCGCCCGCCCAGCGGAAATATCCATAGGCAAAGAGATAGGCTGCAACTAAATTGATCGCGAATCCGATGGAAGTGAGAATGTTGGGATTGATTCGGATGGCGGCAAAACCGCGGACGATCGCGTTGTACGGATACCAGAAGCCCTCGCCGATCTTACGCGTGATCATTTTGATCTCAGTTGCGATTGGGCCGGCTTTCGCACGCAAGCCCGCTCTGCCGTACGCTTTTGGGAGGCGGAAAGGAAGAATCCGCCGTTCGCTCATTCATCATAACGAAAACCGAAGGTTCGGGCAACGTCGCTCTGATGCTGGCCACAGGGCCGGGCCGGATCAATGCGCGGCCGCAAAGGATGCGATCACGGCGTCACGGCGGGCATTCAGGTTCTCGTACTCCGCTTGCAGGGGATCAAAATTCGTTTGCCAGAAGGAAAGTTGCTGGGAAGCAGGCATCTGCGCCGCCTGGCCGGCCAGCGCCGCTTGGGAGTGGATAATGCGAAGCTTCGCCTGTTCCAGACTCACCACGTCGCCCAGGTCCTGAAGCTGATCCCCGCGGGCATTCCCGCCAGGGCCGTCCTGCCTGAGGTCCTCGCTCAATCGGGTCAACGGAATCTTCCATTCAGCGGCCAAAGGCTGAATCGTGGCGCAAAGATCGGAGTAGTCTTGGATGGTGACGGGTTTGCGATTTTCGGCCGCATCAAGGTGCTGTTCGATCGTTCGGGCTAGCGACAAGTCGGATAGAAGCCGCAGCGCCCGGGCGCGGCGCGTTCCGCTCCGGAAACCCGCGGCGGCGCAGATGATTACGACCACAAGAAAGGTCGGCACCGCCACGGTCCCAATCCGGCGCAAATGAGGGCGGCGCTGGGGGCGCGCTTTCTTCTCGGCGCGGGAAATGGCATTCACGACCAAACTGGCAAGATAAAGGAGCAGCAGGACCGAAACGAGTTCGGCAGCGGCCGTCCAATTCCGCCATGGAGACGCAAGAGAAGCGGCCATACTGTAAACCGCAGTTCCGGCCAGGACGCCTGCTGCGGCAAGCAGCGCGCAGAATCCCCAATAGAGCCGGCGAGGGGTGCTGGCGGCGGGAGCGATTAGGACGGGAGGCGAATCATATTCGAAACCGTAAATCCGCCGTGATGATCCGCCGATGTCGTGCCGTCGCACGACGCGAGCGCGAGCTTCGAAGGCGCCGTCCGCAGAACTGTGAGGCCAGGAAAGCGTAACCACCTGGCCGGTCTCATAATTCCGGCTGCTTGTGCAGCAGACGCCGTTTCGCGACACGTTTTCCGTCCGCACCCGCTCGGCCGCTCCGGAAGAATTGCGGATGGTCACGTGCCGTTGCACAAAATGGCGGACCCGCCGCCGCTCCTGTTTTTTTTCGGGCGGAGCGTCGGTGCTTGCTCCTCTTGCCGGAGTTTTTTCAGCGAGGCTCCAGCGAGTCTCGGCCTCACATCTTGGGCAGCGCCGCTGGATCAGGGCTCCAGCTTCCAACACTTCGGCTTCGATTTCCGACAGTTGCAGGAGGGCGACGGTCTGGCATTGGCGGCATTCCGCCAGTGCGGCGATTGCCGGTGCAAGATCCTGGGGCGCGGGAAAATGAATCCCCCACAAATCGGCTTCGGAGCTGGTGGCTTCCACTCCCCATTCGGGCGTCTCGGACTTCCCGGAAGCGAGTGAGCCAACGACGCGAAACTCCGCTTCCGTCTGGCGGGAAAGATTGACGAGCCGAATCCTCGTGCCGGGTACGAGCGGCCGATCAAGCTTAATGTGCGCGCCGTACCGGTTGATGCTGATCGTTTCGGCGGAGCACTCGAATCCCGCTCCATTCGCATCCACGCCCGAGGAATGCAAGGGAACGGTGAGCATAACCCGGCCCGACCGCCGCCGATTGGCGCCGCTCAAGTTGGTCGAATCCTGTTTGGTCTGTCCCATGTGCATTTCAGACGATCGGCCGTTTCCCAATTCGGGATCGGGAGCCCCTGCGCCCTGACTCCACGCCGGGTTTTATGGACCTCCGCAGAAAGCGGAGCCGCTCCCCGCGGTGCCGCCGCCGATCGTATGATCGACGATCTGAGTGAGGGAATCCGTTTGAGTCATCGATTGAAGAGATTGCGGCGAAACCGTGGAGGGCGCGCTGGAATCGAGCGTGTAATAGGACACGGCAGTCACGCAGGGCACGGAGGGAGCGCTCTTGATTGTATAGGACGTGACCTTGCCGTCATCCACGGGGCCGGCAATATAAACGTATTGGTAGCCGCCTTTCAATCCTTTTGCGAGCAAAGGATCAATCAAATCGGCAGCCGATGAGGACGCCTGTTGCCCGGCGGGAGGAGGGCCAAGCTGCGAAAGGTCAGTTGTATATCCATGGCCGTAGGTGGCGGCATAGATGGCTTCTGCCGTCGCAATAGCCTGCATTGAAGCCACGGCCGCAGCCTGATTAGCTGCCATCCGCGCCCGCCAGAGATTCGGGATTTCGATGGCGGCGAGAATCATAATGATGACGCAGACAATAAAGACTTCGAGAAAGGAAAAGCCCTGATCGGTAAGCGCACGCGATGTTACGGACGGCGAAGAATTAAGTGACGAAGGCGTTGCCGGAACGCTGGTGGAAGGGAAGCGGCACAACCTTCGCTTGAGCGCCGGAGGCGAGATCGAGCCTGGCTCCGGCGTCTGCAAATTCACGCCGGACAAAAGCCAGGGCAATCGGTCTTCCGATGGAAGGCGAAAAGCAGGCACTTGTAACTTCGCCGATTTCTCTGCCCTCAGCCGAAAGCTTTTCACCGGATGCAAACAGAGCTGGCGAATCAGCCGCCAGGCCCACCAGCTTCCAATTGACGTGGCCGCGGCTTCTTGCCCGCTCGATGATCTCCTGTCCGACATAGCAGCCTTTGGTAAAGCTCAGCGCGTTCGTCAGCCCTGCTTCCAGGGGCAACGTATCTTCGCCGAGCTCGGAGCCGTAGCGCGGAATGCCGGCTTCGATTCGCAGTAATTCCAGCGCTTCCGTCCCGCACGGCAACATACCATAAGTCGGCGCCTGACCGCATGCCGAGCCCCACAATCCGGCCAAACCCTCGTTCGGCGTCCAGATTTCAAAGCCTTCTTCTCCGGTGTTCGAAAAGCGGATGACGCGCACGGGAAAACCGGCAAAGTTGTCGGCAAAGTGGCTGAAGTTGCTCCCGTCCGGAACCTCGAGATGGAGCGTCTTTTCGACCAGCGCCTGGCTTGCAGGTCCTTCGAATCCGAGCGCGCAGATGTCCAACGGCTCGAGTTCCACTTTGTCCGCAATAATATATCGGCCGAGAGCGGAGATAAGTTTAGGACGCAAATCGGCGTCCGTATCCACCAGTAGGAAACCTCCGGTTGAATAAATCCGCATGTCGGCCAGGATGTGGCCCTGCGTATTCAGCAACGTGGCGTAAATTCCTTGCCCCGGCTCCAGTGATTTGACGTCGTTGGAAACCATGCGGTGCAGGAACTTCACGGCATCGCGCCCCTTCACGGCAAACTTGGCGCGAAAGGAAAGATCGAAGAGCCCGGAGGCATTTCGGACTGCCTGATATTCTTGGATGGGATCGGAAAAACGCGCCGGCACGATGGCGCCGTGATATTCGCCGAGCGTCGCGCCGTGAGAGGAGTGAAAATCCGCCAGGGTAGTGCGAATTGGATCCGACATGTGAAGGGCGTCCCTGCGCCGGGGATCAGACACGAGGCGGGGAGGTGTTGTCCGCGAGACCCGCAAGGCTGACGAGCTGGTCGGCGCGCGAAGACATTTCCTCTTCATTGGTCAGCAGGTCCTGCAACGTCGTCTTGCTGAGCACCACGTCCACCACCTGTTGCACAGTCCGCCAAAGCGAGCGCACCGAGCAGTCCGTCGAGTTCGCGCAGACTGATTCATTGCCTGAGTGCTCGTTGCAGAAGGCAGGATCGTAGAGCCGCCCGCCGAGCACGGCCAGCGCTTCGCCCACCACGATGCGGTCCGCCGGGCGCGCCAACGCGTAGCCTCCCGATTGCCCGCGCACGCTGGAGAGTAATCCGCCGCGCCGCAGAATCCGCAGCAACTTGGCCGCGTAGAACTGAGAGATGCCTTCCTTCTCGCTGATTTCCGGAATCGTCATGCTGCCTTGCGGGCCTTCCTTGGCGATTCGCAGCAGGCATCGCAAACCGTATTCTTCCTGCGCACTCAATTTCATGGCAACCTCACATCAATCCCAACTGCAACTTCGCCGCCTCGGACATCTTCTCCTTGTCCCATGGCGGGTCCCACACGATTTCGACCTTCGCCTCTTTGGCTTTGGCAATCGTGTACATCTTGTCCTCGACTTCGCCCGGCAGCGTGCGCGCCGCGGGGCAGGCCGGCGTGGTCAGCGTCATCTTGACCGTGACCGATTGCGTGGGCTCGACCTCGACTCCGTAAATCAGTCCCAGTTCGTAAATGTTCACGGGAATTTCCGGGTCGAAGCAGGTCTTGAGCGCGTCTATCACCCGCTGGCGCAACGCTTCGACGCCCGCCGCGTCGAGCAACTGACCCTCCGCCGTGGCCGGATTCTGTGGCGCGTTCGCCGCCGCATCCGGCGCGGGCGGTTGGAGCGGTTCCTGTTGCTTCACTTCATCCGTCATGATCCTGCTCACTCGGTTGAAACGGTTTCTGGTTCGCCTTCCAGCGCGCTTTTGAGCGTGTGCCAGGCCAGCGTCGCGCACTTGACGCGAATAGGAAATTCCGAGACGCCGGAAAAAACGGCCAGCTTGCCGAGTTCCGCCCCGTTTGTTTCCGCTTTGCCGGTCACCAGGCCATGAAAGCGTTGGAAAAGCACCGCGGCTTCAGCGGTCGTCTTGCCTTTCAGCGTTTCGGTCAGCAGCGACGCCGAAGCCGTCGAAATCGCGCAGCCCGTGCCCTCAAAAGAAATGTCGCTGATGCGCCCGTCCTCGACCTGTACAAAAATCTTGATCTTGTCGCCGCACAGCGGGTTGAAACCTTCGGCGTGGCAGTTCGCGGAAGCAAGCTTTCGCCGGTTCCGTGGCCGCTTGCTGTGATCGAGAATCACTTCCTGATAGAGTCCGCGTAAATCCGACATCAGCCCAGAACCTCCCTGACTTTCGCCAGGCCGCGAACCAGCGCGTCAATTTCTTCCTTCGTGTTATAGAACGCCAGCGAGGCGCGCGTGGTGGCCGGAATCTGGTAGCGGTCCATCAGCGGTTGCGCGCAATGATGTCCGGTGCGCACGGCGATGCCTTCCTGGTCAAGCACCGTGCCCACGTCGTGCGGGTGCAGGCCGTCGAGTACGAAAGAAAGAACCGCCGCTTTCTCGCGCGCCGTGCCGATCATGCGCAGTTCCGGAATGGCGTTCAGTTTTTCCGTGCCGTAGGCGAGCAATTCGTTTTCGTAAGCGGCGATCCGGTCCAGGCCGATCCCGTTGACGTAGTCGATGGCCGCGCCCAGCCCAATCACGCCGGCGATGTGCGGCGTGCCCGCTTCAAACTTGTAAGGCAGCGTGTTGTAAATCGTCTTCTCAAAAGTCACCGAACTGATCATGTCGCCGCCGCCCTGGTAAGGAGGCATTCGCTCCAGCAGTTCCGCCTTGCCGTAAAGCACGCCCACGCCTGTGGGACCGTAAATCTTGTGGCTCGAAAAAGCGTAGAAATCGCAATCGAGATCGCGCACATCCACGGCTTGATGTGGCGCGGCTTGCGCGCCATCGAGCAGAATCGGAATTTTTCGCGAATGCGCCATTTCCGCCAGGCGCTTGACCGGATTGATGGTGCCCAAAACGTTTGAAATGTGTGCTGCCGCCACCAGCCGCGTCCGCGGGCCCAGAAGCTTTTCGAATTCCTCCAGAATCAATTCGCCGCGGTCGTCAATGGGCGCGACGCGCAGATGCGCGCCTTTTTCCTCGCACAGCATTTGCCAGGGCACGATGTTCGAGTGGTGCTCCATGGCGGTAATCAGAATTTCGTCGCCGCTTTTGACGTTGACGCGGCCCCAGGTCTGCGCCACCAGGTTGATGGCTTCCGTCGCGCCGCGCACGAAAATGACTTCGCGGCTTTCGCGCGCGTTGATGAAGCGCCGCACGCTTTCGCGAACGTCTTCATAAGCCTTGGAAGCGCGCTCGCTCAGTTCGTGCACGCCGCGGTGGATGTTGGAGCAGGTCGAGCGGTAGAAATCCATTTCCGCTGCGATCACGATGGACGGCTTCTGGCTGGTGGCGGCGTTATCGAAATAAACCAGGGGCTTGCCGTGAACTTTTGTAGCCAGGATGGGAAAGTCTTTGCGGATGCGCTCGACATTGAGGCCGCGGGCACGGCCGGTGGCCGCAACTTCATGTGTTGTCGTGCTCATCATGCCTCCTCATCTCTCCCGTGCCCGGCCGGCGGTATGGGCGGTCAGCTTTCGTGCGCCAGGCGAGCTGCAATGGCGCGCTTCAGTCGTTCGCCGAGCGGAGCGTAAGCGATCTTCTCAATCACGTCGTTCGCAAAGGCCACGGTCAACAGGCTGCGCGCTTCGCGAAGCCCGATGCCGCGCGCGCGCAGATAGAACAGCGCCTCGGCGTCGATCTGCCCGATGGTCGCCCCGTGCGTGCACTTCACGTCATCGGCGTAAATCTCAAGCTGCGGCTTGGTGTTGATTTGCGCATCCCCGGAAAGCAGCAGATTCTTGTTGCTCTGCTTGGAATCGGTTTTCTGCGCGTCCAGTCGCACAATGATCTTGCCGTTGAAGACGCCGGTGGATTTGCCTTCCAGAATTCCTTTGTAAACCTCACGGCTCGCGCAGTGCGGTTTGGCGTGGTCGAGCGTGGTGTGGTGATCCGAATGCTGCTGCCCGCGCAGCACGTAAAGTCCGTTGAGCGTCCCTTCGCCGCCCTCGCCGTCCAGAACGCACGTAGCTTCTTCACGGGCCAGACGCGCGCCCAGTGAAATCGTGGTCGCATGCGCCCGCGCGTTGCGCTCCTGGTGGAACTTCAACGTGGCCACATGGAACGCAGATTCGGATTCATGCTGCAGCTTGATGTAATCCACGCGGCTGTTTTCGCCGACCGCGGCTTCGGTGACAGCGTTCGTGAAGTACGCACCGTCCGTGAGGCCGATGTGCGTCTCGATGAAGGTCACTTCGCACTCCGGGGCAACAAGAATCAGATTTCGCGGATGGGTGATCGCCGCTTTCCCGTCGCCGGCCGTTACATATAGAAGCTGGACCGGCTTTGGAGTCGTGACGCCTTTTGCAATTTCAATGAAGGCGCCGTCCTCGACAAAAGCCGTGTTGAGAGCCGTGAATGGATGCGAGCTAATGTCTGCGTAATGCCCCAGGTGTTCTTCGAGTGCCGGCGAGCCGCTCGCAATTGCCCCGGCCAGCGAGCCGATCCTGATGCTATCGGGCAACTCCGGAAGTGACGAAAGTTCCGGCGCAAAGCGGCCGTTCACAAACGCCAGGCGCGGACAATCGAGATCAGTGAAAGGATAGTTCTTCAAGGCCGCGGTCACGCTCCCGGCGGCAACCGGCGCCGCGGGCGCAAATTCCGCGCGCGCGATGGGCGCCACGTTGGTGTACTTCCAGCTTTCGTTATGCGTGGTCGGAAAGCCCTGCTCCGCAAAGGCCTCCATTGCATCCGTGCGCAGCCGTGCAAGCCACTGCGGGTCCTTGGCGCGCTTTTGCAATTCGCGAAAGCTCTGCAGGTAGATATCCAGATTTTCTTTAGTTGCCGTCGCCATAAATTCGCGTTCCCGTTACGCCGTTGCGCCCACGGCGTCTTCCAGCCAGCCGTAGCCTTTCTTTTCAAGTTCGAGCGCCAGTTCCTTGCCGCCCGACTTCACGATGCGCCCGTTCGAAAGCACGTGGACGTAATCAGGCACGATGTAATTCAGCAGGCGCTGATAATGCGTGACCACGATGGATGAGCGCTGGGGGCTGCGCATGGCGTTCACGCCGCGCGCCACGATTTTGAGGGCGTCAATGTCGAGTCCGGAATCGGTTTCATCCAGAATGGAAAGCTTCGGCTCTAGCACCGACATCTGGAAAATCTCGTTGCGCTTTTTCTCGCCGCCCGAAAAGCCTTCATTCACCGGCCGGTTCATCAGCGATTCGTCCATGTCGAGCAGTTTGGTGCGCTCGCGAATCAGCGCCAGAAAATCCATGGCGTCGAGTTCTTCCTGCCCGTGCTGCTTGCGGACGGCGTTCAGCGCGGCGCGCAGGAAATAAGTGTTCGAAACGCCGGGAATTTCCACCGGATACTGGAAGGCCATGAACACGCCTTCGCGCGCCCGGTCCTCGGGCGACATGTCCAGCAGGTTTTTGCCGTCGTAAAGCACTTCGCCTTCGGTCACGGCGTAAACGTCGCGGCCCGCCAGCACCTGCGCCAGTGTCGATTTGCCTGAGCCGTTCGGCCCCATGATGGCGTGCACTTCGCCCAGGCCGATTTTCAAGTCAATCCCTTTCAGGATTTCATTGCCACTCACAGTGGCGTGCAGATTCTTGATTTCAAGTAGCATTCGTTTTTTCGTCCTTTGTCAGTTGTGCGTAGTCTTTGATTCCCGGCAAACTCAAGCAGACATCCCAAAGCGATGTCTGCGCCACCCGGCCCGCCGCACAGCTCAGCGAACCGTCATCAGCAAACCCTGCATGATCCCGTACGAAATGATCGCGACGCCCACAACAAGGCCACAATGAAGTCCTGCCAACCTCTTAAGGTGCAGATCAGCCAGTTGTGAGAATGACCGGGGGCTTTCCCAAAGGTCGAGCACGGCCCGGACCTCCCAATGCAGGAGTAGCGAGAATGCCCATACCGCCGCGGGGAGCAGCGTTAAGCCAAAAGTCGCCGCACTCGGACGGAGGGCAGCCGACGCGTCGTGCGTCGCCTTAACGCTCGCGAGCGTGAAGAACACCACGGATGCAGTCGCTACGTCAAAGCTTAGGGAACGGAACGGCGACCTTGAGAAATATTCTTTCACCGACGCGGGACTGCTCACCGATGAACTCATTAACTCCTCCTCGAAAGTCTTCGCCGCCAAAAAGGCGAATCTCCGCGCTTTGGTGTTCGCAACTTATAACTCAGAGCTCATAACTTGTTGTTACCCCACGCTTCCTTCCAGACTCACGCTCAGCAGCTTTTGCGCTTCCACGGCGAATTCCATGGGCAATTCCCTAAAGACCTGTTTGCAGAAGCCGTTGACGATCATGCCGATGGCGTCTTCGGTGGAAAGCCCGCGCTGGCGGCAATAGAAAATCTGGTCCTCGCCGATTTTTGACGTGGAAGCTTCATGCTCGATTTGCGCCGTGGGGTTCTTGACTTCGAGATAAGGGAACGTATGCGCGCCGCACTTGTCGCCGATCAGCAGGGAATCGCACTGCGAATAATTGCGCGCGTTCGCAGCATTCTTGAGCACGCGGACCGCGCCGCGATAACTGTTCTGGCCGTGGCCGGCCGAAATGCCTTTTGAAACAATCGTGCTTCGGGTGTTCTTGCCAAGGTGAATCATCTTGGTCCCGGTATCAGCCTGCTGGTAATTGTTGGTGACGGCGACGGAATAGAACTCGCCCACGGAATTATCGCCCTGCAGAATGCAGCCGGGATATTTCCAGGTGATGGCCGAGCCGGTTTCAACCTGCGTCCAGGAGATTTTGGAATTCACGCCCTGGCACTTGCCGCGCTTGGTTACGAAGTTGTAGATTCCGCCCTTGCCGTGCTTATCGCCCGGATACCAGTTCTGGACGGTGGAATATTTGATGGTCGCATTGTCGAGCGCCACCAGCTCAACCACGGCGGCGTGCAATTGATTCTCATCGCGCATGGGCGCCGTACAGCCCTCCAGGTAACTGACCGTCGCGCCTTCATCGGCCACGATCAGCGTGCGCTCAAACTGGCCGGTCTCCTTGGCGTTGATGCGGAAGTAAGTGGAAAGCTCCATGGGACAGCGCACGCCTTTGGGAATGTAGGCAAACGAACCGTCACTGAACACGGCGGAATTGAGCGTGGCGAAGAAATTGTCCGTGTAGGGAACCACCGAGCCCAGCCATTTTTTTACAAGGTCAGGATGCTCCTGCACGGCCTCGCTGAAGCTGCAGAAAATGATGCCCAGTTCCTTAAGCTTCTTCTGGAATGTCGTGCCCACCGACACGCTGTCGAAAACGGCGTCCACGGCCACGCCGGCCAGCGCCTCGCGCTCGCGCAGCGGAATGCCCAGCTTTTCATAAGTCTTTAGGATTTCCGGATCAACTTCGTCCAAACTCTTGGGACGGGCTTTCTTGGGCGCGGCAAAGTAGCGGACGGCCTGATAATCGATCGGGTCGTACTTGACGTTCGCCCACGTGGGTTCGGTCATCGTCTGCCAGTGGCGAAAAGCCTTCAGTCGCCATTCGAGCAGCCACGCGGGCTCGTTCTTCTTGGCCGAAATTACGCGGACAATGTCTTCGTTGAGGCCGGGAGGAACAGTCTCCTGCTCAATGAGGGTTTCAAATCCGTATTTATATTCCTGCGTTGCCAGCTCTTCGACGTTATTGACCGGTGTCGGCATCAGGCGTTCTCCTTCAGAAATCTTGCGTTTCGAAGACCACGAGCAGTCGGGCGCATCGCCATCGAAAAATGCATGGCCAGAACCGTCCAGCCATACTGTTTTGTACACATTCATCCTACTCGAATCTATACACCCAGGTCAAGTTTGAAGAGAGCTAAAGTTGATTATTTTAGTGTGACTGTAACCTACTCCAAATGAGACGGTTAATGGTAAGGAAGAGGTTTGATTTTGTCGCCGCTTTCGAATCGGGACGCCCTGGGGATGGTTCCTCAGCGGGAAGGGAGGTTTATGCGAATTCCGACTCGCACCAGGGTCGGCGGACCAAGTGTAAGAACGGGAGTCCGGCCGACGGCATAGCGATTGTCTAAAACATTTTCGGCGGCGACAAAGGCTTCCACGCCATGCGCGACAGGATGAGCGGCAAAGGCGTCGAGCGCAAAGTAGCTGCCCAGCGGCAGCAGGTTCTGGTCATCATCGAACTGCTTTCCCACCGCCTGCCCCTGGAACGCGAACGTCCAGCGCCTCAGCCGGTTCTGTGCTCCGACGATCGAGTAGCGAGTTTCGAAAGTGAAGACATTGTGCGGAGTCTGCGGAACCCAGAGTCCATCAAGAGCGGGGTTGGCGGGAAACCTGGTCACAATCGCATCCGTATGTTCGTAGCCGGCGCGAAGGCTCAGGTTGGGCGCCAGGTTAGCGGTCATATCCAGATCAACACCCTCGGAGCGCGTGCGGCCAAGATTCTGCCGCTGGCGGGTGATCAATGATGGCGTGACTTGCAGGGTCACATTGGCAATGGGATCCGAAACGCGGTTCCAGAAAAATGTGCCGCGACCCTCGATGCGACGGTGCAAGGCGGAAAATTCCGCGCCTGCTTCGGCGCCGGTCAGGCGTTCGGCACTCAGGTTGGAGTTGGCATCGGTCACGATGTCGCCCACGCGGAAGTTCCGGTAGAGCTCGTTCAGCGTCGGCGCGCGGAAGGCTCGATAGGCGGAGGCCGTCAGCGCAAGGTTGGCGCTCACTCGATACATCGTGGCCAGGCGCGGGCTGAAAGCGGACTCGGTTCTCTCCGCAAAGTCAGTGGTGCTTGTGGCGGCGGGATTCGCAAAGGGCCGCACGGTTGAGAGCGCATCAAAGTTTCGCCAGTGGTCGAGACGAGCGCCCGCCGTGACCAGCCACCGCGGCGTGATGCGGATGATATCCTCGCCGAAAACGGCCTCGGTTCGCTGCCTGCCGCCTGCGCCCGTGGCGTGAGTAGCTCTGGAGTTGAAATAGCCCACCTCATTGCTTGCGCCGCGCACTTCCTGCCCATCGGCGCCCGCCAGCAGAGTTTGCCGCGAGCCTGCGGCCCGCGACCACTGTACGCTCGCGCCCGTTACTTGCCCGGGAACGCGCTGAACGTTCACAAGATTTTCACTATTCCTGTCGGCGGCGATGGAAGAAAACGTCTGGTCGAAGAGCTGTGGACCGCCGTAAGCGCGGAAAGAAAAATTCCCAACGTTTGCGAATATCCAGTCGCCGCCTATTGCGATTCGCCGCAAGTGTGTGCGATTCTTTTGCAGCGGCGTGCCATTGGTCCGCGTCTCGCGAAAAATTGATGCTTCGGCAAAGATGTTGCCAGCCGCGGTCAATTTTCTGCCGATCCTGAGATTGGCCGTTTCGTGTTCTGAGCCGGCGGGAGTGTCCACGCGGCCGCGCTCCGCGGGGTCAACCAGAATGTATCCGTCGGTGCGCATCGCCTCGCCGGAAAAATCCATCTGCCACGCGCCCCATTGGGTTCCTGTCCAAAGGGAAGCATTCGGAGTGTTTTCGTTTCCGTAGGAGGTTTCGAGCGACACTGCCGGACGCTTCGTCTTCCGGGTGATGACGTTAATGACCCCGCCCATGGCTGAAGTTCCATAAAGGTCGGAGGTTCCGCCCCGGACGACTTCCACGCGTTCGATTGAGGCGCGCGGCACACGGTCCCAGTAAACCCATCCGCCGAAGGGATCGTTCAGAGGAATCCCGTCGGCGAGCACCAGCGCGCGGCTGGCGCCACTTGCTCCCACGCCGCGCAACGAAACGCCCTGCGAAGTCGGATTCACCGTGCGGCTGCTGGACCGGCGGAATAGAGTGAAGCCAGGAATCTGGCGCAGCATGTCGTCAAGATTCAAAGCGGCGGTTGAAGAAATATCGCGCGGGCCAAGAACCAGGACATCGGCCGGGGTCTGGCTGAGCGGAGTCGGCATGCGCGCGGCTGTGACCGTGACCTTCTGCGAAAGGCGTGCCGGTGAGAGCACAATGATCATTGGCGGTGACGAGTCGGTCCAGTCGCGCTGGACCCTTTCAAATCCAGCCGCGATCACGGTCAGAGTGCCGTGACGCGATGAAACCGACTTGAACTCAAATCGGCCCTGAGCATCAGTGGTTTGCTCCAAAGCGAGATGCGTTCCTCGGAACTGAACCCTTGCGCCGGCGATGCGCCCGCCGGTTTGGTCCGTCACCACGCCCGCGATCTGGAGACTCGGATCCCGGCGCGAGGATGCGGCCGGCGCGCTGGGGACATGCAGGAGAAGCACGATTGCTGCAATCAGGATCATCTGCCGGATGTGGTTCGGCCGCCCCTCGATTGCTGAAGTCGCGTCGGCACGGAGAGAAAAAGGTGTTTCAGTGGAGTTCAAGCAGGATATTCTAGCTGATCGTGCGTCTATCCGCTAACGGATGCGGAGGGCGCTAGGGCGCTTTTTGGCGAATGCGGAGAAGCCATGGAGCGCCGAAAGGGAATCAATAGCGTCCTGAGGCTCGGTTTAGAGAGGCATGATTAATGGCAAAGCGTGAGGAATTCCTGGCTGGGATTTGCAAAGCTCTTGGGAGAGAAGCCGGGAGTAAACTCGAAGCGCGCGCCGCTGACGGTTTTGACGCGAGCGGAATCATGCCGCCTATCGCACCGGAGGAATTGCTTGCCAGGTTCGAGGCGGAGTTGCAGGCGCTTGGCGGAAAGGCCTACCGAGCCGATAGCCGGCCGGCCATTGACCAGATCCTGCGCTCGATCCTTCGAGAAGGCCAGGCCACTCAAGTCGTGATTTCGCGTAACCCGATTATACGGAACCTCGGCCTCACGGAGCGGCTGGCCGAATGGGACGTGCGGGCTGCGGGCTGGCAGGATGATGCGGGCGCGGCGGAAGCCGGTTATCGCGAAGCCTGCTTCTCTGCGCAAGCCGGAATCACGGGCGTTGAGTTCGCACTGGCCGAATCCGGAAGCCTTGTTCTGACCAGTATGACTGAAGGCAGCCAGTTGAGTTCACTCGCGCCGCCGGTTCACATTGCGCTTTACCGGCGCAGCCAGCTACGGGCTTCACTTGATGAGGTTCTCGCAGGCCTGCCCATTTTGCCCGCCTCGGAAGCTGCGGCTCCCGGCCGCTCGGTGGTCTTTGTTACAGGACCCAGTCGCACTGCGGACATCGAGCAGATTCTGATTCGTGGAGTCCATGGCCCACGCGAAGTACATGCCATCCTGGTGGAGGATGCCTGCTTTGATCCTGCCACTAAATGACCACTATTTTAGCCGATAGGTAGAAATTACGCGGTGTGCCAGAAAGTCACAATCGGCGTGTTTTATGGGCCTCAAATCAAAAAATTAAATGATCTAACTGCTTTATAATCAATGCTTACATAAAAACTTGCGGCTCCGTCCCAAACGTCCCAATCGTCCCACATTTTGCCTGATAGAATCGGGGAAGGGGCGCGATTTGCGCCGCGAATCGGGCCGGCGCAGCCGCGCGGACGGTTCGTTGACATGAATGATTTCCCCGTGCTACGCTCCTTTCTTTTTTTTCTCGAGTAAAAAATGAAAATCAGGAGGCCGAGCCATGAGACGGGATTCTCTCTCGTTTTTGGGTGTGCGGGTGACGTGTGCAGTTTTGAGTCTTTTCTTCTTTGGTTTTGGGCAGCGGGCGATGGCGGCGCAGAAGTCATCGGCGACGACGGCGGTGACTCCTGCGGCGTCGCAGGCGATTGTTCCTCAATTAATCAAGTTCTCGGGAACACTGACGGACCTGGCCGGGAAACCGATTTCAGGTCCCGTTGACGTGACGTTCTCACTTTATTCGCAGCAATCGGGCGGCACTCCGCTGTGGTATGAATCGCAAACCGTCAACGCGAATGCCGCGGGCGAGTACACGACGCTGCTGGGCGCGATGACGGCAACCGGCGTGCCGATGGATCTTTTCACTTCCGGCCAGGCGC
>JBJKPU010000119.1:0-19701 GCA_046706005.1 Terriglobia bacterium | reverse complement strand
CCGCTCAGCACTCGCGGCTTTCTTTTTTCTGATGTCGCCATGGTAAAAATGCTGGAGATTGCAGCCTGGCCGGGACAGAAACCCCTCGTTCATCAGCGCAATCCCCGGATGTTCATCGTAGCATAGCCGCCCCGAAAGGCGAAGATGCGGTCCGCTTTTCGATTCCCAAGAAAGGCAGGATGGTGTAGAAATGGAGGCTGCGCCCTCTGCAGGATGCGTGTCGCGTTTATGGAACTTGTGACCGTCGCTGATGCCGGCTCCGAACTGAGCCCCGAGGCTTACGAGAAACTCGAATCGGGAAACGTGATCTTCTTTGAGCGCATGCCGATCGAGTTTTCGGAGGAGGACGACCGCTTTCTGCTTTCGCAGCGGCAGACCCATGCGCGCTACCACAAAAACATCGCCTACCGTCCCCGGCAGGACGTTCTTACCGGCGTGGCAAGCGGCGGCGACTCGGAAAGGCTGCGCGGACTGATGCACTCTTTCTCCAAGCAGAGCGTGCGATTGCTTTCGAGGCTGCTCGCCCGTTACGCATCAACCTGGAAGCTCGATTACGCGAGCTTCCGTCCGTTTGAAGAAGAAGGGCGGAACCTTCCGCTCCATTCTCGGAACGATCTGCTCCATTTCGACGCCTTTCCCACACGCCCCACGAACGGCGATAGAATTTTGCGCTTCTTTGTGAATCTGAATCCTGAAAAGCCGCGCGTGTGGCTGACGACCGATCCGTTTCCGGAGCTCGCCGAGCGTTTCGCCGGCGCTGCCGGCCTGCGGGATCTGGCGAAACGGCGCCCGTCGCCTGTTGCGAAAGTCAGGCAGTTGTTGGCAATCCCCGGATCAAACCGGTCGGCTTACGATGAAATGATGCACCGCTTTCATAATTTTCTGAAAGAAAGCAGCGAATTCCAGCAGACGTGCCCGAAGCAACGCTGGGAATTTCCTCCGCGGTCGAGCTGGATGGTCTTCACGGACATGGTCAGCCATGCCGTCCTTTCCGGTCAAATGGCGCTTGAACAGACTCTGATCGTTTCCCGGCGTTCGATGATCAGGCCCGAACTGGCCCCAGCTGCGGTGCTGGAGCGCATTACGGGCGTTACGGTCACGCGGAATGCCGCATGAGAGCGCTGCAGCGATGACAAAAGAACAAAGATGAAAATGAAGGAGAGCCCCTTGAAAGTCAGCCAGGACCACCCTATCTTGATCGCAGCGCTGGGACTTGTTTTGCTTGCCGGCGCGTGCCAGTCTTCACCAAACTCGCAGCCCAAGTCTAATGCGAAAGGCGCCTCCGGGGGCTTCGTTGCGCCGGTCCCTCAAAAAATTCCCAAGCCCGTGCCGTGGCCGCCCGCCGAGGGCGGTGAAATCTGGCATTCGATGACAACCCACAAAGATTATCGTGTCAAAATCGATGGCAACAAGCTTTATGCGGAGTGGGTGGATCTGTCTCCCATCGCCGCCGAGAACCGGGCCTATATCCGCACGGAATGCGTGCGAAAGGGCTCGAAGTGGGTTGGAACATCGGAACTCTTCCTGCCCTGCACGATCGGAAGCGGCGCCCAGGAACATATCGCGAACACCTGCCACCTCAAGATGAAAGTCGAAATCGATTCGGTTTCCAAAACGATGATCAAGGGGCGGGGACAGACTCTTCCAAAATTTGCGTGCGAAAGCTGCAAAGTCCTGGAAACCGGATGGGCCAGCTTTGAGTGGGTTCCCTTGCCGAAGAACGAGAAGAAACCCGTGACGGTGGCGCGGAAAAACTAACTGGATTTGGCCTTCTTGATTTCCTCGATCAGCGGCGGAACAATTTCAAACAGGTCCGCAACCACACCGTAAGTCGCCACTTCAAAAATCGGGGCTTCCCTGTCCTTGTTGACGGCGACTATGGTGCGCGAACCTTTCATGCCCACTTGATGCTGGATGGCGCCGGAAATGCCGAGCGCCAGATAGAGCTTGGGCGAGACCGTCTGGCCGGAGCTGCCAATCTGGCGGTCCATCGGCAGCCAGCCGCTGTCGCAAATAGGCCGCGAAGCGCCCAACTCAGCGCCCAGCGCTTCCGCCAGCTTTTTCGCCAGGTCCAGATTCTCCGGCGCTTTAATGCCACGCCCCACGGCCACGATGATTTCCGCCTGGGTCAGGTCCACGGCCTGCTTGGCTTCGCGGAAAGGCTCGCCGGGTTTGGTGCGGATGGAATCCGGGCTGAGCTGGGCGGCGATGGGCGTAACCCTGGCGGGCGCAGTTCTTCGCCGCACAGAGTCCTCGCGAAAAGCCCCCGACTGGAAGGAGACGAACCAGGGCGGCTCGCCTTCAAACTCGACATCAGCCAGAAATTTCCCCTGAAAAATCTGCCGCGTAAAAATCAGGCGCTCACCCTCGCGCCGGTAACCCACGCAATCTCCAATCAGGCTGCGGCCCAGGGAAGCGGCAAGCTTGGGAGTAAAATCGCGCGCCTGATAAGTGTGGCTGAAGACGATTAACTTCGGATTCCTCGCTTCGACCACTGTCCGAAGCGCGGACGCAAAAGCACCGGGCGCGTATTGCTGGAGCTCCGGAGCCGAAACGGTCAGGATTTCAGCCAAATCGCCGGTTGCAAGTTCTTCCGCGGCGGCTTTAACCTCGTTGCCGAATACGACGGCGGCGGCTGTTGCGCCAAGGTCATGCGCCAGTTGCTGGCCGGCGGCGACGGCTTCCCAAGCGGGCCGCGAAACTTTCCCTTCGTGCTGTTCGGCAAAAATCAGAACTTCATTGGCCATAGGACGTGATCGCTTTTCTTCAGAACCCTCAGATTGCCTTCTCCGGAAGCTTCCCCAGCCGATTACAAGACTCTGGCTTGATTCCTCAGCCGGTCCACCAGCTTCTGCGCAATTTCTTTCGGCGTTCCCTCAATAAACTCCGCTTTGGCAGATTTCTGCGGAACATAAACTCGCGTAATCTTCTGTCGCGGGCGAAGTTCGTCCGGGAAAATTCCCAGGTCGGCAAGTTTCAATTTTTGAATCGGCTTTGATTTGGCCGCCATGATGCCTTTAAGCGTCGCATAGCGCGGCTTGTTGATGCCCGATTGGATCGTGAGCAACGCCGGCAGAGGCATTTCAATCCACTGAAACCATCCGCCCTCGAGTTCGCGCTTGACCTTGACTTGCCCGGCTTCCGCCTGGATTTCCATGATGATGGTTGAATGCGGCAGGCCGAGCATTTCCGCGAGAATCACGCCGGTCTGCGCATAACCGTCGTCATCCGCCTGCAGGCCGGTGAGGATCAGATCCGGGCTCTCCTTTTTGATCGCGGCGGCCAGCGCGCGGGCCGTTCCCCAGGCGTCGAGATTCTGCAGTGCCGCGTCATCCAGATGCAGGGCGCGGTCTGCGCCCTTGGCCAGCGCTTCCTTGATCGCCTGCGCGGCACGGTCCGGACCGAGAGTGCAAACCACAACTTCGCCCCCGTGCTTTTCCTTTAAACGCAGACCTTCTTCCAGAGCGTAGATGTCCGGCTCGTTCACTTCAAAACTGATGTCGGTTTCGCGGATCCACGTGGACTCGGCGTTCAGCCGCAGGACGGCTTCGCGGGAGGGAACCTGTTTCAGGCAGACGATAATTTTCACGGTGCGGTCGCTCCCACTCGATGATTGAATGCGCAGGATCGGGAAGCGGACGCTTCACGCTTCGTAGCGCCGGAAAAGCAGAGCGGCGTTGGTCCCGCCGAAGCCGAAGGAATTGGAGAGCGCGGATTCAATCTTCATCGGCCGCGGCTGGTTCGGCACATAGTCGAGATCACAATCCGGATCGGGGTTTTCGTAGTTAATGGTCGGCGGTGCGATCTGGTCGCGAAGCGCCAGCACGGTGATCCCCGCCTCCAGCCCTCCGGCTCCGCCCAGCAAATGGCCGGTCATGGATTTAGTGGAGCTGACGGCGACCTTCTTCGAGTGCTCGCCGAAAACCTTCTTCATCGCCAGCGTCTCCAGCCGGTCGTTAATAGGCGTCGAAGTGCCGTGAGCGTTGATGTAATCAACCTGCTCGGGCGGAATCTTCGCGTCGGCCAGAGTGCTGCGCATCACGCGCACCGCTCCGTCGGCGTTTTCCGACGGCTGCGTGATGTGGAAGGCGTCGCCGGACATGCCGTAGCCGATGATTTCCGCCAGGATCGGCGCGCCGCGGCGCCGGGCGAATTCGAGCTCTTCCAGAATCAGGATGCCCGATCCTTCGCCGACGACAAACCCGTCGCGCTCGCGGTCAAACGGGCGGCTGGCCTTCTCCGGCGCGTCGTTGCGGGTGGAAAGCGCGCGCATTGCGGCGAACCCGCCCACGCCCATGGGCGTAATCGCGGCTTCCGCGCCGCCGCAAATCATCACGTCGGCGTCGCAGCGCTGAATCAGCCGGAAGGAATCTCCCACGGCGTGGGCGCTCGACGAGCAGGCCGTGCACGTGGCCGAGTTCGGCCCTTTGGCGCCCCAGCGAATCGAAACGAAACCGGAAGCGAGATTCACAATCGAAGCCGGAATAAAGAAGGGGGAGATCTTGCGCGGGCCGCCCTGCATCAGCGCCGTGTGCTCGCGCTCGATGACGTCGAATCCTCCGATGCCGGAGCCGATATAAACGCCGGTGCGGTCCGCAATTTCGGGTGAGATTTCCAGATTGGCCTGGCGGATGGCGAATTGCGCGGCGGCCATGGCGAACTGGATGAAAAGCCCCATCTTCTTCACTTCCTTCTTTTCCACGTAAAGAAGAGGGTCGAATCCCTTCACCTCCGCCGCGAAGGTGACGGGAAAATTCGTGGTGTCAAAATGAGTGATGGGAGCCGCGCCGCTCGTGCCCGCGAGGAGGTTTTTCCAGGTCTCCTCGGTACCCACGCCGACGGCGCTGACCAGACCGACTCCGGTCACGACAACTCTTCGCGCCAAACTACGTCTCTCCTGCCAGGGGATTCAGTTCAATTCTTTGCGGGTTTGACGTGGGCCTGAATGTAGTCGATGGCATCCTTCACGGTCTGAATCTTTTCCGCGTCCTCGTCCGGAATCTCGATGTCGAAGGACTCTTCAAATGCCATCACCAACTCAACGATGTCCAGCGAGTCGGCTCCCAAGTCATCGATGAAGTGCGCCGTGGGCGTGACCTCGGCTTCATCAACTCCGAGTTGCTCCACAATGATCTGCTTGACCTTCTCTTCGGTCGAAGCCATGTGTCTCTCCTCCTCGTCCCAGGTGAGGGCGGCCATTCTAACTGTGAGCCCGGCAGCCGTCAAGCTCCGCTTTTAACTCAGTAAGACAGTTTACAGAAAACAGTGAAATATGGACAACCCTAAAACTACAGCATGGGGGATGAAAAGCAAATGTGCAACTTCCCTTCCCCTGCTTTCCGGCCGTTTCCGGCTCGGCGCTTTCACGCCATGTACATCCCGCCGTTGATGTTCAGAACGTGCCCGGTGATATAACCCGCGTCTTCCGAGGCCAGAAACCGCACGCCGACCGCCACGTCGCGGTCCGTGCCCATGCGCCCCAGCGGAACCAGGCTCAGAATCTTCTGGCGCACTTCCTCGGGAAGCTTGCCGGTCATCGCCGTATCGATAAATCCCGGCGCAATGGCGTTCACCGTGATATTCCGCCGCGCCACTTCCGCCGCCACCGCCTTCGTCAGGCCGATCAGGCCAGCTTTTGACGCGACATAATTCGCCTGCCCGGGATTGCCGGATTGCGCCACCACCGACGTGATGTTGATGACGCGCCCGTAGCGCTGGCGGACCATCCCCGGCAGGACTTCCTTGATGCAATGGTAAGCGCCGTCCAGGTTGGTGCGCAAAACCACGTCCCAGTCCTCCGGCTTCATCCGAAGCAGAAGGTTGTCGCGCGTAATGCCCGCGTTGTTCACCAGAATATCGATCTTGCTCCACTCACCCAGAACTTTCGCGACGGCCGCCTTGATCGATTCTGCGCTCGCCACGTCCATGGCCACGGCCAGGGCTTTTCGTCCCATCTGCTCGATTTCGCGCGCCGCCGCTTCCAGCTTGTCCGTGCTGCGGCTCGCCAGCGCCACATCCGCGCCCGCCTCGGCCAGGGCCAGCGCGCAAGCCCGTCCGATGCCCTGCGAAGCTCCGGTCACCAACGCCACCCGTCCTTCAAACTTCATGCCGGCAGCTCCACCAAAGTAGCATCGAGAGTTTCCTTGTCTTCCACGCGGGCCGTGACCGCCTCACGGTCAATTTGCCGAACCAGACCCGAAAGCACTTTGCCCGGCCCCACTTCGACAAATCCGCCCACTCCCTGCGCGCGCAGCAGTTGAATTGTTTCCGTCCAGCGCACCGGCGAGGTGACTTGGTGCGTAAGCCCCTCGCGCACGTCCTCTGCATTCGTCGTGATGGCCGCATCCACGTTCCGCACCAGAGGAATTCTCGGATCGGCGATCTCGGTCTCCTCGAGATCTTCGGCGAGCCTGTTACGTGCCGGCATCATCAGCGAGCAATGGAAAGGCGCACTGACGTTCAGCAGGATGGCGCGTTTTGCGCCGCGCGTTTTTGCCAGTTCCACGGCGCGCTCCACTGCGTTCTTATGACCGGCAATAACGACCTGTGCCGGAGAATTCAGGTTAGCCGCCTCAACCACTTCATCCTGCGCGGCCTCGCAGCAGATTTCTTCCACCTGGTTCGCTTCCATCCCCAGAATCGCGGCCATCGCGCCCCGGCCCGCCGGCACGGCCTCCTGCATGTACTCGCCGCGCTTCCGCACCAGCCGCACGGCCTCCGCCAGCTCGATGGCCCCCGCCGCCACCAGCGCCGAATATTCACCCAGGCTGTGCCCGGCCACAAAATCCGGCGTCAGGCCTTTTTCCTCCAGCACGCGCGCCGCCGCCACGGAAACCGTCAGGATGGCGGGCTGCGTGTTGGCGGTCAATTGCAGCTCTTCCGCCGACCCTTCAAAGCAAACACGTGAAATCGAAAAACCCAGCGCGCGGTCGGCTTCTTCGAACGCCAGCCGGGCCGTGGGAAATTTCTCCGCCAGGTCGCGGCCCATCCCGCTATGTTGCGAACCCTGACCAGGAAATAGGAAGGCGATTTTCGCCAACGAAGTCCCCTGTTTGAATCGGCCGGAATCAGAAATCAAAATCGGCAAACCGCAGCCGAACCCTGCGCCGCGCTTTCGATTCCGGTCTCTTTCTCTTGATTTCCCAATCACCAGCGCAACAGCACGGACCCCCACGTGACTCCTGCGCCGAATGCGGACATCAATATCAGGTCGCCCTTCTTGACGCGCCCGCTGCGCACGCATTCGTCCAGGCAGATGGGAATCGAAGCTGAAGAGGTGTTCCCCACACGACTGATGTTGGAATAAACTTTTTCCGCCGGCACGCCCAGGCGATCGCGCACCGCGTCCGTGATGCGCTGGTTCGCCTGATGCGGAATGAACAGGTCAATATCGTCGGCGCTGACTTTAGCCTGCTCCAGCACGCGCCGGGAAACCTCATCCAGGTTCCTGACCGCAACCTTGAAAAGCTCATTTCCGCGCATCTTGATGTAGTGCTCGCGAGCCTGCACGGTCTCACTGCTGGCGGGCATCCGCGTGCCGCCGGCGGGAATATAGAGATGATCGGCGAAGGCGCCGTCGGTGTGCATTTCCGCCGCCAGAATTCCCGAGCCCTCCTCGACCGGTCCCAGAACGCCCGCGGCTACTCCGTCGCCAAAAATCACACAAGTTGCCCGGTCCTGATAATCAATGTAGCGCGAAAGAAGTTCCGCCCCGATCACCAGAATATATCGAGCCTTGCCTGTTTTGATGAACTGCTCGCCCACCGTCATTCCAAACAGGAAGCCGGAACATGCCGCCGCCAGGTCGAACGCGCAGCAGTCGCGCGCGCCCAGGCGGGTTTGAATGAAGGCCGCCGTCGAAGGCAGCGGCATGTCGGGAGAAATCGTGGAGCAGATAATCAGGTCCAGATCCTTCGGGCCCAGTCCGGCCATCTCCAGAGCCTTCTGCGCCGCGCAAACCGAAAGCACCGAGGTCGTCTGCTCCGGCGAAGCCTGCCGCCGTTCCTTGATTCCGGTCCGGGAAGTGATCCACTGATCGGACGTATCCACGATCTGCTCGAGATCATGGTTGGTCACCACTTTTTCGGGCAAAGCCGCTCCCGTGCCCAGAATGCCCGCTGAAGCCATTTCTGCTCCTTGATGTTGGTTAGGTTTTTGCCAGAGCGGTCCCGGCCAGCTCTTTTTCGATCTTTTCGTTCACTCGGCCCTCGGAAAATTCCGCCGCCACCCGCACGGCGTTTTTGATGGCGTTGGCGTTCGATCCTCCGTGGCAGATGATGCAAACGCCCTTAACGCCCAGCAAAGGCGCGCCACCGTATTCAGAGTAGTCGAGCCGCTTCTTGAAATTCTGGAATGCCTTGCGTGAAAGCACGTAGCCCACCTTGGACGACAAGGTGCTCGAAAGCGCCTCCTTCAGCAGGCTGGAAACCGCTTCGATCACGCCCTCGCTGATTTTCAGCGCCACGTTGCCGATAAACCCGTCCGTGACGATCACTTCGACGCTGCCGTTATAGAGGTCGCGTCCTTCGACATTCCCCGCAAAGTTCAGTGGAAGCTGGTTCAGCAGCGCCAGCGCTTCGCGCGTCAGATCGTTTCCCTTGTGATCCTCTTCACCGTTCGAGAGCAAACCCACTCGCGGACGTTCAACGCCGAAAATCACCCGGTAATAAATCTCGCCCATCACGGCGAACTGTTCCAGGTGCGACGGCTTGCAATCCACGTTCGCGCCCACGTCCAGCAGCACGGCCGCCTTGCCCACGGCGGTAGGAAAAACCGCCGCCAGCGCCGGCCGATCAACGCCCTCGAGCATGCCGAGAACAATCTTCGTGGTGGCCATGACCGCGCCGGTGTTTCCGGCGCTGATCAATCCGTGCGCCCGGCCTTCGCGCACCAGCCGCGCCGCCACCCGGATCGAGGAATCGCGTTTGCGCCGGAAAGCCTTCGCCGCAGCGTCCTCCATGGTGACCACTTCGGACGCGTGAACGATTTCAATGCCGTGGGTATGCGCGCCGTGACGCGCCAGTTCGCGCTTCAGCGCGTCCTCAGGCCCCACCAGCAACACGTGGGCGTGATGCGCGCGGGCCGCCTGAATAGCTCCTTCGACTTCCGGCCCCGGAGCGCTGTCGGTTCCCATGGCGTCAACGGCAATCGTTCGCATGGAGTACCATCAGAGACAGATTTTCGAAAATGGCTCGGTTTCTGCGACTCGACAGCCGGCTAAGCGGTTTCCTCCACCAGGACCGCTTCCTTTCCACGATAATAGCCGCAGTGCGGGCAAGCCTGATGCGGCATCTTCATCTCGTGGCAATTCGGGCACTCGGAAAGCGAGGGCCTTGCCAGATGATCGTGAGCGCGGCGCCGGTTGCGCCGAGCCTTGCTGTGTCTTCGTTTCGGATTTGGCATTTCAACGCCTCTCTCTGCAAAATCTCCAGCGGCTCGCGAGGATTAACGTTCGCCGCCTCGCTCCGGCCGCGACGGTTCCCGGCGCCACACCGCCCGCGCTTCACTCATCCTTGAGCGAAGCGAAGGGCGAATCTGTGCGCGGAGCCGGACAGTTGCATTTTATGAGATTCCGGTTCGCGCCACAAACCGGGCACAAGCCCTGGCAATCCGGCCGGCAGACAGTTTTCATCGGCAGGGCCAGAATCACCTGCTCGGTCACGACGTCCGTGAGCGCGACTCCGTCACCCGTGTAGAATCCAATGTCCAGCTCGTCCGCCGGAACCTCAACTTCCTCGTCGCGCGCGATCTCTCCCATCGGCCGATAGGTCAGATCGAAATCCGGCTTGACCTCAATTTCAACCGGCCCCAGGCACCGGTCGCACGCAGTCTCCAGGCGGACCGACAACTTCCCGCGGATTCGGATTTCTCCGCCCGTAAGCTCCGCCACGGCATCCACTTGCAGCGGACTTATCTGGCGGAAATCCGCTCCCTGGAAGTCCAGGGCTCCTGGAGCATAAGCTCTGGAGACGACAACCTTGTGAAGCTCCAGTTCCTCACGGGTAAAGACTACCGCCCTGTCGCCACTCAACAAATCAGCATTATAGCCTAACGGATGCCCGCCCACCAAGCCATGACCCTGCCGCCGCCTCCGCGGGCAGGAATCGCCAACTCTACGAGAAACGCCGGAACGTCGCCGATTATAGCCCTGCGGCGCCGATCCGGATGTATAATCGGCGGGAATTAAAGCGGAGGTGATTCTCATGTCGAAAGTTCTGCTGGTCGCGGGCGATGCCACGGAATCGCTCGACACCTGGTATCCCTATCATCGGCTGCGCGAGGAAGGGATTACGGTGCATATTGGAGCGCCGGAAAAAAGGCCGCTCCATTCCGTGATTCACGATTTCGAGCCCGGCTGGAGCACTTACATTGAAAAGCCCGGCTATCTGATCCCGGCCGACATCGCATTTCGTGACGCGCGTGCCGAGGATTACGACGGCCTGATTCTCAGCGGCGGGCGCGCACCCGAATATCTGCGCAACGACCGGGAGCTGCACCGCATCGTGCAGCATTTCCTGGAGAAGAAGAAGCCCATTGCCGCGCTCTGCCACGGCTCGTTGATTCTCGCCGCCGTGAATGGATTGCGCGGCCGGACCGTCGCCACCTATCCCGAACTCGCCGCCGACATGCAGCAGGCAGGCGCGAAATTCTCGGATGTGGAAGTGGCGGTCGATGCAAATCTGGTCAGCTCGCGGACGTGGATGGATCTTCCCTTCTTCATGCGCGAGTTCCTGAAAGTCCTGCGCGCCGCAGGGAAAGGCTCGGCGGCAGCGGCATGACCCCGGGGGCATTCCGGAATGAAACGGTCAACACGAACACTACAAATCGGCAGCGTTCTGGCGGCGGCCGTTGCTTTGCTGCTGATTCCGCTTGCTCCGCTGCAGGGACAGCGGCGGCATGCCGCGCCAAAGCGGGCGGCACAATCCGCGCGAATACCAAGGCACGGCCTGCGCACGCGCGGCAATAAACCCGAGCCTCGTTCCGTCCTTTGGACCGCACGGCGCTCCCGCGATGGCCGCACGCTCGATCTTCTCTATCAGGGCGTGACGTGGGTGACCGGACTGCGAGTGGAAGTAACCGGCGGCGACGCCAAATTCAGTTCCACTGCCCGCGGCGCGCGGCTCGAACCTGTGCGCTCGGGCGTCAGAGGAGAAAGCATCTTTCGAGTCGCCGGGCCGGAGCACTACGACATCATCATCAGAAGCGACGGCCAGGCCGCGGCCGTTTCGCTGCGCGGCTTTGCGCCCAAAGGCGAAGCGCAAGCCGTGCTGGCATGGAAAATCCAGGCCGGCCCGGACGCCATCCAGGCGCGCGTTGACGACCTCGGCGGGCCCGTGTGGCAGATGGAAAGCGGCCGGGCCACCAGCACTCTCGACCACGCGGTGTTCAATCGCGAGCGGGATGAAGCGCTGCGCGTGCTGGCGCGCGTGACGCATTTTGAGACAGTTCCCCAAGGGTTCGCCGTTACCGCTTCAGGCCCGGTTGGCGCGCCGCCGAGCTGCCGGTTTCAGATGGTTGACCGCGTTTACGCGAATCGCCTTCCCTATTATTCTCCGCTCAACAAGAAAGAGTGGCCGCACGCTCCGGTCGGCTGGTGCTCGTGGTACATGTATTTCTCACATGTCACGCAGCAGGACATCCTGCGCAACGCGGATGCGCTGGCCGCGGATTACAAACCCTTCGGCCTTAATTATTGCCTGGTCGATGCCGGATGGCAGCACTCCGGCGGCGGTGAACACGGCTCGCCCATCGGCGGCGACTGGGACGCTTCCAATCTGAAATTTCCCCAGGGCATGAAGTGGCTGGCTGATCAGATTCACGCGCGCGGACTCAAAGCGGGACTCTGGCTTTCCGTCTTCGGCAACGCCGACAAGGACTTTTACGAGCGCCACCCGGACTGGTTCCTCCAGGATGCCGAAGGCAACGCGCGGCTGGGTTCGTGGTTTGGAACTTACGTCGCGGATTTTTCGAATCCGGAGCTAGAGAAATATCTCGACGGAGTCTATCGCCGTCACACGCTGGAATGGGGCTACGATTATTTCAAACTGGACGGCGAGAACGACACGCTGGCTATCTGGGCGCACAACCGGACGCGCGCCGCCGACCCCTCGCTCGACGCGGAAACCGCATTCCGCCATGCGCTCGAGGGCATCCGGCAGGCGATGAGCGTCAAGCCCGGCGTTTTCTTTTCCGCCTGCGGCCCCGCCTACCCGACCGAATCCATGGGCATCGCGCAGTCGGCGCGCCTGGGCGGCGATGTCGTGGGCGAGGGCGAGCCGCCATCGTTCCGAGGCGTGCGTGAGGCAGTGGCGGGCATGCGGCGCGGATATTATACCCACAACATCGCCTGGTACACGGATCCTGACGCGCTGGTGGTCCGGCCGCCGCTGACCGATGACGAAGCGCGCACCTGGACCTCGATTCTGGGGCTTTCGGGCCAGCTTCTGATGCTGGGCGATGACATGGCCTCGCTGCCCGTGAGCCGGCGCGAAATGCTGCGCAAGGTCATTCCGGTCGCCGACATCACGCCCATGGACCTTTTCCCCATCGCGCACGACCGTCCTGTCTGGATGCTCCACATCGTGCGTCCGTTTGCCGACTGGGACGTGGCGGGACTTTTTGACTGGGACGCGGGACCGAACGAAATTCCGCCCTCGGTCCAGCCCGCCGCTTTTGAAATTCTCGGCCACGATGATTTCCTTCTCCGCTCGTTCCGCGGTTACGGCCAGCAGCTTGCCATGACGTCCGACGCGAAACAGGCGCAACTGGAAAATGAGCGCCTGCAAAAGGTCCACCCAAAGCCCGCTGGACTTCAGTCGATTCCCGTCGCAGGTTATCTTGCTCCGCCTCCGCAGCGCAAAATCGTTCTGAATTTCGGCGCCGCCGGCCTCGACCCCGGCCGCAATTACCTGCTTTTCGATTTCTGGAATCAGAAATTCCTGGGCAGTTTTCGCGGCCAATATTCCGTGGCGCTCAAGCCGCACCAGTGCGAGGTGATTTCCATCCACGCCCGGAAGTTTACCCGCAGCTTCTGGGCACGGACGGCCACATCACGATGGGCCGCGTTGAAATCGAAAAGGAACAGTGGGACGCGAAAAGCAAACAGCTTCGGGTGGTCGTGGACCTGGTTGAAAACTATCCGACGACGCTCACCTTTCACACGGCGGGCTGGAGCTTTGAGCGGGCCACCGCCCGCGGCGTCACGCTGAAGACGGCCGTTGCGGGAGAGATCGTGCGAACTTCCGTGTGGGGGAAACATTCCGGGCCGGAGGAAATCACTCTGCAATTCAAGTGAGCGGGCGGCGGATTCCAGAGGGGACAAAGCGAAGCAGCGTCCGGGCGGAGCTACTTTGCCAACATGCCGGCCACCGCCTCGCGAAGCTTTGCAATGTTGACCGGCTTGCTCGCGAAGCCGTTGAAACCCGCCACGGCAGCCGTGCCGGTTTCGTCCTCAGCCAGTTGCGCCGAAAAAGCCATCAGGCGGACGGACGAAAGATCGGGATTCCCGCGCACTGCCCGCATGACCGCATAACCGTCGAGCTTGGGCAATTGAATATCCAGAAGGACGAGGTCCGGCCGTTCTTCCGTCACCGTGCGCAGAGCCTCCTCGCCATCGGTAGCTTCAATCACATCGTAGCCCCGAGGCTCCAGCGCCAGCCGGATCAGTTCCCGGCAGGCTGCTTCATCGTCGGCGATCAGAATTTTGGCTTTCATGATACTCCCACGGGCTGGCCCAGGATTTTGCCCAACTGCTCGAGCAAGCTTGCGGTCCAGTTGCCTTCCTTTGAAAAATAGCTGCGAGTCTCGCGCGCCAGAATCGCTGCTTCCGAATCCGAAAGTTCCTTTGCCGTCAGGGCGAAAAATGGAATGTTGTTTAGCCTGGGATTCTGGCGGATGCGCCGCATCACTTCAAACCCGTCCATTTCCGGCAACATCAGGTCAACGATGATCGCCTCCACGCGAGTATGCCACAGGACGTCGAGTCCTTCGCGGCCGTTTCCTGCAACGATCGGGAAATAGCCCGCGGCCCTGATCTGCGTGGCCAGCAGGTGCTGAACGACCGGATCGTCGTCCACCACAAGAATGGCGGGCTTGCCTCCAGCGCCGGCGCGCGCCTGCCGCCCCACGGCCGCGAGCAGGTCTTCACGCCTCGCCGGCTTGACCAGAAACTCCGCGGCGCCGGACGAGAGCGTCTCGTCCTTTGAGTCGGCCACGGTCACAACGACGACGGGAATTCCGGCCGTCTCAGGCTGGCTCTTCAGCTCCGCCAGAACGTTGCCCCCCGTCGGCCCCTGCATCAGAACATCCACTGTAACAACATCGGGATGGAGATTTCGCGCTCTCTCCAGGGCTTCCGGCACGGAAGACGCCGTCGCCGTCCGGTATCCATCCACTGCCAGAAAGCTGACCAGCAGTTCTCGCGCCACGGGCTCGTCATCCACAACCAGCACCAGCGGCCGGCCCGCATGTCCCTGGGGCGCGGGTTCGGCTTCGCGCACGGGCTCCGCCGGCGCAGGGGCCGCCGGAAGCGTAAAAATAAAATTCGCGCCTTGCCCCAACTGGCTCTCGACGCGGATTTTCCCGCCCTGCTGCTCTACGATCCTGCGCGTAATGGCCAGTCCGAGGCCTGTTCCTTCCTTGACGCCTTTGGTCGTTTCTCCAACCTGGTGAAATTCCTCGAAGATGGCTTCCTGGTCCTCGGGACGAATGCCTCCGCCCGTGTCGGCCACGGAAAGCTCGATCATCTCGCCTTGATCCGCCGCCGCAATCACCACGCGGCCGCCTTCGGGAGTGAACTTCACCGCGTTGGAAAGCAGATTGTAAAGCGCCTGCTTCAAGCGGACGCGATCGGCCTTCAGACGCAGCGAGCCGGGCATGTCGCTCTCGATGGTAATCTTCTTCTTCATGGCAAGCGGGCTGATGGTGGATAGAACTTCCGGCAGGATTTCCGCCGGAGCCAGGTTTTCCACCTGAAGCGTCATCCGGCCCGTCTCGATCTTCGTCAGGTCCAGAATGTCGTTGATCAGCTGCAGAAGATGGCGGCCCGCAGTGCGAATGTGCTCGAGGTGACGCTTCTGTTTGCCGGAGATGCTGCCGCTCGAGTCTTCAGCGAGCAAATCGGAAAACCCGATGATGGCGTTCAGCGGAGTGCGAAGCTCGTGGCTCATGCTGGCCAGGAACTGGCTCTTCAGCCGCGTGGCCCGCTCAACTTCGCGGTTCCTTTGCTCCAGCGCCAGGCTGAACCGCCGGATCTCCTCCTCGCGCTCCTGCCGCTGCTGAACCTCTCCCGTCAGCAGATAGAACACCGAAATCAGCAGAAGAAAACCGGCAAGGAACGCGGCGCCCAGCGTCAGGATGGTTTCGTGCGAGCCTTCCTCGGCTTCCTGCCGGTTCTTCGCGAGGAGCCCGATTTCCTTCCGCCGGATCCCCTCGATGGCCTGATTGACTCGGGCCATTGCGCTTTCGGATTGCGTCACCAGTTCAGTCTGTTTTTGATCGAGAGAAGCGTGCTGCCGGTGTAAAGCCACTACCCGGCGAAGGAGCGCCAATCGGTCGGCAATCGGCCCTTCCAGCTCATGAAATGAGGATTTCTCACTCGCCTCGGAGGCCATCGAATGCCGGAGGTCCAACAGGCTCTCGCTCACCGAGCGGTCTGCCGTAAGATACGTCTGATAGTACTCATTTCTATTCGTCAGCAGATACCCTCGCGCGGCGCTCTCCGTTACCGCCACGCCCGATTGCAGCGAAGTCAGCTTGTCCAGCCGCTCGTAGCTTTTGGCAAGAATCTCCAGGGTATTGCTGAGCCCGGCCAGGCTTCGATAGGAGGCAAAAGCGGACACCGCCAGAATTCCCAGCGCCAGGACGAATTCCAGTCTCACTTGGTACTTGAGCTTCATGCAGGCTTGCCCGCTTCGGCGGTCACAATCATCTGGCGGAACTTCTCGACAATCCGCCCGTCCCACCACCCCTTCTCGGTTTCTTCCTGGAGAATCTTTAATGTCTCCTCCAGACTCAGCGCCCGTTTATAGGGACGGACCGTCGTGAGCGCGTCAAAAACATCCACCACCTGCAGCACCCGGGCCGTCAGAGGAATTTCCTCGCCGCGCAGGCCGTCCGGATAGCCGGAGCCGTTCAGTTTCTCGTGGTGGTGGCGAATGATGGGGAGAACCAGCCGGAACGATTTCAACGGCGCGCAGATGCGCTCGCCCACAACCGGATGCTCGCGCATCACGTTCCATTCGTCCGGCGTCAGCGGCCCCGCCTTCAGCAAGATGGAATCCGGCACGGCGACCTTCCCCACGTCGTGAACAATCCCGGCCCTTCGCAAGGCAATGATCTCTTCCTCCGGAAGTCCCATCAGCTTGCCGAGTTCGGCGGAATAGTCGGACAATCGTTCGCAGTGCCCCCGGGTATAAGGGTCTTTGCCCTCGATGCTCCGGGCAAGCGCGAACAGCACCGCCTCCGCACGCTCCAGTTCATCCGTCGCCTGCTTCAGCCGCAGAAGCGCTTTCACCTGCGCCAGCAGGATAGCCCGGTCAACTGGTTTGGTCAGGAATCCATCGGCGCCGACGTTGAGCCCGCGAATCCGATCCTCCGCCGCGGAAAGCGCCGTCACCAGCACCACCGGCGTCAGCCGCCCTTCCGGACTTGACTTGATCCGCCCGCACGCTTCAAACCCGTCGAGTTTGGGCATCATCACGTCGAGCAGGACCAGATCCGGGTGAGACCGCTCAAATTCCTCGACGGCCTGCACGCCGTCGCAAGCCGTGACAACGTCATAGGATCGGCCGGCCAAAAGCTCCGCCAGCAGTTCCCGGCTTGCCAGATCATCGTCAACTACAAGAATGCGATTCGTGTGATTGTTCATAGGCATAGATCACCGCGGTCATTATACGGTTAATTGCTGAGCTTGCAATAGAATTTCAAGGCCCGGGATGGGGGACTCTCGCGCTCACGATAAGGGATGAACGGAATCCGGGAGCGGAACTATCTCACATGCCCGCGGGCACCGGACCCTGGTTTCCACCGCGCGGCCTAGCGCAATCCGGCAAGCTCCTGGAGTCTGTGCCAGTTGTCCAGCCGGTCCTGCTTGGCCACCAGCAGCGACTGATCCGGTTCGCCCTCGGCGTCGAAATGCCGCGAGAAGCGGCCTTCCGTCCGGGCGAAGGAGATGAAATCAACCGGCTTGCTGGTTTTCGGATTGACGTACCAGTCTTCTTTCGCCGCCGGATTGCCCGTCAGGCTGATGCGCTCGCGCAGCTTCTCGCCCTTGCGCGGGTCATACATGAACAGCGGGAACGCGCGCGCGTCCACAGCCAGTTTCGCCTGCGCGACGGCATGGTCGTCGGGAATTCCGTGTTCCGGCATGCAGGCCGTGTAGCAGATAATGACCGCCGGGCCGGGAAATTCATTCGCGGCCATCACGGCCTTGTAGAAGTGGTTCAGATGCGCGGCGGTGGTCGCAGCCACAAAAACATGGGGATGCATCATCAGGATTTGAGCGAGCTCCTTCCGACGCTCCGTCTTCCCCGAAACGGCGCGGCCCACCGCCGCCATCTTGGCATCCTCGGAGGTAAAGGTCGCGGTCGAAGCCTGACCGCCGGTGTTCGAATAAACCTGCGTATCGAGCACCAGGACCTTGATGTCCATCCCGGACGCCAACATCCGCGAGAGTGACTGGAATCCGATATCGAACAAGGCTCCGTCCCCGCCCAGCACCCACAGCCGGCGCATGGTATGACCTTCCTGGTCCCAGCGCAGCCGGATGCCCATCGCGTCCGCCGGAGCGTTCTCGAACAGCGAGTTCGTCCAGGGAACGTTGAACGGGTCGTAAGGATAAGTGGAACCGTAAACCGTGTTGCAGCCCGTAGCGGCGACGATGCCGATCTGATCGGCGCCGTAAACAAATCCTGTGGCCGCGAGCATCAGGCGAATTGCCGTCGCTTCCCCGCATCCCATGCAGGAACCCGCGCCGCCCGCGTAAAGCAGGGCGCGGCTGGCCAGCATCATGTCGCCCACGGTTTTTTCGTTCAAAAACTTCGCGGGAGTCTCCGGCAGATGGCGGTAGAGATCCATCGCCATGTCGTATTGCTGCAGACTCTCTTCGGTCTTCCCCGTCATCTTCAGGGCTTCATGACGTCCGCAGACTTCCACGCACTCGCCGCATCCCTTGCACTTGTCGGGATCGACGAAGATGCCGAACAGTCCGCCCGTTTCGCCCTTGCGCGTAAAGATGTCGTGATACTTGGTGGTCGCCACAAAACCGGCGCGCAATTCGTCGCGCAGCGCCGGTTGTTCGATCATCGTCAGCTTCTGATCCAGCACATCCGGTTCCGCCACCTTCGCCAGAATGGCCGTGTCCGGACATTCGTTCACGCATTCCATGCAACCCACGCAGGCCGACGCGATGAAGGCCGGAATTTCCGGCGCCAGGTGCCGGAAGCTGCGGAAAGCCGCGCTTCCTGCCGGCATGTAGCTGCGCGCCACATAGGGGTCCGCTTCCAGTTGCGACTCGCGCCCCTTGCTGTAAGCGCCCACGATCCGCTCGCAGAAATCTTCCGGCAGCACGCCGCCGTTGCCTGCCGCGCGATTCAGCACCGGCAGATCCTCTTCGTGCCGGTGCGGCAGCACCGTTTCGCCGGCCGGCGGGACAATTTCCACAACCTCGTCGTATCCGCGCCGCGCCGCCTTCAGGTTATCTTCCACCACCTGCCGTCCGCGCTTGCCGAAGTACTTGGTCATCGCCTTATCGAGAGCGGCGAACATGTCCTCTTCGGCCAAACCTGCGCGGCGGCGGAAAGGAGTGAGGCGAAGGAACGCGCCGAGCAGCGCAATTCCCTGCATTCGCGTCTGGAGGTCGGCCCGGCTTGAAGACTCGCGCGCGATCTTCAGCGCGTCGAGTGCATAGAGCCTCAGCCCCCACGTCCGAATGCTCTCTCTTGCCGCCGCCGGCAGGCTTGACCAAACCCGGTCCGGCTCAAGTTGGGTCTGAAAATAAATCGTGCCCCCCGGTTCAACCCCTTCCAGCGGGTTGCCGTTCAAAAACGCGTTGGGATCCTGAATCGCCACGAACTCGACGCGCTTCAATTCTCCGTGCAGCCGGACGGGCTCCGAGGCGAGCGTCAGGTAATAATGCGTCGGCAATCCCTTCTTTTCCGATCCGTATTTCGGAAATGCCTGCACGTGCAGGCCGAAAAGATCCGCCGCAACCGTTGCCAGAACTTTGTTTGTGGTTACCGATCCGAACCCGCCCACGGAATGTCCGCGCAGCGAAAAACCGTCGGGAGGACGCACGTCGGGGTCCTCCGCAATCTCGAGAGCATCCCGGTGGTGCACGCCCAGCACAAAGTGCCGCTTCCCGTTCGGCTTGAACATTTCTTCCACTGCCGCCAGGAAATGTCCGGGGCGAACGTCGCGTCCGCCCAGGCCGGCGACTCCGGAGAAAACCTCCGGCATCTCGATGCCCATCGCGCGCCGCTTCTGATCAAAGTCCGCCAGCGCCGCTTTAACCTCGGTCGTCAACGGATTCGACTGCGCCAGCGGCACGTCGGCCCGTTCGATCACCGCAACGGCTTTGCGGCCCATCAGCAGTTCCGCCACCAGCCGGGAAGGAAACGGCCGGAAGCTTCTGAAGCTCAGCACGCCCACGCGAACGTCGCGCGTGCGCAGAAAATCCGCCGTCGCTTCCGCTGTTTCCATCAT
>JBJKPU010000118.1:0-9092 GCA_046706005.1 Terriglobia bacterium | reverse complement strand
GGATGGGGCTGGGCGGAGCGCCGCTGGGAGGGCTTTTCCAGGACGTGCCGGAAGAACAGGCGCTGGGGACGATTCGCAGAGCGCTGGAATTGGGCGTCAATTTCTTTGACACCGCGCCGCTTTACGGCCACGGCAAAAGCGAGATGAGGATGGGCAGGGCATTGGCCGGCGCGAATCGCGACGGCTACGTTCTGGCGACAAAAGTCGGGCGGCTGCTCCAGCCGGTCGAGCCCGGCGAATTGCAACCCGATGAATTCGATCATCCTGCGCCTTTCCGGCCCGTCTTCGATTTCAGCTATGACGCCGTCATGCGCTCGTTTGAAGAGAGCCTGAAGCGTCTTGGGCTGGAGCGCATTGATGTGCTCCATATCCATGACCCGGATGACCATTACAAGGAAGCCATCGAAGGCGCGTATCCGGCGCTCGCAAAATTGCGCAGCCAGGGACTGATCGGAGCCCTCGGCGCGGGCATGAACCAGGCGGAAATGCCGGCGCGCTTTGCGCGAGAAGGGGATTTTGACTGCTTTCTGCTCGCCGGGCGCTATACGCTGATTGACCACACGGGCCTGAAGGAATTGCTGCCGCTGTGCGTCGAAAGGAAGATCAGCATTATCATCGGCGGGCCGTATAACAGCGGCATTCTGGCAACCGGCGCGCGGCCGGGCGCGAAATTCAATTATGTGGACGCGCCCCCGGGAATTATGGAGAAAGTCCGCAAGGTGGAATCGGTCTGCCGGCGATTTGCGGTTCCGATGCGGGCGGCGGCGCTGCAATTTCCGCTGGCGCATCCGGCGGTTGCTTCGGTGATTCCGGGAGCAAGGTCGGTGGCCGAACTCGAAGACAATGTCCGCCTCATGACTTTTCCCATTCCGGCGGATTTCTGGACGGCTATGCGGGAGGCAGGAATTGTCCCGCCAGAAGCCCCGACGCCAGCTGGCGCTTAGTTTATGTCGAACGGGGTCAGTTTCCGAAGACAGCCCTAATGGAAAGTTCCAGAGAAAACTCGGTGGAGGCGCCACGACCGGGAGTGATCGGCAGGACGGTCAGGGCTGTCCTGGGTGTGGTGCTTCTGCTTGTTTTCTACCAGGTTCTTCAGAGTGCCTCGGGCTTTTTGGTTGCTCAAAAGGGGTGGAGTGTCCCGGGAGGCGATTTGTGGTTTGCAGCGATTGGCTGCTTTTTGGTGCTTCCCCGCGTCATCAATGATAGTTTCGGATTCAGGTGGGGACGCCGGCTGCAGATCATTTTTCTTGGTCTCGCAGCAGTCGCGGCGGCCGTGGATTTGGCGATATACAAAGTTGTGTGGGCTGCTCCACTGGGTCTGGCCGTTGTTTTATTAGTTCTCTGCGTCATCGGATTCGCCGGAATGTCATTTGTCGTGGCCGCCGTCGCCGCAGTCCCCGGCTGAGAGATGCAGGCGATTCCCCACGTGCTGGGGCAAATGACGGGCCGCCAGTCCGCCGTCCACACCTGACCCGCCGGCCTTACCCACCTGGACCGGTGGGAGAACCGCAAGGGTTGATCGGGATTGAAAACGTCTATTCAGTAGACCCTGACGTTCGAAACCTTGCCATCGGTGAAATCGACCACCCAGCGATGGCCGTCAATCAGGTAGTACCAGGTTTCCTTGAGGCTGGTGGAGGAGTCCGTGATTTTCTTCTGGTCGGGATTCCCGAAGGCCATCAGCACCATCTGATAGGTCATGCCTTCCTTAACCGTCTTAGCCTGGATGGCCGCCTTGTACTCCGCCGGGATCTGCGCTTCCGCCTGCTCCTGCTGGATGGCACTGACGTTGAGGACGCGCGCCATCAACGGAAGAAATTTCTCCGGCTGAATGTCTTCATCGGTCAATCCGCGGCCAAAACGGAAGTTGATACGTGAGCCTCCCGCGCGAAGAAACCCGGGGCTGACTTTGTTGGCATGCTTGCTTCCTCGTCTGCCTTCGCCGCCGCCGCCGATTTGAATTTCCACACGGTCGCTATCGAATCGGACATCAGTGATAATGTCGGTCTCGCCGGCCTGGACGCCGACTCCTTTCGACTTGAGGAATTTGGTGAGCTCCTTCATATCGATTCCACGCTCATCCAGACGCTTTCCGTGAGCCGGACTCAGATACACATTGATGCCTTCCTTCGTGGCCGGAAGGTCGAGAAGCGGTTTCACGTTTTTCCCGAGCAGCAAGTGATTCAACTTTTCTTTCGCGGATTTGGAAACTTCCGCCTGAAGAACAGAACAAACGCACAACAGGGCAAGTACCGTCACGTAGACGCGCACAGTTATTTTTTTCATTTATCTATTCCCTCTCGCGGCGAAAGGATGCCGCACTCCAGTCGGGTCGCAACTGGTTTGTTTCCAGCCGACCTTGTTCAATGAAGATTTTATGCAGGGCCCGCGGAAGACTAGCCTTCTCCAACCTCCGTTCGCCGGCCGATGGCTTCGCTGCTCCGGCACCTGCGGCCGTCCTCCGGGAGGGTAGTGTACACCGGAGTTATGATTTGACAAGTTGGTTTTTTGTGCCCTGGTTCACTTGTCTGCTATTGCGGTCTTCTGCAGAAATCCTTAAGATACGAAACCGTCCCCGGATTCTGCTGGCCGCGGATAGTGGGGAAGGCGAAGATAAGTTCGGGCGCTTGAGGAAAAGCAATGGAAACACCCCCGAAACGGCGGAGTGACCGGATTGTGCATGTGATGCCGATCCGCGTTTACGGAAACGACGTGTCGGGCGAAGCTTTTGAGGAAGAGGGACAAACGAGCGTCCTGAGCCGGCACGGGGCGGCCATCCTCTTGAAGCGAAGCCTGAGCCCGGAGCAGTTCCTGGCCCTGCAGCGATGCGACACGCGCAAGGAGACGGAAGCGCGCATTGTGGGTCTCATCGAACACTCGGGCGAAACGTATCTTTACGGCGTCGCCTTCATCGACAATACGGCGGACCTCTGGGAAATCGACTTTCCGTCGCCGAGCGAATCCGAGGCGGCCGTTGGACGAATCCTGCTGGAATGCCGGCATTGCGCCGGCCGCGAACTGGTGTATCTGGACGAGTTTGAGGCGGAAGTCTTTGAGGTCAATCGGACGATTTTCCGGGATTGCAAGCGGTGCCGCGACAGAACGCTGTGGCGGGAGCCGCCGGGCGCGACCGGCGAGGCAGCCGCGGAGACAAAGCCTCCTCAGGGGGGTAAGCCGGTTCCAATCCCCGCTGACGAGAGGCGGCAGCACATGCGCGCCAGGGTCAAACTGACGGCGCTCGTCCGGCACGTTCCGGACATCGAGGAAGTCGTTAAAACGGAGAACGTCTCCCGTGGAGGTTTGTGCTTTCGAAGCCGGCGCAACTATTACATGGGATTGCGGCTGGACGTGTGCCTGCCTTATACGGGCGGGCGCGCGAATATTTTTGTCCCTGCCAAAATTGTGCGGGTTCGCGCGCTGCAGGGCGAGTACGTTCTGACCGAGTACGGCCTGGAGTACATCAAGACGTTCGGTGTTGCGGACGGAACTCGCGGGAGTTGAAAGACGGCTGGAAACGAGAATAAAGAGCGGAAGGTTTCTAATCTCGATTTGAGGGCCTGAATTGGAAAGTTCCAAAAAGCGTCGAAGCGATCGGATATCGGTGCAGCTTCCAATTGTTATCAGCGGCGTGGACGTTCTGGGGCAGAACTTTGCCGACCCGGCGCGCACCGTGGTCATCGCCCGCTATGGCGCAAAGATCCAGTGTTTCCGCAAGCTCTCTCCTGAACTGGAAATTCTGATCCAATGCCTGATGACCACCGAAGAGTCGGAAGCGCGCATTGTGGGGCGGATCAGCGAGAGTTCCGACGGAGTTTTTTACGGTGTGGAACTTGCCCATCCGGAAGTGAACCTGTGGGGAGTTGAATTTCCTCCCATTGAAGAATCTGAAACGGCCGTCGGACGCGCCCTTCTGCAATGCTCCCGATGCCGGAGGCGGGAACTGGTTTACCTGAACGAGTTCGAGTCCGAAGCGTTGCATGCCTGCGGCTCGATCTGGCGGCACTGCGCCAAGTGCCTGGATGTGAATTTGTGGAAAGAAACCTGGATTGAGGCTGATGAAGAAGTCCCCACGGAGATCGGCGGTCCGACAGGACTCTTCCCACCTGCTTCGGGCACGCCAGGCCCTGAAGGCGCCGTCTCCACACCGCCAATGCAGTTTTCTGAAGCGCCGGGGCCTGAAGGCGAGGGCACCGGTCCGTCCTTGCAGTCTTCTGATTTGCCCGGCTCCGAGCCCGCCGGTCTGCAGCTTCCGAATGTGAATGTTCCAAGAGCTCCGCGCACCCGGGATGACCGGAAGTACGTCCGTCTGTCCCTCCAGATGAAGGCTTTTATCCGTGACCCGCAGGGTTGGGAGGAAATTGTGGTGACGGAGAATATCTCGCGCGGCGGATTCCGCTTCAGAACCAAGAAACATTACACAGAAGGCTGGAAAATTCAGATCGCTCTTCCGTACTCCGAATGCGGATACAATATCTTCTCTTCCGCGCGAATCAGGTACGCCGCGCCCGTCACGGGAACGGACGAGAACACATACGGCGCAGAGTATATTCCCTGGCAGGACGCATGGGTTGACCGCTAAGCCGCCCCTGCCATTCGTCTTTCCGCGGCATTCCTCGATTTGAATCAAACCTCGGACAGGATGTCTTTAAAGTCCTCACTGGATTCGGCAGGGCCGGCAAACGCAGAGTTGTGCCGGGCAACCCTGCGGCGAATCCTGACTTCTCTCATTGCAGTGTTCGCAGTTGCGGAAACAGGCGTGACACGCGCCTAGGGAAGCCCGAAGCTTGTTGGGGGCAAGGACCCGAAATCATGCGAGGAAGCGCCAGGAATCTGATTGGAGCCGTCGCCGCATTCATGCTGTGTGCGGGCGTAGCGCTGGCTGGAAATCAAAGCCCGCAGCCGCTGAAGGTTGCTCTCACAATTCCGGCGGGAACCCCGCTGAACGTTCAGCTTGAAAAGAAGCTGCCCTTGAAGAAAGCCGGCGAGCGTGTTCAAGCCAGAGTCAGCCGGCCCGTGTACGTTTTTGACAAGCTTGTGATTCCCTCGGGCAGTGAGGTGCTGGGAAAAATCACCCGGATTCAGGGCGTTTCGCGAAAGCGCCGGGCGCTGGCCATTGCCAACGGAAATTTCACTCCGCTGCGCACGGCGCACCTGGAATTTGACACGCTGGTGCTGCCCAACGGAACGCGGTCGCCGATCGAGACCACCGTCTCGCAGGGTTCGCCGCGAATGATTCATCTGGTTGCGGGCGGAAAAAGGAAGACAGCCAAAGGGCGTGTGCGCGGCCGGATCAATGAGGCGCGCCAACAGGCTAAAGCCCAGGAGCAGCAGGCGATCAATATGGTCAAGGCTCCGGGAAAATTGAAGCGGATGGAGCGCGCCCTGGCCGCACAACTGCCCTATCACAGGCAGGAGATTTCCAAAGGCACGTACCTGGTGGCCGTCCTCAAGGCGCCACTGCGACTGGGGAGCGAAGATTGTACACCGGCTGAGCTGAAGGGAATCGGAAGCCGGATTCCTCCCAACAGTCTTGTGCGGGCGCGGCTTGTGACCCCGCTCAGTTCCGCCACCAGCCACAGAGGCTCGCACGTGGAAGCCGTGATTTCCCAGCCGCTTTTCTCACCTAGCCATCAACTGATCCTGCCGGAAGGGACAAAGCTCGAAGGGGAAGTAACTCGGGCGCGGCCGGCGAGGCGACTGGAGAGGAACGGCCGGTTGCGATTTGATTTTCGGCGGATGGAGCTGCCGAAAACTTTGGCGCAGCCGGAGCGCGCGAACGAGAGAGTCGATGCGGGCATCGAAAGCATGGACGTGGCCAGTTCTTCGCACGTCAAGCTGGACACCGAAGGCGGAGCGCGGGCCGTGGCGTCAAAGAAAAGATTTATCATGCCCGCGATCGACGTGCTGCTGGCGACCTCCTCATTTGACACCGACAGCCGTGTGAGAGCGGCGCAGGAGAATGCCACGGGGGATGCGGGCAATGTCGCCGGCGGCGCGGTGCGCGGCGCAGCGGGCTTTGGATTGGTGGGGAGCGTGGTGGGCCTGCTCGCCCGGTCACAGCCGGTGAGCGCGGCCTTTGCGTTCTATGGTGCCGCGTGGTCGGTCTATTCGCATCTGCTGGCCCGCGGCTACGACGTTACGTTTCCTTCCAATACTCCCATGGAAATTCAGTTGGGAATCCACAACGATAAGAATTCCTCAGAGGGCAAGACACCTGTTGCAAAAACGAAGATGAAAGGCTTGTGAGAGTCTTCTCCGCTATGCGGCGCTCAAAACGCCCTTGATGTACTCGGGTTTCGAAAAATCCTCCGCAAAAGCGCCGCGAATTTCCTCAAGCGCCCGGTAACGGTGAGTGACGAACGGCATCACCTGGACCGTGTTGGAATGGACCAGTTCGCGCGCGCGGCGGTAGGTGGCGGGCCGGCCGTCGGGATCGAAACCGCCGGATGCGCCTACGGAAGCGACCATTGTCGGCTCAAGAAACCAGAGTGTGCAAATCATTCCGATGTCGCGGCCCTCGTGGCCGTGGCCGTAGAAAAGGACTGTCGCCTGCTTGCGGATGAGGGTGGGCATCTGCTCGATGATGGCGGAATTGCCGCAAGCTTCGATCAGGTAATGAACGTGCTCGCCCTTTGTCAGGGTTTCGACCACTGTGGTCAAATCCTCCTGCGACACGTTAATGGGTGTGCCACCGAACTGGCGGACCAGTTGGAGATTCTTGTCGCGCACGTCGCTGACCATGATCAGGCCGTCAAAATGTTTGACGTTGCGAAGATATTGCAGGAAAAGCAGGCCGGCCGGTCCCGCGCCCGTGATCAGAACGTTGCGGATCCGTTCCTCGCCGGCGAAGGTGTAGCGGGCGGTGGCGCGCTCAGCCCGGTCGCTTGAATGGAGGACGCAGCCGA
Organism: Terriglobia bacterium; assembly: GCA_046706005.1. Lineage (GTDB taxonomy): Bacteria > Acidobacteriota > Terriglobia > UBA7540 > UBA7540 > JBJKPU01. Next base: position 2,187 of record JBJKPU010000118.1, on the reverse strand, counting down.
GCGGCTCGACCAGCGCCGCCTGCTCGGCGGGCATGTCATCAGGAATCGGCAGGCAGTTGACGGCCGGGATGGAAATGAATTCAGCCAGCGCGCCCTGCAGTCCGGTGATGCCGTGCTCCTTATAGAAGGCACACTGGTGCGTGTCGCCGGAGGCGCAATATGCGCAGAGCGGCTGGCGGGCCTGGCTCACGCAATTGAGGCCCTGATCGCAAAGAACGCGCGCGCCGGGCTTCAGATCCTTGACCTCGCTTCCCGCTTCCAGGACTTCACCGGAGAATTCATGGCCCAGGATTTGCGGATGCTCGGTGAGGGGAACAGCGCGTCCGTGGGCATCCAAATTGTAATTGCCCTGGCCCCGGTAAATGTGCAGGTCGGTTCCGCAGACACCCACGGCTTGCACTTTCAGCAGGACTTCGCGCGGCTGCATTTGCGGATCAGGAACGCTCTGCACCGTCATTTTGGCGACGTCTTCAAGGACTGCAGCTTTCATGGCCTTCTCCGTTCTGAAGTGGATAGCGCGGCGGCCGCCGGATTCACTTGCGGCAATCAGTTTTCGAGGTCGGCCAGGTCGAGACGGTTTTCGCGCTTGAGACGCTCGAAAATCTCCGCCGTCTCGCGAATGCCCTGCTCGAGCGGCGTCCGCGGCGCCGCGCCCAGATCGCGGACCAGCGCGCTGTCGTCGAAATCAAAGGCGATGGGCAGCGGCTTGCCCTCGGCGCGAATCAATTCCTTCGATTGGGGCAGCAGGCGGCCGAGGACGGCAAGAAACTTTTCGATTTCGATCACCTCGCCGCGCGGGGTATAAACTTTTGCGCCCTGGATGTTCGATTCGGCGGAACGAATGAAGATTTCCGCCGTGTCGCGTACGTACTGCATGTCAACGCCGCCCGTCAGTTTGATGGTGTAGGGGTGGCCGGCGATGGCCGCTTTGATCGCTTTGGTGGGGCCGGAAGTGATACCTCGGTCCCGGCCCGCGCCATAAACGGTGCCGGGGCGAAGGCCGATGCTGGAAACTCCGTCGCTCAGAAAATAGACGCGGGCGTTGCCCTCATTCGCCTGTTTGAAGACTCCGTAATGAGTGTTGGGCAGAAGCGGCGCGCCCTCCGGAACTTACTCGCCGCCGTAAAACTCCTCCGGGCCGAAAACCGCCTGCGAACTGGCATAGACGACTCGCCTGATGCGGTCGCGATGGCGGCGCGCGGTTTCAAAAACATTCAGCGTGCCGACCACGTTGACTCTGGCGCCGAGAGGAGGATCGGCGGCGCAGTAGGGAACCTGCAAGGCAGCCAGATGGATCAGGTGCGTGATGTCGTGATCGAGAGCGGCCCGCTCAACATCCTCGATGCGGGTCACATCGCCTTCGATAAAGTGAACGCGCTCGATTTGATCATCGGTGAGAAGTGATTCCAGCCGGTGCGAATCAAGGTCCTGGTCGAAAACCCAGGGACGGGAGCCGCGCTCAATCAGCGTCCTGACCACCCAGGAACCAATGAATCCTTTTGCGCCGGTAAGGAGAAATCGCGATTCGGCCACCTGGTTTCAGTCCCCTCTCGCCGATTCGAGACTCTGCGACGTTTCAGCGTAGATTTCCCAACGTCACAAATCGAAAATTAAATCTTAGCATATAAAACTCACCATGAAGCGGCGCAAGGCTAGATCTGCGAGGAGTCAGCCGGTTCGAGGAACAGATTGGTGATGTTGGTGACGATGGGCTCAAAATCAAACCGCGAGTCATGCGTCAGGCGAGTCCACTCGGGATCGGAGCCAAAAGCTTTCCAGAACTTGTCACGGTCTTCAAGACTGGGAAAGGAAATCATGTAGGTCAGTTGCGGCATGCGCGGACCGACCAGCATGTCGCCGTAAAAGACGGGATGGAACCCGGCGCGGGCAAAAACGTCAAACTCGCCGCTGTGGAACATTTCGACTTTGCGCCGATGGTCGCGCTCGCTGGGACTTTCATAAGTGCGCAGTTCGAACATGCGCGGACGGTGCTCAGAAGCGCCGGGCGGCGGCGTGATTTGCGGCCGGCCATGGAAGGCGATCATCAAACTGCTCTCCATGCGATCAAAAGCCGGAGCGCCGGCAGGCGCGTCAAGAAAGGCCGAAGCGTACCTCATGTAATCCTTGTCCTGCTCAAGCAGATGATCGAGGCGGACCAGGGTATCGTGAGAATCGGAAGGCAGCAGC
>JBJKPU010000117.1:0-45409 GCA_046706005.1 Terriglobia bacterium | reverse complement strand
TCCACGCAGGACTTTGAGTACATCGTGGCAAGACATTTCGGCCGGCCCGTGGACTGGTTCTTCAACGAATGGGTCTATGGAACGGCGACCCCGCACTACGACTTTTCCTACAAGCTGACGGACGCGCCCGGCGGCAAAACCGAGCTCACGATGTCGCTGCAGCAGTCCCACGTGCCGGCTTCTTTCCAGATGGAAATTCCGCTTTACATCACGTGGAAAAAGGAACCGGTGCTGGCTGGCTTTTTGAGCGTCCGCGGTCCTACAACTTCAACCGGCAGTGTAATGCTGCCTCGCCGCCCGAAAAAAGTGGAAATCGACGCCGACCACACCATCCTCGCCGTGGAAAAACAGTAAACGGGCCGCGCCGGAAATCCGCCCGCAGGATGTATATTAAAACCATGGCCATGAAGGTCGGGGTGCGCTGCGCGAGCTGCGGTCGGGGAATCGAAGCCGGCGAAAGCTATGTGGCGGGAGTTCGCGCTGTGGAACTTTCAAAAGGTCTCTGTCAGCACGCCTCAGTGCGTGCGCAAATGAAGGTTCCGCCATCCGGCGCGGGGCCGTGGCGAAAGACTCTGACCTGCCAGAATCCGCGCTGCCGTGAAACTCACACGTGCGAGAGCGGTGACCTGCGGCTGTACGAAGACTGACCGAAGATGAGGACGCTGGCTAATACGAACGACAGGATGGAACTCCTGAACCGGTTGCGCAGGGTTCGCTCCTCCAACCGGCGCCATTGGGGAGAAATGTCCTCGCACCAGATGCTGTGCCACCTGGCGGATTCCTTCCGCTCGAGTCTGGGCGAAAAAGAAGTGCAGAAGGCCAGCCGATGGATTCCGCGCACGCCCTTCCGTTGGGCGGCGTTGTGGGTTCCGATGCCGTGGCCGCACGGCGTTCAGGGGCCGCGCGAATGGGACGCCAAGGCGGACGGAACGCCGCCGAAAGATTTTGAGAGCGACAAGAGAGAACTGAAGAAATTGATCGAGCGCTTTGTGAAGCAGCCGGCCAAGTTCGATTGGCCGGAGCATCCGTTCTTCGGCAGGCTTTCGCGCTCCGACTGGATGCGACTCGGCTACGTCCACACCGACCATCACCTTCGCCAGTTCGGAGCGTAGCGCGCGGCAAGACATAGGAGCGTGTCATGGGTCATCTGTTCGGACCTCTACTTGGTGTCACCGGCATTGGCCCGGCCATCGGGAGGCAAACCCACGGCTAATCGAAATCAAGATTGAACGTGGCTGGAGGCTAGTAAATGGCCCGCGACCGGATAGTATGCGGAATACTTCCCAACGCCGCGATCAGGTCGGGGTTCCACTCCTGGTTGAAGTCGAGGATGGCGTATCCAATGTCGCCTCGCGTCTCCAGCACCTGGCGCTCCACGTTGATACTCCGGTCGCCAAACACTTTGTTAATGGCAAGCAGCAAGCCGGGCCGGTTCCGGTGGATGTGAACGAGGCGGTGGCTGCCGGGCGTGCTTTCGAGCCGGCACGCTGGAAGGTTGACGCTGAGGCCTGTGTCGCCGGCCTCGAGATAGCGATGGATGCGCGCCGAAACGAAATGCGCGATCTGCAGCTGGGCCTCCTCGGTGCTTCCTCCGATGTGGGGAGTCAGGATCACGTTAGGCAGGCCTTGCAGATTGTCGCTAAAGGGCTCGCCCGCGCTTTTCGGCTCTTTCGGGAAGACGTCAATCGCAGCGCCTCGAAGTCTTCCGCTCAGCAAGTTCTTCGCCAGAGCCTCGTGATCCACCACAAACCCACGGCTCAAGTTCATGAAGTACGAGCCCTCTTTCATCATCCGGAATTCTTCGGCGCCGAAGAGTCCGTGATTGCGCGGGCGGCCGTCCACGTGGAGAGTCACAAAGTCCGCGGTTTGGAGCAACTCTTCGAAACTGACCCTCTTGGCGTTGCCCCGCGCCAGGACCTCCGTTACATCGCAAAAAATGACATTCATTCCCGCCGCCTGGGCCAGGTCGGAAAGTTGCGAGCCGATCTTGCCGTAGCCCACGATGCCCACGGTCATGCCTCGGACTTCATGGCAGCCTTTCGCGCTCTTCTGCCACGAGCCCTGGTGAAGGGCCACGCCGCTGGAAAAGGCCCGGCGGGCCAGCATAATGATCTCTCCCAAAGCCAACTCCGCAACCGAGCGCGTATTGCTGTGGGGATCATTGAACACCGCCACGCCACGCTCGGAGCACGCCGCCAAGTCAATCTGGTCGGTTCCAATGCAAAATGCGCCCAGTACCACCAGCCGCGGCGCGGCGTCCAGAATCGCTTTCGTGACCCTCGTCTTGGAGCGGATTCCCAGCACCTCCACGTCACTGACTTCGTGAAGCAGGGTGGCTTCATCCGGACTCCCGGAAAGCCTCCTGACTTCATGGCCGGCTTCGATAAAGGGAGCAGCAGCCTCTTCGTGAATGCTTTCCAGGAATAGCGTTTTCATCTGAGTGCCCGCTTCCATGATAGTGGAGTCGGCCGTGATTCGCCCAGCCTTTTCAGTTGATCCAAAAAGCAGGACCGGGCAGCCGCGGGCGGCGCTGTTCTGACTGTAGGCTTCCTACGAAACACGGCCCCACGGTCAATTGAAATCAAGATTGACCGTGGCGACCGGCCTCATCTGTTTTGCGGGCCGGTGGACGGCGAGATATGATATGTCGTCTGGAAGCGCTGCAGTCTGCCGGCTATACGATGATGCCGACGGACGGACCCTTGAGCGAAAGCGTTTGGCGGTTGCGCTATGAAAACAAGGAAACAAGGACTGACGATAGCCATCCCGGGCTTTGGTGATCGCAAAATCAATGCGCTAATCTGCGACTACACCGGAACGTTGGCGTTCGGGGGAAAGCTCATTCCCGGGGTCAAGCGCCGCCTTATTCGACTTGCAAAGTTCGTTGACATTCACGTTGTGACGTCTGACTCGTTCGGTACCGCACGAGGCCAGTTGAAGGGGATCCCGGTCAAGTTGAAAATTCTTGACGGCAAAAGGCACGATCGTCAGAAACGTGATTACGCAAGGAAGCTGGGGCCGCGGCATGTGGCCGCATTCGGCAATGGCAACAATGACCGGCTGCAACTTGCAGCCGTTAAGAAAGCGGGCGGCCTGGCCATCGCCATTGACGCCGGTGAAGGAGCCGCGCTCGATGCAATTCTGAACGCGCATCTGCTGGTATCGGGCATCGTGAACGGAGTTGATCTCCTGCTGAACCCGAACCGCTGCAAAGCGACATTGCGCTTCTAATTCTGAAAACTTTAGACGTTTGAGCCCCATAGGGCTGGCGGCAAAACCATTACTTCGATTTTTTGCGCAACACCCAGGTGGTCATGGCGCGCTGATTGTGAACGATGGTGGTCTTGATCGGGTCGGCAAGTTCCCCGCCGAGACGCTCCGTCATTGAAATGAGCATTTCCGCATCCACCAGGTAGCGCTCGGCGCCGTCGGGCGAGCGGTAACGGCGTCCCCCGACAGAAACAAACTGGCTCTCCATTCCGATCGTGGACGCAAGGCGGCTGAAGAGCAGGCCGCCCGGCTTGAGCACGCGCCAAGTTCCGCGCACCATGCGCTCGAATTGCGCGTCGTCGCGTGCGAAATGGAAAACTGTGTTGCAGATGACCAGACCGGCGCATTCATCGTCGAACGACATGCTCTCGACATCTTCCACGCGAAAGTTCGACGCCGGAAGCTTGGGCGCGAGCGTGCGCGCCAGCGAGCGGACAGTTTCCACCGCCTCCGGGTCGGCATCGGCGGCGAAAACCTCATAACCTTCGCGTAAAAAATAAACCAGATTCCGGCCCTGGCCGCATCCGGCATCGAGGATTGGCGTGCCGGGCCGAACACGGCCCTTCAGAAGCTGGTCAAAAAGGTAGATATCAATCTGGCCGAATTGCTGCTGCAGCGTGAGTGTGGGCATGCATCGAGAATAGCTTGGCGACACTGAGGCGTCAATTCGGCCCGCGCACATTGTTCGGGCGGAGCCACGGTAGTGGTCCTCCGTGACCATGGATGTTTTCCGATGTTAGAATGCGGGCAAGCCCGGAGCGGCGAACTCAACGTCAGCAGCAAGGGGGACGGGATGGATCGGAGAAAATTCGGAAAACTGGGACTGATGAGCGCGGTGTCGGCGATGGCGGCTCCGCGTGAAATGCTGCCGGCGGCGCGGGAATCCGAGAAGCAGCGGGAACGATTTGCGCCTACGATTCTTTCCATTCGCGGCCACTTGGCTCCTGAGTGGTATGACGACGCGAAATTCGGGATGTTCATTGATTACGGAATCTATTCGGTGCCGGGATACGCTCCAAAGAAGGACAAAGGACCGATGTATCCCGACTGGTATCTCTACAACATGTACTACGACCCGAAGACCATTGCATACCACCGCGAGACATGGGGCGCCAACTTTCAGCGCGATGATTTTATTCCTAAATTCACGGCAAAGAATTTCGATCCGAAAGCTCTGGCAAAGATCGCCGAGGATGCGGGCATGAAGTACGTGGTGCCCTTCTGCAAGCATCATGACGGATTCTGCCTTTGGCCCAGCAGCTACACCAAGCGCAACGCGATGGACATGGGACCACACCGCGATTTGATCGGGCCGCTGAGAGCAGCGTGCCGAAGCCGGGGACTGAAGTTCGGATTCTACTTTTCCATTGAGGAATGGGAATACCCGATTCTGCAGGACGGCAAAGAAATGATCCGGCTGTGGAGCCAGCCCAAAGGACCGGGTCATGAAATCATCCCGTACGACAAAAAGGCCATGGCGGGAAAAATCACAGGAAAGATTCCGGTGAAAGACTTTTTCGGCGATTACATCATTCCGCAGGCTAAGGAATTCATCCGAATGTACCATCCGGACGTGCTGTGGCTGGACGGCGAATGGCTGACGCCCGTGAAGGATTCCCGGTCGCCGGAAATCGTCAGCTATTTTTACAATCACAATGCCGGCCAGGACGGCGTCGCTTCCAATGACCGGTTGGGCGAAGACACTCGCTTCAACGTAGGCGACTTTTTCACCAGCGAGTACAGTTCGCTTAATGACGTTCAGCCGAAACTCGTCCACAAGTGGGAGGACTGCCGCGGCGTCAGCCAATCGTTCGGATATAACTGGCAGGATACGGAAAAGAACATCATCACGCTGCCGAACCTGATCGACATGTTGGCCCGAACCGTGAGCCAGGGAGGAAACCTGTTGCTGGTGGTGAACCTGGATGGGACCGGCGCCATGCCGGAATATATCCGCACGCGGCTGGCCGATATCGGCCGCTGGATGAAGGTGAATGGAGAAGCTATCTATGCCACGCGCCCATGGACCGTCGCGAGCCAGGGAGACACGCTCCGCTTCACGCAAAGCAAGGATCGCCGGTATCTCTATGCAATCCACATGGGATGGCCGCAGGGCGAAGTGACCATCAACGAACTCTATCTGGGTTCAGGCGCCAGGATCAGCATGCTGGGAGCGAATCGGGAATTGAAGTGGAGACAGGTGCTCAAACCTGCGGGTTACGGAGCCGGAGGCAAAGTGGCGATTGAGGTCCCGGAAAACCTGAAAGACGCCGCGGCCGAAAGCAGCGCCGTGACTTTCAAGATTCAGCTCGCCGAGTGAGTGACGGCTGATCAGCGGGTGACTGGCCGCGGCTGCGAAGACCTGCAGCCAGCGAAAAACCTGCCGCAGCGACAATCAAACTTCTATTGCGACGCCGGCTTTTCGAAAATTGCGTCGTCCACGGGCACATTTTGCTTGATGTCCGTGAACTTGATCGTCAATGAAATCTCGCCCAGATCCTGACGAATCATGTACGGCACCATGATGCCGTCCAGCTTGCGATAATCACCGATCATGCTGTCCACGGTGATGGGCCCCTGGGGACCTTCAGCCTGGGATACATTGCGAATCTTCAGCCCGGTCTGCGCGTCGAAATACCACGTCTCGGGACTGCCTTCCTTCGAGACGGCGTCAATCACGTAAGCCTGATGGCCGTCCACGGTCTCCTCGCCCTTGACGGTTATTTTTGGATAAAGCTCTTTCAGGTCGAGTTCGCCGTAAAAATCGCCGGAGCGCTTGATATCCGCCAGTTGCTGTCCCGACAGGTCCTCCAGGCCGGTCTGCGGCGTGTCCTGCCAACCCTTTTCGCCGTCATAGCCGCGCTTGTAAGTTCCGATCTGGGGGGATTCGGTGTCTGAATAGATTTTGTTGGGCGCTTTTTCGTAAACCACGGTGGTTGACTCGCCCGGCATCTGGTTCAGTTCGAATGTTCCTTTGGCCACGCGGGTGGTGATCTTGCGAAGCGCCGCCTCGCCGCCCAGAGCGGAAACGTACTTATCGAGAATCTGATCCACCGTCGGCAGATTGGCCGAGGAGGCCGCGGGCGCCGGAGCGTTCTGCGCCGGGGCGGAAACAATTCCCGCCATGAAAACCGCAAGGCAAAGTGATGTCCACGATATCCAATTCCGATGGTGACGCATGTTTCCTCCTGCCGGCGCGATTCCGCGCGCGGACGATTTTGCTATAGAGCCGCGATGTCCGGTGTTCGGTCTCCAGGAAAAATTACGCCAGGGTGAGTGCAACCACAGTGATACAGGTCACAAAACGGACGATCAGGGTACAGGATGAATGCCTCTCGCGCTCGACTATAGCACACTTCTCAAAGGAAGCGGCGGGCTCGCCCGCGGGCGAGAAGCACGCAGGTTTCCGCTACTGCGGCCAATTGTCAGTCCGGAACGGCGAGGCCGGCAATCCCGCTTCATTATAAAGATTGCAGATTGGATAGTCCTGCCAGGCGTAGCGGACGGCGACGGGCTTTGTCACTTCGCGACTTTGCACGACAATCGTATCGCCCTCGATACGGGCGAAAGCTCCGGCGAACTTCTGGTCGGCCCCGGCAATTTCAAATCCCACCAGACCTTCAGGTGTGCCGCTGTAACGCCGGGCGACCAGGCCGCCGCCCAGGTGCTTGAAATGGAGAACGATCTTGTTGCCCTCAATCTGCATGGAGGAATAAATCGGGCCCGAGTAGATGACTTTCTGATCGTAGGCAAGCGCTCGCGCCGCCAGCGACAGCCGCCGTCCCACCTCCTGCTTGTTGCGCGGATGGACACGGCGGGCTGAACCAATATCAATAGTGACGACCATGGCCGTGTCAGGCAGCGAAAGCGTCTGCAGTTGGGCTTCGCGCAAAAGCGGCCAATTGGAAGGCGGCAGCACCGACTGGTAGCTCGCAAGCTGAACGAAAAGGAACGGGAAATCACCTTCGCCCCAGGCCCGCCGCCAGTCTCGAATCATGTCGGGGAAAAGCGTGCGGTACTGCACGGGGCGGCTGCCGTTGGATTCCCCCTGATACCAGATGGCGCCCTTGATGCGGTAAGGGATGAGCGGCGCAATCATGGCGTTGTAAAGACCCGCCGGACGCCAGGAAAAATTGCGCGGATCGAATGGAAGGCGCGGCGCCGTCGGAATGGGACTTCCGGCAGTCTCAGCCTTTTTAGAGGCCTCTTCCCATTCGTGGAGTTCCTGGCTGTAATGCGCCATGGAGGCAGGATAGTCTTCATCCATCTTCCGCCACCTTGCGAGAATGTCGGCGAACGCGGGACTCGATTCAAGCGTTGGCATGGTGGTCCAGGATTCGGCCGGCGTGCCAGGCCAGGAACTGTGAATCAGACCGATGGGCTCGTTCAACTCCTTATAAAGATTCAGACCGAAGAAATAAGCGACGGCGGAAAAATTGCCCACCGTCACCGGGCTGGTAATGTCCCAATGCCCCGGAACATACTTCTGCGGCTTGCCGGCCACGGTTTCCGCCACAGTGAACATTCGAATCCGCGGATAGTCCGCAGACGCAACCTCTTTCTTGAAATTCTCGGTGCCGGTGTCCGTCCAATCCAGGTGCCGGGCCACAGCGAAGGTCATGTTGGACTGGCCGGAGCAGAGCCACACCTGTCCAACCAGGACATTCTTGATTTCGATGGTGTTCTTACCGGATACTTTCATCACGTACGGGCCGCCGGGCGGGAGCGGTCCGATTTCCAGCTTCCAGTTGCCGTCGGCATCGGCCGTGGTGAACGCGCTTGCGCCTTCCAGGGTGACCGTTACTTTTTCCCTTGGATCTGCCGTGCCCCAGACGGCGTCTTTCGAGTTCGCCTGCAACACCATGTTCTCACTGAAAAGCGAAGGCAGCTTGACGGCCGCCGTGCCGAATTGCGCGGCGAGTCCCACGCAAGCAAGGGACAAAAGAAGAATCCGAATTGATGATGAACGCATGATTCCACATCCTCCTGTGAGGGTTGAGGTAGCGGACGGTCGCCGGCAATCACTCCGGCGAGACACGACGAGATTCCCCGCAGAGCCGGCTCGCAGGCGCTTGTCTAACCAACGACAAGCCCCCGCGGCTGCCGGACCTCCACAACTATTTCTTGAACGGCGGCGCTTTGATGTACTTGGCGGCGAATTCCATGAACGCCGGCCAGTTCGGGACATCGGTGTGGGGACCAAAGTGCTCCCGCCATCCGATATCGCCGGAAAGCTCGGAGACGCCGAGCGCCGGAATGGTAGGGTCGGACAGGCCCTTCTTGCCGAGCAATTCATAAACCGGCCCCGCCGCGACCGCAGCCATGTAGGAGCCTGTCGGATCCACCCAGGGGCCTTCAAATCCCCGTCCGACCTTGGGATTGCCGTAGCTGATAAAGATAGGCCGCGGCGCGCACATGGCCATGAGTTCGTGCGAATCCACAGGCATATCGCTGGCATTGAGCGGGCCGTCATACTTGAGGAAATTGCCGGCGAACCAGTGGTATTCACCTTCGCCCGCGATGTTGCCCATCTCCTCGCCAAAGTGGCGGCGATAAAGCGCGGCGCCGCCCTTGCCGGAGGAACCAACCAGCGCGATAGCGAACCGCTGATCGTAGGCCATGGTCACCAGCGTCGCCTTGCCGTAGCGCGAAAGCCCTTCAATGCCGACTTCCTTGGCATTGACGGCGGGATCGGTCTCAAGATAATCGAGCACGCGGCTTGCGCCCCACGCCCAGGCGCGCAAAGCTCCCCATTCATATGGACGGCGCGGCTTGCCGCGGTCCACCAGTCCGATGATGCCGCTGTCCAGACCCGCGCCGTTGTCGGCCTGAACGTCAGTAGGCGAAAGCGTGGCGTAGCCCCAATCGGCATTGAGCAACTGCTGATCCGGGCTCGGTCCGGCAGGCTCAGCGGGCGGCTTGATGCCTCGCGCCTTCATCATTTCCTGAAACCGTTTCAGCATCGCGGGACTGAAATTGAAACCGAACCGGATCAGGACCGGAACCGGGCCGCTGGCGTCAGCCGGCAGCACCAGCGTGACCGGAATGTTCAGCTTGATAGCCGGATAGATGGAATTATCCACGTGGCCGATCAGATGCTTAGTAATCGTCGGCACATCGCCGCTTTTCCCTTCTTCCCGGCTGACCTCAATCCAGGTGACTTTGGGCATGTTGAGCGGCACATAGCCATAAACGTCGCGATTGAAGTCGGCGACAATCTCAGGGCGGCGCAGGTGCCACCACTGTTCGGGCGTGGTGATTTGAACGCCGGAATTTGAAATCAGGGGATTGGGAAGATTGGGATAAGGATTGGCTTTGGCCTCGTCAATATTCTCATAATTGGGCGCTTTGGGATTATTCCCGTCCGCGCCCGGCCGCATCGATTTGATATGGAGAATATCCACCATGCGATCGTAATCGGCTTTCGTCGCCTTCTGCTGGGCCTCGAACCGCGCCCGCTGTTCCGGAGTCATTCGCATGCCCGGAAATTGCGCGAAGACGATAGTGGCCATCGCGAGCACAGCTCCAAAAATAACCAGAGTTTTTGTCCTCATGAAAAATGTCCGCCTCTGTTTTAAAAGTTAGATCCCCAACTAATGTTGAAAAACAAAGCTTAGTTTACACATTGCTGCAACCGATGTCGCAAAAGATTTAGCCGCGCGCCCTCCGGCGCACGTTTCTCAATGATTGATTGCTTCCCATTTCCGTTCACGGCCACTCGGCCGTGAATCTATCGCAACCCACCGCTTCACGAAGAGAAAGCGGAAACCTCGGCCTTGATGTTCGAAATCATAGACGAATGCACCGCCGCGAGGGTTTCAGCGCTGCAGGATTTCATGGCCGGTCAATTCGGCGCTTAGGATGAGGCGGGCAATGACGCGCAGGTCAAGAAAGGGCGCTGAAGGCTTCGCTGGCGGCGGCGACGGTGCGAGAGATCTCCTCTTCGCGATGGGCGGTGGAAACGAACGCCGCCTCAAACTGCGAAGGCGGCAGATAGACGCCGCGGTCGAGCATAGCGAGAAAGAATTTCCCGAAAAGTTCAGTGTCGGATTTCTTGGCCGACTTGTAATCGGTGACCGGCCCGGAGGCGAAAAACAGCGTGAACATGGAACCCACGCGGTTCAGCGTGATGTGCGCCCCGGCCGAGGCGGCAGCCTCGCGAAGCCCGGCTTCCAGCTTCCCGGCCAGCGATTCCAGCCGCTCGTAAGTGCCCGGGCGGCGCAGAATTTCCAGAGTCTTCAGGCCCGCCGCCACGGCCAGCGGATTGCCGGAAAGGGTTCCCGCCTGATAGACGGGCCCCGCCGGCGCCACCCGCTCCATCAGATCGGCCCGGCCGCCGTAAGCGCCGACGGGTAATCCGCCTCCGATAATTTTGCCCAGCGTCGTCAGGTCGGGGCGAATTCCATAAAGCTGCTGCGCACCGCCGTAGGCCACGCGAAACCCAGTCATCACTTCGTCGAAAATCAGCACGGTTCCCTGCTCCGAAGTCAGCTCGCGGAGCCGCTGGAGAAAGCCGGCAGCGGGCGGAATGCATCCGGCGTTGCCGACGACCGGTTCGACAATAGCGGCGGCGAGCTGCTTGCGGTGCAGACGAAACGCTTCCTCGAGCGCGCGAATATCATTATAAGGAACGGTGATGGTGAGCTCCGCCAGCCCGTGCGGCACGCCGGGCGAATCGGGCAGGCCGAGCGTAGCCACGCCCGAGCCTGCCTTGACCAGCAGGCTGTCCGCGTGACCGTGATAGCAACCAGCGAATTTCAGGATTTTCTCACGGCCGCCGACGGCCCGCGCGATGCGCAGCGCCGTCATCGTGGCTTCGGTTCCGGAATTGACCAGTCGGACGCGCTCAATCGAAGGATAGGCACGGCAGATTCCCCGCGCCAGATCCACTTCGCCCTCGGTCGATGCGCCGAAGCTGGTGCCGCTTTCGAGCACCCGAACGAGCGCCGCCATCACTTCCGGATGGCAGTGGCCGAGCACCAGCGGCCCCCAGGACATGACGTAATCAATGTAATCGTTGCCGTCGGCGTCCGTGAGCACCGGTCCCTTGCCGCTCGCCATGAAAACCGGCTCGCCGCCTACGGCGCGAAAGGCGCGAACCGGTGAGTTGACGCCACCCGGCATCAGCTTCAGCGCTTGTTCGAAAAGGTGCCTGGATTTTTCCCGCTTCATCGTCAAATGTGAATTGTAACCGTTCGCGCCAAAGAGTTGAAGCGCCGACCTGTGGGCCACGCCCACGTCACGGCGCATGACGGCCTGAATTACGCCCTCCGAGAGCGCTGCGCACCATCTGCCAGGCGGCGCGAGGCAGAGCGTGATAGACGCGGCGCTTGAGTCCCACATAGGTCTGGCTGCCATCGATCATGTCCTGCAGCAGATTCATGAACTCATCACTGCGCTGCACAAGTTGCACCATCCGGATGGTGATAGCGTCGCCCAGGAACTTCGTGTGATAAAAATACGGGCTTGCGCGCGCTCCGCGCATCAGCGTGTTGGCAAATTCCGCGCGAACCTTTTGCTCATAACCCGCCGCCGCGAGCCCAGCTTCGTCGCCCGAAGCAAGGGATTCCAGAAGCGATTCCGCAAGCAGTTCCCCGGAGCGCATTGCGAAGTAGATTCCCTCTCCGGTGATGGGATCGACCAGGCCGGCGGCATCGCCGGCGAGCGCCCAGCCGGGACCGGCAAGCTTCAATTCACTCCAGCTCTCCAGGCTGAGCGAAGGAAGCAGGTGCGCAAAAACCGGCGCGCCGTCGCCGGCGTAGCCGTGCCTCGCCATAAAACCGTGGAGCATTTGCTTGAGCTGCGGCATCGAGCTTTCACTCACTTTGCCGCAGATTCCGACGGAAAGATGGCCGGGACGCGGGAACGACCACGCGTAGCCGTCAAAGTCGCGGAAGCACTCGACACGCAGCAGAGATTCCTCGCGCGGCACGTAATAGCCGAACGTCAGCATAAAATCCCGCGATGGAAAGTCGCCGGCAAGCCCGCCACGAAGGCGCGTGCGGGCTCCGGCGGCGACCGCGACGAAATCCGCCGCGTAAGTTCCGCCGCGGCCCTGGAGCTTCCAGCCGCGGGCGGAGGGATTCAGACGCGTGATGCGGTCCTCGACAACCTCCGCGCCGGCGTGTTCAGCGCGCTCGAGCAGCAGAGCGTTCAATCGTCGGCGCGAAAAAATCGCCACCGGCTTGCGCAGCGGAAAGCAAATCGTTCTACCGCCCGCGACGGAGACTTCCATCCGGCGCACGATGTTTCCGCCAGATGCCGCGTCGGCAAGAAAAGGATAATGATGGAGCACTTTCCAGGTGAGCCCGCCGCCGCAGGGTTTCTCCCAGCCACGTTTTTCCTCAAAGATCAGAACGCGTGGCGGTTGCCCGTTGCCCGCGCCATTCCCCGCGCACAATCTTTCCGCCAGCACGGAACCCGCCGGGCCGCCGCCGATCACCGCAATCGTCTGGAGAGCGGTCGTCATCCCGGCAACTCCTGCTATTACCCCTCAATAAACGATTGTGAAGCTTCCGTCGCGATTGGCAAAGACGCTGGGCGCATCCCAAACGGGCAAATCGGGCGCATGGCCTTCCGACCCCTCGGGCCTGCCTGCCGTGTCGAAGATCTGCCAAGCGAGCGAGCCGCCCTTCGCCCAGGCCGTCCCTTCCGTCCAGACCAGCAGAATTCTTCCATGCGAATTCGCGGCGACGGCTGGATGCTTGCGGTCGTCGGCCGCGCCCGGAGCCGCGCGAGCCTGACCGAGGCGAGATGTGGCGGGAGAGATTTCATCAAAATAGACCTGGCCTGCCTTCTCCCATGCCGCAAACACCCGGCCGTCGGCTTGACTCAAGTAATCCGTGGTCATCGGACAATAATTCAGGAGCCACGGTGAAACAAGTTCGGCCCGAAACCGAAGGCCGTGATCCTTTGAAACCAGCAGCGTCATGTCGCGATGAATTCCGCCGGTAGCGGCGCGGTAAAGAATGTAAAGCGTTCCACGATTGCCCGCGAGAGCGCGCATACCGCAGCAGCCGCACGCGCCAAGCGATGCCGGAGAGACTGGAACCTCGCGCGTGAAAGTCTTGCCGCCATCTTTCGAGCGCGCCAGATAAACTCGCCGATGCGCCTCGCCGGGCTTACGGCCCGCCGCATGCCATACGGCATAGACATTCCCGTTTCGGTCGGCGGCAACGGAAAGCCCACCATTGACGTCCGTGGCAAATTGCATCAGGTTGCGCTGCGGCTCGAATGCCGTGCCTGCACGATTCGAACGCGAAAAAAGCACGGGTGTCGAGCCGCCGGGCCCGCGCGGCAAGGCTTTCTGTGACCCAAACCAGATGACCTCAATTCGCCCGTCGCGCCCCAAGGCCATCTGCGGCCCGCGCACCGTGCCGATAGCGACGGCGCTCCCTGGCTGGCTGTTCACGCGGACAGGCTTTGAAAACTCCTTCGCGCCCGGGGCACGCGTGACGTATTCGATGTCGCCCGCCTGCGGATCACCCGTGAAATAAATCATGCGAAGAATGCCATCGTGGCCGAGCCGGACTTGTGGCTGAATGCCGCCCTCAGGAACGCGAAGAATGCGAACCACGGACCGCGCCGGCCCGGAACGACCTGCCGCAACGGCCAGGCTCGCGGCGGAGGCTGTGATAACGGCGGCTCTGAAAATCCACTGATGGTTAAGACGCATGGACCGATTCCAGATTCATTTTACACCAGCGGGCGCGGAGTCAAAATCCGCCGCGCGGCCGGGCGTGATAAAATTAAAGGGAAACGAACTGTTAATCCGCTGTCGCAAAAAACCATGGGTCTTGAAAAAATTCTGCCGCTCGATCGCGCCTGTAAAAAAGTGGACGAATGGAAGCGCCAGGGCAAGAAGGTGGTCTTCACGAACGGCTGCTTTGATCTGCTGCATCCCGGCCACACGCGCTATCTGGCGGAAGCGAAAAAACGCGGCGACGTGCTGGTGGTGGCGATCAACAGCGACCGGAGTACACGCAGCCTGAAAGGTCCTGGACGGCCGATCGTGCCGGAAGCCGAGCGCGCCGAAATGCTGGCCGCGCTTGAGAGCGTGGATCTGGTGACCGTCTTCGACGATCCCACGCCCGCCGCCGTCGTCACCCGGATGCTGCCCCACGTGCTGGTGAAAGGCGCGGGCTGGAAGCCGGATGAAATCGTAGGGCGAGCTGAAGTCGAAGCCGCGGGTGGAATCGTCGTTTCCGCGCCGGCGATTCCCGGCTATTCGACCACGGCGCTGATTGAGGCCGCAAAAAAGCTTCCGCGATAGCAGTCATCGCGAAGAAGACCGATCCGCAACGCCCAATGTCCAGCATCGAAACCATCCTGAAGCCATTGATTGAGCACTCCGCGCTGGAAGCGCTGTGCCAGGCCGCGGAAGCGCGCCGAAGCGCAACTCTATCCGGCCTGACAAGCCCGGCCAAAGCCGCTGTGGCCGCAGCGCTTGCGCACCGCACTCAGAGACCGGCTATTTTCATCACCCATGACAATGAAAACGCCGACCGACTGCAGGCGACGGCAACCGCCCTGCTGCGCTGGCTCGATCCCCGGGCGGAAGACGCGGCGGCTGTTCTGCCCGCATTCGATACCGCGCCCTACAACGGTCGCTCGCCGCACCCGGAAATTATGGAGCGGCGAGCGGCAGCCCTCTGGAATCTGGCCCGCGGAAAGACCCGGCTTCTGTTCGTTCCCGCCGCGGCGGCGCTGGGGCGATTCCGCGAGAGCGCCTATTACGGGTCGCTTGCCGTGGAAATTGAAACGGGCGACGAACTGGCGATTGAAGACCTAGCGGCGCATCTGGCGAACACGGGATACGAACCTGCTGAACCAGTGGCCGAAACCGGACAATTTTCAGTGCGCGGCGGCATAGTGGATGCCTTTTCACCTCACGCGCCGTGGCCGGTGCGAATGGAATTCTTCGGAGACGCGATCGAGTCTCTGCGCGAATTCGATCCCGCAACCCAGCGTTCCCGGAACACGACAGAATCCGCGCTGCTCCTGCCGCTGGGTGAAATCTCGCGCTCGCCGGAGCTGTTTGAAAACATGATCCGCGCGTTGGCCGGTCGCGACCGCACCAAGCTGCGCGCCGGCGCCGAGCCGCCTTGGTCGGCGTCCTTCTCCAGCCCCTTTCCGGGATGGGAATTTTACGCGTCGCTCGCCGAAAAGCGTCCGCACACGATTTTTTCGCTCGCTGGAAATCCGGTTGTGATCTGGGACGAATTCATCGAGCGCGAACGCCAGCTTGGGGAAATTCTTGCAGGCCTGGCCGCCGGATTCGAAGAAGTGCGGGACGTTGCGCCTCCGCCCCCGCGGCCCGAAGACGTTTTTCTGACTCACGAGGAATTCAGCAAAGCGCTCGCACCTGTGGCGCAAATCAAATTCAATGAATTGGGTGTGGAATCGGAAGCCGCAAGCGATGCGGCACAGGTCGGCCTGGCCACGGAAGAATTGTACCTGGCCACTCAGCCCGCGCCGAAGTTTCGCGCCTCGATCAAAACAATGGCGGAGGAAGTTCGCGCGCGCCTGGCACAAGGCGGCCGCGTCATCATGACTGCGCCGACTACCGGCACGGCGGAACGGCTGGTTGAAATCTGCTCGGAATTCAGAATTCCCTTCGAAACTCACATCCCGATTGATCAGCGAAAAAGTCGTCTACGGCCGGCGGCGGTTGAAGAATCCGCGGGCGTTCCCGGCGGCCTAAAAGCCGATGGCGCGTTGGAGACGGCCGCATCGGGTTCTGCAGCGGCGCTGATCATGCCCGGCGAGATCGAATCGGGAGTGGCTTTTCCGGATCTTGGGCTGCTGCTGCTTTCCGACCGCGACATCTTCGGCGACTTCGTCTGGGGCGCGACGCGGCGCAAGGAGAAAACGGCGGCGTCCAGTTTCCTGTCCGGCCTGAGCGATTTGAAAGTGAACGATTACGTGGTCCACCTTGACCACGGCATCGCCCAGTATCGCGGCTTGAAGCAGCTCATGGTCGAAGGCCGCAAGCGTGATTTCATGCTGTTGACTTTTCAGGACGAGGGCAAGCTGTATGTTCCGCTGGAGCGGCTCGACCTGATTGACAAGTACCGGTCGAGCGGTGACGGCGCATCCAAGCCGCGCCTAGACCGGCTGGGCGGCACAACCTGGCAGCGGACCAAGGCGACCGTGCGTCGCGCCCTCCGCGACATGGCGGGTGAACTGCTTAAACTCTATGCCGAGCGCAAGACGGGCGGCGGAATAGCTTTCAGCGCGGACTCCGGGTGGCAACGGGAGTTCGAAGATTCGTTTCCTTTCGAGGAAACGCCTGACCAGCTTTCGGCGCTCACGGAAATCAAGCGCGACCTGGAATCGGCCGAGCCCATGGACCGGCTGCTTTGCGGCGACGTGGGCTACGGAAAGACGGAGCTGGCCATGCGCGCCGCCTTCAAGGCCGTCCAGGACGCCAAGCAGGTTGCGGTGCTCGCCCCCACCACGGTTTTGGCTTTTCAACACTACAACACGTTTCGGGCGCGGATGTCGGCTTTTCCGGTTCGAATTGAAATGCTCAGTCGGTTCCGCTCACCCGCCGAACAGAAAGTTATCGTGGCGGATACGGAAGCCGGCCGTGTTGACGTACTGATTGGCACGCATCGGCTGCTCTCCAAGGACATTCGGTTCCATGACCTGGGCCTGCTCATCGTGGATGAAGAGCAGCGGTTCGGGGTGGCCGCGAAGGAACGACTCAAATCCCTGCGCGCCGGCGTAGACGCGCTGACCATGTCCGCCACGCCCATTCCCCGCACGCTGCACATGGCTCTGGGCGGATTGCGGGACCTTTCCGTGATTGAAAGCCCCCCGAAAGGACGGCTGGCCATTCAGACGGTGGTCGCCTCGTTTGCCGACAGTCTGATCCAGGCCGCCATCCGCCGTGAAATGGAGCGTGAAGGACAGGCCTATCTCGTCCACAACCGGGTGGAATCGATTTTCCCGATTGCGGCGCTGGTGCAGAAGCTGGTTCCGGAGGCCAGGATCGGCGTGGCGCACGGGAAAATGGGCGAGCGCGAATTGGAACGCGTGATGCTGAAATTCGTCGAGGGTAAGTATGACGTGCTGGTGGCCACTTCGCTGGTCGAGAACGGCCTGGATATTCCACTCGCCAACACGATGATCGTCAGTCACGCGGAGCGCTTCGGCCTGGCCGACCTTTACCAGTTGCGCGGCCGCGTGGGACGGTCGGACCGGCCGGCTTACGCCTATTTCCTGGTTCCGGCTGAGGATTCACTCACGCCAATCGCGCGGCGGCGGCTGGCGGCTCTCAAAGAATTTTCGGATCTGGGCGCCGGGTTCCGGCTGGCGGCACTCGACCTGGAATTGCGCGGTGCAGGCAATATTCTGGGCGCGGAACAGCACGGCCACCTGAACGCCATCGGGATTGACCTTTATCTGAAAATGCTGGAAGAGACCGTTCACGAATTGAAAGGCGAGCCGGCACCGCCGGAAGTCCACGCCACGCTGAACCTCGGCCTGGACATCAAAATCCCCGAAACCTATATTGCCGATGAGCGCCAGCGACTGAAAACATACAAGCGAATCTCCGCGCTCGCCTCATCCGAGGCCGCGGCGGAACTGGAAACCGAGCTGACCGACCGCTACGGCCCCGTCCCCGAGCCAGTCCGCAACCTGGTGCGTTACGCGCTCGTGAAAGCTCGAGCCGAGCAACTTCTGATCGCGACGATCGAGCGGAAAGGCGATGAAATCCGCCTGCGCTTCCGGGAGCAGACGCCGGTCAGCCCCGAAAGGCTGAAGCGGCTTCTGGCCAGCCGCCGCGGAGCCATCTTCCGCCCTGACGGAAATCTGAGGCTGCCGCTCCGGCGGCAGGAGACCGATGACGTGCTCGGCTACCTCCAAAATTTGTTGCAGGGACTACAAACGTAGGATTAGGATAGCGATTGGGAGTGAAGCCGACGGACGGCAACCGGTCTCGGCAGGAAACGCATCCAATCGGGATGAAAATCCGGAATAAGGGTCAATGCCAATGAAAATGATTTTGAGCGCAGGCTGCCTGGCGATTGTGGCGGCGGTTGGACTGGAAATGGGGGCGCCGCGCCCGCGGGCCGCCGAACTGGTGGAGCGCATCGTAGCGCGCGTCAACAACGAGATCATCACCCAGCGGCAGTACGACCAGCAGAAGGAAGCATTGCGCGACTCACTGTCGCAAAAGTATTCCGGCGCCGAACTCCAACAGATGCTCAAAGAGCAGAGCAAGAACGTCCTGCGTGACATGATTGACCAGGACCTGATGGTTGAAAAGGCCAAGGACGTTGACATTAATGTTGAGACCGACGTCGTCAAACGGCTGGACCAGATCCGGCAGCAGTATGGACTGAATTCCCTCGAGGACTTGCAAAAGACGGTTGAACAACAGGGACTGGACTGGGCAGATTTCAAGGACCATATCCGGCGCGGCCTCCTCATGCAGCAGGTGGTCCAGCAGGAAGTCGGCGGGCGAATCATCCTCACCCACGCCGATGCCAGGAAATTTTTCGAGACCCACAAGCAACTTTTCAATTCGCCGGCCGGCGTGGAACTAGCGGAGGTTCTGGTCTCCACGCAAAAGCACGACCCCGCGGACGCCAAGAAGCTGGCGCAGCAGGCATATAACGACCTTCAGACAGGAGTCCGGTGGGATGAAGTGGTCAAGAAGTATTCCGACGGACCGTCGGCTGAACAGGGCGGGGATATGGGTTTTTTCAAACAGGGCACGGTGGCCGGTCCCATCGCCGACATGGTCAAAAAACTCGATGTCAACGATTACACCAAGCCGATCGAAACGAAGTACGGCTATATGATCATCAAACTTCTGGAGAGGCGCACGGGCGCCCAGCCGACCTTTGACCAGGTGGAACAGCAGGTGATGAATTACGTTTACAACATGAGGATGGAGGAGCAATTGAGAAAATATCTGCTCCAGCTCCGCACCGAGAGTTACATCCGGCTGGCTCCCGGCTTTGTGGATACGGGCGCGCCTTCCCAAAGCCAGGAAGCTTCCGAAGATTTCCCCGAAGAACAATGAAAGAGTGCTACGCCGCCGCCATCGCCGCGGGACAGACGATCAACACCAGCTTTCTGGTCGTCTCCAAGGAACGTAAAACGGCGAGCAACGGCAGCGCCTACCTCGACCTGCAGCTTCAGGACTCCACCGGAGTGCTGAAGGCCAAGCTCTGGGACGCGGATCGGCACCGCTGCGATTTTGAGCCCGACGACATAGTGCGCGCCGCCGGCACAACCGACCTTTACCAGGGCACGCTTCAATTGAAGCTGCGCAAGATCGAACGTCTGGAGGAAGGCAGCTTCGCGCTGGAAGATTACCTTCCGCGAAGCGAGCGCGATCCTGAGGAGAATTTCGCGGCTATTCTGGAGCGTGTCCGCGCCATGCGGGAAGGTCCGCTGCGCAGTCTGCTGCTCGTCTTTCTGGAAGATCCCGTCATCGCAAAAAACTATAAGCTGGCCCCCGCGGCGACCAGCTTTCACCACGCCTACCTCGGTGGGCTGGTTGAGCACGTGCGGTCATTGCTGGGGCTCGCCGACGCGGTGGGCATGCACTATAAAGACCTTGATCTCGATCTGATCATCGCGGGGCTGGTGCTGCACGATATCGGGAAGACGCAGGAGCTGGCGTTCACCCGCGGATTCCACTACACGCGCCGGGGCAAGCTGCTGGGCCACATCACCCTGGGCCTGGAGATCCTGTCCGCCCGAATCGCGGCAACTCCCGACTTTCCGGAAGATCTCGCCGACCGCCTGGAGCACATCGTCCTTTCGCACCACGGCAAGTTTGAGTTCGGCTCACCCAAGGAGCCGGCTTTTGCCGAAGCGCTGGTGGTGCACTACCTGGACGATATGGATTCCAAACTGGCCAGCATTCGGGCGCAATACGCGGCCGAGCGCGGCCAGGAAAGCGAATGGACGGCGCGCAACCGGGCGCTGGGACGCGAACTGCTGAAGCCGGCCGACGGCACAAATCCCCGGAATCCCTCCCAACATGGCCCGGACAAAACGTGACCCGCGGCTGGAACTTCCGCCGCTTGAACTCGAGTGCATGAAGGCCCTCTGGGCGCTGGGTGAAGCCACCGTCAACGCCGTGCGCGAGCAACTGCTCGCCTCGCGGCCGCTGGCCTACACCACGGTCATGACCATCATGGACCGCCTGGCTCGCAGGGGCGCGGCGGAAAGATCGAAGCGCAGCCGGGCGTATCTCTACCGGCCGCTCGTGACCGAAGACCAGGTCCGGCAGCAGGCGCTCGACCGGCTTTTGGCGGAGCATTTTGAGGGTTCGCGCGAAAACTTAGACGCTTTTCTGAAAGACGAACGCCCGGGCCGTCCGGAATCCATGCGGGCCGCGCCGAGGCCGGAAGTCCGCCCCGTGCGTCGCCGGCCGTCTGCTACGGAAACTGTCGCGCCGGTCGAAAGTAAAATTGATGAGGCGTTGCTCTGATTGAACGCTTCAGCGTTTGCATGATTGGCTGATTCGGTGACGAGCGATTCTCACAATTCCGGCCGGGGCGCAACGGTTTTCAGCCGGGGCTCCGCAGAAACTCACGGTCGCCGGATTCACGACGTCCTGCCGCACCGTTATCCCTTTCTTCTCATCGATCGCGTCACCGAATTCGAATCCGGTGTGCGCATCCGTGGCATCAAACATTTCACCCGCAACGAGCCGCAATTCGGTGGACACTTCCCCCACTATCCGCAGGTTCCGGGCGGCATTCTGATTGAAGCGGTCACGCAACTGGGCGCCGTGCTGGTGCTGGAGCGGCCGGGAATGGAAGGCAAAATCGCCATGATCCTTCAGATTCCTTCCGCCCGGATGCTGCGCCCCATCGAACCGGGTGAATGCGTGGAATTTGAGGCAACGGTCATCAAAATGAGGGAAAACCTGGGAGAACTGCGGGGCACTGGGCGGATCGGTGGTGAAATCGTGGCCGAAGGCCAGATGCGCTTTGCCATCGCCGCGGCAAAAGACGTGCTGCCCGGGTGATCGTGGCCGGGCGCACTGCGGTGGTTGCGAATCACCCATCAATCCTGAGAGAATGGCTCAAATGCTTTTCGAGCGGCTCAAAATCCGCCAGGTTGATATTGCGCCCGCGCAGATTCTTGCGCCTATGGCGGGAATCACCGATACGGTTTTCCGCCGATTCATCAAGCGCCTGGGCGGCTGCGGCCTGATCATGACGGAATTTGTTTCAAGCGAAGGCATGTTGCGCGAGCAGGTGAAGTCGCGCCGCTATCTTTACTACACGGAAGAAGAGCGGCCCATCACCGCCCAGATTTTCGGCGCGGACCCCGACCATCTTGCCGAGGCGGCGCGGCGCATCGAGGACCTGGGTTTCGACCTGATTGACCTGAATCTCGGCTGCCCGGCCAAGAAGGTGGTCAAGTGCGGCGGTTCCGGTTTGTTGCGTGACCTGCCGCTGCTCGGAAGCATTTTTAGCAAGATTCGCGCCGCCACCACGATTCCCTTCACCATCAAAATTCGCATCGGGTGGGACGATAACGAAATTGTGGCGCTGCCCGTGGCCCGGATGGCCGAGGATTGCGGCGTGGAAGCCATCGCCATCCACGGCAGGACCCGCCTGCAGGGTTACAGCGGGCGGGCAAGATGGGACGTGATTGCTGAAGTGAAGTCGGCCGTGGGCATTCCCGTCATCGGCAACGGCGACGTAATGAAGCCTGAGGACGCTCGCGCGCTGTTTGACGCCACGCGCTGCGACGCGGTGATGATCGGCCGCGCCGCGCCCTCCAATCCCTGGATCTTTCGGCAGATGGCGGATTATTTTGGAAGCGGGCACTATCAGCAGCCTACGGAACTTGACCGTTATGAATTGATCCACGATTATTACGCCATGCTGGTTGAAGAGGAAATGCCGGGCGCGCTGGGCAAGATGAAGCAATTCGCAAGCTGGTTCACGCACGGCGTGCGGAACGGCGCTACGCTTCGCAGGAGCGTGCAAAGCGCCTCAACTCCGCGCGAAGTGCTGGACCGCGTGGATAATTTTTTCACAACCCCTGCCCTAATGGGCGCGGCGGAAGCCGTTTCCACCGTCCCGGCCATTTGAGAGGAGCAGCATTTGAACCAACAGCGAAGCCAGAAAAGAATTCACGCAGCCGTTCCCGTGCAGGTGAGCGGGACCGACGCGGCCGGCGAAGCCTTTGAGGAATCCACGGAAGCTCTGGACGTCAGCCGCCGCGGATTGTCGTTTCTCACCCGCCACGATTTGCCCGTCCTGGCCTCCGTCACCGTGGTGGTTCCCGGACGCGGCCCCTCGCGCCCGGGCGAAGGTCCCACGGACTTCTTTTCCGAGGCAACGGTGGTCCGGGTTGCGGATGATGAAAGCGGGATGCGGCGGGTAGCCCTGCGATTTGTCGGGGCGACATTGGCCGTCTATGCCGCCGAAAACTCCTGACCTGCCGCTGCCCCGCCCAGCTGATTGCTTCCCGCCTCAGGGCTGGATGGATTTCTCCCGCATGAATTGACGGTAGGCTTCACTGCGCGAAACGCCGCGCGAACGCGCCACGGCCTTCAATGCCGCGCGCTCATCGAGTCCCTTTTCGGCCATCAGAGTCTGAATCTCGCGCAGAATTGAATCCGCCCGCTCGAGCACCGGCGCTTCTCCCGGACCCAGCACGATGGTGATCTCGCCTTTGGGGGGATCGCGCTGCACAGACCGCAAAACTTCCGAAAGCGAACCGCGCCGGAATTCCTCGTGCACTTTGGTCAGTTCGCGCCCCAGAGCGGCGGGCCGGTCACCGAGAATTTCCAGCGAATCCTTCAGCATTTCCAGCACGCGATGCGGCGCTTCAAAAAACACAAGGGTGCTCGGGAAACGGGCAAAATTCTTCAGAGACTTCAGCCGCGCGGTCTTTCGCGCCGGAAGAAATCCTGCGAACAGGAACTGATCGGTGGGCAGGCCGGAAGCGGCAAGCGCCGTCACCACGGCCGTGACTCCCGGCACGGGAACAACCGGAATGTGATGGCGCACGGCGAGATGTGCCAGCCTGTAGCCGGGGTCGGAGATACCGGGCATGCCGGCATCGGTCACCAGCGCGATCGTCGCGCCTTCCTCCATTTTGAGGACAAGCTCCGGCGCGCGCGTCATCTCATTGTGCTCGTGATAGCTGACTTTCGGCGTTTTGATGCGGAAGTGCTCCAGAAGCTTTTGCGTGCGCCGCGTGTCCTCGCAGGCGATCAGGTCCACGTTTTGCAGTGTGTTCAGTGCCCGCAATGTGATGTCCTCAAGATTTCCGATGGGCGTCCCGACCAGAAACAATTTGCCTGGAGGAACCCCGCCGGATTGACCTGTCATTGCCACGCGAAACCTCCGGGGAAGATTTGAACGGTGCGCCGCTACTACACGGCCAGTTTAGCAATCTGCAGGCGGCGGCACAATTGCGGATTTCCGGTACGCCACCGGCGCCAATGCGCACCAACACCGGCGGTTATGGTAAAATCAGAATCAGTAGAAGGAGGTCGGGTTGCCCCTCTATGAATACCGCTGCCGCAAGTGCGGCCGGCGGGTGGAAAAGATCCAGAAGTTCAGCGACGAGCCTTTGAAGACATGCGAATCCTGCGGAGGCAAGCTGGAGCGCCTCATTTCGCCTCCCGCGATCCAGTTCAAAGGTACCGGCTGGTACGTCACCGACTACGCCAAAAAATCATCGGGCAGCCGATCAACCGGCTCGGGCGATAGAGCTTCGGGTAGCGGTTCCTCCAAGACGGAGGCGCCCAAACCCGCCGCCAAAACCTCTGATTCAAAGCCCACTGCGAAAAGCTGACGCACGTCGCTAATCCCGGCGCCACGCACCCAGCAGACGGCGAAGGGCAACCATCTGCCCCAGATGGTAAGCGTTGTGGTCAGCCACAAGAAGCGCCTCGCGAAGCAGCGTCTGGCCGCTGCCATGAGGAATTCGCGCGAACAGATCGCTCTTCGAATTGGCCACCAGCTTTTCCATCTGGCGCAGGTCGCGCCGGAACGCTTTCAGGCTCCGCTGCCATGCCGCTGGTGAGGGCGGCGCATCCGTCGCCGGCCAGTAGCCTTCGGGAAAATCCGGCGATACGTATTTCGGGTTTCGGCTGAACTCAAGAATGTCCCACTGCGCGATGCGCATGTGCTCGAGAATCCGCCAGGCCGTGAAGGGAAATCGCGCAGGCTTCTTGCCGCGAAGCCCAGCGGGTAAACCCCGCACGGCATCTTCAAAACCCAAATGCGCCCCGCCGCCCCCAAGGAGATAAAGAACGTGCTTGCGCAACTCCGCCTGCGTATCCTTGACCACGATGGTCTCCCCCAGCGCTAAAATTTCAGCGACTTCAGATACTTCCGGAAGGGCGCGCCCAGGTCGTGGCGCTTGAGTGCCAACTCGACCGTCGCCTGAAGAAATCCCAGTTTGTCGCCGGCGTCATACCTTTTGCCTTCGAAGATGAAGCCGTACAGAGGCTCCTTGGCCAGCAGGCGGCGCATGGCGTCCGTCAACTGGATTTCGCCGCCCGCGCCGGGCCGCGTCCCGCCAAGCTCCCGGAAAATTCCCGGAGTCAGAATATAGCGGCCGATGATCGCCAGGTTCGACGGAGCCTTCGCGGGCGCGGGCTTCTCCACCATGTCCTCGATGCGGAAAAGTCTTCCCTTCCATTTTGAATCCGGAACCGCGGCGCCGCGGATCACGCCATAGCTCGAAACGGCGGAGCGCTCCACGCGCTGAATCGCCACCACGCTGCAGCCGTATTTCTCATAGACATCCATCATCTGCCGCAGGCAGGGCTGCCGCGCGTCAATGATATCGTCGGAAAGCAGCACGGCGAAAGGTTCCTCGCCCACCAGTTCGCGCGCCGTCAGAATGGCGTGGCCCAGCCCGCGCGCGTGCTGCTGGCGGATGTAACTCACCTTGAGCAGTTTGGTGATGGAGCGAATCAGAGCCCGCTGGTCCTCCTTGCCGCGCCCGGCCAGTTGCTGTTCGAGTTCATAGGAAACGTCGAAGTGGTTTTCAATCGCCGCCTTGCCGCGCCCGGTCACAAAAATCACCATAGGAATGCCCGAGGCCGCCACTTCTTCAACGCCGTACTGCACAAGCGGCTTGTCCACGATGGGCAACATTTCCTTCGGCTGAGCCTTGGTCGCCGGCAAAAAGCGCGTGCCCAGTCCCGCGACGGGCAAGACTGCTTTGCGAATTTTCATTTTCACCGTCCTGTTGGATTTCGTCCGCCGGCGGCCAGACATGCCACCGGCGGCGGTTCAGCATAAATGTTTATGCTAGCATAGTCGGAGGACGGTGACGGCATGCTGGTTCTGGGCATTGAATCGAGTTGCGATGAAACCGCGGCGGCGGTAATCGGCGATGGGACGCGAATCCTGTCGAGCGTCGTCGCCTCGCAGATTCCGGTTCATGAAAAATTCGGCGGCGTCGTTCCGGAACTCGCCTCGCGCGAGCATCTGAAGCGCATCGCGCCCGTCGTGAATGAAGCGCTCGGCCGAGCCAGCGTCAGCTTGGAACAGATTGACGCCGTCGCGGTGACGCAAGGACCTGGATTGATCGGCTCGCTTCTGGTGGGACTCGTTTACGGCAAGGCGCTGGCGTTGGCGCTGGGCAAGCCGCTTACCGGCGTCAATCATCTGGAAGGCCATATCCACGCCGTCCTTCTCCAGAACGCCGTGGACCGTGAAGCCGGCAAGGATGTCCCTGCGCCGCGTTTCCCCAACGTCACGCTGGTTGTTTCGGGAGGCCACACTTCGCTTTATCGAGTTGAGCACGAGGCACGCGATGGCGCGGGTTTTGCCTTTGCATACAAGCAACTCGGACAGACGCGCGACGATGCCGCCGGCGAGGCTTTCGATAAAGTCGCCAAGCTGCTGGCCCTCGGTTATCCCGGCGGGCCGGTGATTGACAAACTGGCCCGTCACGGAAACGCCCGGGCCATCCGGTTCGGGCAAATCCGAATGAAGGGTAATCCGCTTGATTTCAGTTTTTCAGGGCTCAAGACCGCCGTGCTTTATCGCGTGCGGGGAAGTTCGCTCGCCGACGAAGCCGCCGACCGCCTGGCTTGGCGCAAGGCGCTCCAGGGCAAGCCCGCCCTCGATGAATTACGCGGGCATTGCTCCATGGAAACGCTCGACCTGATCGCCAGCTTCCAGCACGCCGTCGTCAGCGATCTGGTCGAACGCACGCTTGAGGCTGCAAACCACGCCAAAGTGAATTCGATTTTCGTTTCCGGCGGCGTTGCCTGCAATTCCCTGCTGCGCGAGCGCTTTGCCGAGGTCGCAAAGGTCCGGCGTCTTGACGTTTTCTTCCCCTCCATCGCACTCTCAACCGACAACGCAGCCATGATCGCCGCCGCCGGCTACTACCGTTTGCTTGCCGGCCATCGGGCCGATTCCACTCTCGCCGCTCACGCTTCATTCCCGCTTGGCACATAGCGGGAGGGCGCAGATTTTCCCGCGTCCGCCATTTGCTAATTTCTTCTTGGAAGAGTTTGCCGGTCCCGGTTAGTTTTTGGCCAGAGCGGAGCGCACGTCCCGGCTGAGCGTGGCGGCGGGCAGCCAGCCGTCGTGGCTCCAGATAATTTTTCCCTTCGATGAGCTGAGCACGAACCAGGGCAAATCATTGACCCGATAGTAGTCGGCCAGTTGGCCGCTTGAGTCCTGGACAATGGGCGCGCGCAGCGTTGCCGCTAGCGGCGTGAGAATCTGCCGCGCTTCAGCCACGGAGGGTTCAGTCGTGAGTTCGTCAACGGCGACAGGCGAAGGCCAATCCCGCCGGCGCGCCAGGACGGCGTATCCGTCGAGCGGCGAAAGATGCTTTGCCAGGGCCGTTTCCGGCCCAAGCCATCCGGCAAAGAAAACCATCAAGTGCGGGTGCGTGGTCCCGAAGGCCACGCGCTTCGAGTTCGACCCAATCGCTGTCAGCTTCGCCTTTCCCGCCGACGACGGCGTTTGCGTTTGCTGCGCGGGTGGCGGGGGAAGACTCAAGCCGGGAGAGCCGGGCAGCAGCGGGGCGATGGCCCTGGCAAGCACATTGGCTTCATCGCCGATTGCCGCGTAGCTCATTGAGGTGCTGAAAGTGGCCTGCTCCCCGCCCCGAGGACCAATGACGTAGGTCACTGCGGTGTGTTGCACGTCGCCGTCCGGCGAAACCGATACGTAAACGTGATAATCGTTCCAGACCTTCTTCAATTGAGCGGGTGGGCCTGTCAGAAATCGCCAGTGCTTCCGCAATTCGTGGGTGCGGGTGTAGGCGGCCACGTCCGCCGGCTTGTTTTTCTTCACGTTGACGTTCACGCCGAGCATTTCCACCTGCGACGCCGCCCGCGGACCTAACATTTTGATGGCTTCCAGCATGCTCTGCGTCGTCAGGGGACAAAGCTGATGGCACTCAGGATCAAGAAAAGTGAGCAGGACCACTTTGCCGCGGAATTGCGCGAGTGAAGTCAGCCGGCCCTGCTGGTCGCGCAACACGAACTTCGGCGCCACCGGGCCCGATGGCGTCTTCATCCTCGGAACGAAAATCGTCGCCGCCAGCACCGCCGTGATCACCACTATCGCGCCGCCCACGGCAATCAGCAGCCACCATTCCCGGAGTGTCTTCCCAAATTTTGAGGAGTTGTTTTCTTCCTGTTCCATGGCTGGTTCCTGCGGTCCCCTTTCGAATTTCGTGCAGACTCTTAGCTTACGCTCATCGCGCCCATAAGACAAAAATTGCGAGGACCGTAGCGCGCAAGAGCGAAGTCTTCCACCATCGCCTTGACTTTTGATTCTGAACCCTCGAATCTTGACTCTCACTTCTTGCCTGCGAACTATTAGCGGGCAAATCTGAACTTCATCAGGAGGACTTCATGGATGGCGTTAATCGTCGAGATTTCATGAAATCGGTGGCGGCGGCGGGGGCGATGGCAGCGGCCCCGGAGTCACTCAGCGCGGCGCAGGACGAGGGTTCAGGGCCGGTATTTCTTTCCACTTGGCCGCACGGCAAGCCCGCCAACGAGCGCGCGGCGGAGGTTTTTCAATCGGGCGGCAGCCTGCTTGACGCCGTGGAGAAAGGCATCAACGTTCCGGAAAGCGATCCGAAAGTGACAAGCGTCGGTTACGGCGGATTACCGGGCGCGGACGGCACGGTCTCACTCGACGCGGGCATCATGGACGGCACGCGTCACCGCGCCGGCTCGGTCTGCTTTCTACACGGCATCAAAAATCCGATTTCCGTTGCGCGGCAGGTGCTGGAAAAAACACGGCACACGACGATGGCGGGCGAAGGCGCGCTGCGGTTCGCGCTGGCAAACGGCTTTCAGGTGGAGCAGTTGCTGACGCCAACAAGCCTTGAGGCCTGGATGAAATGGAAAGCAAACCCGAATCACGAAACCTTCTGGATCACACCCGAGCATCACGACACCATCGGCATGGTGGCGACCGACGGCCGCGGACACGTGGTGGCCGGATGCTCCACCTCCGGCCTGGCGTGGAAAATTCCCGGGCGCGTCGCCGATTCACCACTGGTCGGACTGGGCTATTACGCCGACGACGATGTGGGCGGCGCCTCGGCAACCGGCGACGGTGACCTGATGAGCAACTACTGCACCAGCATTTCCATTGTTCAACTGATGGCGCGCGGCGCCTCGCCGCAGGAAGCCTGCAATGACATTCTTCATCGCATGGTGAAAACCGATCCGAAAAACAAGGAGTCCGAATCGGCGGTCATCGGCATGAATAATCGCGGCGAAATCGGGGCGGCTTCCATGAACAAAGGTTTCCATCTGCAGTACGCCCTGTGGCGCAAGGGTGAAAGCAAAATGGTTGATTCAATTATTCTCTATTGATTGAAGGGTTCAGCGCCGGCATCGCCCGGAGGCAGTGGCTGCGTGGTGGCCGGCTGCCCCCGGCCCAAGAAGAGCCACCCGAGGAATGCGGCGCTGAGGAAAACCAGGACGATGCCGTTCATGTGCAAAAAGTCCGAAGGCTCTGAAAACAGGAAAATAATGGGCGCGGCTATCTGGAGGCAAAATGCCCCGGCGACGTACGCCAGAACGTTCGAGCGGAAGAAGCCCCAGATCAGGGCCGCGAACACGGCTAACGGCACGGCGTACAACATCCACTCGGCGCAATACTCGCGCAGCGAATGCGCGCTCCCCTGCCCCAGGCTGACCAGCAGGAATACGAGGCCCGTCCAAAACCACCAGGTGCGCTTCCGCCATCCCCAGCGGACGATGTAGATGATCAGCGCAATCACCGCCGCGGAAACAACGCTGAGCAGCACCGCGCGCAGGAAAAACGAAACTCCGGGATAAGCGGAATCGGCCAGCGACGAAAAAATTCCGATATCCACCGGCGCGAACCGGTGAAAGCGGTCTGAAAATAATGCGTCGAACCGCGTGAGCGCCGCGCCCGCGAACAAGCCGACAACAATCGCGACGACGGCGTCGCGCCTCCAGACGGCCCGCGCCCGGCTGCGGAAAATCTGCCACGCATCACCGTAGAGACTGCCGGCGAGTCCCACGGCCAGCCAGCTCGCCACACCCGCAAGCAGCGGACCCAGAACCAGGCTGACCGTGACCAGAATCCAGAAATTGGCGAGCGGAATCGAAGTGTCGTATTGCTGGTACAAATTGGGAATGCGGGTCAGCTCAGAAAGCGCGGCGATGACGGCAAGCCCGCCGCCCACAAGCGCCGCCCGCTTCCATTCAATCTTCCCCGCCCGGATTTGCCGGACCAGCAGATAAATGAAGCCCGCCAGCAGACCCGCCAGAAAAAGCCCTTCGATAGCGATCAGAGCAATATTGATGAAGTGCGAAGATTCGCGCTGCCGGACCCAGTCCTCCGGCAGCTTGAAATAGCGCGACGTGCCCACAACCTGGTCGCCGGCCACCTCCACGGCGATGCGGTAGTGCGCCTGATCCACATTCAGCGGGTTGCCGGGTTTGGCCTGCCACGTCAGGTTGTAATCCATGCGGGCTTTGCGCTTTTGGGCCTGGGAATTCTGCAGATTGAAATCGGAGGGATCGTAGCCGTGCTCGCGCAGGAATTTCTCCGCCAGCGCCTGAGCCTGCGCCTCTGTGAGCGAAGCTCCGGGCGCATCCTCGGGAAGAATATGCCGGTAACCAAAAACCCGCGAATCTCCCGTATCCACAAAAACGCGGTATTCCTCATCCTTCAGGGGGCGGAAGAATCTGACTTCCCAAATCACTTCGCGCGTCGCTTTACGGTAAAGCTGGTCGGCTTGCTCCACGCCGCGCCGTTGCAGCAGATAGCGCAGGGCCATCGGATCCGTGTTCTGCTCAAGCCAGGCGGCCACGTGATAACTCTCCGGTTTGACGCCGCGGGCGCGCAAAAATTCCTCCGCCGCATGCTCGGCCTGCGCGCGTGTTAAGCGCAGCTCGATTCCCTGCCCGAACTTGTAAACGTGAACAAAGGAAAACGCCAGCCCGATCACTACCACCACGCCCGCTGCCACCAGACGGCGCTTGGAAAGCGGATGATACTTAAGCAGCGCTTCTTCCTTCGGCGACGCTTCCGTCGCCGCCGCGCGCACCACGCCTTCAGCCTGGTTCGTGACCGCCGATTCATCGCTGAAGGTTCGGGTTTTCAGATAGGCCGCCAGCGCCACGCCCAGCGGAATCAGCATGATTCCCGCCGTCACCCCGCCCGAAACCATCAGGTACGAGTTGTGCGACCGCAGCAGCAGAAAGGCCGTATAGAGCGCGTCCACCGAATAATGCCAGATCATCGTGGCGTAGAGTCCGAAGCGCAGCATGATGACGCCGATGATGATGCCGCCGATTCCCACTTCTAGCCCGCGAATGAAGAAGGGCTCGTTGGGATAGGCGGAATGCAGAAATCCCCAGATGAACGCCGCACCGATCAGCGCCGCCGGCAGCGAGCGGAAAGTTTTGCGCAGAAACGGAATAGCAAAGGCGCGGAACTGCATTTCTTCCGACACAGCCGGGTAGAAGCCCATGAAAAGCACGGCGACCCACGGAAGGCTGGTATTGAGCAGGTCGGAATAAGGAACGTCCGCCGGCGCCCACGCGCCCATCTTGTTGGCGGCCAGGTAGAAAACCGTCTGATAAGCGAAGAAGAAGAACGTCATCGCGATGCCCACGACGTTAGCCATGAAGAAGGAGCGTGAGCGCAATCCGGACCAGCTCAGCGTGCGGCGAATTGAAGTGAGTTGAGGAAGACCTTCGCGATAGACGGGTTCGGAGCCGGCAACCAGAATGAAAATCCAGGCCCCGATGCCAAGCGCGCTCAGGCCCGCGGTCCACAGATAATTTCCGACAAAACTCGAATAACTGGCGGTGGTCGGATAACCGAATTTCGCCTGTGAAAACTCGTTCAACTGGCCGAGAAAGTAGAGAACCGCCGCCACGAGTCCAAAGATGGCCGCCAGGCGCAGCGGAACGTCGCGGTCGCGCAGCCGCCGCACCAGAATAATGAGGAGAGCGAGCGTGAGCAGGATCCAGAAAACCTGATCCACGACCTGCGCCGAAGTATTTCCCGACCGCTCCTTCTGATATCCGCGCTGCCAGTTCTCCGGCACTTTTACGAACTCGCTGTAGCCGGCGACCTGGTTGCCGTCCACTCGAACCGAAAATCGATAGCTTCCGTCGCCCAGATCGACGTTCTTGTCCTTCCAGGTGAAGGTGTAATCGGTCCGCGCCGGCCGCTTGGCGGAAACTGCGTCTTCGAATTCCAGGCTGGCGAGTTCCCGATGCATCACGCCGGCGAGAAACTGCTCGGCGATCGCGCGCGCTGCCGACTCGTCGAGATTCGCGCCCGGCTTGTCCTCCGGAATTTCATGATCGAAGCCGACCACCTGCCCATCGGGCGTCACCTGGGCGCGAAATTCTTCCTTCTGCTGCGGCCGGAACCAGCGGCTCGACCAGCGCCACAGGTGCACGGGCCCGCTCGTCAGCCGGTTCATTTTGGCAAGGCCCAGCGTGCGCTCCAGATAAATCTCTGAATTGTCGTCGTAATCGAATACGGCCGCCTGGTGATAACCTTTCAGGTCAAAACCGCGCGCCGCCAGAAATTTCTGCGCAATCGAAACCGCCTGGGACCGGTTGACTCGAAGTTGGAGGGTCGCTTCCGGGAAGGCTCGGGCAAAATACTTGATGCCGACGGCGAGTGAAACCGCCGCCACGGCGATGGCAATCAGGATGTAGCGGCGGTCCGAGGAAGTCAGCTTGTTCGCCACCGGTTCAGTCCTCTCCTGTTCCGGGTGATTATATCCAATTTTGGGTGGCGCTGATTTCTCATTTGAGCGGCTTGCTCATGATCCAGGCGTCGCGGCCGGGACCGTAATAGTTTGCAACCTGATCAATTTTCCGATAGCCGAGAGCTTCGTAAAAGCCCTGCGCGGTCAGATTGTCCATGGCTGTCTCGAGACTCAGCCGCTTGATTCCAGTTTCACGTGCCCATTTTTCGGCGATTTCCATCAGCGCCCGGCCGACACCGCGGCGGCGCCACGGCTCGAGCACGTCAATCGTGATGATGTGTCCTTCGGATGCCGGCTGCCGGCTGGCAATCAGGAAGCCGGCGATCTCGCCGTCCTCCTCCGCCACCCAGGTGCGCGAGCCGCGATGCCGGACAAAACCCGCCATCTCCTCCATCGAGTACGCGATGCCCGGCGGAAAACACTTCTGGTCAATTTCGTAAAGCGTCGTCAGATCGCCTGGACGATAAGCCCGATATTCCATGCAGCCCTCAACAGGAAAACATGTTCCGGCAACTTACTTCACTTTGAAGGGAAATGAAAGGCCGGGGGAGCGATCAAAACCCCGCCCATCGCTAACGGCCTGCTTGATTCAGGCTCTCCTGCAGGTCGTTTGCGACCTTGTCCGCGGTTTGGGAAACTGCTTTCGAAAGCGCCGGCGGGTAGACATGAATGCGCACCACGTCCTGCCAGATTGAGGCTCCGGTCGTTCGGTCGTTGATGTACACCTCGGAGTGAAGTTCTTTCAGACGGCGCGAGGCAAAACTGGTGCCGCGCACGACGGCATCCGCCTTGTCCGGCTGATCCACAATTTGCACCCAGGCCAATTTAGCCAGAGCCTCCGTCAGCTTCGCATTCAGATCGTTATCGATGCGGGCGATATAAATCGTGTGGATGCGCAACAGGCGCCGCGGATTGACCGTGCTGGCGGAAGGCGGCCCGCTGGGGGAAGGCGCAGGTTGCTCAGGGCCGAGCGTAGGGGGAGGCGGTTGTTGTTGCTGTTGCTGTTGTTGCTGTTGTTTCTGCTGGCCGGAGGGTGCGGATTGCTGCTGGGCGCCCGCGGCGGCGGGAATCATGAAACCGAGCAATGCGCAGGCTAGCAGGTATTTCAAGGCGTGGCTCCCGGGCCGTTCACGAGTGCGAAGCCGTCGCAGCGCTCAAGCCCGGCCTTCACACTTCGTCTTCAAAGCGGCCGGCTCCAGATTCTCGACCTCAGCCGGTGGTTTGATTCAAACCCTCCTTCATAATTCGCTGGCGATCCTTCAATTCCTGCTTCTCATCTTTCTGGCGTTCCTTCAGCGCGCGCTTCTCGCGCTCCAACTGATGTTTCAACTGGATTCGCAGCGCCTTGGACATATGGGTGTCCTTCATCATCTGCTTGGCATTCTTTTCCTTGAGCTTCAGGATTTTCATTTCCTTCTTCTGTCGCTGCTTCAGCATCTGTTTCGCGGTCCGCCCAACCTGCCCGAAGCAGAGCGGTCCGGACAGAAGTGCCGCTATCGCCAAACCGGTCAGAATCCGTCGCATCCCACCTCCTCGTTGCTGGCGCCAAGTCCCGGCAGAAACGCACCTGCAAGGCGTTTCCACGGTCTCCCCTGCAAGGCATCTTATCTGGAATCGCTGCCTGGTACAACCCTTTAAGCGGCGAAAAAGCAGGATTTTTGCAGCCGGAGACGCGAGCCCGTCGGCACGTCCGTCCACGCCCCGGGCGCTTTCGCCTTCAACGCTTCGTTTTCTGCAAGCCGGTTGCGTCACTACTTCTTTTTTCCAAGAACTTCGCGGACCTTCTTCAGAAGCTCGCGCGAGGTAAAAGGCTTGGGCAGGAATTCAACGTTGGAGTCCAGAACGCCGTGGTGGCCGATCGCATCCGCCGTATAACCGGACATATAAAGCACCCGCAAATCCGTGCGCGTGCGCTGCAGCGCGTCGGCCAGCACCTTGCCGTTCCGTCCAGGCATGATGACGTCAGTCAAAAGCAGGTGGAGCGCGCCCTGATGCTTGCCGGCCATGGCCTCCGCCTCATCCGGATTGCTCGCCACCAGCACTTTATACCCTTTTGACTCGAGAGCCGCACGGATCAGCGAGCGCACGCCCGCCTCGTCCTCAACCACCAGAATGGTTTCCCATCCGGCCAGCGCGCCGGCCTGTTCCTGCTTCACGTTGTCGGATTTATCGGGTGCGCCGATTCTCGGAAAGTAGGCCCTGAAGGTTGTGCCCTGCCCCGGCTCGCTGTAAACGTTGATGTGCCCACCGCACTGTTTGACGATTCCGTAAACGGTGGCGAGCCCCAGTCCCGTTCCCCGGCCCGGCTCCTTGGTGGTAAAGAAGGGCTCAAAAACCCGCCGCAGGACTTCGGAATCCATCCCGACGCCCGTATCGCTGACGGCCAGCATCACATAATCTCCCGACCGGACGTCGAAGTGGGAGCCGGCATAATCTTCGTCCAGCGTCGTGTTCATGGTTTCTACCATCAACCGCCCGCCATGCGGCATGGCGTCGCGCGCGTTGACGACCAGGTTCATCAGCACCTGCTCGATCTGCCCGGCATCCGCCATCACCAGGCCCAGGGATTTTCCGGAATTGATGGTCAGTTCCACGTCCTCGCCGATCAGGCGGCGCAGCATTTTCTGGATATCTTCAATCACATGGTTCAGGTCAAGCGCGCGCAACGCCACAACCTGCTTCCGGCTGAATGCCAGCAGTTGCCGCGTCAGCGCGGCGGCTCGCTCGCCCGCCTTCAGAATTTCATCCAGGTGCGGATTTCCCCCGCCCGCTTCCTGCGCACTCTCGATCAGCAGTTGCGCGTGGCCGTTGATGATGGTCAGCAGATTATTGAAATCGTGCGCCACGCCGCCCGCCAGCCGCCCCACGGCCTCCATCTTCTGCGCCTGGCGCAACTGTTCCTCCAGCAGCTTTTGCGCGGTGATGTCTTCCTGAATTCCAAGGTAGTAAACCGTGTTTCCCGATTCCGTGCGGATGGGCGAAACCGATGCGCTCGCCCAGAACATCGAGCCGTCCTTCTTCCGGTTATGGAATTCACCCCGCCATTCCCGGCCGGAAGTGATGGTTTGCCAGAGCCGCTTGTATTCTTCGTCCGGCGTTTCACCCGACTTCAGGATGCGCGGATTCTTGCCCCGAACTTCCTCCAGCGTGTAGCCGGTGATGCGGGTGAAAGTGGGATTGACGTATTCAATCCGCCCGTCCGGATCGGTGATGGCAACCGATGCCGGACTCTGCTCGACGGCGCGCGACAATTTCCGGATTTCGTCTTCGGCGCGCTTGCGCTTCGTGACGTCGTGCATGGAAAAAACAAACCCGGCAACTTGTCCATCGGCGCCGTGCAACTCGGTGCAGCGGGCGTCGAAATTTTTCTTCGTCTTGCCGTTCTTCTCTTCCTCGGATTCCGATGCCGCATCAAATTCGTGGCCGTGGGAGCAGCCCACGCTCACCTTTCCCGCGCCCCGAACCACTTCAAAGCAGGGCCGCCCGATGAGTTCCGCGAAATTCAACTGCAGCGCCTCAGCCGCGGCGCGATTGGCGCGGCGCACGGCACAATTTTCATCGAGCAGAAAGATAGGATCGGGAACGGAATCAAACGTCAGCTCCCATTCGCGCTTTCCCGCCCGAATCTGATCGTGCAGTCGAAATTCCTCCTCCTGGTGTGCCCTTTCCTTCAGAACCTGCCCCACCACCGAAGGCAGACGCTCCAGATGGTTCTTGAGAACGTAATCGGCGGCGCCGGATTTGATGTACTGGACCGCCGCTTCGTCCCCCAGCGATCCGGTCACCACTACGAAAGGAACCGAGCGGCCCGATTCAAGCACGATCTTGAGGGCCTCGGTCCCGCTCCAGGAAGGAAGATTATGATCGGAGAGGACAACGTCGAATTCCTGCCGGAGCAGCCGCTGGCGCATGTCCTCCGGCTTGTCCACAACCTCGAAAGAGAGCGCATAGCCGGCGCGCTTGAGCGCGGCCACGATCAGCTCCGCGTCGGGCTTGCTGTCTTCGATGATCAGGAGGCGCAAGGGCCTTCCGTAGGACGCCTCGCTTGTTTTGGCCATGATCCTCCTTCTTCTCCGCTCACTTTACCAGAAAGGCAGCCGAGGGAGGAGGCTGATTGACCACCAGCCAGAACAGGCCCACTTCCTTGATGACTTGCCGGAACTTTTCAAAATCCACCGGTTTTTGAATGTATGCGTTCACACCCAGCTTGTACCCGTTCACCATATCCCTTTCCTCTTTTGAGGCCGTTAAAATGACCACGGGAATCGCCTGCGTATCGGGCTTCTGCTTGATTTCGCGCAGCACCTCCAACCCGTCAACCTTCGGCAATTTCAAATCCAGCAGGACCAGCCGCGGCTGGCTGTGGCCGTTGCGCTCTGCATATTTTCCGCGGCGAAAAAGGTAATCGAGCGCCTCCTCGCCGTCGCGGCAGACTTCCACGCTATTGGCCAGCTTCTCCTTCCGCAGCGCGTGCAACGTCAGTTCCACGTCCTTCGGATTGTCCTCCACCAGCAGGATCTCCACATCCTTGCTCATGCATTTTCCTCCTTTTCTTCGATTTCCGGCGGCAGGCTTTCGCCGGCGCTGCCTAACGTAAAGAAGAAGGTCGCGCCCTGATCCACGGCCGCCTGCGCCCAGACGCGCCCTCCGTGCTTGTGAATGATTCTCTGCACCGTGGCCAGACCCACGCCCGTGCCCTCAAAATCCTCCGGACGGTGCAGGCGCTGAAAAACTCCGAAGAGCTTGCTGGAATATTTCATGCTGAAGCCCACGCCGTTGTCGCGCACGAAGACCGCCGGCTCGCCGTTGTTCCGCGCCACGCCGACTTCAATCACCGCTTTCTCGCGCGGCCGCGTGTACTTGACGGCGTTGGACAGCAGGTTCACGAAGACCTGCTTCATCAGCGCCGGATCGCATTCCACAAAAGGCAGCGGTTCCACTTTCCATTCCAGCCCGCGCGAGGGATTGTCACGATTCAGCTCCGCCACCACTTCATCCACCACCGAATTCAATCCCGTCACCTGGACGGACAGTTCCTTGCGGCCCACGCGCGCCAGTGCCAGCAGGTCGTCCACCAGTTGTCCCATCTGGATGACTCCTTCCCGAACGTAATTGAGATAGCGCCTGGCGTCGTCGGAAAGCTCGGCTCCGGCTTCGTCAATCAGGAGCTTTGAGAATCCGTCCACGTGGCGGAGCGGCGCGCGCAAATCGTGCGAAACCGAATAAGTAAAAGCCTCGAGTTCCCGGTTCGTGGCTTCGAGTTCCAGCGAGCGCCGCTGCAGCGCTTCATTCAGCTTCTGCATGGCCTCTTCCGCGTTCTTGTGCCCGGTCTCATCCCGCGTGATCTTTGAAAAGCCGGTCAACCCGCCCGCGTCGTCGCGCAAGGCTGTCAACACCACCCGCGCCCAGAAGCGGGAGCCATCCTTCCTGATCCGCCAGCCTTCTTCCTCGGTGCGGCCTGCCTGCTCGGCGGCGGCAATTTCGCGTTCCGGCTTTCCGGCGGCCACGTCTTCAGGCGGATAGAAGACGGAAAAGTGATTGTCCAGAATCTCTTCAGCTTTGTAACCCAAAATCCTTTGCGCGCCCCGGTTCCAGGTCTGCACATGGCCCTTCGGGTCGAGCATGAGGATGGCGTAATCCTGCACCTGATCGCTGATCTGCCGGTAGCGTTCTTCGCTCGCGCGCAGAGCCGTCTCGATGCCCTGGCGGCTCCGAATCTCTTTTGTGAGAAAAATGAAGATGCTCACCAGCAGGCCGAAACTCAGGATGTCGGCCAGCACCCGCACCAAAGTCTCGCTCCGGCTCATCTGCCGCGTGGCCATGTCCGCTCTTGCCAGAAGCACTTCTTCCCGTCCCCGCATCCGGCCTACGATTTCCCGGATTTCGTCCATGACCTGCTTTCCACGGTTGGTCTGCACCGCCTTCTGCGCCGCGTCGAACCCCGCCGTGCGGCGCAAGGTGATAGCGGTCTGAAGCTGGTCAAACTTCGCTTCCACCAGCGGCTTCAGCCCCGCCAGCATTTCCCGCATTTTGCTGTCCTGAATTTCCGCGTCGAGCGAGTCGAGGGTCTGGCTCACTTTATCGCGCGAATTCGTGTAAGGCTTCAGGTAAGAATTCTGCCCGGTCAGGATGAAACCGCGCTGGCCGGTTTCCGCGTCGTCCAGTTCGGTCAGGAAGATCTGGATTTTTTCGATGACCTCGTGACGGTGATCCCGCAGCCTGCTGGCTTCGAGCAATTTGCTGGTGGTCCAGCCCGAGAGCAGAAAAATGACGACCAGCAGCAACAGCGCTACGATAAAGCCGCCCGTCGCAACTCTTCGATCGGAGGTCCATTTCTGAAGAGTACCCTTTGCCACGGCAGTCAAAACCTCCTTCTGCGCCCCTTGCGCACCGCATCAACCAGTCCGGGATACCAGCCGGCCACCAACCGCAATATATACCATCGGCACATATATCATGAGTCATTAATTGTTCTGCTTATTTTGGTATTCCGAATCCTGGCTCAGATTGAAGGGTTGTGGTTCAGGAAAGACGACCGAATTTGGTGGGGGCGGCGCGCTCAGGCCTTGCGCTTCAGTTCGCGTTCCCAGTCCTTGCCTGCAATCGAGGTAAAAACGTAGAGCGGATAAAGCTCGCGGAAAATCTGCCGCACGCGCTCGGCAAACGCCGGCGTTCCCACGCCGCGCGCGTTGGGAAGAACGATTTTGCGCACCACCCAACCGTGAAGCGTCGGCCAGTCTTCATTGCGGCGAGGCAGTCCCGCATGCTGCGCCCAGTCGCCTCTTTCCATTCGATACCAGTACGTTTCGTATTTCCCGTCGCGCACAATGCGCTTCAGCAGGCGCTCGAAGACTTCCCGGTGTGCCGCGAACCTCTTTCGAAATACAGTCTCGAGCGCGCTATGCTCGCCTTTTTTCCACGCGGCATAGCTTGCAAAGCCCACCGTCAGGCAGTCGGCGTTGAGTCCTACGTAAAATCGACCGTCCATTTGCCGGCCGCGTCCGCCGTCAAAAACATAAAGGTAGTAATTTGGTTTGTATGGCCTCTTGTCCTTGCTGAAGCGAATGTCGCGATTGATCCGCGAAAAATTCCCGTTCGTTTTTCCCGAAACTTCAAATCGCGGATTGAGTTTGAGCAAAAAAGGCTCGAGCTCTTCCAGTAGCGATTTGAAAACTCCGGTAACATACCGCTCGTAACTTTCGCGATTCAGGTCGAACCACGCCTTGTTGTTGTTTTCCGCCAGTTCGCGGAAGAATGCGAAGGATTCTTCTTTGAATCCCGCAAACCCGCCCGCCCTTTCCATAAGAATCCTTTCGCAAGCGCCTTCCGGGCTTGCCCTAAGCTTTCTTCACTTGCCGCACGTATACGACGTAGTCGGTGGCCGCGGGCGTGCCGCCCGCGTCGCGCACCGCCATTGCCACCTGGCCGCGATGATAAGCGGAGTGCATCAGCAAATGCGTCAGCAAGTCGCGAATCGGCGTTCGGAATTCCGCCCCCTTCGTGGTGCGATAAACAAGATCCTGCTCAATCCGCTCCGGCGCGAAGGACCCGAGCATCGTCTGCAAATCACGATGCAGTTCTTCCGCCGCCGCCAGGGCTTCCGCGCAATTCAGGTCAGGCCAGGGCTGCGCGTTCGGAGGTTCGGGATTCCTGAAGCGCGAAAGCCACACCCGCTGCGCTCCGAACAAATGCCCCAATACTTTCATCGCCCTCTCGGACTTCTGCGCCACGGGCTCAACGCTTGCGATCGCCATCCGATTCGCCCACAAATCGTAATCAAAGAGTTCCTGAAATCGCTGGAAAGGATTCATACTGTTTCACCTCAGGCTTCCAAGATAACTTGCCCAAACAACTTCGTCATTTCGCTTCTTTCCAATTCTTCCCCGTTCCCAAATCAACTTTCAGCGGCACGCGCATCGGGTAAACGCCTTCCATTTCGGCGCGCACAATCTCCCGTGCTTTTTCAGTTTCCGCCGCCGGCGACTCAAAAACCAACTCGTCGTGGACGGTCAGAATCATGCGGGTTTTGAGCTTTTCGCCTTGCAGCCGGTCATGGACCTTGACCATGGCAAGCTTCAGCAGATCCGCCGCCGTCCCCTGCAGCGGTGTGTTCATGGCCTCGCGCTCGGCGCGATTGCGCGACGGCACGTCGGAACTCGATATTTCCGGGATCGGCCGCAACCGGCCGAACAGCGTGCGCACCCGGCCGGTCCGCCGCGCCTCCTCCACCTGCCCGTCGAGAAATTCCTTCACTTTGCTGTAGCGCCTGAAGTAAGCGTCGATGTACTGCTGCGCTTCGGTCTTCGAAGTTCCCGTGCGCCCCGCCAGGCCAAACGAGCTCAATCCGTAAATCACACCGTAGTTGATAGCCTTGGCCATGCGCCGATGCTCGTGCGTCTGCAGGCCGGCCGGCACGCCGAAGATCTCCTGTGCGGTGCGCGCGTGAATATCCTCACCGCGCGAAAAAGCGTCAATCAGCACCGGATCATCCGCCATGTGCGCGAGCACTCTAAGCTCGATCTGCGAATAGTCGGCGGAGATCAGCAGCGAGCCCGGCTCGGCGACAAATGCCGAGCGGATTCGCAAACCGAATTCGTCGCCGATGGGAATGTTCTGCAGATTCGGATTCGAAGAAGAAAGCCGGCCCGTGCGCGCTCCCGCCTGGTTGAAGCTGGTGTGAAGGCGGCCCGTGGCGGGATTGATATATTTCGGCAGCGCGTCAATGTAAGTTGATTTCAGCTTGGCGCGCGTGCGGTATTCCAGAATTTTTCGCGGCAACTCGTGGCTTTCCGCCAGCGATTCCAGCACGCCCGCTGCCGTCGAATACTGCCCGCTCTTGCGCAGTTTTTTGCCGCCCGGCAATTTCAACTTGCCGAAAAGAATTTCTCCCAGTTGCTTCGGCGAATCAATGTCAAACGGCTCGCCCGCGAGCCCGTGAATCTCCCGCGTCAGCGCCGTCAGCTCTTCATCGAACTGGCGGGACATTTCCGCCAGGATCGCCGGATCGATTCGCACGCCCGCCGCTTCCACATCCGCCAGCACGCCGGAAAGCGGCAGTTCGATATCGCTGTACAAACGCTTGAGCCCTTCGCGCTCGATCTCCGGCGCCAGCGCTTCCGCAAGCTGCCGCGTGCGCTCCGCCCACTCGGCGGGCGATGGCGAAAGCTTCGCCCCGTATCGGCGCAAAACGATTTCCGCCAGTTCGTAATTTGAAGTCAGCGGCTCAAGCAGAAAGGCGTAAACCATCGTGTCGTGCTCAACGCCATCGAGTCTGATCCCATCCTTGCCGACCAGCAGCCGCAGCAATTTCGAATTGTGAACCGACTTAGCATGCGATCCGTCGCCGAGGAAATTTGCCGCCGCCTCTTTCAGCTTTTCATCGAATGAAAATGCCGCCGCGCGCTTGCCGTCGGCGAGTCCCATTGAGCGCAAACTGGCGCTGAAACCCGCTTCGCCTTCAATTTCAAACGCCAGCGCCGGCGCGGAATCCCGTTCCAGGCCGGAAAT
Source organism: Terriglobia bacterium (assembly GCA_046706005.1). Lineage (GTDB taxonomy): Bacteria > Acidobacteriota > Terriglobia > UBA7540 > UBA7540 > JBJKPU01. Next base: position 3,415 of record JBJKPU010000117.1, on the reverse strand, counting down.
CCACTTGCGCAGCTCCGCAGCGGAGCGAATTTCCTGCGCGTTAAAGTCTTCGGGCGCGGCTGTGCCGGCAGGCTCGTCCGCCGCAAGCTCGCGCAGTAGCGATTGAAATCCCAATTCCTGGCAAAGACCGCGAATCTGTTCGAAATTGCGCGGTTTCAGTTGCAATTCTTCCGCCGCTTCGCCGAGCGCGACGTCGGTCCTGATGCGCGCCAGGTCCTTGCTCAGCAGCGCTTCCTTGCTGAAATCACGAAGCGCATCGCGATAACTCGCGCGCTTGATTTTCTTTTCGTCCCGCCATCCGTCCAGCGCTTTTTCGAGCGTTCCAAACGCCTGGATGATTTCCGTGGCGCCTTTGGGGCCGATATAGCTGCGCTTCTTTCCGCCACTCGATTCCGGCGGTTCCTGCCCCGGCAACGGCCGCGCGCCGGGAATGTTGTCGCTGGGATCGCCGGTGAGCGCCAGCCAGTCCACCACCTGCCCGGGTTCAACGCCGATAATTTCTTTGACCTTGGCGGCGTCGCAGATGGTTTCGCCGTCGCTCGCGCTGCGCGACGGCTTCAGAACCCGCACGCGCTCGTCCACAAGTTGAAAAAGATCTTCATCGCCGGTGACGATGAAAACGTCCAGTCCTTTTTCTTCTCCCTGCCGCGCCAGCGTGCCGATCACATCGTCCGCCTCAAATCCTTCCTTCTCCGCCAGCGGAACCCCCAGCGCCTGCGTCATGCTGCGCACATACGGAAGCTGCACGGCCAGGTCCTCCGGAAACGCAGGCCGGTTGGCCTTGTACTCCTCAAACAGCTTGTCGCGGAAGGTGGGCGCGGCCAGGTCGAACGCCGCCGCCACGTAATCCGGCCGGTGGTCGCGCAGCAGCTTCAGCAGCGTGCGCGCAAAAATATAAACCGCCTTGGTCGGCATTCCCGCGGGCGAAACCAGCGACATCTGCATCGGCGCAAAGAACGCCCGGAACACCAGCGACATCGCGTCAATTAGAACCAGCTTTTTCCTGTCCGCAGCTCCAGCCAATCACGCCTCCTCAAGAGCCATCATTGTAACCCGTCACCGGATTCCGCCGGAGTTCTTTGCGATTCGCCCCGGGCTCTCGAAGTTTTTGTCCCCGCAGCCGGCGTTCATAGCGCTCGATTAATTCCGCGCAAGCTGCCGCGAGTGTGGCTTTCTGGACACTCAAAATGTGGCGCGAATGCCACACACCGGCCTTTCCAATTCTCTTTGCATTACTGGATAACTCAAGTAAAATGAGCGCAATGCGATTTCATGTAACCTTGGAATCGCGTATGCACGTCTTAGTTTTCTGGAGGTTGGGATTTGCTTGATCGCCAGCAGACCATAGCCCGCCCGGCCGCCATCGAAGGCATCGGGCTTCACACCGGCGTGAATGTCCGCCTGCGGCTCGTTCCCGCGCCGGCTGAAACCGGCGTGGTCTTTCGCCGCACGGATCTTGAAGCATTTGAAATTCCCGCCACGGCGCGCAACGTCGCCCGAGTCAGTTACGCCACCAGCCTGATGCGCAAGGGCGTGCTGATTTCCACCACCGAGCATCTGCTCTCCGCGCTCGCCGCTTCCGGCATCGACAACGCCTACGTGGACATTGACAACCTCGAGGTTCCGATTCTCGACGGCAGCGCGCTTCCCTTTCTCGCCATGATTTCGAAAGCCGGCGTGAAGCGGCAGCGGGCCTTGCGGACATACGCCCACGTGCTGAAACCGGTCTTAGTGGAGGAAGGCTCCAAGCGCATCGCGGCTTATCCCTCCCCGGCGCTCAAGCTGACCTATCGAATTTCCTTTCCGCATCCGCTGATTCGCGAGCAGGAATTGACCTTCGAGCCCGGCCGCGGCGACTACGGCAAGGAAATCGCACCCGCCCGCACTTTCGGATTTTTTGAAGAAGTGGAAATGCTTCGCAAGAGCGGCCTGGTGCGCGGCGGCTCGCTTGAAAACGCAATCGTCCTCACCCGCGACGGCCTGATGAATCCCGAAGGCCTGCGCTTCCCCGATGAATTCTGCCGCCACAAAATTCTGGATGTCATCGGCGATCTGGCCCTTTTAGGACATCCTCTCGCCGGTCTCGTTGTCGCCGAGCGCGCCGGCCACGCCATGCACGTCGCCCTGGTCAACAAGCTGCTGCAAACCCGGGGCGCGATTGAGCTGGTCCGATCCACGCAGCTCCGGCCTGCCAAGAGCGCATCTCAGCCCGCGCCCCTCGAAGCCGCCAGCCTGGCCTGAAGGGATCAGTCTCCATGCGGAAGCTCAGCAATGGTGCCGGCGCACGGCGATGGCCCGCTGTGTTTTGGCCTTTCGCAACTGCCGCAATAGTGGGCGGGTTTTGCGCGTGGCGGCTCAACGCTCTTGACCTCCGCGTCTATTATTGGGCCGCCAGAAGCTTTTTCCTCGAATCCGGCCCCATGTACGGCGGGAACGCGCATCTTGGCTGGCCGATGCTTTACCGCTACCCGCCGCTTTTTCTCTGTCTGTTCAGGCCGCTCGCCCTTTTGCCGCTTCGCGCCGCGGCCGGGGTCTGGGCGGCATTCGAGGTCCTGCTTCTCGCTTGGCTGCTACGTGATTGGTACCGGCGATACCATCCCGCCAGCCCGGCCGCATTCTGGATTCCAGCGCTCATCGTCATCCCCTATCTGGCGGAAGTCCTCAGGGGAGGAAACGTCCAGCTTCTGATTGTCGTGCTGGTCTGCTTCGCTCTGCTCGAAAGCGAGCGCCATCCGGTTCTTGCCGGAGTGCTCCTGGGCCTTGCCGCTGCTTTCAAGGTCTGGCCGGCGTTCCTTGCGCCTTATCTCATTCTGCGTCGCCGGTGGCGAACCGCAGTTTCAGAAGCCGTCTCCGCTTCGGTTCTGACGATTACACCTGCGATGTGGCTTGGCTGGCACGAAACCTGGCGCCTGCTCGGACAGTGGTACGCCCAGGAAAAGCACATCAATGCGGTTCTGGGTGACCGCTGGTATCCCAGCCAGTCGCTGCGCGGCGTCATGCTAAGACTCTTCACTCATATGAATTACTCCGGCCTGCCCGACAGCAATTACCGGCTGGTTAACTTTGTCTCCTGGCCGTCGTTCGATGTTCGCTACGCGTGGCTGGCGATTGCCATTCTGCTGGGCCTGGCGTCGATGTTCCTCGTCTGGCAGTGCCGGGATAATGCCGTCGCCTACGCCATCTTTTTTTGCTTCCTGCTCATCATCCAGCCAAACGTTGCGGTCCAGATTTACATCACGCTGCTCTGGCCGGCCCTGGTCGCGGGAAAACTGTTGGCGGAGCGGGCCATGCCGAGGGGTGCTCGTCTGCTCACGGGATTGGCTGCGGCTTTCGCTGTCGCCGTTCCCCTGCTGCCGGGCTCGGCAACGCAACGGCTGTTACAGGTTCTGGGCCTGCATTTCTTCCTTGTCCTTCT
>JBJKPU010000116.1:0-57885 GCA_046706005.1 Terriglobia bacterium | reverse complement strand
CTGCTCCGTGATCGGTGTTACTTTCGCCATGGGGTGTAAGCTCCTTTCCAAGGATTCGGTTCCGCTTGCCAAGCGAAACCAACTTACACCCTCCTCCCTTTTACACACACAAATTTACGCCACCTGGCCTCCTTTTCGTCTTGCTTTGCCCCCGGCTCCGTGCTAGTATCCCCGCCGAAATCCGGCCCTGCACAGAATTCATATTCGAAAATCGAACCTGGTTTAAGGCGTCCTGGTCGCGGCAGAAGTCGCTCTTGATCCCTGGGCTTATCTGGGAATTGGTGCGTCCGTGAATTGGAGGAGGCTTGAAAATGAAACTCAATCTCTTTTCGCGTCGAACCGTTTTGGTCCTGGTCCTGGCCCTGCCTTTGATGCTCGCCTTTGCGAGCGCCGGAATAGCCGATGACGAAGGCCCCACCATCGCCAAGGATTCGATTGTGGTGAACGCCTACACCAACGACGAGTATCACAAGAATTTCAACGTCTGGAGCTGGGTGCCCCGGATCGCGTTTCGAGTCAACGGGCCCATCGAAAGCGGCTCCCAGCTTTACGCGGAGTTTTCGCTGCCCACCGGCGGCACCTGGGTCAAGTTTGATTGCCCCACTGAGGCGACCCAGAAGAATCACTGGTGGAAGGTGGAATGCGGCGGCCGCGACGTTTCGGAAGACAAAGGCTCAACCTACACCGGCCCCGTTAACTTTTCCATCAAGCTGCGCAATGAACTGGCGGGCAGTGACGCCGCGCTTTTCACCGGAAAGTTCAAGGTGATCAAAGCCCATTCCAATCTGGTGGGCGCGCAATCCGCCAACAAGTGGGTCTATTACGTGGATGAGGATTGGACGCTGCCCATCGGCTACGTTTACCTGCAGCCCAGCGAAGGCAAGGGCTGGAAAATGCCCAACCTGGCGATGACCCTCTGGTTCACCGGCGAAACGCCCCAGATTGATCCCCACGTTTTTTATAAAGGCAAGGAAGTGGGCAAGCTGTTCTACCAGGGCGAGCAGGTGGGCAAGCCAAGCTGCGGCGAGATTTACACCACGGAGACCAGCCAGTTCGTGGATGAAAAAACGCCTCACAAGGCCAAGTGGTCGCGCGTGACATGCTCCTTCTCGAACATCGACGGCTGGGATAAGTCGGGCGAAGGCCCCGGCATGTTCGGGCCGCCCTATCTGCTCGCCACCAATCCCGGCGAGTACGAAATCAAAATTCTGTGGAACAACCACCTGGCGCGCTCGATCAAGTTCACCGCCGGCGCCGATGGAAAATTCGATAACGGCATCGCCGCCTCGAACAAGCTGGGCAGCGACCGCGTCATCGAGCCCGTCAAGGTGCTCGGCGATCAGGACGGCTCCTGGAATCACGCCGCCTGGAAAACCGACGCCTTTTACGGCAACCCGCTCAAGGGTTTCACCGCCGCGCCGTAATCCGCGACGGCATCGGCAGGGAAGCGCGGTGCGAAGCAAGAATCCCATAGCCCTCACCGCTCCGGGGAGAGCCCGCCCACCACGTCATTCCGAGGCCGGATGTTCTCCGTCCGGCCGAGGAATCTGCTTTCGCGGCTGGCGCAGAGGCTTGCATTCTAGGCTCTGCGATCCCGCCGTGCGGGGCGGGTGAGGGTGCAGTCCCGCGTCTCACCTCATTAGAAAATAAATTTCAGTTCTGAAATCCGGAAGTACAGCGCCACAGTCCGTTGCGCCAGATGCCGGGTTCCCAGCGGCAGGTGCTTTCCGCGGCGAGGAAGCCCGTGGGGCGATAGAGCCAGAAGTGGAGCGTCATTTCGCGCAGGCCGCCGGGCCTTTGCCAGTGGCCTTCGAGCTGGTGCGGCGGGCCGATGTCAGGAAGCTTTTCCTCGCCGGAAGCGATTTCGCGCCCCTGCTGATCCACGGCCCGCCAGACAGCCCGATAGTGGTCCAGCGGATAGGACGGAATCTGATCGGCGCCGCGGCGGCTGATGGTGGCGTGAAATCCGGCGGGCGGTGCTGACGGCTTCTCGCCCGCGAGCCAGTCGAAAGCGAGATCGAGCCCGGCGGGCGAATTGTATTTGCGAAACGCGGCGTAAATGGGTTCGCGCTGGCGGTTCTGATCGACGAAATTGAAATTGGATTGCCCGCGCTCGCTTTGCGGAATCGGCCAGTTCAGCTTTGTTTCGGGCATGTGCGCGCGCGAGCGGTAAGGCGAGTAGCACCAGTAGAGCACGCCGCCGATCCACGGATATTTTCCGAATAGCGCCAGCGCGCGGCCGATGCTCCGGTTACGGAACCGGTTCGCCTCCACGGGGTTTTTGGTGATGGGCGTCCAGGGAGCGGATTCGGAAATTATCACCATCTTGTCCGGATAATCGTTTCCGATTTTCCTGATCATTTCCGGCAGCAACTGTTCCGGGCCGTGGCCCGATCCGTAATATTCATTCCACATCACGAAGTCGGCATAGGTCGCGGCATTGCCGGCGGGATCGGTGACTTTGGGCAGCGTGTCATCGGCGTAGGTGACGAAGCGGCTGGGATCGAGCTTGCGGATGAATTCCCGCATGTGGCGGAAATAGGCCACGCCGGCGGGCGTGTCCGTGGTGCATTCGTTCATCACGCTCCAGGCGAAAATGCTGGGATGATTGCCGTCCTGCTCGATCACTTCGCGCATCATCTGCTCGGCAAGCTGCAGCACGCGCGGATTGGCAAGCTGCTTCGCGTCAAACTCCCACACGGGAATTTCCGGAATCAGCAGAATGCCGTGCCGGTCGCAGTAATCGTAAACCCGTGGGTTCTGCGGATAATGCACGGGCCGCGTCAGCGTGACCTGCAGGTTCTTCATGTCGTCAAAATCGTGGCGGATGGTGCCTTCGGTTTCCGCCACGCCTTCCCACGGCGAATCTTCATGGCGGTCGATTCCGGAAAGCCGCACGGCCTGCCCATTCAGATAAAGTCGCCGGCAGCGAATCTCGATTGTGCGCACGCCGAAATTGCAGGCAAGTGAATCGAGCGTGCCGCCGCCGGAATCAGCAAGCCGCACGCGCATGCGATAGAGATTGGGATTGTCGAAGCTCCAGAGTTTCGCATCCGGCAGATTCAGGCTGATGGTCTCGACCGATGAGCCGGGCGCAAGCGACAGTTGTCGCGTGGCCGTGGCGGCCAGGCTGCCGTCGGCTGCGATGGCGCTCAGTGTGAGCACGGCCCGCGCGGCGGAGGCGGAATGATTTTCCAGATGAAGCTGATCGGTCACGGTTGCGTTCGCGCCCGAAACGGCGCTCCGGATCAGTTGCCAGCGCAGCAATTGCGGCGCGCTCAGCTTCAGCCAGACGTCGCGAATGATTCCGCCCTGCGGCCACCAGTCGTACCACTGTTTATTTTGCGGCGTGGAATACTTCATGGCCCAGCCGGGAATCGTGGCCATGCCCCCGCGGTTGTCAATTTCCACCGCGAGAAAATTGACGGCCTTCAGGTAAGGCGTGAGGTTGAAATAATACTCGGTGTAGCCGCCTTCGTGGCCGCCCAGCTCGTGGCCGTTCAGCCAGACGCGCGATTTGTAAAACGTGGCCCCAAAATGAATTTCAACCCGCTCGCCCGTCCTGGCCGGCGGCGCATTGAACGTCTTGAAGTACCAGGCCGGGCCGATGTAGTTGTAGTATTTCCGCAGCAGGCTCCAGGTGCCCGGCACGCGAACCGTTTCCGTCTGCCCGGGAATTTTTTGCGCCCATCCGGCGGCTTCACCCTGACCGGCGGGATCGGATTTGAATCGCCAGTAGCCGTCCAGCGAGACTCGCGTGGAAGCTTGAGCCGCCCCCGCCGCCAAAAGAATGAGGACAAGAATCAGCAAGCTTGAATATCGCCGTTGTTTTGCCGTAAGCATGAATGCAGCATACCGCCGCGCACGATGATTGCAAGCCCCAAAACGCCACGCCCTGTAGCGCAGGATTCGTACTTCAAATCCTGCGGCTTTTCCATTTCTTTTAATGATTCAAAAACTCCGGCTCTTCCCAACGACCTTGAAAAACCGCAGGTCCGGACAGCGGGACCTGCGCTACAGACGGGCGCGCTGGTCCATGGGCAAATTCAACACGTCAACTCGCAGGCGAACGGGGCCGGGGCCGCCGTAGGAATGGAAACTCGACCAGACCCACTCTTCGGGCTTGGCCGTCAGGCCTCGCTTCACCGGGTTCAGATGGATGTACTCCAGCTTGCTGTGAAATTCCTTCACGGTGCGAAGGGCCCGGTCGAAATAGCGGGCCTGCCAGAACGGTCCGCTCGAACGCCGTGAGCGATTGATCGCGCGATTTGCCGCGATTTTCAGCGCGCCCATCACCCGCGGCAGCGTGTCGCCCGCCGCGGGCAAAATCAGCGCGTGCCAGTGGTCGGGCATGAAGACAAAGCCGCCCAGCAGGAATCCGCGGCGCCGGCGGACCCGGTCAAAGACCTCCGCGAGGAGCGCGAATTCATTTTCGGTGAGGCCGGTGCGGGTCCTCAGGACGTTGCAGGTGACAAAAAGGATTCCGTCCGAAACGTGCAGCCTGCGCAATCGCGACATTCCCGCCATTGTAGCGCAGGATTCGTATTTCAAATCCTGCGGCTTTTCCATTTCTTTTGATGATCTAAAGATTCCGTTGTCCCCCCAACCACCTTGAAAAACCGCAGGTCCGGACAGCGGGACCTGCGCTACAGGCCGCCCGCAATGCCCTTGCCTCGTCCCGCCGCCGCGGTTGCGGTCTGCGGCTCCTGTTTCGCCGGTGAAACGCCTCGGACCTGAATGGCGCAGGTCCGCGCTACGGCTCGCGGCGCGTTTTTCGCTTGCGCCAGCCGCGAGCCTGATGTATAAGTTGCCACATTTAAGGAAAGTGAACGGGCGGAACGCGGGCTTCGCGCGGGGCCTGGGCACGCTCGTCCCCGAGGCTCACGGAGCGAGCAGATGCTTCAACTGTCGTCGATAATGAGCGCCGTCAAGCCTAAGGACCGCACCGACCAGTACAAGATCCTCGCTGCGATGTACTCGCTTAACGCGCACCTCGCGCCCGTGACGGCCAAGCAGATCCGCGACACCCTCGCCTTACAGCTCGGCAAGAACGAGGTGCCCAAGAACGTCCCCGACAGACTCCGAAAGTACAAAGCCTTCGTTGACCCGGCCGGAAAGGGACCGCCGCTGCTATGGGCACTGACGCCCAAGGGCCTCGAACGCCTCCGGTCACTCAGCGGGCTCACCTTGGCGGCGCCCGCGACAGCTTCCGATTTTGGCATCGACGTCGGCTTCGTGTGCGCCCTGGAGGACCCCGAGATGGCAGCCCTCGTGAACGCCTGCGGAGGGGCATCGGAGTGGGCAGAGGTGGGCGACGCGAAGTTCCCGCACGTGTACCGACAGGCTGAGCTCTCGGTCGGCAAGAGGAAGCTGAAAGTCGTAGGTACGACCGCAACGTCCATGGGCCTTACAGCCGCGGCGATCGCCACGACCCACCTTGTACTCCAGTTTAGGCCCCGCCTCGTGATCATGGTCGGGGTCGCGGCGGGCACGAGGGGCGGCGACAAACGGTTCGGGGACGTGCTGGTCGCAGACCCGAGCGTGGACTACAACTCCGGGAAAGTGGTGCAATCTAACGGCATTCGCGATTTCCTTCCCGACCCATACCCGATCGGATTGAACCCCCGCCTGCGAAGCGTTCTCCAGAAATACCGATCCTTCCACCCTATTTTCGAGCAGATACGCGCGCGCTGGGCCGGGAATCAACCGCCGGGGCGAAACCGGCTCCACATGGGGCCGCTGGGCGCCGCCGACCAGGTCATCGACGATCCCTCCCGTGTTCTTGAGATTCAGCAGAACTGGAGGAAGCTCATAGGCGTGGAGATGGAAACCTATGCTGTCTATCGAGCATGTACCGAGTCTCCCGAGCCCCGGCCCAGGTTCGTCTCCTTCAAGTCAGTGTGCGATTTCGCCGCGCAGAAGGCGGACTCTTGGCAGGAGTACGCCGCATTTGTGGCCGCCGAGTTTGCGGTTTCTTTCCTGAGAAACGAGTGGGAAACCCTATGGCCAATTTAGAAACAAATAGGAGGACAAATGAGCACAAGGCCGAGTCAGAATCCCGCGGACCCCGAGATCGAGGCCATCCGCGTCATCTATAACGTCCTGAGCCCCCTCGATGCCCAGGCCCAGGCGCGGGTCATCAAGTACGCGATTGGGAAGCTCGGGATCCACAGTGAGTTTTCCCGCCCATTCCAGGCGACGGGAGGCCAGGAGGTACCCGCCACGGAAGAAGCGGCGGCGGCAGAGGACCGCGCCACCGGCGGGAGGGTCGACCCCTCGGACGGGATAAATCCCGTCGCACGGAAATGGATGGCGAGAGCAGGATTCAGCTCCGCACAACTGGGGAACCTGTTTAGCTTAGGGGGGGACGAAATCGACCTCATAACGGACTCCGTGCCCGGTAAATCCAAGACACAAAGGATGCGGAGCGTCCTATTACTAAAGGCGGTCGCAGCCTACCTTTCGGGTGGCGCGGCGCGGGTGTCGCATGATGAGTTGAAGGAAACGTGCCTGCACTACGACGCGTTCGACAGTGCAAACTTCGCACGCCATCTCAAGGAGTTCTCCGCTGAAGTGTCGGGCACGAAGGAGTCAGGGTACACCCTGACGGCTCGTGGCCTCGCGGCGGCGACGAAACTTGTCAGGCAGATTGTCCAGCGTAGCACGAAGCAGGCCGACTGACTCAGGGCGGCCCCGACGTCGCCCCGTGATGTCTGCGTGCCGGGGGCGCAATGGTTCGCGGCGGCGGCCTTGCGAAGGGGCACGGCTTCAGCTGCGCCATCCAGGCTACGATCAAAAGTCAATCGGGGCTTCAGCCCCTGCGCGGCGGGTACGGGATGTAGAGACGCCTCGGTGAGGCGTCTCTTCCGGATGAGACGTTCCAGCGAAACGTCTTTACACGGGCCGGGCGAAGGCGTTGTAGGGGCGGGTTTAGAAACCCGCCCCTACCCGGCGGCAAATCGCCACGCGCGCGACCGGGGCTTGCATCTGTGCCGGCACTGGCGCATGCTTTGCGAGTTGAAAAAGAGGCATCGCTGCACAATGGCTCTTTCCGGAAAAACAAGAATAGGCTTCATGCTGCTGCTCGCGGCGGCGATGCTGGCTCTGCCGCGCGTCGCCTGTCCGCAACAGAATCGCTGCACTGAAGAAAGCGTCCTGGCCGCGGTCGCTCAGCCGGACGGGTCACCGGTCTTCGGTTTCGGAAAAAGCAATCTTCGCGCGAAAATCCACCGCAACACGCTCCCAATCCTGAGCGTCACGCCGTGGTCGGGACCGGCAAGAGTGGTTCTACTTTTCGACCTGAGCGGAAGCATGACGGGGGACGCAAACTTCCTGCCGCTGGAAAGGGCAATCGGCCTGGAGATCATGCGCCAGGCGCCGGCAAACGTCTCTTTCGCTATGGCGGTTTTCTCCAGCCGCACGAAAGTGGTGGCGCCTTTTTCGACAAGCTTTACCAACGTTGAGGACGATGTGGAAAACCTCGGCCGAATCTCAAGTGACCTGCCGCAGAAAAAGCGCACAACAGCGCTCTTCGACGCGATTCAGACCTCGATTGGAATGTTCGGGAGCCCGCATCCCGGCGACGCTATTTGCCTCTTTTCCGACGGTGTCGATAACGCCAGTCAGTCGTCAAAGAAGCAGGCGGAGCGGTCTCTGCTTGCCGGCGGGATTCGCATGTTTGCGATTGACCTGAGCGGACCGGCACCTGAAAGAGTGCGAATGCCTCAAGTGGCTGAGGGTGCGGCCAACCTGCATGATCTGGTTGACGTGACGGGCGGCAGAAGGCTTGAGCTTCCGTGGCCGATGATGGCGAACCTCGAGGGTGAGTCGAAGCCCCCGCACTGGTCCGGGCCGGCTCCCGGAATGCCAAAGGAATTTGACTGGCGGCTCGTCCGCGGTTACAAGGTCACGGTCGCGCTGCCGCCCGGCCTTGAGAAACCCGAAGGCTGGAAACTGGAAGTGGTCAATCAGGAGGGCAAGGCCAATCACCACCTGGCGGTAATCTATCCCCGGCTCTCACCTTGCGAGACGAGTCCCTAAGGAATGCCGGGCGGGGCAAGAGAGGATTGCTATACTAATCCGCCATGGACACGCAGGTGCGCGACGAGCCGCGGCAATCGAACCTTGAGCGGACGGCCATCCTCGATTATGACCGCGAGGAAGTGAAAAACATTGTCCGCCTTGTGGGCGCGGGAGGGCAGGCGGATCGGGCGTGGCTGGTGGCGGCTCATGCGCATCTGGCTCAAGCGCTTCGACCGGTGTACAGCGTGAACGAATGGCAGCCCGCTTCCGCGACCATTCGCAAAGCGCGCGGCTCCTGCAGCCAGCGCATGGCGTGCCTGGAGGCCGTGGGGCGCGCGGCGGGGATTCCCAGCCGGGTGCGGGCGCTGCGCGTGAAGGGAAGCTTCTGGTATCCGCGATTCCGGCTGGTGCGCGGGTTTATTCCGCGGAGCATTCTGCTGCTGTGGCCGCAATTTTTTCTGGAAAAAGCGTGGGTGGATTTTGACGAGCTCTAAGCACCCATCGGCAGGCTGGCGGCCGGCGCGCGTCAGGGATTTGCCAATGACGCCGAATCGCTGTTCGAGGCCGTCAAGCAAACTCCCGTGGACTTCACGGGAAAAACTCGCGGCATGGCCTGCGCCCGCCCGGGCTTCGACCTCTCGGGTTTCGTCCTCGCCGATGAAGGCTTCTTCGATTCGCGCGACATCGCTCTCAAGCTCTTCGGTTCCTTCCAGCACTCGGCGCGGGGAATCATGTTTGAAATGATTTTCGGCGGCAGAAAAAGCCGCTAGCAGGAATTTTGACCGCTGATATCCGGCAGCTTCGGCGCTGAACGGACAGTCGCTTGCAGCCTCGCAGGAGGAATGCGACCGCGCCCCCTCCTTCGATTGTATCAGGCCAAATGTGGGACGATTGGGACGTTCGGGACGTTCGCGAAACTATTTTGTAAGTTATTTATTGTAAACATCTTAAATAATTTTTTTTCCACTTTGGCTGTGCAAAAAACACGCCGATTGTGACATTCTGGCACACTGACACTTTTTGCCATTCGGGGGTTATCTTGGAATGGGAATCATGCTGGAGGGGGGAGTTGAACCCCCACGCCGGGTGACCGGCGGCAGATTTTGAGTCTGCTGCGTCTGCCAGTTCCGCCACTCCAGCCCATGCGGATTTATCACACTAGCACATCGTGAAGTTACGCGACAAGCGATGGCGTCTGAGGTGGAAAGCAGAAAGGATAGCGCCGCGAAAAAGGCTTCTTCCCTTGGTAGGAGCGCGCGAGTTCAAGATACACGCCGAGGTCGCGATCGAGGTCGGAATTTGTGCCGTCGAAGTAGAAGCTGCGGATTGGAATGCCGCCGTAATCGCGGCTGATTCTGGGGTAAATCGCTTCACTGACGGTTCCGTTCATGCACGCGAAAGGGCTGATGTCAATCACGCCGTCGGCGCCGTGCTTGGCGTGATAAGCCGCCAGGCCAACGCTCAAAACCATTTCGCCGATGACGCCGGAAGCTGGAAGATACGGCCATGCGAGTTCGACAATCTCCTCCACCTCCGGTTCCTCATAACCTTCCAGGTCGTCGCGAAGCACGGCGAGCAGCGCCTGTTCGTCGGCGCGGCGGATTTGGGTTCGCACCTTCGCGCCCAGCATTTCAAGGGAAAGCGTGCGGCCGAAAAGACGAATCTGGCGTTCCTGCTCCAGACTCGTATAACTGACCCACTCGGCGACGTGGCTCAGCGAAGCTTCGGCGCCATAGGACTCCAGTCTGCGAATCAAGTCATCGTTGGAGAACGTATTCAGGCGGCAGAAAATCTCGCCCACCACGCCAATCAAGGGCAGGGAGCGGTCGTATCTTGCATCCACCTTGCGAAATCGGTCGCGAGCCCGCTCGAGTGACTCCGCCAAAGCGCGAAGCTGGCAGGCCAGGTTGTCACAGGAAGATTCAATCGTCGAGCAGAGATCCTTCAGGCTTAGCCGGTATGCCGTGTCCGCCGACCCGGCGACCGCTTCGTAGGGCCGCGTCCGGAGCAACAGGCGGTGTAGTGAATCCGAGGCAACGATTCCACGCCAGCCCATGCGGACGAATGTGTTGGCCACATTGCCCAGGCCTTCATAACTGTTCTTGTCGGAGGGTGAAATAATCTCAATTTGCGCGTAGCCGGAATCACGCAGAATTTTTCTGAGGTAAGGGACATACTGTCCAAAGCGGCAGGGACCATCGGAGGTGGGCAGGAAGAACACGGCCCGCGTGGGGTCAAACCCCGGCTGCTCGATGATTTGAAAAAGGTCGCCGATCACCACTTTGCTCGGATAGCACTCGTCTCCCTGGGTGAGTTTTCCGCCCAGTTCGAGCGTGCGCCGGCCGGAAGGTGGAGTCACGAGACTTGCCACGCCGAGCCGGCGAAAGATGGCGGCGATGACTTCCGAGCCGCCTTCACCCATGACCGGCAAATAGACCGACTTGCCGCGCAACGGATGACCAGCCCCGATGGCGTGATTCATGCTGCAGCGGTGCGGGAGCGGCATCTCAGTATCCCCTTGCTTTCAAGATATGCTTCGCAACGAGTGATGAAGCCGGCGTCATTCGAATGGCCGTCGAACTGGAGCACCAGGGATGGTTTGCCCGCCGCGGAGTTGAGAAAAGACTTGATGAATGAATCAGGGCCGCATTTGAAGTTTGAAATGCAGATCAGATGAAGGTTCGGATACCGGCCGGCGATCAGGGCCGCAGCCAGGATCCGGCGGCCGGAGTTCCAGAACATGTTGTCATTGACCCGGCTGACGTCTTCGCCGTCGAGCGGAAGAAAATCCATGGGAATGACATTGACTCCATATGTCTTGCGGAGCTTTCTCGGGATATCGCAATTGACGCTCCGGTCGTAAAGATTATAGGAACGACCGACCAGCACGATTCCCGGCTCGCCCGTATCCCTCAGTGTGGCGAGAGCGCGTTCTCCGGCGGTTAGTAATCCCTGCTCGAAGGCACGCTGAGCGCGATAGGCCTCCTTCAGTGCAGAGCTGCTCTGCCGTGCTGACATTCCCAGCCCGTCGGCAAAATCGGCCAGCTCCCTGGCGACGAATTCTTGTCCATTCCGGAAATGAACCGTCGGCACAAGAAGCCTTGACCGGGTTCCCTCCAACTGCGACACTGCGCGCACCACGAAAGGCAAGGTCTGATTCCACGGACACAAATGGGATGGGACGGCGGAGGGCGGAGCCGCAGCATTGACTGCGTTCGGCAGAAGGATAAAATCCACGCCTTTATCTGCCAAGTCCTTTACGTGGCCATGAGCAACCTGCACGGGAAAACACGGTTGCGCGATCGCCATCTCTGCGCCGGCAACTGCCGTCGTCCGGTCCGTTGCAGAAGAAACGACGATCCAGAATCCTAATGTCTGGAAGTAGGCGCGCCAAAAGGGGAAGTAGTCGTAGTAATACATGGCGCGTGGTATGCCCAGGACAGGCCGTTTTTCTGTCGGGGCATCGAGTGACTGCTCAAGCAATTTCTCGCGGAACTCGATTAGGTCTTCGATGACCACCTGCCGATCAGAATGCGAGGGCTTGCGGAACTTGTCGGAGCACTGGTCACCCCAGTAGGTCCGTTGTCCCTCGATGGTAAATTCCTTGACATCGCAGTAGTTGGAGCAGGCACGGCAGACGAAGTCGCGTGAACTGAATTTGATTTGCCCCAGGCTGTAGCCGCGAAATCGGCTTACACTGTTGGAGCCTTCCATGCGGTCCCGGGCAATCAGCGCCGCTCCGATGGCTCCCATCACCCCGTTGTGGGGCGGCACGATGATCCGCTTGCCGAGAATCTGCGAAAAGGCTGCGGCGACGGCATCGTTATAGGCGGTACCGCCCTGGAAGAAAATGATGTTGCCGATCTTCCGGCCCCGCACCACCCGGTTCAGGTAATTAAGAGCAACCGAATATGCGAGTCCAGCCGCCAGGTCACCGACCGGTGAGCCTTTGAGCAGCAACGCCGTGACATCCCGCTCCATAAAGACCGTGCAGCGCTCGCCCAGCCTTGCTGGGTTGGCTGAGGTGAGCGCCAGCCGCGCGAATTCCTCTTTGATTGAAATACCCATCTTCTCAGCCTGTTCTTCGAGGAATGACCCGGTCCCCGCCGCGCAGGCTTCATTCATAGCAAAGTCAACGACCACTCCGTTTTCGATCCGGATGAACTTTGAGTCTTGCCCTCCAATTTCGAAAATTGTATCCACCTTTTCTATGCCGCTTTGCTCACATACGAATATCGCTCCGGTCTTATGAGCGGTAATCTCATCGTTGACGGTGTCCGCGCCCATCAATTCACCGATCAGTTCGCGACCGGAGCCAGTCGTGCCCGTGCCTCGAATGTCCAGCAAAGGCCCAAGTCCGGCCTCGATTTCACTCAGCCCCCGGGAAACCACATCAATCGGGCGACCTTCCGTGTAGAGATAGATTTCCTTTAGGACATTCCCCGCAGGATCGATAACGACCAGGTTGGTGCTGACTGAACCAACATCCACGCCGAGATAAGCCCGGGTCTGGCGTGCGGGAGTCGGCGTTTCGACTTTCTTGCATTCGTTGCGCATCAGCAGCACATTGGCGAGAGAAAGCCGCTCGCCGCCCGCGGGCGAGGCGCAGGCGTTGCGCCGGAGATAGATTCGCGGACGCTTCGAGGCCGGCCGGCTTTGTTCCGAAGCCTCCAGCATTGCCGAGCCCGCCGCTCCCATCCAGTGGCATAATTCGGAAACTATGAATGAGTCTTCTTCCAGCCTGAACACCTCGCGGAGCGCCTGGCGGATGTACTGATTCAATGCGACTCCGCCGATCAGCGCAACGGGCGCTGTCACCTTTCGGCCCTTCACGATGCTCGATTTGAAATTTCGGGCCACGGCGTCACAAAGCCCGCGCAGGATCTGTTCGGTGGTATAGCCTTTTTGCTGGGCGTGGATCATATCGGTCTTGGCAAAAACCGAGCAGCGGCCGGCGATGCGCGCCGCAAACTCCGCGCGGCATGCCGCCGGGCCCACGTCCGCAATCGAATATTTCAACCGCGATGCTTGCTGATCCAGGAAGGACCCGGTTCCGGCCGCGCATTCTCCGCTGACCTGATAGTCAACAATGCCGGGGAAATTGCCATTTGCCGACTGTTCAAGACGCAGAAACTTAGATGTTTGGCCTCCAATCTCGAAAACGGTGCGAACTTGGGAGTGAAATGCCCGGACGCCCCACGCGGCGGCGCGAACTTCGTTTTCGTTCCGGCAGCCAATCTCCTTGCCGGCCAATTCGCCTCCGCACCCGGTGGCGCGGATCCCGGCGACGTGCCGCTCGGGGACGCAGGCGTAGAACTCCTTCAACAGGTCGAGCGTCGATTGGACAGGACTGCCTTCGATGCGCCGGTAAGCCGAGAAGACGAGTGGATGGCCGGCAAAAGGTGTGTTTTGCGGGAACCCGCTTCGGAAGAACTCCTTTGACCCAGAAATCAAGGAATCGAAAATCCGAATGTCCGAACACTCACCGACGGCGGCGAGCTTTACGCTCACGGCGCCGATGTCGAGCCCTATAGTGACGCTCAACTCGACCCTCCGCAGACGGCTACCTTGCCGGGTAAATAGCTGACCCTTTTTACAAGCCTTCAGGCAAGACTGCTGTGACCTTCGTCACATTCGTGGTCTCAGGCAGAAGTACGACCGGCTTCC
Organism: Terriglobia bacterium; assembly: GCA_046706005.1. GTDB lineage: Bacteria > Acidobacteriota > Terriglobia > UBA7540 > UBA7540 > JBJKPU01. Next base: position 44,196 of record JBJKPU010000116.1, on the reverse strand, counting down.
AGCGTATGCTGGGTCCGGTCCGCAGAAGAGTGGGAAGCCTGTGGAGGCTGACGACTTGTTCCCTCAGAAGATATGCAAATGAAGTGTGAGGTATTTGCGCGGATTCTTTCGAAACTCGGTAAGGAAATCGCGCAGGGATTTGGCGCTCGAATTCAGGCTTTCGAAGAGGCTTGGATCGGTTGAAAGTTTGCCGAGCGTGCCTTGTCCCTGGTCAATCCTTGTGGTGATGACGTTCACTTTTTGGACTGTGTCGTTGATGTTGTTGTATAGAGTGGGGTCGGTGGCCAGTTTGCCGAGCGTACCCTTTCCTTTGTTAATGTTGTCCATCATCGTGTTGGCGTTCGAGGCCACCCGATTAAGATGATTGTAGAGCTCCGGGTCCTTGATCAACTTGGCCAGCGTGCCGTCGCCATTTTGAACCTCATCGACAATCTGATTGAGATGATCCACGGCGGCGACGGTCTTGTTGTAAAGAGTTTCGTCGGTGACAAGTTTTCCGAGCGTCCCGTGGCCTGCATTGATCTGGTTAATCAGGTTCTGGGCCTCTGTTACGGTTTTGTCCAGGTGCTTGTAAAACGCATCCTGGTAGATCAGTTGTCCGATGGAACCCTGCCCGTGCTGAATTTGGGTTGTGATGTCCGTCAGTTTGGCGCTCAGGACGCGCAGATTGGAGATGACGTCGTTGGCGTTCTCGACGACTTCCTTCATTCCCGGCTCGGTTTCTCCCTGGACCACGCCTCCATTGTTCAATATAGGATGAGGGGGAGTTCCGCGCGTGATATCCACATAGGTTTCGCCGAGAAGGCCTACGGTTTGCAGTGTGGCCACGGAATCGCTTCGAATCTGCTTCTGGTAGTTCGTGGCGACGCTCAGATCGATCTCCACCGCGCGGTCGGGATCCGTAAAGGGTGAAATGGCGATATGGTTTACGTTGCCGACAGTAATTCCCGCCAGACGCACAAGGGCGCCGTTACGGAGGTCGCCGGCGCTCGGGAAATAGGTCTTGAGTGTGTAGTGGCGGGTCAGGAAGCTGACCTGGCCGCTGATAAAGAAGATGCCCACGGCCAGAACAATCAGGCTGATGACCACAAACGTCCCTACGCGAAGTTGTCTCCAGCTAGTCTGTTTCCGTTGAGGCATGGAACCTCCCTCAATATCCCTTCCCGCATTGTATTCCAACCGGCTGCAGTGCGCGACCTCAGCTCAGAAATCTTCGCAGGAATGGATCGCTCGATGCGATGATTTCTTCCGAAGTGCCGCAGAAGTGCACGGAGCCCTCGCGCATGACCACAAACCGCGTCGCCGGCACCTTGCCGGCCGCGCCGTTTTCCGGTAATTTCTCAATGCTATGGTCCTCGATGCTGTAGCGAAAATGGGCCATAAAAAATGCGTCCTGAAGCCGATGCGTGACGATCACCGAACTGACATTTTCCGTATCACGAAGCTTCAAGATCAGAACGTTGATGGTGTGCGCGGTTACGGGATCGAGCCCCGCCGTGGGCGAATCGTAGAGCATGATATTAGGTTTGCTGATGATGGTGCGGGCGATCGAAACACGACGGCGCATGCCGCCCGAGAGTTCTGACGGCATCTTGTCGACGGCGTGCTCCATCTCAACAAAGCTCAACATTTCGCGCACCCGGCGCTCGACTAAGGCTTCATCCGTTTCACCTTCCTCCCGCAGACGATAGGCGACGTTTTCGTACACGGATAACGAATCGAAGATCGCGCCTTCCTGAAACACGATGCCCATGCGGCGGCGCACAGGCTGGAGCTGTTCTTCTGAAAGCTGTTCCACCTCCTCACCATCCACCAGCACGCGGCCGGTATCCGGTTTGAGCAGGCCCAGAATGACCTTTAGCGTCAACGATTTCCCCGAGCCCGTGGGGCCGAGCAGCATCAGCGTTTCGCCGCGTTCGATCTTCAGGGACACGTCGGCGAGGGCCGGCTTTCCTTCGAAATACAGCCAAACGTGATCGAGTTCTACCGCAGGCGCTCCGTTCATGGAAAACTGACCGGCTGTAAGCCGGAATCGAAGTCGTCGGTACCTCTCTTCTTCAACCTCCGGAGGAAGCGGCCGCGAGGTTGAAGCTTGGAAGTGTAGGGATGACCATCGTCAGAAGAATCCGACGGCGATGAGAAACTTTGTGAGCAGAAAGTCGACGATGATGATCAGTACGGATGCAACTACCATGGCTTCCGTCGTAGCGCGGCCAACGCCTTCCGTCCCACCCCGTGCGCTAAGTCCGAAGTAACAGCCCACCATCACCACGATGACGGCGAAGAAGAAGGGTTTCATCAATCCCTGCGTGACGTCCTGAAAGCTCAGAGTCTGGTACGCTGACGTCCAGTACTCCGTTGCTGTTAGATGCGCCGCATAGGCGCTGAGGATGAATCCTCCGACCAGACCAAAAAAATCAGCCAGAATCGTGAGCAGCGGCACTGCCAGCAGCGCGGCGTAAAGTCGCGGTGTTACGAGCTTGCGCCCGGGATCAGTGCCCATCGAGCGCATGGCGTCGATTTGTTCACTGACCAGCATGGAGCCGAGTTCGGAAGCGATTCCGGTGCTTGTCCTGCCCGCCACCATGAGAGCCGTCAGAACCGGCCCCAGTTCCCGGACAATCGAGATGGAGACGACCTGCCCCAGCAGGCCGACGGCTCCGAAGGTACTCAGAGTTCGATAGGTTTGGAGCGCCAGGACTGCGCCCGTGAAAAACCCGGTCAGCAGGACGATGGGAAGCGAACCGACGCCGATCACGTCGAGCTGCGCCAGCATGTCGCTCAAGTATCTTGGCGAAGTAAAGATATTCCAGATGCCCGAGGCAAAAAGATTCGTGAAGTCCTGGACGGACTGGACTTGGCGCTTCAGGAAGCCGTCAATCGAGGTTTCAGTCATCAGCCTTGGCCGGAGTTCAGCCCGCTAGAGGCGGTGGTTCTGTAAATGGGAAATGTAGCGGTCAGGTCACTTGAAGTCAAGAGTGTGTCTCTGGTCGGGCCGGGGGGAGGCAAGTTGCAAGGGGCCGTTCAAACATGTTAGGTTTAGCCCGCTGGCGTACAGCGAGACCCTTGGTGCGACCTGAAGAAGAGGGCTCCTCTGCTGTTTGAAACGTGCCCGGCAGGAGACGTGCCAATGTGCGCTCCTCGCCCTCGAAGTGTGCGGGTTCGTTCATAGTTTGTGCGCTGTGATGGCGCGCCGGACTGACCCATGGCCGACAGTTCCACACCTTCCCGACCTGGAACCCAGGGTGAGCCTTTCGGTGAATCTCTCTCACCGGATTTTTTGCCGAGCTGGGACCAGTCACACTCGCGGAGCGTGGTTCCGCGGCGCTTCGTGAAATTTGCCATCGTCGGGGCCGGGGGCGTGGTTGTGAATCTTGTGAGCTTTGTCCTCGTGGTGAGATTTCTCGGCTGGCGGGATTGGAAGGCCTCGGGAATAGCGACTCTCATCGCCATCTTCAATAACTACTCCCTGAACAATGCCTGGACCTTCCGCGACCGCATGAGAAGGGGCTTTCACAATATTCGCGGCTATTTGATTTTCATGGCCGTTTCGGCCATAGGGCTGGTGATCACTACTGAAGTTTACGTCCTGCTGACATCTTCCTATTCGAAGTTCTTCCAGCGGATTCCCGGCCTGGCGCACGCGCCCACCGTGTTCCTGGCGACCTGTCAGCTAGCAGGGATTGCCTGCGCGATGCTTTCTAACTTCTATCTTAATTCCAAGTTTACCTGGGCGAAACCCTCCAGCATGGTCGGCCAAAGGTAAATCCTGCTCCAGGGTAGACTGTGGGTCGAACCCGGAAGTGCTTTGTGGGATCAGGTCCTTTTTGCGTCCGCCGCAGCGTCTGTCACGAAACCGCTCTTAGAAAGGCTCCTCCACAGTTAGGATGCGGCCATTCCTTCGTCCTCAATCACAAGCAGTCGCATGGCTAACTTTGTCCGCTGGAGCAGTATTTTTCTAGAACTTGAGGCCTTTACAACCCGGCCTGTCAGGCTCCAGGTCCCATGTTAGATGGCAGGTTTCTCGGCTCGGAGCGGCCTAGCGTGACGGTCACCGGTCTGGAGGCAGGGGATCGGTTTCACCCCGGCCAATGGCGAAATAGCGAAACCCGATTCGGCGCATTTCGTTGGGGTCGTAGACATTTTTCGCGTCCACAAAGGTGTTTCCGGCCATGATCTCTTTAGCGGCCTTCATATCGAGATTTCGAAATTCATTCCACTCCGTTGCCAGAATGACGGCATCCGCCCCTTTCGCCGCTTCGATGGCGGAGGAACAGTATTCCACGTTTGAGCCGCTCAGGGCCAGGCGTGCGTCCTCAACGGCCACGGGATCGCACAAGCGAAGGCGGCAGCCGGCTTTGTGCAGGGCCTGGCAGATCAGCAGGGACCGCGATTCGCGAATATCGTTGGTGTTGGGTTTGAACGAAAGTCCCCAGACGGCGACGGTTTTCCCCTTGAGATCGCCGAGCGCCCGTCGCAGCTTCTCAACCACGCGCTCGTATTGCTGATCATTCACTCGAATCGCCGCGTCGACCAGGGCGAATTCCATCTGTCGCTCCCGGCTGAGATGAGCTAGCGCGCGGCAGTCTTTGGGGAAGCACGAGCCTCCGAAGCCGGGGCCGGGATGCAGAAACTTCGGCCCAATCCGCTTGTCCAGCCCCATGGCCCGCGCCACGACGTGCACATCCGCGCCCAGACGGTCGCAAAGGTTTGCGACTTCATTGATGAATGAAACTTTGACAGCCAGGAATGAATTCGAAGCGTATTTGATCAATTCCGAAGTTTCGATGGAGGTAAAGACAAAGGGAGTTTCGATCAGATAAAGCGGCCGGTAGATTTGCCGAAGGATCGCCGCGCCGCGCTCGCTTTCCGTTCCGATGATGACGCGGTCGGGATGCAGGAAATCCTGAACCGCGGAACCTTCGCGAAGGAATTCCGGGTTGCTCGCCACCTCGAAATCGGCTTTCGCGCCGGCCTGCTTTCGAATCAACTGCGCAAGGCTTCGCGTGGTCCCCACCGGGACCGTGCTCTTGACGACGACCAGCTTGAAGCCATCCAGGTTGCGAGCCACGACCCGGCCCGCCTCCATCACCTGGGAGATGTCCGCGGAGCCGTCCTTCTGGCTGGCCGTCCCCACCGTAATGAAGGTCACCTCGGCGGAGCGAACGGCGGATTCGATGTCGGTTGTGAAGCTGAGGTGTCCAGAGGCCGTGTGGCGTTTGAGAAGTTCGTCCAAGCCGGGCTCGAAGAACGGCGCCGTTCCGCTCCGCAGTTGCTCGATGCGGCCGTCATCAATATCCGCGCCAACCACCTTCAGTCCGAAATCGGCCATGCCGACGCCGGAGACGAGCCCGACATATCCGGTCCCAAGCACCGCAATTGTCATCGGATCTCCTCTAGTCTTCGAGCAGTAAGGATCGTTTCAAGGCAAAGAATAACCTTGTGGATGCTGATTTCGCCGGAACCGAATCACAGTCGCTTCGCGCGACCGCGCGTCCGGATCATCCATCTTACTCGACTCCTCGCTTCCCGCGCATCAATTTCGCATCGAAGCACGAACGATGTGCAACTGAACGGCGAAAAGTTACCGTTCCGATCAGCTCCAGCTTCATGTTCCATGGCTCCGTCCGGGCGGCGCAGCACGTACGGCCGGCTTGTGCTATACTCGCCCTGCGTACAGAATCTGTGCCGGGCCGGTCCATGAATTGCTAAGCCTCGCGTTTTGACTCAGCGCATCGCCGCGCCCAGAGCGGGGGTAATTCAGCGGTAGAATGCCAGCTTCCCAAGCTGGACGTCGCGGGTTCGATCCCCGTCCCCCGCTCCATTTGCGGATTTGGCCCACCCTTTCAGAATCCTTTTCCGACCGACGCCGTGCGTGCAGCCCATAGAGGTCTCGCCGAAGTTCCGGAGAAGCAAGTTGCGGTTTGCAGTTTGACGGCGTTGCGTTAAACTTTCGAGCCAGGAACACTTGACCGAGTGATGGAGGACTGCCGATGCCTAACCGGAAAGACTATTTTGTTGGAGTGGATTTAGGCGGCACCAGTGTGCGGGCGCTGGTCGTGGACTCTGACTACAAAGTCCTTTCGTCGGGAAAGTCGCGGACGAAGTCTCGCAGCAAGCCGCGAGTCGTGATTGCGGAAATCGCCGGGCTGATCCACGAAGTTATCGAGACGGCCGGTGTGCGCCGAAATGATGTGCGGGCTGCGCTGGTGGGCGCGCCGGGTGCCGTCGATCCACACCGCGGTATTGTGAAAGAAGCGCCGAACCTCGGCTGGACTGATGTTCCTCTGGCGGCCGAGCTTCGCAATCAGGTGAGGGTTCAGGTGATGGTTGATAACGATGTCAACGTTGGCGTGATTGGTGAACACGCCCTGGGCGCGGGCAAAGGTGCCAAGAATCTGCTGGGAATTTTCGTGGGGACGGGCATCGGCGGGGCGATTCTGATTGACGGCAAGCTGTTTGAAGGCAGTCGCGGCGGCGCCGGAGAAATCGGCCATACGGTTCTGGCCGTGGACGGCCCTCTTTGCGGCTGCGGGCATCGGGGCTGCGCGGAAGCTCTTGCCAGCCGCACCGCCATGGAGCGGGACGTGCGCGCCGCAATCAAATCCGGACGAAAAAGCGTCGTGCCGAAAATCATGAAGAAGAAGAACCATCCTCGCATGACCAGCAGCATCATTGCGTCCGCGCTCAAAAAGAACGATTCCGTCATGCGCGACGTCCTGAAGCGGGCGGAATATTATTTGGGTATTCTCGCCGCGAATGCAGTCAACCTGCTTGACCCGGATTGCATTGTCATCGGGGGCGGCATCGTTGAAAGGCTGGGCGAGGATTTTGTCGGGCCGATCCGCTCAACCGCCGGCAAGTATTTCCTGCACGGAGACAGTCAGCGCAGAGTGCGGATTGTTCCCGGCAAGCTTGGTGACCAGGCCGGCTCGCTCGGTGCCGTCGTCCTGGCTCGCCAGCGTTTGGGGATCTAGGGCGATTCAGTTTTCCCGCTGGATTATTCCAAGCAATTCGTCGCTTCGCTGCGGAGACTCGCTTTTTTCGCTCCGGGCTTCTCCGAGTTGACATTCGTTTTTCCTTCAGCTATTGGTAGAAAGACGGGTATTTCAAATCCATTTTGAGCGGCCGCAAAAGGAAAGGCTTAATTTTCCTATGCGCATGAGTTGCTTTGCAGGGCAGGACAGGGTCGCGGTCCTGCGCCCCGGACTAGGCCCGGTCGAAGACACACTTGTTCTTTCGGGACTAAATCCCTAATTGGAGGCAGGATATGAATGAGCAGAAGATTCACGAAATGGCTTTGCGAGCGGTGACGGACATGGGCGGAGCGTTCGTGATGGCGCTCGGATACATCGGCGACCGTCTGGGCCTTTTCAAGGCCATGGCCGGTGCGGGCCGCCTCTCAAGCTCCGAGTTGGCGGCAAAAACGAACCTCAATGAGCGGTACGTGCGCGAGTGGCTGCGGGCGATGGTGGCGGCGGAATATCTTGAATTTGACGAGGCGAGCGGAAAATATTTCATGACCGACGAGCAGGCGTTCGTGCTGGCCAACGAGGACAGTCCGATGTTTGTGGGCGGCGGATTGCACTTTACCACGCCGTCGCTTTGGAACGTCCCGAGAATCATGGAGGCGTTTCGCAAGGGCGGCGGCATTCCTTACTCGGAAATCGGTGAGGAAATTCCTCTGGCTATCGAGAGATTTTTCGGACCCGGTTATCGCAATTTCCTGGCGCAGGAATGGCTGGTTGCCGTGCCCGGGTTAAAATCAAGGCTTGAAAAGGGTGCGACGGTCGGAGATGTCGGCTGCGGTGCCGGACAATCCACGGTGGCCATGGCCAAGGCCTTTCCCAAATCGCGCGTGGTGGGCATTGATTATCACGTGCCGAGTATTGAGCGGGCCAGGCAGTTTGCCGCTTCCCAGGGTTTGACGAATGTCGAGTTTGTTCAGGGGCCTGCCGAGAAGATCCCGAACGACCGGCGCTATGACCTGGTTTGCAGCTTCGATTGTATTCACGACATGGTGGACCCGCGCGGCACGCTGAAGGCCATTCGAAACGTGCTTGCCCCGGACGGCGTTTATGTTTGGTCGGAGCCTAACGCTTCGGCCCACGCACACGAGAACCGGAATCCCATTGGCCGGACCTTCCATGCCATCAGCCCCCTCCATTGCATGACGGTTTCACTCGCATTCGACGGCGAGGGACTGGGCACGGTGATTGGGGAAGAAGGGGCGCGAGCCTTGGCACATGAAGCCGGCTTCACGCGGTTTGAAAAACTGCCTATTCAGAACCCGTTCAACCAGTTCTTTGCATTGCAGGCCTGAGACCGGCGGGGGCGGCGGGTAAGCCGTCCCCGCACCTTTCCGTTGGCTTACAGCGAATGCATGAAGATGAAGTACGAAGAGCCCCACTGCTCCGTCGGGATGGTTCCGCGAGGCTGCGAGGTCAGGATGATGCGGAAGCCTTGCTTTGCGAGCGAAGAGCTCGTCCAAAGCGGCTGCTCGGGAGGGGTTGCGGAAACTGAGGGCTCAATCAGCGCCAGCCGCTCGAGCGCGGGGTAAACGATTTCTCCCGCCGGCGAAAGAGCCGTCAGAAATCCCTCGGTTGCAAACTGTAACTGGGCGTCGATTTCATAAAAATGCCAGGCGAGGCAGGCACAGAAATTGACTGCCTTCTCGAAATGCCCGAGCGTTTCCGCGCCACCGTCCGGAATCCACCTGTCTAAGATCAGCACCACCCTCCGTTCATCTTCCCGGGTATATTCGCGGACTTTCAATTGCTGTGCTTTGGCTGTGGCTTTCCAGTCCACATGCCGCGCCGCGTCTGATTCCTGATAATCGCGGATTGCGTAGAGGTCGTGTCCGCTGCCCTTGGCATAGCTCTCCATTTCGCTTCCCAGTAGTGGAAGAATGTCATAGAACTCCTCGGTGGGTTCCACGTCAGGCAGGACGATGACTTCCTGCCGGGCCGTAATCTCATGCGCCTTGCGGAGAAACCCGAACGGAAATTTCGTGCTGACACGAAAGCCGTCCTGCGTGTAACGGCCGCGCCGGGGAAAAAGGAGTTCCACCTGCTGGCCAACAGCCGAGCGGCGGGGAATATAAGGGACGTAAACGGGCTGGCCCAGGATTCCCGGTCGGGCCGGTTTGATCTCGCCGCGCCGCTTCTGCTTTTTGGGATCTCGTGAAGCCACTGTTATGGAAAACGAAGGGAAAACATATTTCAGGTTTACGAGCGTCAGCCGTGCCATCACCGGCCGCCCGGCAAAAAGGTGGTCGGGCAAGAGCAGTTCCAGTTCGAGTCGATCCAGCACAATCTTGGAGCAAACGCCGGACGCCAGAATTCCCGCCAGCAGACTTGCCAGGACGAGATAAAGCAGATTATTTCCCGTGTTGTAGGCCGCCGCGATGATGACGACAACGATCGCCAGATAAACTGCGCACTCGCGCGTGAATTCGTACTCCACCTTCATCCAGCGTGCGAGAGCCGTCCGCTGGGCCAGGTAGGGCACCACTTTAAGCGCCACGAGCCCGGCCATCACCAGTGCGATGAAGGAAGCGGCCGCCGCTAGTTCATAGCGGCCGGATTCGCGAAGAGCAGTGGCGTAAAGCGCGATGAAAAGGGAAAACCCAAGTCCGAAAAGCGCCAGGAAGAATCTTCTCCAGGCGGTGCGGTCCACCTGGCGGAACGCCTCGCGCGCGCCGGCTTTCAGGTCCCGCCATACGCTGCCGGTCACGGATTGAGTGGCGGAAGGCATGAAGCGATTGTAACCGGACTTGCCATTTGCCGACGCGCCGGGATGGAACCGGCGAATCAGCCGCGGACGTTCAGAGAGGCACGGGTGTTGAGTCCACGATCTCGCGCAGTACGGATTCTGCCTGGTCGGATTTCTTCATGGTGGAAGTGAATCGCGAACTGACCACAATTCGGTGGGCGAAAACGGGCAGAAAGAGGCGTTTGAAGTCATCCGGAATCGTATAGTTCCGTCCTTCGACGAGTGCCAGAGCCTGCGCGGCGCGAAACAGCATCATGGAGCCGCGAGGGCTGACGCCCAGCGTCAGGTATTCGTGGCTGCGCGTCTTCTCAGTCACGGCCAGGAGGTAAGAGATCAATTCTTCATCCACGGTGACCAGCCGCGCGGCTTCCTGGATTTCCGTTACTTCCTCGTCCGTCATCACTGGCTCAACGGCGGCAAGCGGATCGCCGCCGGCAAAATTGCGTAGAATCTCCCGCTCGCTGGCGGCAGGCGGATAGCCGATTTTCAGTCGCAACAGGAATCGGTCAAGTTGCGATTCGGGAAGGGGGTAAGTGCCGTGGTGCTCGATGGGATTCTGAGTGGCCACGACCATAAACGGCTGGGGCAGACGGTAGGTGCGGTTCTCAACTGTCACCTGCGATTCGTTCATGGCTTCCAAAAGCGCGCTCTGAGTTTTGGGCGTGGTGCGGTTGATTTCATCCGCCAAAACGATGTTGGCGAAGATCGGGCCGGGCCGGAATTCGAATTCCTGCGTCTGCTGGTTGTAGATACTGATGCCGATGACGTCCGAGGGCAGCATGTCGGAGGTGAACTGGACGCGCTGGAAAGTGCAATTGAAGGAGCGGGCCAGCGAGTGGGCGAGGGTCGTCTTGCCCACGCCCGGCACATCTTCGATCAGAAGATGCCCGCGCGCCACCAACGCCACCAGCGCCAATTCGACAGCATCGTCCTTGCCTCGGATGACGCCTTGCACTGCCTGCTGGACGCGGGCAAGCGCTTCCGCATGAGGACTCGCTTGAGGTTTGACCTGGGTGTTTTTCATCCCTGCGCCGTGCCTCGCGCCGTGGCTCCGCTAGACCACGCGCGTGAAATCTGCTATTTTCAATTCCTCGGGCGATTAACTCAGCGGTAGAGTGCTACCTTCACACGGTAGAAGTCAGAGGTTCGAATCCTCTATCGCCCACCATTCGGTTATTCTACCGGAACTTCAAACGGCGACCAACAGCTTTCAGGAGTCGTCCGGCAATTCGCGGGCAAGGCGCAATTCAAATCGATGCCGCCGCCCGGCATTGGATCACTTTGGATGCCCAGATCGCGGGATCTCAGACCAGAAGTCGCTGGAGGTTTGGACTGGAACGATTTCGAAGTCAATTAGGTCGTTCCATCGGCTGGCCCAGACATCCAGTAGCTCTGAGCGCGGTGCTTCCATGACCTGAAAACAGCGAGCGCCCGCTGAATCCACCCAGCTCATATGGTAAGCGACACCATCCGGAAGCATTCGGCCTGAGCGATTGAACCCCTCGCCTACAGGCCGCGCATCGCCCTCTCTGAAGTGCTCGATGACCATGTATAGCATGGTCGAGAGTGTACCCTAGCTCGTCTGCGTTTTAAACTGCTTCAGCGGTTGCCGCGTCCTTGACTTACTCTGCCTGCGGTGAAACAATAATTTTGTAAGGAAGAGTTGGAGCGAACCGAGACGCGGCTTGAAAAAAGCCGCTGGCTCGTCTGCCGCTACGGACGGATTCGGTTCGGCCACTCTTACGACGCCATAGACGCCGCAAGGGTCAGCAAGTCGCCGGGCCGGTCGCCTGCTGAAGGTGACGCTCAGCGGACCCAGGTGGGCCCACCGGGTGCGGAATCATCCCGCCCGATATATCCAGTCGGTTCCTGCCGGTTCGTTCCTTCTTGTGACAGCTTGAATCCGCGCCTTCTCGGAGGCTGCGGAAAACTCAAAATAGGAGGTACTCGGACATGATTGGCATGCACTTTGCAGCGTTTCTCACTTTACTCGTGCTGAGCTTCATTGCAGCATTGATCGTCCACTATGCCATCGGCTACCGGTTTCTCGGCGGATTCGATGGTTTCCTCTGGAAGTGGGTGGTTGGATGGATTGGAGCTTGGCTTGGTTCCCCGGTGCTTGGATTCTGGTTTGGAGGATTTAAGATTGCGGACGTTTACATTATCCCGGCAATTCTTGGGGGATTCATAGGTGCTTTTCTGATTACTGCTGTGTGCAAAGCGGCGGCAAAGGCCCTTGGATCCTTTTCCTCCATAAGCCAGCCGAAGCCCGTCTAAACCACTTCTACCGGCGGCCGGTCCGGGGCGATTTTCCACGTGCTTTTTCCGCCCCGGTCCGGCCGTTGATTTTCCTACTCGCCCCGCGTCGCCTGCCTCCAGTTGAGGTTAATAACGCCCTTCTGGCTGCTCAGGTTCCCAATCTGCTTGAACCTCGCAATGATTTGCCGGCGTCTGAATCAGCCTTTTGTCCTGTATAATGTCGCGAACGAATGGCACTGCCATCGGGAGCGAAAGTCGGGCCATATGAAATACTCTCGCCGCTGGGCGCGGGCGGAATGGGCGAGGTGTATCGTGCGCACGATTCCAAACTAAATCGCGACGTCGCCATCAAAGTTTTGCCCGAGGCTTTTGCCTCCGATCCGCAGCGCATGGCACGTTTCGAGCGCGAAGCTCAGGTTCTCGCCTCACTGAATCACACGAATATCGCCGCGATTTACGGTCTGGAAGAATCGGGTCAGACGCGCGCCCTGGTCATGGAACTGGTCGAAGGCCGGACGCTGGCGGAACGGATTGGCGCCTCCGCGCGCCCCACATCGGGCGCAATGTCCGGGAGCGTAGGGGCAATCCATGAATTGCCCTTACAGGAATCGCTGCATTTGGCCAAACAGGTTGCCGAAGCACTCGAATACGCTCACGAGCGCGGTGTGGTGCATCGTGATCTGAAGCCCGCCAACATCAAAATCACTCCCGACGGCGCAGTCAAGGTTCTCGATTTCGGCCTCGCTAAAGCGATGGGGCCGGATGAAATCTCGCGCGACGCCTCAAACTCACCCACGCTCAGCGCCGCCATGACGCAGGCGGGTTTCATCGTGGGAACCGCCGCCTACATGTCGCCGGAACAGGCGAAGGCCAAGCCGGTGGACCGCCGCTGCGACATCTGGGCGTTCGGCTGTGTGCTCTACGAAATGCTTTCGGGCAAGAAGGCTTTCGAAGGCGAAACGGTTTCCGACGTTCTCGCCGCGGTCATCATGAAAGAGCCTGATTGGCCGGCGCTGCCGGAAACAACGCCGCCATCCATTCAGCGCCTCATTCGCCGCTGCCTGGCGAAAGATCCGAAACGCCGTTTGCAAGCAATCGGCGAAGCCCGCATCACGATTGAAGAAACAATTTCCGGTGTAGGGGCGGGTTTGGAAACCCGCCCTTACGAAGAAACCGCGGGTATAGGGTCGCAACCAGCCCCGCCGCAGCGCCGCTGGCTGTTGCCTACTGCGGTAGTCGTGGCGATCCTCGCGACATTCGGAATCACGCGATTCTTCATGCAGCGGAACGCAGGAGAAAGCCAGGCGCTTCCGGCGCGGGTCACGGTTTCGCTTCCCGCCGATGCGCAACTCGCCGCCGGCAATTTCACGCCTTCCATCGTTTTTTCGCCGGACGGCGAATCGCTCGCCTACGTCGCAGAAGGCACCGATGGCGTGCGGCGGCTGGCGGTGCGGCAGCTCGATTCGGACAAGGTGACCATCATCCCCGGAACCGAAGGGGCCGAGGGGCCATTCTTTTCGCCGGACGGCCAATGGATTGGCTACTGGTCCCATTGGAAAATCTGGAAGGTGCGGGCCTCCGGCGCGGGCGTTCCGGAATCGATCTGCAACTCCCTGGACTTTCGCGGCGGCACCTGGGCCGGCCACACCATCATCCTCACGCCCTCGCAGACGGGACCCCTTTTCAAGGTTTCTGATAACGGCGGGAAACCTGAGCCGTTCACCAAGCTTCTTCCCGGCGAAGACAATCACCGCTTTCCGCACGTGCTCCCGGACGGAGACACGATTCTGTTCAGCTCATATGCGATGCCTTTCGATCCCGATCGGGGAAAGATGATTGCGGTGTCTCTTTCCACAGGCAAGCGAACAGACATCGGCGCAGGGGGCATGGACGTGCTCTATTCTCCGCCGGGCTACCTTCTTTATGTCCAGGCGGGAAAGCTTCTGGCGGCGCCCTTTGATCTCAGCAAGCTCAAAATCACCGGTGAGGCAAGGGTGCTCCTCGACCCCGTCGTCACTCAGATGAACACCGGGGCGGCGCAGTTCGCCGTCTCGCCGCAGGGGAATCTGGCCTGGATTCAGGGTGGCAGCGTGGGGGACGATGTGAGGCTTGTCAGGATGAGCCGGCAGGGCGTTGCAACGCCTATCTTCAAGACCAACACAGCGCGGCGCTTCCCGCGTCTATCACCCGACGACCGCAGGCTGCTGGTCATGGCCGTTACGGGCGAGGTCGCCGGCACATGGTTGATGTCGACCGACGGGAAGGAGCAGCGCCATCTCACGCAAGATGATAGCCCGACCTGGTTTCCGGACGGTCGCAGTTGGGTCAGCCTTGGCGTTCCGCAGGACCGTGCACTCATCGTGAACTCAGTCGATGGAACGTATCCGCGGCGCCAACTCGTCCCTCCAAGCCGGCGAATGATCGGGCCTACGTCGGTCAGTGCGACGGGGACAATCGCGTATGAGGTGTACGGAGCAAAGGGTACTCTTAACGCGTTTGTGGTGGATGCGAAAGGCGGGGATCCCAAGCCTTTTCTGGTGGGGCCGGCCGACGAGGGAGGTGTGCAGTTCTCGCCCGATGGGCGCTATGTCGCCTACGTTTCCAACCGCTCCGGGCAGTTCGAGGTTTATGTCACGTCATTTCCGGACAAGGCGGCGACCTGGCAGATCTCGACGTCCGGCGGCAGCGAAGTGGTCTGGCAACCCGACGGCAAGGAGATCACCTTTCGGTCGGGACCGGACATGGTTGCCGTCCCTGTCACGACTGAGCCGACTTTTCACGCGGGCAGCCCATCCGTTCTCTTCCACGTTCCTTACGACGGCCTTCTCGGCGGTCCTGATGAACCGGACTACGACGTCGCCCGGGATGGAAGCTGGTTTGTGATGGTTGACAATCCGGACTTCAACGTTCCCGCTCCGATGGTCCAGATGGCGCTCGACTGGAGGAAGGTCCTGGCGGCGAAGTGAGTGCGTGTTCTATGAATGGGAGATTCCATTTGAAATCCGGCGCGGGCGAAATGCGTGAGGCGTACAATTCGGAGCAACCCACTGTCGTGCGCCGGGTGGCGTTGAAATTACGGCATTGCCCCACCGGGAAATGAAACCATGGCCTCGAACCGCTGGCGGGAAATCGAGTGGTTGTTTCATGAAGCGCTGGCGCGTCCGACCGCGGAGCGCGCGGCGTTTCTGGCAGAAGCTTGCGGCGCGGATGAAGAGATGCGGCGCGAGGTGGAATCGCTGCTGGCGCAGGAAGTCAAAAGTTTCATGGAAAAACCCGCACTCGAAGTTGCCTCGGAAGGCGCCAATCAAAAATTGCCCCCGACATCTGAGGCGATGAAAGGTCTCACGGTCGCCCACTATCGCGTTCTGGAGAGGCTGGGCGCGGGCGGAATGGGCGAAGTCTATCGGGCCGAGGACACGCGTCTGAAGCGCCAAGTGGCACTGAAATTCCTGACTCTGTCGTCGTCCTCCAGCCGGCCTTCCGCCGGGGCGGCGGCGCTGCCGGACGCGACTGCTGTGGCGCGCTTTGAGCGTGAGGCGCGGCTGGCTTCAGGGTTGAATCATCCCAATATCTGCGCCATTTATGACGTGGGCGAGTATGAGGGCAGTCCGTTCATCGCCATGGAACTGGTCGAAGGCCAGACGCTGGCGGAAAGGATTGGAGCGGCGCGATCCGCCTCGGGCACGCGATCCGGCAGCGCAGGCGCTATTCATGAATTACCCCTCCGGGAGGGTCTCGCGATTGCCAGGCAGGTGGCCGAGGCACTGGAATATGCGCACGAGCGTGGCATCGTGCATCGCGATCTGAAACCTGCCAACATCAAAATCGCGCCTGAAGGCACAGTGAAAGTTCTGGATTTCGGTCTTGCCAAAGTCCTGACTCCGAAGAGCAAGTCGGAGGCTCTCGACCCTAATAACTCGCCAACGGTGAGTTTATCTGCCACGGAAGTAGGAACGATTCTGGGTACAGCGGCCTACATGAGCCCGGAGCAGGCGAAGGCGAAGCCAGTTGATCGAAGAGCCGACATCTGGGCATTTGGCTGCGTTCTGTACGAAATGCTTTCGGGCAAGAAGGCATTCGAAGGTGAAACCGTTTCCGATGTTCTGGTCGCCGTTCTTAGCCATAACCCGGATTGGAGTGTGCTGCCGACAACAACTCCTCTATCCATTCAGAAACTCATTCGCCTCTGCCTGAACAAAGATCCGAAGCAGCGCCTGCGCGACATCGGCGACGCGCGCATCGCGATTGAAGAAACGCTATCGGGTGCAGGGGCGGGTTTGGAAGCGCGCCCCTACGAAGAAACCTCGGCCGCGCGTCGTGCGCCCCACCCTATCCTGCCGTGGGCGCTCGCTGTAATTCTGATTTGCGTGGCGGGCATTGCGGGATGGCGGTATGGTTCTCGGAACGCCGCACCCTCGACCTCGCGTTCCGTGGTTCGGTTTTCGATTTCCGCCCCGCCTGAAGGCGTGTTCCATCCTCTTGGCGGATTCCTCCGCGTCTCGCCGGATGGCCGCATGCTGGCTTTTGTCAGCTCCGGCAAAGACAGGAAGTCGATGCTTTGGATTCGTCCTCTCAATGACCTCAAGGCGCGGCCGATTGCCGGTACGGAAGGAGCCGAGTGGCCGTTCTGGTCGCCGGACAACCTCAATCTCGGTTTCGACGCGGACGGGAAATTGAAAAAAGTCGCCATCTCCGGCGGTCCCGTGCAAACCCTTGCTGATGCTTCCGCCGGCGGCGGTACCTGGAACCGTGACGGAGTGATCGTCTTTGCGAACTTTCATATCCTCTACCGCATTCCGGCAGCGGGCGGCACGCCGCAGAAAGTAGTGACGCCCGACACGGCGCACGATGAAATGGATTACCTCCCGCAGTTTCTTCCCGACGGGCGGCATTTTATTTTCACTTCGATTCGTCCCGATTCCGCGCAGGCCCATGCGAAAGTCGCCTCACTCGACTCAAGCACTGTTCAGGTTCTGATGGAGTCTGGTTCCACGGCTCTATACGCCGCGCCGGGTTATTTGCTTTACGTGCAGAACGGCACCCTGATGGCTCGCGCTTTCAACGCCGCGAAGCTGCAATTCACGGCGCAGGCGGTTCCGGTTGCGGAAGGAGTCGGCTCGAACAGCTTCTATCCTTATTCATACATTTCCGCCTCGCCCGCGGGCGTTCTGGCTTATCCCAATCGCTCCACCGGCCCCACCAATCAGCTTCTCTGGTTTGACCGCAGTGGAACGAAGCTGTCGAGCGTCGGTGCCCCCGGCTCCTACTCCAATCCCGCCATTTCCCCCGACGGCTCAAGGCTGGCGGTTGGCCTGGTCGATTCCTCCAGCGAGAAGCGCGACATCTGGGTTTTTGACCTGAAGCGCGGAACCGGCTCGCCGCTCACTTTCGATCCCTCCACTACCCTCGATCCCGCCTGGTCGGCCAAGGGCGACCACATCCTGTTCACTTCCGAGCACGGCGGTATCCGCGGCATTTACAGCAAGGCCGCTGACGGTCTGGGGAGCACGGATTTGCTTTACGCTCATCTGCAGCAGATTTGGATCCTGGACGATGTTTCGCCCGAGGGCCGCTACGCCATTTACCGCACCCCCGGCGCTATCGGCCCGATTGAGCTTTGGGCCTTGCCGCTCTCCGGCAGCCGCAAGCCGTTCCCCTTCTTGAAGGGTGAGTTCAACAGTTTCGGTGCGCGCATCTCGCCCGACGGCCGCTTTGTAGCTTATGTCTCCGATGAATCCGGCCACCAGGAAGTTTATGTCCAGACGTTTCCCGATCACACCGGCAAATGGCAGATTTCCACTTCCGGCGGTGTCGAACCAATTTGGCGCCGCGACGGCAAGGAACTCTTTTATCTGGCGCCCGACGATACGCTCATGTCGGTTCAGATCGCGGCCGCTTCCGGACGCCTCCGGCCAGGCAGTCCGCGCCCGCTCTTCAAGACCCGGCTCGCCCGCGGAGCATCAAGAAATCGCTACGCCGTTTCGCCCGACGGCCAGCGCTTCCTGATGATGGTCTCGGCCGATGAACCCAGTTCTTCGCCCGTGACTGTGGTCGTCAATTGGCTCGCCCTTTTGAAGAACGCAGGAAATTGAAGAGCATCTTACGGCCGCTGTTCACTCAATGACGGCGGAACATCTTTCTTTCCGGCTCCCCACTTCTTGTTTGGCTGCGCAGCCAATTCAAATTGCAGCGTGCCACCGGCGCTGATTTCGTGGAATGAAATCCAGTTCAGCTTGTGTTTGCGGCCGTTGAGCTTGACGCTTTGGATGTAGGCGTCATTTGCCGGATCTCCGGAAGCTTCCACCGTGAACACCGTTCCTGAATAGGGCGCGTGCAGCCGGACCACAACTTTGCTGAACATCGGGCTGACCAGTTCGTAGGCCAAACTGGCGGGATCCACGCTGTATATGCCCATCATGCTCAGCACCGCCCAGGATGACATTTCGCCGCAATCGTCGTTGCCAGGAATGCCGTTATAGGCGGTTGTGTAATTTTCTTTCAGAATGCGGCGAACTGCTTTTTGAGTTTCCCAGGGTTCGCGGGAGAAGTTGAATTCGAAGGGAGCTTCGAGGTCGGTTTCATTATACGGGTTGTAATATTGGCCGTACCACCCTGGCTTCGGATAGTTGAAGAATTTCAGTAATCGTTGGCTAAAGCGCTTTTCGCCCACTGCCTTCACAAGCCATGCCATGTCCGATGGAGCGAACCATTGGTAGTGCCAGCCGGAGCCTTCGATAAAGCCCGTCGGCGGGGCCCCTTTTTGATGTTCCTCACGTGACGGATCAAAATTCGGAACCCACTGGCCGTCGGCGTTCCTGGGGCGGAAGTAGCCGTCTTCATGGTCGAATACGTTGCGGTAGTAAAGAGCGCGATCGTAGAGGGCCTTTGCTTCTTCGGTTTTGCCCAAAGCTTTTGCCAGATAGTAGAGCGACGCGTAGGCAATGCAGTCTTCCTGAATTTGCGAAACCGAGCCGTATCCGACTTTGTCATTCGGAACGTAGTGCAGCTTGTTGATCCAATTGATTCCATCCTGGCCGTTGAAGGGGTGGCCGGACGGCGGCGCCACGGTCGCATCCTTGTACATTCCTTCCCACGCCGGGTTGATGTCAAAACCATGCAGGCCGTCGAGCCAGGCTGTCGCCACAATCGTGGTAAGCGGGCTGCCGGCCATGACGTTGGTGTAAAGATTGATTTGCGGCCAGCGTCCGATCCAGCCGCCCTGCTGGTACATCAGCACAACGGACTGGGCCATGTCTTCCATGCGATTCGGTTCCACCAAAGCCAGCAACGGCATTTCGCTTCGATAGATGTCCCAGCCTGACCAATTGCAATAAACCTCGTGGCCCGCCGCGACATGATGAATCTTGCCGTCAAAGCCGAGATAACGGCCGTCGGCGTCGCTGAAAATGCTGGGCATCAGCAGGCTGTGGTAGAGCGCCGTGTAAAAGACCTTTTGCTCGTCCGCGCTGCCTCCCGATACTTGAATAGTGCTCAGGGCTTTGTTCCATGCCGCTAACGCCCCGTTGTGGATCTGGTCAAAGCTCTTGGTTCCGGCCTCCGTCTTTAAATTGTTCTCGGCTCCGGCCAAGTCAACGTAAGAAATGCCGATTTTCACCATAATTAATTGAGACTGATCCGACGCAGGCCAGCTTACGTAGGCCCCATCCCATTGTCCGTGTTCGGTCTGTGTAACTTGGCCCTGATTGGGAACGATAAGAGGCGGCGGCACAACAGGTGGTTTTGTTTGACCAGGGCCTGCAGGTGAGCTATTGAGTTTCCGCGCTCTCCTCCCTGGCGCCGGCGCGGTTCCTTGCCATGTTCCGAATGAGGAGAACGGACGGCTGAAAGTCATCGTGAAATAGACTTTGTACGTTTGGTGATTCCCGCAGAAGGCCCGATCTTCCACGTATCCGGTGATTTCATTGTTTCCAACCACCTGCACTTTCGCAGCACCTGTGTAATTGAGCGTGTGGCTGATGGGAACCAGGATGTTGGCGGGCTGGCCGGTGGGAAATGTAAATCGTGCCGCGCCGGTGCGGTCCGTCGCGGTCAGTTCGGCGTTGATGTCCCAGCGATTGAGCATCACCTGGTAATATCCCGGCGACGCAGATTCCTGGTCATGGGTATATGGTGATTCGGAATCCTTAACGCTAGTTAGAACCGGTCCGGCGGTGGCTGTAAAGAAAACATCGCCTTCATTCGCGCAGCCGGGGCCGCTCATATGCGTCATGCTGAATCCCTGAATATCGGGCTGATTGTAGTGATAGCCGTAGCCGTGGCTTTCAGTGTCAGGGCTTAGCTGGACCATCCCGAACGGTGTCGTTGCGCCCGGAAAAAGATTCTGGCCGCCGCCCGGTCCGGAGCCTGTGCCGATGAAAGGATCGACCTCCATCGCCGGTCCGGTGCTTCGAACGGGCAGACTTTCTTGCGCTGAAATCGGCATGGCTATGAATCCTGCTAATAGAATGAAGCAACCTGCAACGCGAGAAAATTTCATTTACTGCCTCCATCAAGAGGTTAGGCGACGTAGATGCGGGCGGACAGACAAGTCTGCCACCGTTTCGGTTCCACGGCGAAAGAACTTTCAAAAAGTGCCTGGTGGACGAATAAACCCAAACACGCCGTGCGCCGCACTCGCTCAGGTCAGAACTTGATTTTTGGCACGCGATCATCGGACGGATCGGCCCAGCGGGAATTAGGAATAGTCGGAGTCCAGCCGGGACGCAGGGGGTCCTGGTCGTAAGGATAGGAGCCGAGTCGCTTGAAATCCTCGGCGTATCGACGCACCTTTTCCCGGTCAAGAGTCACTCCCAGGCCGGGACCGCATGGCACGGCGATCGCTCCCTGTTCGTAACGCATCATGCCGCCTTTGATGATGTCGTCCTTCAGATGATGATAATGCGCGTCGGCGGCGAACGTCAGATTGGGAATGACCGCTCCCATGTGCAGCATCGTGGCCAATTGAATGCCAAGCTCGCCTGAAGAATGGACGGCGACGCCAAGCTGAAAAGTCTCGCAGACCGCGGCTGCCTTGACGCATGGCCGAATGCCGCCCCAGAAAGTGGTGTCCAGCAGAATCACATCCACCGCCGGCTGCAGAACGTTGGCGGCGAGTTGCTCAAAGTTGACCACCACGGTGTTCGTGGCCAGCGGAATTCGCAGCTTCTCGCGCGTGTGTCGCATGCCGTTCAGGCCGAAGACGGGGTCCTCCAGATAATCGTTGTTCAGTTCTTCGATGGCACGGCCGAATTGAATAGCCTGCTCAGTTGACCAGACGGCGTTGGGATCAAAGCGCAGTTGGTCGCCGGGCAGCGCGTCGGCCAGGGCGTGATAGCACTCGAGTTCGTAGGCAGGCGGAAAAACTCCGCCTTTCAGCTTGTGCGTCGAAAAGCCGCAGCGTTTCTTCAGTTCCTTTGCATTGGCCGCAAGCTGATCAGCTGTGCGAACTTCTCCGCTGCCATCCGCGGCATTGGCATACCGAAAGAAAAGATAAGAGGCAAACGGAACCCGGTCCCGCAATCGCCCTCCCAGAATTTCCGAAACAGGAACGCCCCACGCTTGCCCCAGAATATCGAGGCAGGCAAACTCGATGGCCGCGAAGATCTGAGTCCGGTTGTTGTAGAGTGACGCCGTCGGATTGCTGATAAGGAAGTTCAGTTCCTGCAGGCGAGCAGGATCGCGCCCAAGCAGATAAGACTTGAGCCCGCGGAACACCGCTTCCGCCGACTCGCCGCCGCCGCCCATCTCGCCCAGGCCGACCAGCCCGTTGTCAGTTTCAACCTCGACGACGGTCCGCACGAACCTTCCCCAATGGCAGCCGTTGGCATGGCGCAGCGGCGCTTCCAGCGGAACGCTGACCGTGGTGGCGCGAAGGTCGGTAATTTTCATTTTTGTTCCATGCCGGAATCTGAATGTCTGGCTTGAGCCTGTCGTCCAGATGAATAAGATAGCAGACTTCAGCGGCATCGTCGCGCGCATCGCTCGCAGCGGAAAGATACGCCCGGGGCGGGTTTGTGGTAATCTGCCGCCATTCAAGTTCGCCGGAGGAGCAGATATGAAGAAGTTCTTGATCCTGTGCGTGCTCGTTCTTGCGGCGTGCGCCTGGCAGATTCGCGTGAACGCACGGCCCTCGCCGGCCAAAGAGGACACTGTTTCGAAAGGCCCGTTTACGGCTTCGGAACTCAGGACGTTTGCCTCTCTCCGGCCTATTGATACGCACTCTCATGTATACGCTTCCGATCCTGCGTTCACGGCCATGCTCAAGCAGTTGAATATCCATCTGCTTGACATCTGTCTGGATGACGACCGCGGCGCTCTGCTCGGCAATCTGCCGCGGGAGATACAGGATGCGCAGGCATTCATCAAGTCGAGTGATGGCCATGCATCCCTCTGCACGAGCTTCGATCCGTTTCCTTTCGACAAGCCTGGATTCGCCAAGGTGGCCATTCGCGGCATCAACCGGAACTTTGCCGAGGGCGCAATCGCCGTGAAAATCTGGAAGAACATCGGCATGGAGATCAAGGACGCGAAAGGACGCTACATCATGCCGGACAATCCGGCTTTCGAACCCATCTACCGCGACATCGCAGCCCATAACAAAACTCTGATTGCCCATCTGGCCGAACCCGATTCATGCTGGAAGCCGCTTAATCCCGCTTCCCCTGATTACTGGTATTACTCTCATCACCCCGAATGGTATATGTACGGCAAAGCGGGAGCGCCGTCGAAGGCGGAGATTCTTCGCGCTCGCGATCACATCCTGCAGGAAAATCCGCATCTTCGATTGGTGGGGGCTCACCTGGGCAGCATGGAGTCAAACTTTGAGGAACTGGGGGAACACCTTGACCGCTATCCCAATTTCGCGGTGGATATGGCGGCGCGAATGCCCTACGTCATGATGCTCCCGCGGGCGCGCGCCATCGCCTTCCTGACCAAATACCAGGACCGGCTGATCTACGGCACGGACCTTGGTTTCGGCCCTGGAACAAGTGCCCAAAGCGCCGTGCGCGAATGGGAGGAATATTACGCGCGCGACTGGCGCTTTCTTGCCACCAGCGATTGGGTTGAATATTTAGGGAAGAGATATCAAGGCCTCGATCTGCCGCGGCCTGTCCTTGAGAAAATCTACCATTCGAACGCCGTCCATTGGTTCCCGGGCATCGTTGGCGCGGCCAAATGATTTTTCCGCGCGCCGGCGCAAAGTGGCAAAGTGATCCGCGTGGTGGCTCGCGGTAAATAACCGCATTTCGCCCCGGTCACAGCTGCAGTCGCCTAATGCGTTCCAACCGCAGTTCCGTTATTGGACAACTATGGTTGCGCTGGCGGAATGCGTGAGCGTGCCGTTCGCGCCTGTGACCGAAACCTGGTAGGTTCCGGCAGGCGTGCCGCTGGGGGGCGGCGGCGAGGGAGCGGATCCTCCGCCGCAGGAAGCGCTGAGAAGCAGGCCGGCCGCCAGGAGTCCTGCAACAACACCAAGAATCAGCGGTCGCGGTCGCCGCCATGCCGGACGCGGAAATACCACAAACATTGCGGTGAAAAGCGCCAGACCCACCACCCAAAGCAAAAGCGGCATGAATGGCATTCGCCCGAATGGCCAGGGTGTACCGACGGCTCGGCTGGTGGTGGAAATGGTCAGCGTCGTGGTGGCGGAATTCGCTCCTGGAGTCAGGCTGGAAGGCGAGAAGGAGCAGTGAGCTCCCGTGGGGAGATTGGAGCAGGAGAATGTAATCGGGCCGGAATAAGCCCCAAGCTGCGGGCTGACGGTGACGGAGAAG
Organism: Terriglobia bacterium; assembly: GCA_046706005.1. GTDB lineage: Bacteria > Acidobacteriota > Terriglobia > UBA7540 > UBA7540 > JBJKPU01. The sequence goes on along the minus strand of JBJKPU010000116.1, from coordinate 20,389 downwards.
TTGGCCGGGCTGCCCGCGATAACAGTGTTGCTTGCCGGCGAAGCGGCAATGGCAAAATCGGTGACGCTGATCTGCACGCTCGTGCTATTTGAGAGAGTGACGCCGTTGTTGGTTACAGTTAAAGATTCTGTGTTCGTGCCAAAGGGGCAATTGACGCTGGCATTTACGCCGCTTGCAGTCCCGCAATCTCCTGTCCAGTTGTAAGTGAGCGGGCAGCCGGCGGGATCCGTCGAGCCCGTGCCGTCGAGTTGCAGGCTGGCGCCGGTTGCGATGTTGCCGCTGACGGTTTGGGCGGAACCCGCGTTCGCAGTGGGGATCAACCCTTTCGCGGAATTGAGAGCGTTAACCAGGCCGTAGCCGTAAATGTTGTTGGGGGTTGAATTGCCTATGGGATCCGCGTGGTCGAGGATGAGGTTGCGCAACTCTTGCCGCTCCTGGGCGGGCGTGGTGTAAAGCGAGCCGGCGGTTGCCCCGCTCTTGAGGCACGACGCAGCCTGGAGGAGCAGCGCGGCGATTCCTCCCACGTGAGGCGTGGCAGCGGAAGTGCCGTAAAACGGAACTTCGAAATTGCCTGCGCCTGTGATCGAAACTCCGTCCACGGCGGCAATATCAGGTTTGGTCCGTCCGTCAAGAGTGGGGCCGATGCCGCTGTACGGTTCGATAGTGGTGGATTCCGAGAGGTTAACGGGTTGGCCAGTCAGAATGTCGCCCGTCGCACCGACGGAAGTCACGCTGACCGGGCTGCCGCCCGCGTCTGATTCGGCAATGACGCTCTGCCCATAAGTATTGAAATTGTGATCCTGAAGCGTCGTGTAATCGAGTGTTTTCGGTCCGGCAGCCGCGCACTCGGGCTGGAAGATGTACATGTTCAGGTGTTTGGGCTGGGCCAAATTCTTGACGTTTTGGATGAGGATGTGCAGCGTCTGCGTTGACGAAGTGGAGTTGATATAGTCAATCGCTTCCACGGGATCCTGGTTGCCGGTCTGCGAACTGGTGCTGCTGGCGACTACTTTGCCCGTGGCGGAATCCACCAGGAACAAGTCGTAGTTGTTGGATGACGCTCCGAACCTGTCGTCCCATTCAAGGACAATCACGGCCTCACCGCCGCTCGGAGCCGCAGCGCTCACGCCCGGCAACTCAATCACATCGTAGGGTTGTGCGCCCAAGCCCAGTGCATCGTTTGTAGCCGGGAGGTCGGGGGTGGCTTTTGCGGCGGCTACGGGTTGGAAGAGGTGCAAATCTCCATACTGACCACTCGGACAAATCGACAGGGGGCAAACAAAATTCTGGCCGGAGTCGGTGTAAAGGCTGAGGTAATGATAAGCAGCGAAATTGCCGACCGCCGTGAAGTAACCGCGGACGCGGTTACTGGAGCTGTTGAGTTGAGCGGCCGTGTTGGCGGAAACGTCGCTCGTTCCATCATAAGGCAGGTCGTACACAAAGCCCAGATCGTCAAGACCGACGTCGGCGTTTGAATCGATATAATCGACGGCCTGGTTGAACTCCAGGTCCGTAGCGGCGTTGGCAAAATACAATTGCGCGCCAGGCGCAATATCGTGGACGATTTCGAGCAGGGCCGTACCTTCGGCGCCCGCGCCGGGAAAGGCACAGCCCGGCTGGATGCCTTCCAGGTCGCCGTTCTGCTGGAATGATCTTGCGGCGGTGATGCCGCCGCTGGAGGCCACCAGCACGCCGCCGGAGCGTGTGCCCGTGGCGCTGGGAAGATCGCCGGTTGAAATCGGTCCTCCGGTCACGCCGGAGCACGTGGTGCAGGAGGTCGCAAAGATTCCCTTGATGCCATCGGAAATTACTCCCACTTTGACACCCGTCCCATCCACGTGAAGCAGCGACCGGACTTGGTCGGCCTTCAGAATACTGTCGCCTTCGGTATCCACTGAGCCTTCAAAGGGAATGGCATAGGTCGGCGGGCGGATGTACTTGACGAACGGCAAGGCGGCAACAGCCTGAATGTCGGTGACTGGAATGCGAGCCTGGACGACGCCGGACTTTGCGTCCTGCAATTCAATGGACACTCCGCTCTGGCGGAGCGCCTGAACGTTCTGCGAACTTGCTTGATTGAGCAGAATGTAAACTTGGACTTCGCCGGCACTGTTGATCCGCATCATTCGCCCCGCGAGCGCGTCGCGAACCGACTTGGGAAGCCGTGCCGATCGCAGCGCAGCTACGGCGGATGGGCTCGTCGCTGCTTCCGACCGTTGTGCGACGGAATTCGCAAGGGCGAGAAGATGTGAACTGAGCTTAAGTCGTATTGCGGATTCGCCGGCAGGAACTGTGTCCTGTGCCGCGTTCGCACGCGTTTGAATGACCGTGCGTGAATGGGACAAACGAAGGTGAAGGTTCGGTTGAATGCGATTTGCACCCTCCAGCAACAGGGGCACAACAATCAGCGAGCCAAGAGGGAAAAGCCTCCAAGATTTCTTCATTTTGTTTTCACCTCCAGCTTGCCCCGCAGGCGTTCTTCGTTCAATTTGCTCCACACCGAATTCACTATCCGGCACCAGGCACGCCGCATAGGGTATGAAGGATACCACGGTGCAGACCTGTGCGAGTTACTCCCTTTTCACATCCAAGTGGTCGGCCTCAGGTTCAAGAAATTGGGCTATGATTGAGGCCCATCCTGCAACCTTCTCAGGACGTCTCGCAATCTCAAGTAGTTTGAGCAATTATGTTCCAAGTGTGTCAAAAGGTTACAAATGTCGTAGCGGTGTGCTATTCTGTCACGCTTGATCGCTTGGCAGATTTCGTGGTCATAGCGCAAGTCGTGTGTTTTCAGCGTTTGATTTAGATCGACGAATGGAACCATTCGTGCCATGTAGAGAGAAGGGAGATTGGCTGTCTGAAGAGGAAAGCTGTGGCGACTGCAAAGATTCTTGTTGTTGACGACGACCAGGAAAGCCGGGATCTATTGTCTGAGTTCCTGATTGCAAACGGGTACGCCGTCGACACAGTGCAGGATGGCGCGGCGGCGTGGCTGGCATTGAACGACGGGCACAATGGGTACGGAATTGTGATCGCTGATCTTCGGATGCCCGGCCAGACGGGATTTGACCTGCTGCGAAAGGTCCGGCAGAGCAACTCAAAACAAAACATTATTCTAATGTCTTCATTTGTGAGCTCAAAAGATAAGGAGCTCGCCGCAGACCTGGGAGCTCAGGGACTTCTTGAAAAGCCGTTTCAGCTGTCTGAATTGTTGCGGGTAGTCGGGGATTTGGTTTCAGGCAACGCAATCGGCATCTCATCCTGAAGGCACCGGCTGAAGGAATGAACCATTTAAAGTGAAATCCGAGGAGCCGTGATGAACGTAGAGGAAAAGGTAATTGAGATCATCGCCCGGGAACAGCATCTTGAACCCGGAAAAGTGACCATTGACTCGACGTTTGCCGAGCTGGGCATTGATTCCCTGGACGGAGTCAATATTCTGTTTGCTCTCGAAGAGGAATTCAAGATTGACATCCCTGACGTCGTCGCACAGAACATGAAGAGCGTGCGGCAGGTCGTGGAGAGTCTGACGCGGGTTCTCGAGGGCAAGGATATCTCCGACCTGGTGGCGATGGCCAAGGGCGGAACGCCGGCTACGAGCAATTAGCGAGGCCGCGAGGCGGAGTCGAAGTGCGCAGAGTTGTCATTACAGGCATGGGCGTCTTTACCTCAACCGGGAAAGACGCAGAAGCTTTTTTTGCCAATCTCACGAGCGGCCGCTCAGGGGTGTGCCGGATATCCCAGTTTGACGCATCCCCGCTCAGCATCCGCATTGCCGCTGAAATCTCAGATTATCGGCCGACCGATTACTTTGACGTCAAACGCCTTGATCTTCTCGACCGCTTCAGTCAATTTGCGCTGATCGCCGCCCGCGAAGCCGTGGAGCGCAGCGGCTACCAGGCGCCGGAAGCGGAGCGTCCCCGTTTTGGTGTCGTGGTCGGCACGGGCATGGGCGGAGCGGGAACGTTTGACGAGGGCTACTTCAATCTTTACAGCAAGCAGGCGACCCGCCTTCACCCCTTCACGATTCCGAAGATCATGCACAACGCGGCGACCTCCCAGATTTGCATGGAGTACGGAGCTCAGGGCCCGGCACTGGCTACCGCCACGGCCTGCTCTTCGTCCGGACACGCCATCGGTGAAGCTTTCCATCTGATCAAATTCGGCATGGCGGACGCCATCCTGGCGGGCGGAGCGGATGCGCCGATCACTTACGGCATGATGCGATGCTGGGAGTCGGTGCGGGTTCTGGCGAGCGGCAACGGCAATCCCGCCACGGCCTGCCGGCCCTTTTCGGCTGACCGGGAAGGGATGGTGATGGGAGAAGGATCGGGCATCGTGATGCTCGAGGAGTTGGAGCACGCCCGCAAACGCGGCGCCCGGATCTACGGTGAAATCTGCGGCTACGGTCTCAGCTCCGATGCCAGTCACATAACTCAGCCCACGGTGGACGGCCCGGCGCGCGCCATTCGAATGGCTTTGGAGGAAGCGGCGGCGAATCCCGAAGAAGTGGACTACGTGAACGCTCACGGCACGGGAACGCGTCTGAATGATCCGACGGAGACGAAGGTCATCAAGAAGGTTTTCGGCGAGCACGCACGAAAGGTTGCAGTCAGTTCGACCAAATCCATGCACGGCCATACGATGGGCGCCACCGGCGCCATCGAACTGGTCGCGACCGTGATGGCCATCGACCGGGGCGTGATTCCCCCGACGGCCAATTACCACACTCCCGACCCGGAGTGCGATTTGGATTATGTGCCGAACGAAGCGCGGGAGAAACCGGTCCGATTTGCCATTTCCAATTCCTTTGCGTTTGGGGGTCTGAATGCGGTCCTGGCGGTGCGGCAGGCCGGAATGAAGGATTGAATTTCAGGCGGAAACGATGAAGACCAAGAGAATTGCGATCCTTTCACTGGGCGTGGGTATGGGCCACCGGCGTGCGGCCGAGGTGATAGAAACGGTTTTGCATGGCGGGCCGTTAGCCAGCGGGGTCGTAGATATCAAGGTGCAGAACCTGGATGCCCTTGATCTGGCGAAGCGCTGGTTTTTCCTCTTCTACGTCCAGCCTTATTGGTGGATGCTTCGCCGCGCGCCGTGGCTTTGGAGATGGTTGTTTGAGCGAAGGCAGGCGCGCCTTCATCGCTCAACGGCTCCAGCATGGGTCTTTCGCCGCGGCTGCCGTGATTTGCTGGATCACCTGCGCACCATGGATCCGCATCTGGTGATTGCCACGGAAATCGGCGCGGCGGAAATCGCGGCCCTGGGGCGCCGGGAAGGTTTTTTCAATGCTCCCATCCTGGCCGTCCAGACCGACTATCAGACGGAACCTCCCTGGGTGCAGCCGGAAATAGATTTTTACTGTGTGGGAAGCGATGAGGCCAAAATGCAGCTGATCGGCTGGGGAGTTTCGCCGCATCGCGTGATTACCGCCGGGATTCCGGTGGATCCGGCTTTTGCGCTGCGCTTTGAAGCAGGTGAAGTGACGCGGGCACTCGGTCTGGATCAACGGCGCCCTGTGATTCTGGTCATGGGCGGCGGAATGGGTCCCGTCCCGTTGGATGAAATTGTGCGCTCGCTTGAGATCTGCCGCCAGCCGTTGCAGGTGGTAGCTGTGGCCGGCCACGACCACTCGATGAAGCAACGCCTGGAGGCGCTGCGCGGGCGTGTGGCGCTCGACCTCCACGTTTTTGGTTGGAGCGACAGCATTCCGGAACTGATGTCCGCTGCTAATCTGCTGGTGACCAAGCCAGGCGGGCTGACAACAGCGGAAGCGCTGGCCGCGGGTGTTCCGGTGGTGCTGACGCATCCCATTCCCGGCCCTGAAGAACGGCACGTAAATTATCTTGAAAAACTGGGCGTGTGCATGGCGGCCAAAAACCTCTCGGACCTCAGTCGGATTGTGGTTCAGCTCCTGGCTGAGCCGCGGCGGCTGGAAGCGCTTGCCCGCCGCGCTCGGGAAGTGGCCCGGCCCGACTCTGCGTTCACCGTGGCGCAAGTCGCGCACGCCTTGCTGGACAAGGGAACTTTTATCGACCTGCTCGCCGCGCCGCCCGCCCGCGCCGCGGAGTCGGCTTACTTGATGTAATGATTTTCCGCTGTGTCTTGCCATCGTCCTGGAATGCTTAACGGTTTAAAAACAGTCATCGAACGGAATATCATCGGCGAATCCGTGCCTCGCCTGGCGAAGTGGGGTAAAAGAACGCCTGCGTCGGTCATCCGGCGATTGCAGGCAGAGGCCTTCCGTGAGGCGGTCGGTTTCGCGGCGCGCCATCAAAAGTTTTTCGGCCGCAAGCTGAAAGAGGCCGGCATTGATATCCGCCGCGTGCGTGTCCCTGCCGACCTGGGGCCTGTCTTCACGACTCCGGAAGACCTTCGTCGTTACCCGGCGGAAGATTTTCTTTGCCGCGAGCCCGAGCTTGTTTTTGAAACCACCGGAACTTCCGGCGGCCCGAAGCGGGTCTATTTCAATTACCAGGAACTTGACCTTGCGGCGCGCTACGAAGCTGCGGCGCTCTATGAGAACGGCGTACGGCGCGGCGACCGCGTGGTTTGCACTTTTGATGGAGGCTACTGGATCAGCAGTTGGGTGACTTTTCTCGCCTCAAAGAAGATCGGAGTATTCTGCTCGGCGCCGGGCAAGCTTTCACCGCGCGAGATCTATTCCCGCCTTGCCCTCTATCGGTACAACGTTATTGTCGCCGACCCAACCTGGCTCGTGAGTCTGAGTGAGATCGCGGAAAGTGAAGGCGCGCCGCCCGTCCGCCTGATTTTTGCCGCGGGCGACCGGATGACTGACGTCTATCGTGATTACGTGCAGCGCGTCTGGAATGCTCCCGTCATCCTCGGTTACGGCTCGACGGAAATGGGCGGCGGCGCGGGAATGGAATGCCTGGAGCGCCAGGGTTATCACCTGGATGAATATAATCTCCTGTTTGAAATTCTCGATCCCGATCCGGAAGGGTACGGCGAACTGGTGGTCACCACGCTTTCCCGCCGCGTCATGCCTCTGGTTCGCTACCGGGTGCAGGACATCACGCGATTTGCGCCGGAAGCCTGCCGCTGCGGAATTGGCATCCGCAAGATTTCACGCATTCGTGGGCGCCGCGATGAAATGGTCGTGATGGGCGCGGGGAACATGCATCCTGAAATTTTTGAGAACGTGATGCACGACGTGGAGGGCATTTCGGCCAACTGGCAAGTGGCCGTGCGCCAGGAGGGTTTGCACGACATCCTTGAATTCCGCCTTGAACTGACCAACGGCATCACGCCGGCGGTGGTGGAGGATGAGATTCGCCGCAAAATCGAGACGCGCTATCCCGATGTTTGGGCCAATCAGGCGTGCGGTATGGTTCGTTTGGCATTCCGTTTTGACCCTCCGGGCACAACCGCGGCGGCCAGAAAGCCGAAGCGGTTGGTGGATGAGAGGGGGGCGTAAAGATGGCGGCTTGGCAACTGGCAGGCCTCGATCCCGTCATCTTCAGTGATTTCGACGGGACAATTACGCAAGCCGACGTCACCGACCGCATTCTGGAAGAACTGGCTAACCCTTCCTGGCGCGAAGTTGAAGACCTTTGGGTGCGCGGGCTGATCGGCTCGCGCGAATGTCTGGCGCGGCAAATCGCGCTCGTCAATGCTTCACGCAGCCAGTTGAACGCGCTGATAGATTCAATCACGCTTGACACCGATTTCCGAAGCTTTTACAGCTTCACGCGCCAGCATGGGATTCCTTTTTACGTGGTGAGCGACGGCTTTGATTACGTTATCCGGCGCATCCTGAAGCGGGCCGGAGTGGATGGCGAGCTTCGCAACGGCCGGCACATTTTTGCAAGCTCGCTCAGCCTGAGCGGCAACCGTCTGGCGGCAAGCTTTTGCGCTCCGGACTGCTCGCATGGTTGCGCTACGTGCAAGCCGGCGGCGATGCGCCAAGCCGCACGCGAAGGTCAGGCCATCATCTTTATCGGCGACGGACTCTCGGACCGGTTCGCGGTTGAGGAAGCCGACGTGGTCTTTGCCAAGAAGCAATTGCTTGAACATTGCCGCAGCCACGATATTGCATGTCAGTCCTTTGAAACTTTCGCTGATATTCAAGCCTCGCTTTGCGACTTGGCGCCTGGGCATGAGGCGGAGGAGAAGAAAGTTTCTCGCAAAGGCGCTAAGGCGCAAAGCCGGAAGGCGGCAGGACTCGCTCCGGTGGGCGAGGTACGGTGAGGAGCAGGGAATTGGTGCTTGACACAACTTCAAGAACGGCGGAATTGCTGGAACTCGAGCGGCGTTATTGTTCGTTCGGCGACACGGTGCATTACCTTGAGCCACCCAAGGTGTTCGCGAACTGCGAGGGAAGCTGGCTCTACGATGAGCAGGGCACTCCTTATCTCGATCTTCAAATGTGGTATTCCGCGGCTAGCTTTGGATACAAGAATCAGCGACTGAATGACGCGCTGAAGCGGCAGATTGACCGCCTGCCGCAGCTTGCCTGCCAGTACCTGCACTCGGAAAAAGTGGAAGCGGCGGCGCGCATCGCCCAATACTGCGAAAAGCGATTCGGCGTAAAGGGCCGCGTCCATTTCAACGTGGGTGGCTCGCAAGCCATCGAGGATTCGCTCAAGATTGTCCGCAACGCGACCGGCAAGAACCTGATGTTCGCCTTCATGGGCGGATATCACGGGCGCACGCTGGGCGCTTCCGCCATCACTTCCAGCTACCGCTACCGCCGGCGCTACGGCCACTTTGGCGACCGCGCCCAGTTCGTTTTTTATCCTTATTGCAAGCGGTGTATTTACGATCTCAAGCCCGAAACCTGCGGCCTCTATTGCGAGCAGGAATTCGAAAAGCTTTTCGACTCGGAGTACTACGGCGTTTGGGACGCGAAGGCCGGTGCGGCCGAATACGGCGCGTTCTACATCGAGGCGGTGCAGGGAACCGGCGGCTATGTGATTCCGCCGCGCGACTATTTCAAGCGCTTGGCGGAAACTTGCCGCAAGCACAAGATTCTGATTGTGGACGACGAAATCCAGATGGGCTTTTACCGCACGGGGAAATTCTGGGCGATTGAAAATTTCGATATCGTGCCGGACATCATCGTTTTCGGCAAGGCGCTGACCAACGGGCTGAACGCGCTTTCCGGACTTTGGGCGCGCGAGGAATTGATTTCGCGCGAAATGTTTCCGCCCGGCTCGACGCATTCGACCTTCAGCTCGAACACGCTGGGAACGGCCGTGGCGCTGGAAACGCTGAAGATGCTTGAGGAAGAGAATTACGAAAAGCTGGTCAGCGAAAAGGGTGCATATTTTCTCGACGGCCTGCGCAAGCTTCAAAAGAAGCATTCCGACGTCATCGGCCACGTTGACGGCCTGGGGCTGGCGCTGCGGATTGAAGTCGTGAAGCCGGGCGGGCAATTGCCTAACCGCGAACTGACGGACCGCATCTTTGCTGAAGGACTCGCGGGCTCGCTCAACGGGCGCGGGCGCAAGATGGGACTTGTGCTCGATGTGGGCGGCTATTACAAAAACGTTTTTACGCTTGCACCATCTTTTACTATCACCCGCGAAGAAACCGATCTTGCACTTGAACTTTTGGATCAGCTCTTCACCCGATGTAAGAAGGCGTAACGAGTTTTCCAGGCCAACCTGACGGAAAATGGCAACATTCCAACTGACCGTGTAAGCCTTACACGGTGTGCCAAAAAGTCACAAACAGCGTGTTTTTTGGGCTCCAAATCAAAAAATTAAACAATGTAACTGCTTTATAATCAATGCTTACATAAAAACTTGCGGTTCCGTCCCAAACGTCCCAATCGTCTCATTTTTGTATGCTAGCCTGATGGCGGGCAGCCGCGTGCCGGGCGCGGCGCCTGCGGCGCGCAGACATCAGGAACCGATGTGTGCGCCGCCCGCGAAACGTTCCGGCGGGACCGCACCCTCCGCCTTTTTACACAAGCAGCCTGACGTCGCCTGAACCCGCAGTTTTCCTGGAAATCCGGTGGCGAAGATGTAGAATACGTTTCAACTTTTGGGCTGGGTGCTGGGAATGAAGGGACAACTAACCAGTCTTCTCTTGCTCTTCTCTCTGACTGGCATGGCCGGTGCGGGCCAGGCGCAACAGGCGTGCGAAGCGCCGGCGTATGCGAAATCGGCTACAGCTCCGAACATTTTTTCCGCGGAAATGGAATCCGCCCTGGGCGATCTGGTTGCGGCGCGCATCGAGGCCCGGATTCGCACCACGGACGACCCTGCCGTCACGGCCTATTTGACTGAAGTCGGCGCCAGGCTTGAGCGCGAGTTACCTCCCAACCACATCAAATTTCGATTTTATCTGGCTGACATGCCTTACCCGCAGGCGTTTGAGATTCCGGGCGGGCGGATCTACGTGTCGCAAAAGATGATCGCCATTGTAAAGAACGAGGACGAGCTGGCGGGGGTGCTGTCGCACGAAATGGGGCATCTGGTCACGCACCAATCCGCTATCACCATAACCGCGGCGCTTAAGAACGTCCTGGGCGTGAGGGAAATCAAAAGTCCGGACGAAGTCGCCAAGGACCTGGCACTCCTGCTGGCAAACTGGCGGCGTGATCCCGAATCCCTGCGGCACAGCCGCGGCTCCGATGAAGAACTGCAGGCTGCCGCCGACCAGGTGGGGCTTTACACCCTGGCGCGCGCGGGTTATTCGCCGCAGAGTTTTGTGGATGTGTTCAACCGCCTGGCGGAAACTAAATCGCAGACAGGCGACTGGTTTACCGACCTGTTCCACCAGACCACACCCGACATGAAGCGCCTGCGCCAGCAGATCCAGACGCTTCGCAGCCTGCCGGCCGATTGCATCACCCGCCACAGCGCGGACCTGGGAGGCTTCCAGCAGTGGCAGCGGAAGGCATTGGCTTTTTCGGACTGGAAGAAGCAGGAGAGTCTGCCCGGACTGGAACGAACCGTCAAGCTCAGCTCGCCCCTCCAGTCCAACCTGGAGCAAATCCGCTTCAGCCCGGACGGGAAATACATCCTGGCGCAGGATTCAGCCGCGATTTACATTCTGAAGCGCGATCCTCTCGGACTGCTGTTTGAGATTCCGTCGGAAAAGGCGTGGCGGGCATACTTCACGCCGGATTCGCAGGCCGTCGTTTTCCCGAATTCGAGCCTCGAAGTGGAAAATTGGAACCTCGCAAGCCAGAAACGCGCCAGCCTGAACAACATCGTTGTGCCGATGGGTTGCGTTGACGCCGTGCTTTCGCAGGCTGGCAAGACTCTCGCTTGTCTTCAGTCGAACGGGGGGCTGAAACTGATCGATGTCGCGTCCGGACAGATCATTTACGACAAAGCCAAGTTCGATCCGATCCGGCTGACCTTCGGGCGCTTCACTCTTCCCAACCGGACCGAGATGGAGTTTTCGCCCGACGGCCGATTCTTCCTGGCCACGGTGAGGGGCGGCGAAGCGGGCTTCGACACTGAAGAACGCCGCGAAGCAAGGCTGCGCGGATCGATATCTTCAGATTTGCCGGGCGGCTTCGCGTTCCTGGGTTCAGACCGTATCGCCGTCAGGGAGCGGGACCATCCGGACAAGGTTATGGTTGCGTCGTTTCCCAGAGGAAAGAAGATGGCAGAGTGCGAGATCGGGCTACGCAGCTTCACGGCTCCCACCCAGGGCGACGACCTCATCGTCCCCTACCCCGACTCGAGCCATATGGCCGGCGTCATGGACATTCATACGGGAAAATACCTCGCCAAGGACCGGGCCGCGGTCCCGGACGTTTATGGAAACACGCTGGTCACTGAAGATATGGAGGGCAACCTCGCCCTGGTTGATCTTCCCACGCGCAAGATTCTCACCCGCGTCCCGCTTCGGCGGACGGACGTTGGATTCGTCTCGGCTGCCGCCGTCTCGCCGGATTTGAAATGGCTCGCGCTGTCCAAGTTCGACCGCGGCGGCGCGTGGAACCTTGAAACCGGAGAACGGCAATACCTGGTGAGGGGATTTGACGCGGCTTGGTTTGACTCGAGTTACACGCTTTACGCCGATTTTCCCAAATTCGAGAATTCGCCGCACGTGATTGGACTGCTCAGCCTCGAGGGACAGGCAACGGTTGATTCCAGCATCGGCGAGGTCTCAAAGTACGCGACGCAGCACGGCCCCTACTTTTCCGTGGTGAAGCCTGCTCCCAGCAACGCGCCGGTTCCCCGGACGGACCGCAACATTACCCGCGAAATCCGCGACCTTCGCACCGATAAGCTTCTCTGGTCACGCCATTTTCCCAAAGAAACGCCCGGCTTGGGCATCGAGCCGGTTTCGGGCACGGGCGTTCTTTTCTGGCGGGCTTCAGCGGACGAGGCAAAAGAAGAAGCTGAAAAAATCCGGGCAGCCGCGAAGGCGCTCCGCGACGACAGAGATAAGAATGACGATTTTTTTGCGGAAGCCTTCGACATCGCAAGCGGCAATTCGCTGGGCGCGGCGGTGGTGGACACCGGCCGCGGCTCATTCCGCCCCTCGGACGTCTTTGCAATCCGCACGCGGCTTTTCGTCCAGACGACAACCGGCGAGGTTCTGGTTTATTCGCTCATGACCGGAGAGAAGCTCGGCCAGGTGCTGGGCGTGCTGCCGGAAGTTTCCGGCGCGGCTTCGCTCATGGCCGTTCGCTCCAACGCCTCAGCGGTTGACATTTACGATCTCCGCACGTTCGCGAGGATCGAGAGCCTCCGTTTTTCAAATCCGGTGATTTTACTCCGCTTCAGCGCCGACGGGAAAAAGCTGATGGTGTTGACCTCGAAGCAGACCGCTTACCTTCTGGACGTTTCCAGAACTCCGGCCGCGCCGCAACAAGCGGCTCGATGAAAGGTAACTTCAGAAACGGCCTCTGCCTTCGGCGCTGGCGCACCGGCCGGCATGCCCGGTGTCCAACCAAAAGTTGGGGCCGCCGTCGCATACATCGCACGAGCGGCGATGTATGCGGCACCTGCATGCGCAGCCCTGGGGCGGGATTTGAATCCGCCTAAGTGTTGGAAGTTCCGTCCTGAAGCGGGGGAACGCCGCCCGACGCTGTATCGAGGTCCTTGTCGTTCACTTCCTGCTCGTTTCCGGCATCCTGATTTTTCTTCTCGGTTGCTTTTTCGTCTGCCATGGTTCGATTCTCCTTTCCGGATTTGTCCCTGCCGGCCGTTCGCGGGCAAGGGCCGTTTCGATCCAATGGAAAAACGCCGGCCGCCATCCAATCGCTGGGATGACCTGTTCGGCACGATTTTTCTGGATTAAGCGCCGTCCCGACGCTCTCCGCCCTTTTTAACAGCCCATCCGGCCCGCGTCAACCGGTTTCTCGTTTTCAGGCTTGCAATCATCCGGCGCGGCGGTATTCTCTTTTCATGCGCGGGACGGATTCCGGAAGCGCGAATTTGAATCGAAGAGCCGCCGGGGATGCGGCAGCGGCGGTGAGGCTATGAGGACCGGTGGCGAAGCGAGGTTCGCCGTAGAGGCGGCGCAGCTTATTGCTACCGTCGCACTCACGCTGCTGGTTGTGTACCTCACCCTTTCGGGCCGCCTCAGCATCGGCACCCTGGGGTTCCTCGGCTACACCTCGCTCATCTTTGGGATCGCCGCTTGGCACACGAAGTCCGGGTGGCGGATCTGGTCCTACTGGGGCGTCCTGCTCGGCTGCTTGGCCGTGCACGCCGTCGTTGTGGTGGCCTTGAGGACCTACCTTGAGCACCAGGCGACTTTCGTCCTGGGCGTACTCGGTACGTTCGAGTGCGGCGGGATCTACTTGCTCCTGGCCAGGGTCGCAGGCTGAGCGGGTAGCATGCACCGCCGATCTTGCGCTCCGCGGTTCTTGTTAATCCATTCCACGTCAAAACATTTCCTAATCTCACCACACTGAAGCGCCGATTTTCTCTGTGAGCTCGAAGGCGGGCTGCGGAGGAAGATGGCGGCGCGAAAATTTTCCCGGGAACATTGCAAGCGGCTGGCGCGTGCGGCTTTCGGCAGCGTAGGGGAGCGCTTCGCGCTCCCGTCTGTCAGGACCGCGGGCCGAAACGGGAGGGCGGAGCCCTCCCCTACGGTGGGAGTCTTTTTTCTGGCTGCCGCAACTTTGCTGAACGCTTCCGGACCCAAGCCGGCGCTGGCTGCAAGCCGAACGAAACAGCAAACGGCGGCGAGGCGGAATTATGCGCGGCTGCCGCTGGCGTTTGAAAAAAACGATGGGCAGTTCAACCGGAGGGTTGCGTTCGCGGCGCGAGGGAACGGGTATGGAGTTTTTTTGACGGGAGGAGGGGTGACGATAGAAGTCAGGGGTCAGGAGTCAGGAGGCAGAAGGGAAAAGACGGGAGTCAGAAGTCAGGAGTCAGGAGTCAGGAGTTGGAAAGAAGAGAGCCGTCAGCAGTCAGCGATCAGCCGTCAGTTGCCCGGACGACCAGACGTAATTCAATTGCGGCTTGTGGGTGCGAGGCGAAGAGCAAAAGTTATGGGCCGCGGGGAATTGGCGGGAAAGGTGAATTACCTGATCGGGCGCGACGCGCGACGGTGGCGGCGGAACGTGCCGCTCTTTTCGCGGGTCGAGTACGAGGGAATTTATCCCGGCATCATCATGGCGTTCCACGGGAGGGGCGGAAAACTGGAATTCGATTTCATGCTCGCGCCGGGAGCGAGCGTTGCGAGGATTCGGCTGCACATCGCGAGCAGAGAATCAAAAGTGGCCGTCGCGGCGAATGGCGATCTGGTGATTGCAACGGGCGCAGGCGAAGTGAGATTCAGAAAACCGGTGGCGTATCAAACGACGGGGGCTGGGGACTGGGGGCTGGGGACTGGGGAAGACGGACGAAAGGCAAGGAACGACTCCGTCGATTCAAGATCCAAGATTCAAGATTCAAGATTCATTGCCGGCCCAAGAACCAAAATTCAAAATCGAAGATTTATTCCCGCGCGGTTTGTGATGCTGGGGAACGGGCAGATTGGCTTTGCGATTGGACGCTACAATCCGGCGCTGCCGCTGGTGATTGATCCGGTGCTCGATTATTCGACGTACCTGGGCGGGACGGGATTCGACGCGGCAACGAGCATCGCGGTGGATGCGGCGGGCGACGCCTACATCGCGGGCTACACCACTTCAATCGTTCTGCCGACCGCGGCGGCGCTGCAAAACGCCTACAGCGGCGGCTCGTGCAACACGGACATGAGTGCTGCACCCTGCTTTGACGCTTTTGTCGCCAAGCTGAACGCGGCGGGCACGGCGCTCGACTATGCCACTTACCTGGGCGGCTCGGGCGACGACCGCGCCACGGCGATTGCGGTGGACGCGGCGGGCGAGGCGTTTGTCGCGGGCTACACGGGCTCGCAGGATTTCCCGGTGGCGAACGGCGTGCAGGGTTCGATTGGCGGGGGAACGTGCGGCTCAGCGGCGAATCCGTATCCCTGCTACGACGCTTTTGTGGCGCGGCTCGCGGCCTCGGGCTCGAGCCTGATTTATTCGACCCACCTGGGCGGAACGGGCGACGACTACGCGACCGGCGTGGCGATTGATTCCTCGCTGAACGCATACCTCGCGGGATTTACTTCGGGCGGGAATTTTCCGGTGACGGGTGGCGCATTTGAACCTTCATTCGGCGGCGGGCCGTATGACGCGTTCGTCGCGAAAATCGGCGCGAACGGTTCAAAACTTCTTTATGCGACTTTTCTCGGCGGCTCGGGGGAAGATCGCGCCGCGGCAATTGCCGTAGACGGCTCGGGCGATGCCTACGTGACCGGGCAGACGGATTCAAGGAATTTCCCGGCAAAGAACGCGCTGCAACCTGCCTACGCGGGCGGCTCGTGCGGATGCTTTGACGCTTTTGTGACCAAACTGAATGGCGGTGGCTCGGGCGCCATTTACTCGACCTACCTGGGCGGGACGGGCGGCGATTACGGCGACGCCATCGCGGTTGATTCCGCGGGCGAGGCTTACGTGGCGGGGTGGACCACCTCGGCGGATTTTCCGGTGACCGCGGCGGCCTACCAGAAAACTTACGGCGGCTCGGATGACGCCTTTGTCTCGAAAATCGGCGCCACGGGAAATGCGCTTGCGTATTCAACTTACTTTGGCGGAATCGATCCTGAGCAGGCGAACGGCATTGCGCTCGGTTCGGCGGGCGATGCGATTATCGCGGGCAGCGACTACGGCGTGGGAATGCCGGTGCTGGGCGCGCTCGAATCAGGAAACAGCGGTTTTTATGACGGCTTTGTTGCGGCGTTCGATCCCACGGGCTCGAACCTGATTTACGCCACCTGGCTGGGCGGAAGCGGCGACGACGACGCAAACGCCGTGGTGGCGGATTCGGCGGGAAACGCCTATGTCACGGGGGAGACTTTTTCGACCGACTTTCCAACTACGCCCGGCAGCTTCCAGACGGCTTACGGCGGCGGAGGCTATGACGCGTTTGTGGCGAAAATTTCTCCGGCCAGCGCGGCGGGCGTCGCCATTGTTCCCGACCCGGTGACTTTCGGCGACCAGGAAATCGGGACCAGCAGTCCGGCGCAGAATATTAAGGTGACAAACGCCGGAAGCGCGGCGCTCGATTTGACGGGAGTTGCGGCCACCGGAGATTTTGCGGTGACGAACGGCTGCCCGGCGACGATTGCGGGCGGCGCGAGTTGCAGTGTGAGCTTGACCTTCAAGCCCACGGCCACGGGCGCACGGACGGGAACGCTGAGCTTGAGCGACAATGCCGGCGGCGGCAGGCAAACCGTTCCTCTGAGCGGAACGGGAACGAGCGGCGCGGTAAATCTTTCCGCGGCGAGCCTCAGTTTCGGCCAGGTTGCGGTTGGGACAAGCAGCGCGGCGCAATCGGTGAGTTTGACGAATACGGGCGCGACACCGCTCTTGATTTCCGGCATCCAGGCGGCGGGGGATTATTCCCAGACGAACAACTGCGGCGCAAGCGTGGCGACGGGAGCAAGCTGCGCGATCAAGATCGTTTTTACGCCGTCGGCGGCAGGCGCGAGCGCGGGGCAAATTGTGATTACGGATTCCGCGCCCACAAGCCCGCAGAGCGTGACGCTGGCGGGAACGGGAACGGAGCCCGCGGCCGGACTGACTCCGCCTAGCCTTGATTTCGGAAATCAGGAAGTGGGCGGGACGAGCGCGGCGCAAACGGTGACGCTCGCGAATTCCGGGAACGGGGCGCTCGAGATTTCCTCGATTTCCGCCTCCAGCCCTTTTGCGCAAACGAATAACTGCGGCGCATCGCTCGCGGCGGGCGCAGGTTGCACGATCAGCGTGACGTTTGCGCCAACCGCGTCCGGCGCGGCGAGCGGCAAGCTGACCGTCAACGACAACGCCGCTGGAAGTCCGCAATCGGTGGCGCTGGCGGGAAGCGGCATTGCGCCGGCCGTGGAGCTTTCACCCGCCAGCCTGAGTTTTGGAACCGTGAACGACGGCACAACCAGCCCGGCGCAGGGCGTCACGCTGACCAATACGGGGACGGCGGCGCTCGCGATTACCTCGGTTGCGGCGACGGGCGATTATTCGGCTGCGAGCGGCTGCGGAGAGTCGCTCGCGGCGGGCTCAAGCTGCACGATCAATGTGACGTTCGCGCCAACCGCTTCCGGGGCGGCGAGCGGAACGCTGGCTATTAATGACAACGCCGCGGGAAGTCCGCAGCAGGTGGCGCTCAGCGGGACGGGCGCTGATCCGGCGCCCGCTGTGACGATTACGCCCTCAGCACTCACTTTCAGCAGCCAGGCCTTGGGAACGGCGAGCGCGCCCCAGCAAGTAACCTTGATCAATACGGGGACGGCGGCCCTGAACATCACGGGCATTACGGCGAGCGGCGATTTCAGCGTCGCGGCTTCCTGCAGCGCGCCGCTTCAGCCGGGGCAGAATTGCGCCGCCAGCGTGACTTTCAAACCCACTGCGAAAGGCGCCCGCACCGGCAAGGTGACTCTTACGGACAACGCCTCCAACAGCCCGCAGAGCGTGACGCTGGCGGGCACGGGCGTGGCGGATTTCACATTGTCATCACCGGGCGGCGTGCAGAAGATCGTTCGCGGGACGGATCAGGCGACATTCTCCGTTTCAGTCGCGGCAGCGGCGGGATTCAGCGGCGCGGTGGAGCTGGCGTGCTCGAATGCCGGCGGAGGGAGCTGCTCGTTCAATCCGGCGACGGTGGCGGCGGGCGGCGGGAGCAGCACGCTGACGGTTTCAGGCCTGGCCGGGGCAGGCGGAAGTTCGGTGGCGCTCGCGGTAACCGGCGCGAGTGGCGGCCAGACGGCGTCGCTGGGATTGTCGGTTGAGATCATGGACTTCAGCCTGGCGGCGTCGCCCAGTTCGGCAACCGTGGCGGCGGGCGGACCGGCGGATTATCAGGTGAGCCTGGTCCCGGTGAACGGATTCAACGATGCCGTTTCGATCGCCAGCAGCGGCCTGCCGGCGGGGGCGGCGTGCTCGCTCTCGCCCGCCCAGGTGACCCCGAATGGAACTTCCGAATCAACCCTGGCGGTGACCGTCACGACCAGTTCAGGAGCCCTGGCGCAGCCCGGGAGCTGGAACCATGAAGACCGATTCCGGGGATTGCCGGGACGCGGGCGGCGCGAATTAGTTCTTATCCTCATGCTTTTCATGGCCGCCATGGTCGCGGGGGTGGTTGGCGGCCGACGCAGGAAACTGCTTGTTCCGGCCCTGCTGGCCATATCCTTAATGAGTGGCTGCGGAGGAGGCGGCGGCGGGGGAGGCTACACGCCTCCGGCGCAGAGCGGGACTCCGGCCGGGAGCTATACGATTACCGTCCAGGCCACTTCCGGGCCTTTGAGCCATTCCACAAACCTCACTCTTGTTGTCCAGTAATCACCCGGATTGAAGCCGCAAATCGGCGACACAGGCGGGAAATAGCCGCGCGGGCAATGGCTCAGCCGTGACGTTCACTGACTCCAATATATTGGTGCCTGCCTCGAATCTTCTACTTATTGTAGTGGTTTCGTAGAGTTTTGTAGGGCTATCAGGCCTAAACCTATATGGTCTTACATGTTTTGAATGAAAATAATACTTGACACCGGATATATTAAGACGATATAAGGCGGGGACAGAAGTTAGGGTAAGAGCAAGCCTATGGTGGATTTAAGGGTTGGGATGAAATTTCAATGGCAGTTCATCAGAGTGTCAGCATGGCAGAGCCGCCCGAAGTCATGGATATCCGCACCGCAGCGGCGTACTTGAGAATTTCGCGGGAAAGTCTTTACAAATACGTTTCTGATGATAAGATACCCGCATTCAAACTCGGGAACCGCTGGCGGTTCAAAAAAACGGTTCTCGACCGGTGGATGGAAAAACAAAGCACGAGAAATGAGCTACGGCCTGGGCAGGGGAGTCGCGCCAAGGGTTGATCGACAGGGAGCGCTATAAATGTTTGGGTCAAAAGCAAAGCGGCTGATCGGCCTGGATATCGGGTCGAGCGCCGTCAAGATGGTCGAGCTGGCCAAGAAAGGCTCGGCGTACGAACTGGTGAACGTGGGGCTGGAACCCCTGGGCCAGGACGTGGTGGTGGACGGGTCGATCATGGATGCGCTGTCGGTTTCGACCGCCATCGAGAAGCTTTTCACGGATAACAAGATCAAGACGAAGGACGTGGCGACCTCGGTTTCAGGCCATTCGGTGATCGTCAAGCGGGTGACGCTGGCTGCCGCGAATGAAGAGGAAGTGGCGGCGGCGGTCCCTTACGAAGCGCAACAGTATATTCCCTTCGACATGGCGGACGTGAGCCTGAGCTGGCAGGTGCTGGGCCCGGCCCCGACGGGGACCGGCATGGACGTGATGCTGGTGGCCGTGAAGCGGGAAAAGATTCTGAATCACACCAATGTGCTGACCCAGGCGGGCATGGCTCCGGCGGTGGTGGATATCGACGCCTTCGCCCTGGAAAACGCTTTTGAAGCGAATTACGAGCCGGCCCCGGAACTGATGGCCGCTCTGCTGAACATCGGGGCCAGCATCATGAACATCAATATTGTTCGCGGCGGAACACCCCTGTTCACGCGCGACGTTTCGGTGGGCGGCAACCAGTACACCGACACTCTGCAAAAAGAACTGGATTTGAGTTACGAGGACGCGGAGCGCCTGAAGCAGGGCGAAGTGCTGCCCAATGTGGCCGCGGAAGCGAAGGCGGCGCACATTCAATCGGTTTCAGACATTCTGCTGCTCGAGATTCAGAAGACCTTCGACTTCTTCCGGCAAACGACCTCGGCGGAAAACATTCAATCGGTTTACATAGCGGGCGGGACGGCGAGGATCGAGGGTCTGGTGGATTTGCTGAAGCGCGACCTGAGCGTTCCGGTGGAAGTTCTGAATCCGTTCCGCCGGGTCAACCTCGGTTCGCGATTCGATCCCGCCTATACGGCTGAAATCGCGCCGCGCATGTCGGTGGCCGTGGGACTGGCGTTGAGGAGCTTTGAC
>JBJKPU010000115.1:0-59882 GCA_046706005.1 Terriglobia bacterium | reverse complement strand
AGCGAACACACTGCTCTCGAAAACCTCCGATGTCCCTCGGGTGGGGCCGGAGATGGCGCGGCTGGGGATCGAGATGAAAAGTGAGATCGAAAAATTGCGCGAGCAGGTGCAAAACATCGAGTGAGCGCGGCGCGGCGGAAAGAAAAAACGAAGCGGCGAGGGAGCGTCATTGTGCTTTCAGCGCCGTCCGGCACGGGGAAGACTACCCTGGTCCGACGTCTGATGGAGACGGTTTCGGGCCTGACTTTTTCGGTTTCCCACACGACGCGGCCGCGGCGCAAGGGTGAGAAGAATGGCCGCGATTATTTCTTTGTGAGCCGGGATGAATTTCGTCAAATGGCCCGTCGCGGCGAGTTTGTCGAATGGGCCAATGTTTTCGGCCTTTATTTCGGCACGGGGCGAAGGCAGCTTCGGGAAGCACAGACCGCGGGCCGCGACGTCGTTCTTGATATCGATGTTCAGGGTCACCGCCAGTTGAAGCGGCGCGTTCCGGAAGCGGTCAGCATTTTCATTCTGCCGCCCTCGTTCCGGGAACTGGGTTTGCGGCTTCGGCGGCGAAGCCGCGACAGCCGGGAATCTATGGAAAGGCGGTTGCGGGATTCGGGACGCGAAATCAATGCCTGGAAAGAGTACGACTATCTGGTTGTGAACGACCGGCTGTCCCGGGCTGTTGAGAGTCTGGCGGCGATTATTAAAGCCGCACGGCTCCGGCAGGATTCCCAGCGACAGCGGGTGATTGAAATCTGCAGAACGTTTGGAGGATAAATGGATTTGCCACAGGATATCGACAGCAAGTATCGCATGATTCTGATTGCCGCACGGCGCGCCCGGCAGTTGCAGGCCGGCGCGCGGCCTTTGGTGCAGGCGCAGAACAAGAAAGTGACGCGCATGGCTATGCAGGAAGTTTCGGCCGGCGTGGTGCCGTTTGAGGTTCCGCCTGAAGAGCCTGAGGGCGGAGACAGCGGGAAGAAGAGCAAATCAAAGTGAAGTAGTGCAGGAGGCAGCCCATGCGAGTTGCGCTGGGCGTAACGGGCGGTATCGCAGCCTATAAATCGGCCGAATTGGTTCGCCGGCTCCAGGACCGCGGGCTCGAGGTCCAGGTCGTGATGACGGCGGCGGCGCGGCAGTTTGTCACGCCGCTGACCTTCGCCTCGCTTTCCGGGCGCAAGGTCATCACCGATCTGTTTTCTCACGAAGGCGGCGAGGCCAACCTCGAAAGCGCCATTGAGCACATTGCTGTGGCGGAGTCCATTGACGCTCTGGTGATTGCTCCGGCCACAGCTGACCTCATCGCCAAGATCGCCCGAGGCTTCGCTGATGATTTTCTCACCACACTCTGCCTGGCTACCAGGGCGCCGATTCTGGTGGCTCCGGCGATGAACGTCAACATGTGGGAAAACTCGGCGACGCGGGAAAACGTCGCGATTCTGCGCGAGCGCGGTATCGGAATCATCGAGCCGGACGAAGGCTATCTGGCTTGCGGCATGACGGGCGCGGGCCGCCTGGCCGGTGTCGAGGCCATCGCGCGCACCGTTTTTGAAACGCTCGGGCTGCGCGATGATCTGGCCGGGGAAACGCTGCTCGTCACGGCCGGCAGAACCGAAGAAGCGCTCGATCCGGTGCGCTATCTGAGCAACCGGTCATCAGGCAAAATGGGCTATGCGCTTGCGGAAGCGGGTCGCCGCCGGGGCGCGCGCGTGATTCTGGTCAGCGGTCCGGCGAATCTTGAACCTCCGGCGGGCGTCGATTTGGTTCGGGTTCGCAGTGCGGAAGAAATGGCGGATGCCGTTCTGCGCCATTTGGATGAATCCACCGTCCTTCTCATGGCCGCGGCGGTTGCGGATTTTCGGCCCGCGAAGTCCGAGCCGCGCAAAATCAAGCGCGGAGGCGGCGCGCCCGTCCTGAAGTTCCGGCCGACGAGAGATATTCTGCGGGAAGTCGGAGGGCGCAGAAAGCCCGGCCAGTTATTGGTCGGCTTTGCGGCGGAGAGCGACAAGGTGATCGAAAATGCTGAAGCGAAGCTGCGCGCCAAGCGCCTGGACCTGGTGGTTGCAAATGACGTGACGCAGCCGGGCGCCGGCTTTGACGTGGATACAAACATTGTGACCCTGCTCTTTCGCGGCGGACGCAAATTGCCGCTGGAGAAGATGAGCAAGCAGGATGTCGCCCATCGAATTCTCGACGCCGTCGTCGAATTGCGTTCCGGAACGGATGCGGCTGTCGCCGGAATAGCGAACGCAGAAAAAGCAAAAAAGCTCGCGCGGAGTTAGCCTGTGGCCAATCGACCCATCGAAGATCTTTCGAACTGGATCGAGTTCTATCGCGAATTGGGTTTCGAAGATCTTTATTTCCGGCCGGCCCTGGCTGAAGCTCCGGATGTCGCGCAGGCAATGGCCGGGGAGGAATTCACTCCGCCGCAGGCCGCCGAACATGTTCTTCAACAGCCCCAGGCGCCCGCCGTCGTGACGGGCCACATTGCGCATGAGCTCAGCCTTTTTGAAACTCCCGCACCGCGCCGCGAAGTGGAAACTCTAGACCAAATCCGGACCGATCTCGGCGACTGTCACCGTTGCCGCCTTTCCCAGGGACGCAAAACGATTGTCTTTGGCCAGGGCAATCCTCGCGCCCAGCTGGTTTTTGTCGGTGAAGGTCCGGGGGCAGACGAAGATCAGCAAGGACTGCCGTTCGTCGGCCGCGCCGGAAAACTTCTGAACAAAATGATCGAGTCGGTCGGAATGAAGCGCGAGGAAGTTTACATCTGCAATATCGTCAAGTGCCGGCCGCCCGGCAACCGCACGCCCTTACCGGACGAGATTGAAACGTGCTCGCCTTTTTTGTTCCGCCAGATTGAAACCATTCGCCCTCGCCTGGTCTGCTGCCTGGGCGCGCCCGCAGTCAGGACGCTGCTGGGGGTGAAAGAAGGTATCACCAAAATTCGCGGTAGTTTTTACGATTTCGCGGGCGCCAAGGCTCTGGCCACCGTTCATCCCGCTTACATCCTGCGCAATCCTCGCGAGGAAAAGATCCTGCGTGAGGATTTTGAAAAGATTCGCGAATTTCTCAGGACTCCCTGAGATTCCGCGTCACCTTTCCCCATTCGCTCCTGTGCTAAGATGGCTTGAAGAGACGGCCAAGGTGCGGCCCGCGCCGCCCGAAAAATCATGGACCTTCAAATCAAACTTCCGAATCCGGCCGTTCCCGTTGTCTTTTTTGAGCTGGTCCCGCCAGTGGCGGGCAAGCCCGAGAATGTCGAATCCGTGCTGGCCGAGCTTCGCGGAATCAAGTCGCAGGTGGATGCCGTCAATATTCCCGAGGTCCGGGACGAATCGCGCGGGTCGGAAAGGACCTACCAATTCAAGCCCCGTCTCGAACCGCGCGTGCTCGGCGCCCGCATCCAACGGGAGCTGGATGTGGAAACCGTGGTCAACCGCGGCGTGGTTTATGAGGCCGGGGCCGGGAACTGGGCCGCGGAAACCTGGCGGGAATATGGAATCAGGAATTTTGTTCTGGTCGGTGGCGAGTCACGCCGCGTGCGGTATCCCGGGCCCAGCGTCATTGAGGCGGCGTGTGAAATCCGCGCCACAGGACTTTCCGTGGCTCTGGGCGGAATCACGCTGCCCAGCCGCGCGCAGGAGGCGGAACGGATCCGGCGAAAAGCGGATGCCGGCCTTTCGTTCTTCACTTCTCAAATCCTTTTCGATTCGAACGACATCGTGTGGCTGATTCAGCGTCTGAACGGCCTGGAAGCGCGGATCTTCCTGAGCTTCGCTCCGGTCAGCACGCACCGGGACATCGACTTCCTGCGATGGCTTGGGGCCGACGTGCCGGCTGACCTCGATCGCTTTCTGCTGCACGGCGGAAAGGACGATCAAGCCGGCGAGGCAAGCGATGCCCATGAGACGGCATTCGAACGTTCGTTGAAGCTGGCCCGCCGCATCCTGATGGACGTTTTCGATAACCTGCCGCCCGACCCGCCGCCGATCGGTCTGAACATCGAGCATATCAACCGGCGCAACGTGCCCGGCGCGCTCAAGATGCTGGAGCAACTCGGCAGCCTCTACTCGAACCTGGTTACGGCTCGCGGCAGGCCCGCGCCGGCATCCTATTTCTGACGCTTTGATTTCGGGCTGCGCTTTTTGACTTCCAGCTTTCCTTCGGAAACGAGATAGCGCCGGCGGCTTTTCAGAATGGCTTGGCGCGCCTCAATCGGACCCTGCCAGCCTTCCATGCGTGTCTTTTTCCCTTCCAGTTCCTTGTAAATTGCGAAGAAGTGTTCGATTTCACGCTGCACATGAGGGAAGATCTGGTCAATCGTGTGAATCGGATCGTAGCGTGGGTTGCGGTCGGGCACAGCTAGAATCTTGGTGTCGGGCCCGTGCTCATCTACCATGGCGAGCAGGCCGACGGGCCGCACCTCGATCATGCATCCCGGAAACGTGGCTTCGTCGCAGGAAACCAGCACATCCATGGGGTCGTCGTCTTCGGCGAGCGTTCCGGGAATAAAACCGTAATCGCCGGGATAGTGCATCGGCGAATAAAGCGTGCGGTCAAGGCGGAAGATTCCCAGTTCGCGGTCAAACTCATACTTGTTCGAAGAATTCTTGGGGATTTCCACGAACATCCGGACCACGTCGGGACATTGTTGCCCGGGGTCCATGTGATAGAGGTTTTGGAGCATAGATCTCAGGCTATTCAAATCCCACACTCTTTGCAAGCTCCGCATGGAGGCTGGCCGGAGCGGCCTTGCACGCGAAGGTTCTCGCAATTCGACGACGTTCCGGCTGACAGCTGACGCTGCCATGCCAAATAGCATAGAATCCCCAAACGATGGTTGCGAAGGATTCCAAGTCTTCGGCTCACCGCGGCACGACTCAGCTTGTTTCGGTGGCGGTGTTCGCCGCGATTCGCCATCCGCTGACGTACGCCGTTCCCGGCTCTCTTGCGGTTGAGCCCGGCCGGCGCGTTCAAGTGCCGCTCGGGACCCGGCGCGCCACAGGAATCGTTCTGGAGCGTGTTTCGAAGCCGGAACCCGGCTTCAAGATTCGTGAAATCCTGAAGGTCCTCGATTCCCAGCCGGTGCTTTCCGCCGGGCTCCTGGAACTGGGGCGATGGGTTTCAAATTACTATCTGGCGCCTCCGGGCGAGGTTTACCGCGCCATGCTTCCGCTTTTGCCTGAAACGCGTCGAACACGCCGGGTGGTGCTTACGGAGGCCGGGCGCGCGCGCATTCGCGAACTTGATGCCAGCCTTTTGCCGGAAGGACGCGAGAGCCCCGAAGCTGCGCTGCTGCGCTTTGCCGCAGGCCGCGGTGAGATTCCTGCTGAAACGCTCGCGCGCCGGTTTCCCGGGGGACTAGTTGAAACCCTGCTCAAGCAGGGCTTCTTCACGATTCACGAGGCGGAAGCCCAACGCGGCAGAAAGCTGATTTACGGCGTGCGTTTGAGGGGTCCGGTTCCAGCCGAACCGCCGCCCCTTTCGCCCGTCGCCCGGAGGATTGTGGAGGCACTCACCCAAGCCGGCGCGGTTGAGGACCATCGCGAATTGCTCAAATCGGCGCGTGGCACGCTGGGCAATTTGAAGACGCTTGCCCGGCGCGGCGTGATTGATTTGTTGGAACAGCAAGCCCGGCCGGGTTTTGCGACCACGGAAGCTGCTCCCGAGCTTTCAGGAAACCAGATTGCAGTTTTCCAGGGACTCGCGGCGCGGCTTGAGGAGAAGAAGTTCCATGCTGTTCTCCTGCACGGCGTCACCGCCAGCGGCAAAACGGAAATCTATCTCCGGCTGATCGCCCGCTCGCTCGAGCTCGGCCGGCCCGCCGTCATGCTGGTGCCGGAGATCGCTCTGACGCCCGCCGTCCAGTCACAGTTTCTGGCGCGATTCCCCGGCGCCGTCGCGGTGCTGCACAGCGGGATGAGAGATACGAGCCGTCATGAAGCCTGGTGGCGCGCGCGGCGCGGCGAAGCGAAGATCGTCCTCGGAACGCGCTCGGCGATTTTTGCGCCAGTGGAAAAACCCGGAGTGATCATCGTGGATGAGGAGCACGAGTCCAGCTACAAGCAGGAGGAAACGCCGCGCTACCACGGCCGGGACGTTGCCGTGGTGAGGGCGCAGCTTGAGGGCGCGCTCGTGGTGCTGGGTTCGGCGACACCTTCGCTTGAAAGCTATTCCAACGCGCAACAGGGCAAGTACCAGCTCGCGACGCTCACCGAACGCATCGCCGGTCGTCCTCTGGCCGCGGTTGAGATCGTGGATATGCGCGATGAATTCCGCGAGACGCATTCCCAGATTCCGATTTCACGGCGGCTGCGCGAGGAAATTGAAGAGCAGTTGCGTTCCGGCGGGCAGACGATGATTCTGCTCAATCGCCGCGGCTATTCCTGGTTTCTCTTGTGCCGGAGTTGCGGCCAGTCGGAGCGCTGCCGGAATTGCTCCATCTCGCTGACGTTCCACAAGCGTCAGAACCGGCTGGTCTGCCACTATTGCGGGTTTACGGCGCCGGTACCCGCGAAGTGCGGCACCTGCGGCGGCGAATATCTCCATTTCGTCGGCGAGGGAACGGAAAAGCTGGAGGATAAATTTGCCGAGATGTTTCCCGGCGCACGCGTGGCGCGGCTCGACCGTGACGCCGCCCGCCGCCCGGAGCATTTTCACAAAATCCTGGAGGATTTTCGCGCCGGCCGCGTTCAGATTCTGGTGGGCACGCAGTTGATTGCCAAAGGGCACGACTTCGCCGGCGTGACGTTGGTCGGAGTGGTTTCCGCGGACACCATGCTGGCGCTGCCCGATTTCCGTTCAGCGGAGCGGACTTTCCAGCTCCTGACCCAGGCGGCGGGGCGCGCCGGCCGCGGCGATGCACCAGGGCGCGTGCTGGTGCAGACGTTCTATCCCGCCCATTACGCCATCCAGCTTGCCGCCCAGCAGGACTATCCGGCATTCTACAAAAAGGAAATCAACTTCCGCCGTGTGCTGCGCTACCCGCCGGCGGCGGCGCTGGCAAATATCATCGCGCAGGACAAAAGACTCGAGCGCGCCGCTGGAATTGCATCGTCCATCGGCAGGTTTTTGGAAGGATCAAATGGCAGGCTTAAGGTGTTGGGGCCGAACCCGGCGCCTCTCGCGCGGATCAAGGGCATGTATCGAATTCAGTTTATTCTGAAGTCCGGCTCGCGGTCGGAACTGCATGGTGTGCTTGACCGCCTGGCCGCGGAAATCGACCGCCTCGGCATTCCGCCCCGCGCGGTGATTATCGATCCTGACCCATTGAATCTGATGTAGTTACAAGCCGCCGGCGGCAAGCGGGCTTGCACCCCCTTGCTGAGGCCTGGCGGCCCGTCCTCGGCGGGAAAGACCCTTGCTAGGGAATGACTTGCAGTTCTTTGCCGGGCTTGAAGCGGACGGCCTTACCGGGCTGGATATTGACTTCCTGGCCGGTCCGCGGGTTGCGCCCGACGCCAGTCTTGCGCGCCTTGACTTTGAAGACGCCAAATCCGCGAAGCTCGATTCGCTCGCCTCTGACGAGCGCGCGCTTCATGGAATCAAAAACTGTTTCGACTGCGACTTCCGCCTTGGTTTTGGTAATTCCGGTTCGATTGAGCACTTCGGTAACGAGATCGAGCTTGATCACGGAATCCTCCTGAAAACACAGACTTTATGGTAGAAAGGCGTTATCCGGTTGTCAAGTGGTTTGATGCTGTAATATTATTGGCCCCCGCTTTTGTGCTTGACGGGGTTGCCAAAACGGGCGCAAGAGCGCCGCCGGGTTTTTCGAAACGAAAGGGCGCGGCCGGCTTGATCCCGCGCCTAAGTCCAATCGAAAGAGGTGCTGACGATGTCTGTGAAGAGCGACCGCTGGATACGACGCATGGTAAAGGAGCACGAGATGATTCGGCCGTTCGCCGAATCGCAAGTCCGCCAGGGCGTGATTTCCTACGGCCTTTCTGCCTACGGTTACGATCTGCGGGTCGCGGATGAATTCAAGATCTTCACCAACGTCAACAGCACCATCGTCGATCCCAAGAATTTTGACTCGCGCTCTCTGGTCGAGTTCCAGGGGCCGGTCTGCATTGTGCCGCCGAATTCTTTCGCGCTCGCGCGATCGGTGGAATACTTCAAGATTCCGCGCAGCGTGCTCACCATCTGCGTGGGCAAATCCACCTACGCGCGCTGCGGTATCATTGTGAATGTGACGCCGCTCGAGCCCGAGTGGGAAGGCTTTGTGACGCTCGAAATCTCCAATACCACACCGCTGCCGGCGCGTGTCTATTCCGGCGAAGGGCTGTGCCAGATCGTCTTTTTCGAATCGGATGAAATTTGCGAAACTTCCTACAAAGACAAAAAGGGCAAGTACCAGTCGCAGCAGGGCATCGTCCTGCCACGAATCTGAGTCCCTGCGCCGGGAAAGTTACTGCGCTCCTTCTTGGCACGATGCTCGTGGCAGCCGTGGGATTGGCCCGGCCGCTCTATGGCGCCCAGGCCGTACATCCGGCCGGCGCTGAGCAAAAAGCCTCACCTCAACAGAAGAGGCCGGAAGCGAGCGTTCCGCCGGGGCCGTCTACTGTCTATGAGGCGCCTCCCGCAGGTCTTCAGCTTACACCTGCGCAGCGGGCGCGCGCCGTCGCATATTCTCATGCGCGTTATGAACTCTATTTCCTGGGCGTGGCGCTCTCCTTCACGATTTATCTCTTTCTTTGGCTCAGCGGCTTGGGAGTTTCGCTCCGCCGGCGCGCAAGTAAAATATCTTCCGGCCATTTCCGCCAATGCCTTATCTTCGTCCCGGCCTTTCTGGTTGTGGCGAGCCTTCTGGACCTGCCTTTTGATTTCCTTTCGGGCTACCTGCTCAACCACAAGTTCGGTCTCTCGACGGAAACATGGCTTGCCTGGCTTGCTGACTGGGGTAAGTCACTCGGCTTAAGCGTCATCGCCGGCGTGTTCGTCATCTGGATTCTTTACCTCGCTGTTCGGCGCCGCCCGCGCTCCTGGTGGTTCCATTTCTGGCTGGCCACGATTCCCATCACGCTGTTCGTCATTTTTATCCAGCCTTACGTTGTCGAGCCGCTTTTCTTCAAATTCACGCCGCTCCAGAGTTCGCATCCTGAGTTGGTCCAGAAAATCGAGCAGACGCTCCAGCACGCCCATCTTTCGATTCCGCCCAGCCGCGTTTTTGAAATGAACGCCAGCTCAAAGACGCACGAACTCGATGCCTATGTCTCAGGCTTCGGCTCGAGCAAGCGGGTGGTTGTTTGGGATACGACGCTCAGCAAGATGTCGGAGGATCAGGTTCTCTTCGTTGTCGGCCATGAGATCGGCCATTACGTTCTGCACCATATTGTGAAGGAATTCATCTGGATCGAGCTCATTACAGCGGCGTTTCTCGCCCTGGGATTCGTCCTGGTCAAAAGGCTCATCGGGCGATACGGCGCGCGCACCGAAGTCGAAGGCGACGGCGATCTTGCTTCGCTTCCCGTCATGATGATGGTGCTTGTGCTGCTTACGTTTCTCTCCTCGCCCGCCGTGAATGCCGTTTCAAGGCATTACGAGCACCAGGCGGATCAGTTCGGGATTGAGGTCATTTACGGCGTCGTCCACGATCCCAATCGCGCCGCCGTGGGAGCGTTCGACAAGCTCGGTGCCGAGGACCTTGCTGATCCCTCACCCAGTTCCTTTATCCGCTTCTGGCTCTACAGCCACCCGCCCATGGAGCAGCGCATCGAGTTCGCCGCAGGCTATCGGCCCTGGGCCGAAGGCCGGCCCATGCGGCTTCTTCCAAATCAGTGACCGCATTTCTTCGAACCTTCCAGGCGGAATCATTCATACCGCAGCGTGACGATAGGATCGACTCTGGACGCGCGCCGGGCAGGGATGTAGCAGGCGAGGATGGCCACGACGCTCAGGAGGAGCGAAACTCCAGCGAACGTCACCGGGTCGGTGGACTTCACGCCGTAAAGCAGGCTGCCGAGAAAACGGGAAAGCACGAGCGCCCCTGCAATGCCGATCACGATGCCGGCGACTGCGAGCCGGAATCCTTCTTTGATAAAGAGTTGCAGCACGTTGGCGCTGGTCGCTCCCAGCGCGATGCGCACGCCGATTTCGCCGGTTCGCTGCGCAACGCTATGACTCATCAACCCATAAAGGCCGATGGCGGACAACAGCACCGCGAGCGCCGCAAACACCGCCAGCAGCCGGGTGGCAAAGCGCTGTGGACCGAGCGACGCTGCTATGCGCTCATCCATGGTTTTGACGCCGGAAATCGGCTGGTTCGCATCCACGGCGTGGACGGCGCGGCGGATCATATCCGCCTGTGTCGTGGGACTGCCTCCGGACTTGAGCACAAGATATCCGTAAGACGCTTTGTGCTGGAAAAGCGGGTAGTAGTACGCTCCCTTCGCGCCGCTCTCGGAGATGTTCGAGCCGGCTTCCTCGCCGGCAAGCTGATTAAAGCGAATGTGGCCGACAATCCCCACAATGGTTGCCCAGGAACTTTTCTGCCCGCTGCGAATCTTCTGTCCGATGGGGTTCTGATGGGGCCAGTATTGGCGCGCCAGGTTCCTGTCAATCACGGCGACCGGTTCTGAGCCAAGGCTGTCGGATTGGCTGAAAAGCCGTCCCTCGAGCAGTGGAATTCCGATCGCCTTGAAGTATCCGGCGGTGACATAGCGAACGTTGCCGTGCGGGCCCGGATTGCCCGGGGCGAGCGCCTGCCCTTCGATTTGAAAGGAAGCGGACGGATTGCCTCCGGTGAACGGAACCGGGTTGCCGGCGCCGACCGCCGTCACGCCCGGTTGGTGCGAAAGATTGTCCAGCACGCTGCGAAAGAAGGCATACTGCTTCGCCTCCGTATTGTATTGCGAGTTGGGAAGAGTAAGTCCGGCGGTCATCACACCCTTCGGCTGGAACCCGGGATTGACGGTCATGATTTGACCCAGGCTTTCCAGCAGCAGCCCGGTGCCTGCCAGCAGGATGAGTCCGAGCGCCAGCTCGCCGACCACCAGCATGGAACGCAACCGGTGACGCCCGTGACCGCCCGCCGTGGTCCGGCCCGTACTTCGCAGGACCTGATACGGTTCGACGTGCGCCATGTGCCAGGCGGGTATGAAGCCGAATAGAAAGACAGCCACGGCACCGAGTGCGACGGCGAATAGCAGGACATGTCCGTCCAGAGGGAATGCGGTGCCCGCGCCCAGTTCCTTGGGAGCGATCAGCGCAAGAGCGTGAACCCCGAAGCTGGCGAAGAGCAGGCCTGCGGCGATTCCGCCTGCGGCTAGTAGCGCACTTTCCACAAGCGCCTGGCGCACCAGTCGGACGCGAGACGCCCCCAGCGCGGTTCTGATCGCCAGTTCGCGGCCGCGGCCGGTGGATCTGGCGAGCAGCAATCCGGCGATGTTGGCGCAGACGATCAGAAGCACAAATCCCACCGCCGCCGCCAGGACCAGAATCGGCGTGCGCAGGTTGCCGTATAGGAATTCGGTGACCGGCATAAGGAAAACGCCCCAACCGGCATCCTTGGCGAAGCTGGCCCGAGGATCATCCACGACGCGTTTGACCAGAACGCCGACATAGGCACTTGCCTGCGCAAAAGTCACGTTGGGTTGCAGCCGAGCCACGCTGAGATAGTTTTCGTTGAAAGTGTTGTTGAGGCTGAAAGCGGCCGGGGCAAGCCCTATCGGAGTCCACAGGTCAACCGATGGGGGCCAGCGGAATTGCGGACCCATGACGCCGATGACCTTGTATGACTGCTCGTTCAATTGAATTGCCCGGCCGACCACTCCTCGGTCGCTGCCGAACCAACGCTGCCACGCATCATAGGAAAGCACAACTTCGTGATTCGCATTCGGCTGATCTTCTTCAGGCGTGAATGTTCTGCCCAGCATGGGCCGAGCGCCGAAAACATTGAACCACTGCCAGGAGACCTTCGCGCCCACCAGTCGCTGCGGCCAGTCGCCCGCCGTGTAGTTGAAACTGGAGGTGCTCTCAAGCGCCGCGGCGGAGAAAATCTTTCTGCTGTCGCGGATGCTGGCAAAATCGGGCGCCGAGATTACAATGCTCCTCAATCCCAGCTTGTCGTACTTCGCTCTCACGGCGACGATGCTTTGCGGGTCCTGAACTCCCGGAGGGTGCAGGAAGAGAGTGTTGATCACGGAAAAGATCGCCGTGTTAGCGCCGATTCCAACTGCCAGGGTGAGCACCGCGACAATAGTAAAACCAGGGTTCCGGCGCAATTGCCGCCATCCGTAGCGCAGGTCCTGCGTGAACTCGCTGGCCATCCGCACGCCCCAGACGTCGCGACACTGTTCCTTGGCCCGATCGACTCCGCCAAAACTCCGTCGTGCCGCCAGTCGAGCCTCTTCCGGAGTCATGCCTCTGCGCCGGTTTTCCTCCGCCAGCATTTCAATGTGCGTACGCACCTCGTTATCGAGGTCTTCCTCAAGCCTGCGCTTGCCGAATAATTCCCCCACGCGTGCAATCAGAATTCGCAGCCCGGTCATTTCATGCTCCTTCGCTGCCCGCGAGCAGCCGGCCGATGACGCTCGCGATGCGTTCCCAGTCTTCCGCCTCGCGCTTCAGTTGCTTCTGGCCCGCGGCCGTAAGGGCATAGAAGCGCGCCCGGCGATTGTTCTCGGACGTTCCCCATTTGGAGCGAATCCAGCCCTTCTGCTGCAGCCGCACCAGCGCCGGGTAAAGCGTGCCCTGGTTCAGCTTCAAAAGGTCTTCGGAAACCTGTTCGATGCGGCGGGCGATTCCGAACCCGTGCATCGGCCCCATGGCGTCCAGCGTCTTGAGTACCATCAAATCCAGAGTTCCCTGCAGGACTTCCGCCTTGCTTTCCATCGGTCGTTTACACTCCTTTAGACGGTCAACATGGAAGAGTATGCCCCGTGCTCATGTAGAAAGTCAACATGAACAGTGAGGCTTCGGAGAGAAAGCGCCAGGCCGCGCTGGCCCCCTCGCTTTGCGTCGGATGAGCCAGCGCCTGCGCTTCTTGCGGCGCTTGAAACGGATGTGTTACGTTGAATAGGTTCGTGGGATTCAGGGCCTACCGGCTGCGCAGGCAAGCATGATTCATACTTATGCCGGCCACACGCCGCGCTTCGGCGAATCTGTGTTCGTTGCGCCCAGCGCTGACGTAATTGGTGACGTTGAGGTCGGCGACAATTCGAGCCTCTGGTTCCAGACCGTCTTACGCGGTGATATCGAGCCTATTCGCGTCGGCTCGCACACGAACATTCAGGACGGCTCGGTTCTCCACACGCTCACCGGTTGCCCGACGATCCTCGGAAACTGGGTGACGGTCGGGCATCGCGTCGTGCTCCACGGCTGCAACGTGGAAGACCATTGCCTGATTGGCATGGGGGCAATCGTTTTGAACCGCGCACGCGTGGGCGAAGGTTCGATTGTGGCGGCGGGCGCGCTGGTTCTGGAGGACACCGTGATTCCGCCCCGCAGCCTTTATCTCGGAGTGCCGGCGCACTTCCAGCGGCAGTTGACCGAATCCGGCCGGGAATTCATTGACGCGCACGCGAGACACTATCTCGAATACAAGGAAATGTATCTCGCCGGCGGGAAGAAGTGACAGGTGACGAGAGGAGCCATCTGCCTTCAGCAGTCAGCAAAAGAGAATCGAAAAGCTGATAACTGAAGGCTGAGAGCTGATCGCTAGTGTCTAAAAACGTCGAACCGATCAACTCAGTAAAAGGAACGCGCGACCTGCTGCCCGGCGAAGCCGGTCTTTGGCAGCGCGTCGAGGCGGAAGCGCGCGGCGTTTTCGGCGCCTACGGCTTCCACGAAATTCGCACGCCGATCTTTGAAGAAACGCGTTTGTTCGCGCGCAGTGTGGGAGCGGACACCGACATCGTGACCAAGGAAATGTACACCTTCGAGGATCGCGATCATGAATCGTTGACGCTGCGCCCGGAAGCGACCGCCTCCGTCGTGCGCGCTTACATTGAGCACCGAATGTTCAATGAGGGTGGCCTTCATAAGCTCTATTACATAGGCCCGATGTTCCGCCGCGAGCGTCCGCAGAAAGGCCGCTACCGGCAGTTCTACCAGATTGGCGCGGAAGTTCTGGGCTCGGATCATCCTGCGATTGACGCCGAAGTTCTCGAGATGCTCACACTCCTGCTTGAGCGGCTGGGCTTGCAGAACTTCACTCTTCTCATCAATTCCGTGGGATGCGGGAAATGCCGCAAAGAGTATCTGGCCGTGCTGCGCAAGGCGCTGGAAGGCGTCTCGGACAAGATGTGCAACGATTGCCAGCGGCGCGCACACACGAATCCTCTGCGCGTGCTGGATTGCAAGGTCCCGGCCGACCAGCCGATTATTGAAAAGCTGCCGCGCATCCTTGATTACTTGTGTCCGGAATGCAAGCAGCACTTCGAAGCGGTAAAGAGCGGGCTTGAGGAGCGCGAAGTGAAGTTCGAGATTGCACCCCGCCTGGTTCGTGGCCTTGATTATTACACGCGCACCACTTTTGAAATCACCAGCAACGCACTGGGCGCGCAGAACGCGGTTCTGGGCGGCGGGCGCTACGACGGGCTTTCGGAATTGCTGGGCGGTCCGCCCACGCCCGGTTTCGGATTCGCCATCGGCGAAGACCGGCTGGTGCTCGCCGTCGAGGAAGCGGGCAAGCTGAAAGGTGATTTCTCGCTTGCAGCTTACATCGCCTGGATGGGCGAGGCAGCGGCTTCTCCCGCAACGCGACTTGCCCGCGACCTCCGTCGGGAGGGCCTGAGCGCGGAAATTGCCTATGACGCGATGAAGCTCAAGAAGGCGCTGGGCGTCGCCAGCAAGATGAAAGCACGCTTTGCGATCATCATCGGAGAAGGCGAGCTCGCAAGCGGACGTTATCAGGTGAAGAACATGGCGACGGGCGAGCAGAAGGAAGTTGATGCGGCGGGCATTTGCGCATTCCTGCGTGAACAGCTCGCGGCTGCTGAGTAGCGCGAGCCCTTGCTTCGGGCTTGAACGGCGATTTGGACATTTCGTTCGGAAAGGGAAAAGCAGAAATTGGAACTCGACCTATTAGGTGACCGCCGGCGGACGCATCATTGTGGCGAGTTGCGCAAAGCGCATGCCGGGCAGAAAGTGTTTCTCGCGGGATGGGTGGACCGCCGGCGCGATCTGGGCAATCTGATCTTTCTTGATTTGCGCGACCACACGGGCGTAGTCCAGGTGGTGCTGAACCCTTCCGTCAGCGGCGAGGCGCACGACAAAGGCGAGCAGGTGCGCGGCGAATACGTCGTGGGCGTAGAAGGTGAAGTGGTGGAGCGTTCCGCCGAAACCGTGAATCAGCAGATTGGGACCGGTGAGGTGGAGATTCAGGCGCGCGCGCTGCTTCTTTTGAACGAGGCCAAGACGCCGCCGTTTCCCATCGAAGAAGAATCCAAAACCACTGAAGAGACGCGGCTCCGTTACCGCTATCTGGATTTGCGGCGCGCTCGAATGCAGCGCAACCTGCGCCTGCGCGACAGCGCGGGACGAGTGGTGCGCGAGCACCTGGGCGCGCACGGTTTTGTGGACATTGAAACGCCGTTCATGACGCGCAGCACGCCCGAAGGCGCGCGCGATTATCTGGTGCCCAGCCGCCTGCGCCGCGGCCATTTCTATGCGCTGCCGCAATCGCCGCAGCTCTTCAAGCAGCTTCTGATGATGGCCGGCTTCGACCGCTATTTCCAGATCGTGCGTTGCTTCCGCGATGAAGATTTGCGCGCCGACCGCCAGCCCGAGTTCACGCAGATCGATATTGAAATGGCATTCCCGCAGCGCGAGGAACTTTTCGAGATCGTCGAAGCTCTGACGGAAAAGCTTTTCGCGTTGGTCGAGGTCAAAGTGGAACGGCCGTTTGCGCGGCTTGCTTACGCCGAGGCGATGGAGCGTTACGGCTCGGACAAGCCGGATTTGCGGTTCGGCCTGGAATGGAAACGGCTGCAGCTTGCGGAGGCCGAATCGGAAAAGCTCCGGGTCGCGAAAACCATCAAAGCCTTGCGTGTGCCGAAGTGGAGTGCGTCTCGCAGCCAGCTCGACAAGCTGCAGGAGACCGTGCGCGAGACGGCCGCTGGCTGGTTCTCCTGGATCAAAGTGGACCCATCGGCCGCGCAATCGCCGCTCACGAAACCCGTGGGCGAGGCGGCCGTCACGCGGTTGGCCAAAGAAGCGGCTGCCGAAGCGGGCGATACGGTTTTGCTGCTGGGCGTGAAAGCGGAAGTCGGAGCCGGAAGCGCGACGGGAATAGTAGATCAAATTTCGGGATCGGTTCGCCTGGATTTGGCCAAGCGTCTCGAAATCGTAAAACCGGGCGCCTGGAAATTCGCGTGGGTTGTGGATTTCCCGATGTTCGAATACGACGAAAAGGAAAAGCGCTTCGCGGCCATGCACCATCCGTTCACCTCGCCGCGCGAAGAAGATTTGCCAATGCTCGAAAGCGCTCCGGCAAATGTGAAGGCCCTTGCTTACGACCTGGTGCTGAACGGTCAGGAAATCGGCGGCGGCTCGATTCGTATGCACCGGCGCGATATTCAGGCGCGCGTATTCAAAGTGCTCGGTCTGACGGAAGAAAAAGCGCGCGAGCGTTTTGGTTTTTTCATGGACGCACTCGATTACGGCGCGCCGCCCCACGGCGGCATCGCGCTCGGCTGGGACCGCATCGTGGCTTTGATGGCGGGCGAATCGAACATCCGCGAGGTCATCGCTTTCCCCAAAACCGCCAGCGCCGTGGATTTGATGTGCGACGCTCCGGCCACGGTCGATCCGGAACAACTCGACGAGCTGGGAATCAGAATCAAGAAAAGTTGAGCGACCGAAACTTGGGGCGAGCGCGCCCCGGCCCCACGAGATCGCCGAATGAGCGTCATCCGAATTCTTCCCGAAGTCGTCGCCAACAAAATCGCCGCGGGCGAGGTGGTGGAGCGGCCTGCATCGGTGGTGAAAGAGTTGCTGGAAAATGCGCTCGATGCGGGTGCGAATCAGGTTGAGATTTACGTGGAAAGCGGCGGCAAGCGGGTGATTCGCGTTTCCGATGACGGCAGCGGGATGAGCCGTGACGACGCGATGCTCGCTTTCGAGCGTCACGCCACCAGCAAAATCCGTTCCGCCGATGACCTGCTTGAAATCTCCACTCTGGGCTTTCGCGGAGAAGCGTTGCCCTCGATTGCCTCGGTCGCGCGCCTGCTGATGGAGACGCGCCACGACTCGGAAAGCGCCGCAACGCGAATCGAAATCGCCGGCGGCCGGCTGCGCGACGTCAAGGAAACCGCAAGAACGCGCGGGACGACGATCGAGGTTCGCGATCTTTTTTTCAACACGCCGGCGCGGCGAAAGTTTTTAAAGTCGGAGTCCACCGAACTGGGCCACGTCGCTTCGCTGGTCACGCATTACGCGCTGGCGCAGCCCGCCAAGCGATTCTCGCTCACGTCCCTCACCAATGAAATGCTGAACGTGCCGCCTGTCGCCGGGCATCGCGAGCGGCTTTATCAGGTGCTGGGCGGGCAGATGCTCGAGCAGTTGATCGAGTTCGGACCCGTGGAGCGGCGAATGCCGGAAGCACCCGGCGCCGAGCCCGCGAGCGATGATTCCGTGCCCGACGCGCCGGCGGTCCTGCGGATTTCAGGATTCGTTTCGCGGCCGGAAGTGCAGAAGCTGAACCGCAACCAGATTTATTTTTTCGTGAACCGGCGGCTGGTGCGTGACCGACAGGCACTGCACGCGCTTTCCGAAGCTTACCGGAACATTCTGCCCGCAGGAATGTTTCCGGTGGCGCTGGTGTTCCTTGAGATTCCGGCGACGGAAGTGGATGTGAACGTTCATCCCTCGAAAACTGAAGTCCGCTTCCGGCGCGCGTCGTTCGTGCATGACGTGGTGCGGGACGCGATTCGACAGGCGCTCATTGCGGCGCGGCCGATGGCGGCATTTCCGGCGCGAACTGCCGCCCAGGGAATTGCGGCCGGCGCGCCGGCGCCGGCATCGAGCCCGGTTGAAGGCGCCAGGCCGGCAGCGGCTCCAGATTTTGCGCCGCGCGCCGGCGCGGCAAACTTTCATTTGTCGCCGCCCGCGCCCCAGTCGTTCACACCACGCCTGCCGCTGGTGGACGCGTCGCTCTCGGTTTATCAACCGCCCATTTCACCGGCGCCGGCTTCGGAACCGGAGCCGTTACGCGACCGCCCGCAGGGAAATGAATTTCCCGCCGACCTGCGCCCCCTCGGCCAAATCGAGGAAAGTTTTATCGTGGCGACGAACTCGGAAGGGCTTTGGCTGATCGACCAGCACGTGGCGCACGAGCGCATCCTCTTTGAAGATCATTTGCGGCGGCGACGGAGCGCGCAGGTGGAAGGGCAGCGGCTGCTGTTGCCCATCGTGATTGAGCTTTTGCCCGAGCAGCAGGCGGTTTTTCAGGATATCGCCGATGAACTTTCGGCCAGCGGTTTTGAGGTTGAGCCTTTCGGCCAGCGCACCGTCGCCGTGAA
The DNA here is from genome assembly GCA_046706005.1 of Terriglobia bacterium. GTDB lineage: Bacteria > Acidobacteriota > Terriglobia > UBA7540 > UBA7540 > JBJKPU01. The sequence goes on along the minus strand of JBJKPU010000115.1, from coordinate 41,427 downwards.
GACGGCTCCGGCGGAAGTTCCGGCCGAGGCCGTGGAAAAGTTGCTGCTTGAAATCCTGGAAGGCGCCCGCGCCGAAGCGCGCGCCTTGACGCTCGACGAATTGCGCGGCAAGATCGCGGCATCGGTTGCCTGCCACGCCGCGATCAAGGTTCATATGCCGCTCGACCAGACGAAAATGGAGTGGCTGCTTCGCGAGCTGGGCCGCACGGAATGTCCGATGTCCTGCCCGCACGGCCGGCCGATTTTGTTGCGCTACACGCTGAAGGAAATTCAGAAGGCATTCAAGAGAATCTAGCCTTCAGCGGACAGCGATCAGCCGTCAGCAACTACCTGTTTACTGAATGCTGATGGCTGACTGCTGAGAGCTGTGAGGAACATGCCCCAACCTCTCATCATCGCCATTGACGGCCCGGCCGGTGCAGGGAAGAGCACGGTGGCGCAGCAGCTCGCGCGCCGGCTCGGCCTCGCGTACGTGGATAGCGGAGCAACCTATCGCGCCGCGGCGCTGCGCGTGCTGGCCCGGCGGATTTCGCCTGAGGATGAAGCGCGCGTCATGGAAGCGGTTGAACAGTCGGACATTCGCTTTGAAGGTGACGGCTCGATGTCCCGGGTCTTCCTGGATGGCGAGGATGTGACGGGCCGGATTCGCACGCCGGAAGTAACGCTTGCGGCGGCCACGGTTTCCAGAATTGCCGGAGTGCGGGAAAAGCTGATTGCTCTGCAGCGGACCTTCGCTCGCGGGCGCGGCGTGGTGATGGAAGGCCGCGACATCGGCACGGTTGTTTTTCCCGACGCGCCGCTCAAGGTTTTTCTGGATGCGAATCCACAGGAACGCGCCCGGCGCCGCCTCGAGCAGAACCATCAGAACGGCGCCGCATCTTCACTTGAGCAGACGGCTTATGAAATCGGCCGCCGCGATCAGCTTGACGCCGAGCGCAAGATTTCGCCGCTCACCCCCGCCCCGGACGCCGTGGTTATTGACTCCACCCGCCTCGACGCCGATCAGGTTGTTGAGAAAGTTTTGGAATTAGCCCGCACGAAAGGCCTTTTGTAGTCCAGGTCGCCCACTTCGCAGTCTGAGGACTTTCTAAGGAAAGTAGCGGTAAACCTCCCTCCGATGGAGGACTCGCACGAAAGTGACCAATCCCTTTTCGAATGTCAGGCCGATCCTTTAATCGCCCAGCCGAATTCGGAAGTAGTCTCCCTCGGCTCGCAGCCTTTTAACGCGATGATTGTTCGGATTCGATCGAGCAGCGACCGGTCTTTGATTGCGCGAAGGTCGCGGGCGAAGCTTGCCCTGAAAGCGACCTTCAACGTCCGGCCTCAAGTATGGAGAAGACTTGTTTACGGGTGAGCTTCCGCGTTCCGCGGCCTTCCTCGATCGCGCGGGCCAGGGCGGCATCCTCAACTGCATCTTCGACGATTTCGCGCAGCAGGTCCTTCCGCTCTTCAAGCACTTCCCCGAGCGCTTCTTTTAAGACCCGTTTGAGTTTCTCGTCTTCCGACAGCAATCGGGCCATTCCACTCTCCCACACCCTCGATTGTAACCGAATGCAGTGACGCCTACCGTCCGCCGTTCGACATGGAGGAGAGGAACTGCGAATTAGTCGGCGCTTTGGAGAGCTTGTCGATGATCAATTCCATGCTCTCAACGGGTGAAAGCGGATTCAGGACTTTGCGCAGCACCCAGATCCGGTTGAGCTCATCGCGCGGAACCAGCAATTCTTCCTTGCGCGTTCCGGATTTGTTCAGGTCGATGGCGGGGAAGACGCGCTTGTCTACGAGCTTGCGGTCAAGGTGCACTTCCATGTTGCCGGTGCCCTTGAATTCCTCGAAGATGACGTCATCCATGCGGCTGCCGGTATCGATCAGCGCCGTGGCGATGATGGTCAGGCTGCCGCCTTCCTCGATGTTGCGCGCCGAGCCGAAAAAGCGCTTCGGCCGCTGTAGAGCATTGGAATCCACGCCGCCGGAAAGCACTTTGCCGGAGGGTGGTACGACCGTGTTGTAAGCGCGGGCGAGACGCGTGATCGAATCGAGCAGAATCACCACGTCGCGTTTGTGCTCGACCAGCCGCTTGGCTTTTTCGATCACCATTTCCGCGACTTGCACGTGGCGCGCCGCGGGCTCATCGAACGTGGAACTGATAACCTCGCCTTTCACGGTGCGCTGCATGTCCGTCACTTCCTCGGGCCGCTCATCAATCAGCAGAACGATCAGTGTGATCTCCGGATGATTGTTGGTGACGGAGTTGGCGATGGTCTGCAGCAGCATGGTCTTGCCGGTGCGCGGCGGCGAGACGATCAGCCCGCGCTGGCCCTTGCCGATCGGCGTCAGCAGGTCCAGGACGCGCGCCGAGATGTTCTCCTTCGTTGTCTCGAGCTTGATGCGCTCCATCGGATAGAGCGGCGTCAGGTTGTCGAAGAAGATCTTGTTGCGCGCTTCCTCGGGCGGCTCGAAATTGATGGCCTCAACTTTGATCAGGGCAAAGTAGCGCTCGCCTTCCTTGGGCGGGCGAATCTGTCCGGAGACGGTGTCGCCGGTGCGCAGGTCGAATTTGCGGATCTGCGAGGGCGAGACGTAAATGTCGTCCGGTCCCGGAAGGTAGTTATAGTCCGGGGCGCGCAGGAAGCCGAATCCGTCCGGCAGGCATTCGAGCACGCCTTCGGAGAAGATGAGTCCGGCTTTTTCGGTCTGCGCCTGAAGGATTTTGAAAATCAGCTCCTGCTTGCGCATGGCGGTGGCGCCGGCGACATCCAGGTCTTTCGCGACCTGGGTGAGCGCGCTGATGTTCATCTCCTTCAGCTTGGCGATATCCAGGACTTCGCCTTCCTTCAATGCGGTAACAGCGGTTTCCTGGGGTTCTACTTCGGGTGGGGCAGTTTGTTTCTTGGCTGGCATATTGCTCTCTCTGTTTCGTTTGATTTACCGGGCCCGATTCGGACCCGATTGTCTGTCTTAAATCGATTTCGCTCCGCCGTGCCGTTGCCTGGCTGAACCCTGCGGTTTGCAGTCTGAATGAATGGTGGTTGCCTGCAATAGTCCGGTGGATGCGATTTTGGTTACAGCCCTTGGTTCTCCCTATCTGGTCTGGAAATAACTTTGAACTCGCCGTGAGGTTTTGCCGGATGGACCTCGCCTTCCTTTGATGCCGGCTGTCGTCCCCAGGCTTTACGGATTTTCAAACTTTTTCAGGTTCGAGGAAGCCTAATTGGTCAGCGACTCCCGGTCGGCGTCCTGAGCGGGCTCCACACGCTGCGAATCCTGCAGGTCAGTTTCCAAAGCCGGAACGTTTTCAATTTTCCGTTCCAGAGCCACGTCCAGGACCTCGTCCATATTCTCAATGAATCGGATGGCGATGTCCTCCTGAATGTTGGCCGGGATATCTGTCAAATCCTTCTCATTATCGCGCGGCAGGAGGACGGTGCGAATCCCCGCGCGGTGGGCGGCCAGAATCTTTTCCTTAACGCCGCCGATGGGCAGCACTTTGCCCCGCAGCGTGATTTCACCCGTCATGGCAACGTCGCGGCTGATGGGAATCTTGGTCAAAGCGCTGACGACGGAGGTGGCCAGCGTGATTCCCGCCGAGGGGCCGTCCTTGGGGATGGCTCCTTCCGGAATATGAATGTGAATATCCAGATGGCGGTAGAAATCGGCCGCCAGGCCCCAGCGCGCGGCGCGCGACCGCACGTAACTCATCGCCGCTTGGCCCGATTCCTGCATCACGTCACCCAGCTTGCCGGTCAGCGTCAGTTTGCCTTTGCCCTGCATGACGGAGGCTTCGATATTCAGAATCTGCCCGCCGGTTTCCGTCCAGGCCAGTCCGGTAGCCAGGCCGACCTCGTTCTTCTCTTCGGCTTTGGTGTCGCGGAACTTGACGACGCCCAGGTAATCCTTCACTTCTTCGGGCGCGATGCTCACTTTCAGCTCGAGCCCTTCCTGGACGACCTTGCGCGCGACTTTGCGGCAGATGTTGGCGATCTCGCGCTCCAGATTTCGCACTCCGGCTTCCCGCGTGTACCCGCGGATGATTTCGTAGATCGTCTCGTCGGAAAGCGTCAGGTTGTGTTCCTTCAGCCCCGTGGCTTCGCGCTGCTTGGGCGCCAGGAAGCGCTTTGCGATTTCGAGCTTTTCGTGCTCGGTGTAACCCGAGAGGCGAAGGATTTCCATCCGGTCCTGCAGCGGCTGCGGGATGGTGTGAATCACGTTCGCCGTGGTGATAAAGAAAATCTTGGAGAGATCGTACTCGACGTCCAGATAGTGGTCCATGAACATGTGGTTCTGTTCCGGATCGAGCACTTCGAGCAGCGCCGCCGAGGGATCGCCGCGGAAATCCATGCTCATCTTGTCCACTTCATCCAGCAAGAAGACCGGGTTGGTGGTTCCCGCCTTGCGCATCATCTGGATGATCTGGCCGGGCAGCGCGCCGATATAAGTGCGGCGGTGGCCGCGGATCTCCGCCTCATCACGCACTCCGCCCAGCGACAGGCGGACGAATTTACGCCCTGTGGCTCGTGCAATCGAGCGGCCCAGCGACGTTTTGCCCACGCCGGGAGGGCCGACAAAGCAGAGAATGGAACCCTTGGGTGTCTTGACGAGCTGGCGCACCGCCAGAAATTCCAGGATGCGCTCTTTAATCTTTTCCAGGCCGTAGTGGTCCGTTTCCAGAATTTTCTCCGCCCGGCGGATGTCCCGAATTTCCTTCGACTTCTTTTTCCACGGAACGGCAAGCAGCCAGTCCAGATAATTCCGGGAAACCGTGGATTCCGCCGACATGGGCGGCATCTGCTCGAGCCGATGCAGCTCGGTCATCGCCTTTTCGTGGGCGTCTTTCGTCATTCCGGCCGTTTCGATTTTTTTCTTCAGCTCCTCGATTTCGTTCTTCTCGTTGCGGCCGAGTTCCTTCTGAATCGCCTTGATCTTTTCCTGCAGGTAATATTCGCGTTGCGCGCGCTCCATCTGGCGCTTCACGCGTCCCTGGATGGAGCGGTCCACGTTGAGCTTCTCGATTTCAATGTCCAGAAGGTCGGCAAGGCGGTTCAGGCGCTCGATGGGATCGAACAGCTCCAGCAGTTCCTGCTTTTCCTCGATGCTGACGTTCACGTTGGCGGCCACGGTGTCGCTGAACTTGGCGATATCGTCCACTTTCGCCGCCGCGATCATGGTCTCGTAATTCAGGCTCTGGGAAAGCTTCACGTACTGCTCAAACAGCGAGATGACGCGTTGCAGAAGCTGTTCGAGCGTGGGCGTGGTAACCGTCCTGAAAGAAGTCGTCTTCACCGAAACCCGGTAGTAGCCTTCTTCGTTCGAAAGCTTCAGAACTTTGCCGCGCTCCACGCCTTCCACCAGAACCTTGATGTTCCCGTCGGGAAGTTTCAGGCTCTGGATGATGGTGGAAATCGTGCCCACCTGGTAGATGTCGTTCGGCCGGGGATCGTCCACGGCGGCGTCATGCTGCGTGGCGAGGAAAATCTTCTTGTCGCCGGCGAGCGCCTCTTCCAGAGCGCGAATCGAGCTCTCGCGCCCCACCACGAAGGGCGTCATCATGTGGGGAAAGATGACGACGTCGCGGATGGGCATCATCGGCAGAAGACGGATTTCGTGTTTTTCGCGGCCGGAAATCTTTGGGGTATCCATTAACTCGCTTTCTCAAACAAACTGGGATTAAAGGTGATTTCGTGATCCTGCACCATTTCCGCCGTCACCACAAAATCGCGCATCTTGCGCTGGCTCGGCAGGTGATACATCAGATCAAGCATCAGGTCCTCTAAGATCATTCTAAGCCCGCGCGCCCCGACTTTGCGCTTTAAAGCCTGAGCAGCCACGGCGGCCAGCGCCTCATCGGTGAATTGCAGCCGCACGTTCTCATACTCGAACAGTCTCTGGTACTGGCGGATCAGCGCGTTCTTGGGTTCGGTCAGGATTCGGACCAGCGCCGATTCGTCAAGGTCGTGCAGGACTCCGATCACGGGCAGCCGGCCGACGAATTCCGGAATCAGCCCGTAGCCGATCAGGTCCATGGGCTGCACCTGCTCCAGCAACTCGATGTTTCGCCGGTTCGGCATCTCGGGCGCTTCCCCCGAATCGGTGTGGAAGCCCATCGAGCGTTTTCCCATTCTCTTCTCAATCACCTTTTCCAGCCCGACGAAAGCTCCTCCGCAGATGAACAGGACGTCCGTTGTGTCAACCGGAGTGAATTCCTGATGCGGATGCTTGCGGCCGCCCTGGGGCGGAACGTTGGCCACGGTTCCTTCCAGAATCTTGAGCAGCGCCTGCTGCACGCCTTCGCCGGAAACGTCGCGGGTAATGGACGGGTTTTCGTCCTTCTTGGAAATCTTGTCGATCTCGTCGATATAAATGATGCCCTGCTGAGCGCGCTGCACGTCGCCCTGCGCGTTCTGCAGCAGCTTCAGGATGACGTTTTCCACGTCCTCGCCCACGTATCCGGCTTCGGTCAGCGTGGTGGCGTCCACAATGGCGAAGGGCACGTCCAGCAGCCGCGCCAGCGTTTGCGCCAGCAGCGTCTTTCCCGTGCCCGTGGGGCCGATCAGCAGAATGTTTGACTTGGTCAGTTCCACGTCGCTGCGCGCCCGCGCCAGCATGATTCGCTTGTAGTGGTTGTAAACCGCCACCGCCAGCTTCTTCTTGGTTTTCTCCTGACCGATAACGTACTCATCCACGAAGCGTTTGACCTCGACGGGCCGGGGCAGTTTGGCCTGCGCCGTGGAGATCCGGTCGGTCCGGTCCTCTTCCAGGATCGTGTTGCAGATGGCGATGCACTCGTCGCAGATGTATGCGCGCGGGTGATCGCCGGGCGAGGAAATCAGCTTGCCCACGGCTTCCTGGGTTTTCTGGCAAAAAGAACAGCGGAGGACTTCGTCAGTCGGGAGACGCTTCAACGGTTCATTCTCCGGCTATTTGTGTTTATAAATGATTTCATCGAGGATCCCGTATTCCCGGGCCTGCTGCGCGCTCATCCAGAAATCCCGCTCCACGTCGCGTTCCACTTTTTCCACCGGCTGGCCCGCGTGCTTGGCCATGATCTCATTCAGGCTGGCGCGGATGCGGAGAATTTCGCGGGCGTGGATGTCAATGTCCGTCGCTTGTCCGGAAAGCCCACCCATCGTCGGCTGGTGGATCAGAACCCGCGAATTGGGCAGCGCAAAGCGCTTGCCCGGGGTTCCCGCCGCCAGCAGCAGGGCGGCGATGCTGGCGGCCTGGCCGATGCAAATCGTGGCCACGTCGGGCCGGATAAACTGCATCGTGTCGTAGATGGCCATGCCCGCCGTCACCACTCCGCCGGGAGAGTTGATGTAAAGCGAGATGTCCTTCTCCGGGTCTTCGGCTTCCAGGAACAGCAGTTGGGCGGTCACCAGATTGGCGATGTTATCGTCAATCGGCGTCCCGATAAAGATGATATTGTCCCGGAGCAAACGCGAATAAATGTCGTAAGCGCGTTCTCCTCGGTTGGTCTGCTCGACCACCATTGGGACCAGGGCGTTCCGGGGTTCGTTGTGGCTCATTGAAGTTTCCTGCGGTCAGCTTTCAGACTCGGCCGCATGCGGTTCCTCTGCGCGTTTGATGTGGGCGTTGCGGTAAATGAAGTCAAGGGCTTTACGGTTTCGGCGAGTAGACCTTATTCTATCCAGCCCCCCTTCCCGTGTCAAGCGGGTTTTGAGAGCGGCGGGAGCTTCGTCCGATTCCTGCGCCAGTTCCCGGATGGCCTCATCGACTTCTTCGTCCGAAACTTCGAGTTTTTCCGCTTCGGCAATTTTCTCAAGCAAAAGGGAGCCGCGCACTTCCTTTTCCGCGTCGGTGCGCGAATCCTCCCGAACCTTGTTCCAGTCAACCCCGATCGTGCGGGGATCGATGCGCTGCATCATCAGCCGGCCGGCAACCCTTTCGATTTTATGGTCCATCTGCGCTTCCACCATCACCTGGGGAAGGGGAAAAGTGTGCGCTTCCACCAGCGACTCCAGCAACTTCTTCTTGGCTTCGGTCTCAATCTGCTGTTTCTTTTGCTTCGCCAGATCTTCCCGGATCTTCTTGCGCAATTCATCCAGCGTCTGAAATTGGCTCACTGACTTGGCCAGTTCGTCATCGGCCGCCGGCACCACTTTCTTTTTGATGCTCAGCAGATCGACCGTGTAACGCAGGGTCCGGCCCGCCAGCGATTTGTGCGCGTAGTCCTCCGGGTAAGGCACGTCGAACTCCCGGTGGTCGCCCGATTTCGCGCCGCGCAGATTCTCGGTGAAGGCCGGAACGGTGCCCTCTTCCGCCAGCCGGATGGTGGCGTCGTGCGCATCGATGGGATTGGCTGAGGCGTCCGCGAGGTCCCGCCCCTGGTAGTTGACCACCAGAAGGTCGCCGTCCTCCGCCGGGCGGTCCGAGACCACGTCGAATGTGGCGGCGCGTTCACGAACCTCTTCCAGCGCCTTTTCCACGTCCGCGTCGGTCACTTCCGCCGAACCTTCGTCAACTTCAAGCCCCTGGTACGCTTTGAGCTCGAAGTCAGGCAAAACCTCAAAAGTCGCTTTGACGGTCAAAGGCTGGCCGTCTTCTACTTTCAGTTCGGCGAAGCGCGGCTGTCCCACAACGGAAAGTTTCTGCGCCTTGATGGCATCTTCAAAATATTTGGGAACCAGGGATTGCGCCACTTCGCTTCGAATGTCCTCGTCAAAGTGCCGGCGAATCACGGTCGCAGGGGCTTTGCCTTTGCGGAAACCGGGGATTCGCGCCTTGCGGCGGTACTCCGCCGTCACTTCCTCGGACTCCCGGCGCACAATATCAGCGGGAATTTCGATTGCGAGTTCTCGGCTGCAGGTTTCAGTTCCCACGGCATTCCTGTGACGGATCTTTTGGCTGATGTTGTTTGGTGAGGTGATGCACCTTGCCGGAGGCCCGACCATCCTGGCGAAAGGGAGCAGCTTGCTTCGCGAACCTTGCGCCAGTACCAGGGCCCGTAATCGTCAGTATAGCACACGCCCCTTCGCTGTCAACGGACTCGAATCAAGCGGTGCGCGGCACGGGATCGGGGCTTTGATGAGTTTCATAATTCATGCCACGAACCCGGACCTGTCTCGTCGCCGGGCCCCGCAGACTTGAGAGGAATCTCCTCCTTGTCCCATAGGTTTTGCTTGACTGTGTTGACATATGAGGTAAGATTATAGATGGATATATGTCCCGGGCGGTGCGGACAACTGGAGACCGGGAGGGGCAGAACGCTTTTCCGGTTCGCCCTATGCAGTTTGCAACGAAAATGCGCAACAGCCGCTCCAGACAAGGCTTGGATCGAGGTCGAAGCGGATGAAAGATGTAATTGATGTGTCGCTTGAGCGCCCGCCGGAATTGCCTCAAACCCGCATGAAAAGCGGCTCCGACGCATGTGAGAGGGCAAAAAACAGCACAAATTAAACAATCTTTTTTTACGAACGAAGCCATTAAGTTATTGAAAACAAAGGATCGCGCCTCCAAGCGAACCCAAAACGAACCCGATTTTGCAGCTGCAAATTCAGGCCTATCAGCCGCCCTTCTAATCCCGAAGGAAACAGCCCGCACAGAAACCCTTGACAAGTAATTCATACGACCGTATCATACGTTCGTATGAATCGAAAAAGCTCCCGATCAAAACCCTCCGGCATCACTAAGAAGCGTCCGGCTCACGCCGAGGGTACGCGGGAAAGCATCCTCGATTCTGCAGAGCGCCTCTTTGCCGAGCGCGGCGTGGCGGCGGTTTCCGTACGCGACATCACGGGCGCGGCGGGCGCGAATCTGGGCGCGATCAATTACCATTTCGGGACCAAGCGGCAACTGGTCCTTGCCGTGTTCGCCCGGCGGATCGATCCGGTGAGCGGCTCCGAACTGGCGGCCCTCGATCGAGTGGCGCGGGAAGCGGGCGAAAAGCCTCCCAAGCTCGAAGCGGTGCTGGAAGCCATGATCCGGCCTTCGGTCGAGCGGAGTGTCGCGGCAGGGAAGATGAATGTGGTCTTCATGCGTCTGCTGGGGCGCTGCCTGAGCGAGCCCAATCCGGAGCTGATGACTTGGCTGCGGGAGCGGATGGTGAAGGTGATCGCGCATTTTATGGCTCTGCTTCAGAGGGCCTTGCCGGAATTGCCCCGCGACGAACTGGTCTGGCGGATGAAGTTCGGGCTGGGCGCGCTGCACAACATTCTGTTGACGGCCGGGAATGAGGATGCCCTGCCGCCCTCGATGCGGCGCGGCATGAACGCGGAAACTCTGATTCGTCGGCTGGTTGAGTTTACGGCGGCGGGAATGAGGGCGGGACTATGATTCGAGTAGAGCATTTGACCAAAAAGTTCGGCGAGCTTGAGGCGGTGCGAGATATTTCTTTCGAAGTCCAGCAGGGCGAAATCTTCGCCTTCCTCGGACCGAACGGCGCCGGCAAAACCACTACCATCCGCATGCTGACCACGCTGCTTGAGCCGACCGGCGGCAAGGTGGAACTGAACGGGCTCGATCCGCGCGTGCACAAGCATCAGGCGCGGCAGCACTTCGGCATCGTGTTCCAGGATGCAAGTCTCGATCAGGACCTGACGGCGCTGGAAAACATGCAATACCACGCCGTGCTCTATCACATTCCGCGGCACCAGCGGCGCGAGCGAATCGAAATGCTTCTGAAGATGTTCGAACTTTGGGATCGGCGCGATGATCTGGTGAAGAAATTTTCCGGCGGCATGCGAAGACGGCTGGAAATCGCGCGCGGCTTCTTGCACACTCCCAAAATTCTTTTTCTCGATGAGCCGACGCTGGGGCTCGATCCGCAGAGCCGCAACCAGATGTGGTCGCATGTGAAGAGCATGAATGAAACCGAGCGCGTGACGGTTTTCCTGACTACTCACTATATGGAAGAAGCTGACCGTGTGGCGCAGCGCATCGCCGTGATCGACCACGGAAAGATCGTGGCCATTGGATCTTCCCAGGAATTGAAGGCCAGCACCGGGACGGAAACGCTGGAAGACGCTTTTCTGAAGCTGACCGGAACTTCGATTCGCGATGAGGCGGCGGACCCGGCGGCGCCGATGCGCGCCTTCGCGAAGATGTGGAGACGATAATCGATGGATGCGATCTACATTCTCTGGCTGCGTGAATTGAAACGCTACACGCGTTCGCGCTCGCAACTGGTGGCGTCGCTGGCGCAGCCGATTCTCTATCTCCTCGCGCTGGGATTCGGTCTGGGCCCGGTGTTCCGCAAAGCGGGCGAAGGCAGCTACCTGCAATTCTTCGCGCCGGGCGTGATCGGCATGGTTGTTCTTTTTGCCGCCATGTTTTCCGGCATCGCTCTGCTGTGGGACCGGCAGTTCGGATTCCTCAAGGAAACGCTGGTCGCGCCCGTGCCGCGACTTTCCATTATGGTGGGGCGCTCGCTGGGCGGAGCCACCGTGGCCATGTTGCAGGGCATTCTGATGATTATCGCCTGCCTGATTGCGGGCTTTCGTCCGGTGAGTCTGGCGGAAGTGCCGGTGGGTTTTGGATTCATGCTGCTGATCGCGACGCTCTTTGTGGCGCTGGGCGTGGCCATCGGGTCGGGATTGCAGGACATGCAGGGATTTCAGCTCATCATGAGCTTTCTGGTAATGCCGATTTTCTTCTTCTCGGGCGCGCTGTTTCCGCTGAAGGGATTGCCGAAGGCGCTGGCGGCGCTGGCCGCGGTCGATCCGCTCACCTACGGCGTGGACGGGTTGCGCGGAGCACTGATCGGCTCATCGCACTTCCACATGGCGACGGACGCGACGGTGCTGGTGGGCGTATCTCTGGCGCTGCTCTGTCTTGGCGCGTGGCGGTTTTCAAAAATCGAGGTGTGAGATGTTGCGGAACGATGACCTGGTCGAACGGTGCCAGAAGGGTGACGATGCGGCGTGGATGAAGCTGATCCGGACGCGCACGCGCGAGGTTTACCGCTTTTGCCTGCACTTCACCGGCCGCGAGGATGAGGCGGAAGACCTGACGCAAGAAATCTTCCTGAAAGTCTTCCGCACGATCGAGAGTTACGACCCCGCGCAATCGAGCTTCAGCACCTGGCTGAACCGAGTCGCCAGAAATCATCTGGTAGACCATTACCGCCGCACGCGCATGGAGCGCGCGACCTCTTCGCTGGAAGATGAGCTTTCGCACCTCCCGCCGGAACACGGCGAAGAGCAGGCATTGCAGCAATTAGAGAATCGCGAACGGCGGGAAGTGCTCCAGTGGGCGCTCGAGAAACTCTCGCCCGGACTGCGCCAGGCCGTGGTTCTGCGCGACCTTCAAGGCCTGGAATATACCGAGATCGCCCACCTTCTGCGGGTCTCACGGGGAACCATCAAGTCGAGAATCCACCGCGGCCGCCTGGAATTGGGACGCCTGCTGCTTGCGCGGCGCCAGACATCGCTTCAAGGCGCAACAGCTTTGTCTTAGTCGCCAATCTTCCTTCACCGGCCTTTGCGCGGCCTTCCCATTCATCACGGTTGAGCCGCGCAGAGTACCGGGCCGGCGGCCAGCAGCGGCGGGCTGATACTCGAGATTTTATTGTTCCCGGAATTCGCAGGCGCCAGCAGTTCCTGGCACTCCTGCTCGGTCGGTTCCGCGGCGTGAAGTGACGGCTTGTTCTCTTCCTTCTCGACTTCCTCTTTCGTCTTGTAAAGACTGGAATTGACGATCTTCTGGATCTTCTGAAACTCCAGCGTGTCGGTAATGTATTTCTGGTTTGGGTTCAGCGATTCAAGCACCTTGCTTTCCTTGAGAGAATTCAGAATCCTCTCACCGAAGGCCGGGTGGGTGGCGAAGAAAGATGTGCGGCTGGCATAGCCTTTTTTCTGACTCATCTGGTCAAACAAGCCGATGAATCCGCGGGGGTCGTAGCCGGTCTTCCACGCGTACTGCATGCCGAGTTGATCCGCCTCCAATTCAAAGTCCCGGCTCACGCCCAGGGCATCCAGCGTAAAGACAATGCCCAGGCCGTTGAAGATCGCCTGCAGGAGCAATCCTTTCAGATAGTATCCAAGATACGACGCGGCCTGAAACAGCCCCGGCGCAATCAACTGAAGCCCGATCAGCGCGGCCAGTGAGGCAATGCTGAAGAACGTGCCCTTTTTCGCCAGCCGCCGCCCGTGGCGCGCGGAGATGTGGGCCATTTCATGAGCGACGACTCCGGCAAGTTCGGACTCATTCGCCGCTGCCTGGATCAGCCCCGCGTAGATGATGAGATATCCGCCCGGCAAAGCCATGGCATTCGCCACCTGCTCCGGCTGCCCGTCCTTGTCCAGCACGGGCCTCCCGTTCTTGCGGGCCTCCTGCTGAACCACCATGACACGGAGAGGAACTTGAAGGTCGCTGTTGCGGGCGATGTTCTGCGCCAGCCGGTTGACATATTCCTTCACCACTTCACTCTGAATCTCCTTGGGGAATTGGCCGCTTTGACGGGCGGCTTCAAGTTCCTTCTGGCCCCAGGAGATATCGTCTTCCTGATCCTTGAAAGGCTTCTGACTTCCGCGCTTTCCAATGTCCAGCACGTTACCGAAGGGCCGGTCGCCTGCCGTTCCCCGGGCGATCTGCGCGTCAATCTGGCGGTTCTCCTCCCCCCAGCTCTCGAGCAAACGCAGTTTTGAGATTCGGACGTCAGCCGCGATCTGTTCCTGCAGATATTCGAAAGTGTCATCCGTGACCTGTTTCTCGATTGCGGCAATCCGGCAATGGAGTACTTTCCGCTGCCGGACGATCGCGGGATCGTTCGTCGTTGTTTTGAGTTTCCCGAGCTCCTTTTCCATGTCGCCAACCTGCCCATCGGCGCGCTTGGTGGCGGCTTTGAATGCTTCCTCGCGCTTCTTACTTTCCTGATCGAGGGCATCAATCTGTTTTCGAATGGCCGCCGAGCTGTAGGGTGACTTCTCGGCCAGCGCCGCAACCTGCATCGACGGAAGGTCCATGGCTTTCTCCAGGGGAGGAATCGCAGGAGCGGTGGTGCCCGAGAGTTGCCGGCTGCTTTCAACGGCTGGTGTGTTCTGGGCAACGGCGGGAAGAACAACCTGCAATGCGAGCCCGTAAATCAAAAGAATCGAAATCGTTTTTCTGTGGTTATGCATTTCCAGCCTCCCAGGATTCGCTTCGCCGCTGCCAACCAACTGGATGGGACTCGATGCGCGACGTTTGACTCCACCAAGCCGAATGGTCCGGTCACAATTCGGGCGGAGCCAGCCGATACCTCCCGGTAATTTTCATGAGCACGACCGGTTCCGAACTGCCTTTTTGCGGAATCGCAGGATGATGTGGCTGAAGCCGTACAAATGTAGTCCCGCGGAGTCGTTCCGGTGGCGGTCTAACGCCTCTGCCAATTGCTGAAAACAAAATTCTTGGGTTCGGTGCCCTGGGTCAAGGCGAGAGCCAGACTGAGCTTCCGGAAGCAGGCAGCTCGAGCATGTGCCGAAGCCCGCGGATCATTGAGGCCGTCCCAAACCTTTGACAAAAGAACATGTTTGTCCAAAGGCTTGAACGTCGGAGGGTGTCCGAGAACGCGCCGGGCCTTTGGTTTCTGAATGTTGGATTCGAGTCCTGATGGAACACCACGTGCGATATATGCGAGCTACGCGAAAGGAGAGTTCAAATGAAGGCGCTGCGTTCCTGCAAACTGGCGGTTCTGATTGTGGCCGCGATCACATGGACGGCTCCCGCGGTGTTTTCGCAGACGGGAAATGGTACGCGCCCGCAAAGACCGAATCGGACCTATGATCCCGCGACGGAAATTACAGTCAAGGGCACGGTTGAAACCCTCAAGACGATTTCGGGCCAGCGAGGCATGTGGAGAGGAACCCATCTGATTCTGAAAACCGAATCCGGCGAATTCGACGTTCATCTTGGACCTGCAACCTACCTTAAGGAGAAGAACTTCGAGTTCGCCAAAGGTGACAAAATTGAAGTCATCGGTTCTAAAACCAGGTATCAGGAAAAGGACGCGATTATTGCCCGCGAGGTCAAGCAGGGTGAGAGAGTGCTTGTCCTGCGCGACGACCGGGGAATCCCGCAATGGGCGGGCGGCCGCGGCTGGAGGAAGGGACCTGCGGTGCAGTGAGCCCGCCGGGTAGAATCGGCGGATAGCAGGCACGCTCCACAACTGAAGTTCGAGGCAAAAAAGTTCGTATCGAAGGAGGACATTCCCATGTTTCGAAGCATTCTGTCAGCTCTCACGATCTTTGCACTGATAGGCGTTCCGCCGCTCATGGCGCAGGGCCGCGGAGGAAGAGGCGGCGGCGCCGGAGGCCAGGGCGGAGGCGGAATGGGAAGTGGACAGCAGACTGTCAATCAAACACGTCAGAAAACGACCAGTCGCGCGCAGCAAAGGCAGCGCATTCACGCCACCGATCAGCAGCAGGCGCAGCTCCGCGATTGCACCGGCGCGGCCGAGCGGATCCGGACGCAGGCGCGCGATATGTCAAAGAACAAAGGGGCGGGTTTCAACGCGGAGACGGCTCGCCAGCAGCGTGATCAACTGCGCGAACAGATTCGGACGATGGACCAGGAACATCAGAGATTGATGGACGGTCTGAGTGCCGATCAGAAGACCGCTCTGCAATCCCGCATCCAGGACATGGATCAGATTCGCGACCGCGTCCGCTCGCACGTAGAACAGATGGACGGGCAACTGGCCGAGGACGAACCCAACGGCAAAGTGGTAGCTTCACATGCCCGGCAGATCGAGAAAAACATGAAGGAATGGCGTTCCCAATACCGCAAGATGTCGTCTCAAATGGGAGCGCCGGAGTGAAAGGAAGGAGCGAACCAATGAAAGGATTGAGGCGGTCAGTGCCATGGATGATTGCAAGCCTGGCCGGTCTGGGTGTTCTGGGCGCGATGATTTACGGCGGTCGCGCCCAGGCCCGCGGCTCGGTCGGGCCACGTCAGGAATCGCAATCACTACTTAGCATCCAAACGAGGCGGAACCTCAACACAGCCATGCATGGCGAGGCATTTGCCTACGTCAAATACATGCTCTACGCCGAACAGGCGCGGAAGAACGGGCACCCCGAGCTTGCCGCTTTGTTTGAGAGCACAGCCAAAACGGAACGCTTCGAGCATTTTGCGGAAGAAGCCGAACTTGCCGGCCTGGTCGGAAGCGATGAGGACAACCTGCGAGATGCGATCGCAGGCGAATCCTACGAAGTGAAGACCATGTATCCGGATTTTGCAGATCTGGCATCAAGTCATGAGGACTCCGACGCGGCTGAGAGGTTCTCCGAAATTCTCAAAGATGAAATGAATCACCGTGACGCTTATCAGCGAGCGCTGGAGAAGCTGCAAAAACAATCGTCGCAACCTCGCTGATTGACGATCGGAAACAGTAGACGGGGAAATCCCCGTGATGATTCCGTTGAGCAGGCACCTATGTCTGCAAAAGAAGTTGATTGAGGAGGTTCAGTATGTTTCGCCGAAGTGTCCATGTTGTGATCGCGCTGTCCCTGCTTTTCGCCCTGGGTGAATTGAAAGCACAGGATGTCCCGGCGCCGGGTTCCGCGATTCTCCGCGACGTCAAGACCGTTCAGGTTGATCCGACGGTTGTATCTGATGCGAACAAGGTCAAGGAGGAATTCGCCGCCAATCGGGTTCAAAGCAGCTTGCGAAGCGCATTTCGCTCAGCTGGAATTGAGGTCGCTGACAGCGCTCCTCTTCGTGCCCATATCGTCCTGGACGAATTCAGTTCCGGAAGCACGGCGAAGAGGTTCATGGTGAGTTTTGGCGCCGGTCGAAGTACCATTGCCTGCCACCTTTTGTTGCAGGACGCTGATGGGAAGGAACTCTCGAACACGAAGATCCGCGTCCGCGGCGGTCTCGCGCTGAGCTCCGTCCAGGGAAACAACTCTCAGCGAAGGGAAGCCGTGGCGAGCCTTGAGCAGAAGCTGCTTGAGACCATTGAAAAGTTGAAATGAGTTCTTCGTAAGACGGCTCGACTGCTTCGATCGATCCCTCCGGACCAACCTTCCGGCGCGATGAGGGAGAAGTGTTCCCTGGCGCGCTCTCAATTCTGGATTTGCTGTCTCCGAAACCTCCTGTGTGTAACCTCCATCTTTGCTGACCAGCCGCTGTTTTTCTGACGTCTCCAGTAAAAATCTTTGGCTGCTGCATATCCTATGTTTCAACATTTTGACAGCTCATCGCAGCAAAGCAGCCTCCTTCGAGAGCCACATCCAGTCCGCTGAGTCACATACGAATGGCCGGACCAATGGAGCCGGAATTGCACGTTAGTTTGCTCAGGCCGGCAGGCCGTATGAGCAGGCTTGCTGGGGCTGTTTCATCAGATGACGGAGTCGCTGGGAAGGAAACCAGCCGACAGGAGGGATGAAAAACCTATGAACCTGACAAAGAAAACCACTTTCTTGGTTGCACTGGCGCTCCTGGTGGCGGGCTATTTCTCGATTTTGCCCGCGAGAGCTGCCGAGGAACCATCAGGCGCAGACTCCCAGGTGGTCAATGACCTTCTTGCGGAGGCCAAGTCCGAAGCGCATCAACTCGAAGCCGATGCGGGACAAATGGAACAGTTTGCGCGCTCCGGCCTGACCCACCACAGTCATGGCGTCAAACTCAACGCGATTAAGGAGGACGTCAACAAAGCCGGCAAGCTCCTGACCGATCTCGAAACCGAGCGTGAATACGCGTCCGCGTGGCAGCAGAAGGCGATTGATGAAATCCGGCCCTTGCTCCGGGAGATTGCCGACAACACAGAAGCGGCCATCGAGTACATTAACCAACACCAGTCTGAGATCAAGCTGAGTCAGCCTCCGTACAACACCTATCTGTCTGAAAACTACAAGGTGGCCGGCGAGCTGGCAACACTGATCACTGACTATGTGGATTACGGACAGCACAAGGCGCATTTTGAACGCCTTGCCGAGCAGTTGGCGGTGCCCAAACCATGACCGGTTTCCGGGCTTGCTGTCCGGGCGGCGAGGTGGCCCGGAGATTGCGGGCCACCTCGATTGCCGGCGGAGGAGAAAGACGATGGGGAAAAGAGCCAGGAACGATCTGAAATCCGCAGGCGCCCCGGCCTCCACCAGGCACAAGCTTCTGCTGGTGGACGAAAACTTGGATGACCTGGAATTTCACTCCAGGATTTTGCTTCGACTCGGCTGTAAGGTCGTGCCTTGCAGTTCGTACGAAGAAGCAGTCTCTCTGCTTGACTCCGGCGATTTCGACATTGTCGTGGTTGAGCAGGGAGGTCCCTTTTTCAAAGGCAGGCGCGTCATCGAGCGAGCCTCCAGGCCGGGTCGCCCGATTCCCTTTCTGGTGCTCGCCGATTGCCCCCACATGCGCGTTTACCTTGATGCCATGGAGTTGGGGGCTCTTGACTATCTGGAGAAAACTTCCAATCCGTCGGAGTTCCTGCGGGCCGTTGAATCCTCGCTGCGGCGTGGCCAGCATCAGGGGCGCGGAATCCAGGAAAGGCATCCCGCGGCGGGAGCCCAACGCAAGGTCGCATCCATTGCCTTGCTCATCGCGTTAGGTTCCGCTTCGCTGGGCGAAATCCCCGCGATTCCGGCCGGCCGCAACGCTGACACTCAGGAGGTTTCCGCCAGTTTTTACGCCGCATCCCTCGGGAATGGAAATGCTCCCGTACGGTCTCTTGCACTCTCGGGAGATCTCGGCTGCAAGGGAAACAGCCCGCGCGGGGCGGCCATGAAAGGATGAACTTCATGCCTCCCCTTTTTCTGGACTGGAATGCGCTGCACCCTCTGATTATTCATTTCCCGATCGCTCTGCTGTTGGTCGCGCCGCTGTTTGTGATCGTGGGTGCTCTGCTTCCTTCCGGCCGGGGACGGTCGTTTCTTGTGACCGGATTCATATTGGTTTTTCTGGGCAGCATCACGCTTTTTCTCGCTGTAGCGTCGGGGGAGGCGGCGGCAAAGGCCGTCAGTCAAGCGCCGGAAGTCAGACTGGTGCTGGCGGAGCACGAAAGGTTCGCGCAGACGTCCCAGATTCTGTTTTCCGCGCTGACCCTGGCCTTTGCCGCCTTGCTCTTTGTTCCCCGATACCTTCGCCGGGAGCTGGAACCGAAGCTCCATGCTGAACTCCTGGCGGTCATTCTGATTTTTTATCTTGCAGGGGCGCTCCTTCTGGTGAATGCCGCGCGTCAGGGCACGAGGCTGGTTCACGAGTTTGGAATTTCGGGTCCGGCGGTTCACGCAATCCAGAGCGCACAGAAAAGGTAGCCTCCATCGAAGGCTGCTGATGCCTGTCAAATGACGGGGAAGAAGGGAGGGGTAATGCATCCCACTCGCGAAACAGTTCTATTGATCTTTGAAGATACGCAGGCCCTTCAAGCTTACGGGACAGCACTCAGCAGTCTGGGTTACAAGATCCTGCTCTGCGGATCCTATGACGAAGGGATTCGCGCGCTTGAGTCGGAACGGGTGGACCTGGTGATCGTCAGCCAGGGCACGGAAGCCTTTGAAGGCCGCGGTGTGCTCGATTCCGCGTCGCAGATTTATCCCCGGCCTCCGATTCTCGTCGTGACCCGGAAGATGGATTTGAACTGCTTCTTCGATGCCCTGGACAATGGCGCGGCGGAATACCTTGAAAATCCGGAGCTTCCCGACCTGCTGTGGACGGTGGTCACGCAAGTGTCCCGTTACAAGCTGGCGACGCAAATGCTCGCTACGAACGGGAATTGACGGATTTCATGTTCGAAGGCGCTTCCGGATTTCCGGAACCTTTGATTCCGTACTTCGCCAGTTTGTAGCCTAAATCGCTGCGGGAGATACCCAATCGCCGCGCGGCTTCAGCCTGCGCCCCGCCCGTCTCCTTCAGCGTGCGAAGAATGAACTCCCGCTCGACGTCGGCGAGGAAGCTGCGCAGGTCGTCAACCTTCGGCAAAGCGTCCAGCACGGAGGCCAGCGTGCGCCCGGCTGCTGTTTCGGTTCCATTCCCCTGAGCCTTCTGCGAAGGCACCGGAAAACTCTCCGCACCCAGTTCGTTCCCGGCAGCAAGAATCGAGGCGCGCTCAATCAGGTTTCGCAGTTCCCGCACGTTGCCGGGAAAATCGTAGTTCTTCAGGTTTTCAAGCGCTTCCTGGCTCAACGCCCTTTGCGGAAGCTTCAATTCCAGCGCTACCTGTTGCAGAAACAGATCGCAGAGTACGGGGATGTCCTCGCGGCGTTCGCGCAACGGCCGAATGGCAATCGGCACCACCGCCAGCCGGTAATAGAGGTCCTCGCGGAAAAGCCCTTCGTGCACCCGTTGTTGCAGATCCCGGTGCGTGGCCACCAGCAACCGCACATCCACCTTTCGCGGATTGGCGGCGCCGATGCGAAGCACCTGTCCGTCCGTCACCACGCGCAACAATTTGGCTTGCGCGGCCGGAGACATTTCCGCCACCTCGTCGAGAAATAGCGTGCCTTCGTGCGCGGCCTCAAAAAGGCCCGGTCGGCTGCGGTCCGCGCCCGTAAAGGCTCCTTTCTCATGGCCGAAAAGCTCGCTTTCGAGCAGGGTTTCCGTGAAAGCGGCGCAGTTGACCGCCACAAACGTCTGGGCGGCGCGCGGGCTGCTCTTGTGGATGGAGCGCGCCACCAGTTCTTTTCCCGTGCCCGTCTCACCCGTAATCAGCACCGTCGCGCCCGTCGGGGCCACGCGGGCAATCAGCTCCCGCACCCTCTGGACTTCTTCGCTCACGCCGACAATGGCGGACGAGCCTTCGAGCCGGCCGACCGTACTTTTGAGAAGGGAATTCTGACGCAGAAGCTTGGTGCGCTCGCAGGCGCGGCGCAGAGTGGCGCGCACGACATCAGGCTGGAAGGGCTTGGTCAGGAAGTCGAAGGCTCCGTGGCGCATGCTTTCCACCGCCAGCTCGACCGTCGCAAACGCCGTCAGGACCACCACCGACACGGTTGGATCCGCCTCCAGCGACAGCGCCAGCACTTGCAGGCCGTCGCCGTCCGGCATCTTCTGGTCCGTGAGGACGGCGTCAAAGTCGCGGGCCGCCAGGTTTTGGCGGGCCTCGCCGACTGAGCCGCATTCGGATACCTCGTGCTCATCCTGCCGCAGGTTGAGCGCCAGCACGCGCCGCGTGTGAGGTTCATCGTCCACGATCAGGATTCTGCCCATTTTGCCTCCGCCGATTCATTGATAGTCGAGGGCGCCGTCTCCGGAAGGGTCAGGCAAAAGCTGACCCGGCCGGGTTCATTCGCTGAGAGCGCCAGATCGCCTCCATGTGCCGTGGCGATGCTGTGGGCGATGGCCAGCCCCAGTCCGGTGCCGGCCTGCTTTGTGGTGAAGAAGGGTTCAAAGATTCGGATGGCGACATCGGAAGGGATGGCGTCACCTTCGTCCGTGACTTCAATCCGGACCCCGCTGCCGTCTTCCGCAGCCGCGTGCAAATTAACGTGCGAACCCGGCGGCGAAGCCTCCACGGCGTTCATTACCATGTTCACTAACGCCTGCTGCATCTGGCCCGGATCCATATCCGCGGTCAATCCGCTGGAGGTCTCATTGTGTAAGGAAACCTGCTTTTCGGCTGCCCGCGGACGGCAGACGTCGGCGACGTAGCCGAGCAGGTCGTCCACCGAGCAGGCGGTTTTCTGAGGCCCGCGCGGCCGTGCGTAAGTCAGGAATTCGGTGGTCAGCCTCGCCAGGCGGGTTGCCTCCTTGGAAGCGATCTGGAACATTTCCTCCCGCTCCACGACCTCCAGTTCGTTCTGCTTTGCGGTTGAGAGGGCGCTGACGATGGCGCCCACCGGATTGCGGATTTCGTGCGCGATGGCGCTCGCCAGCCGGCCCACGGCGGCAAGCTTCTCCTCTTGCACCACTCGTTCCCTGGCCTTCTGCAGATCGCTCGTGGTCTCGGTGAGCATCATCTCTTTCCGACGCAGATTATTCAGCAGCAGCCAGACCAGGACTCCGACCACCACGTAGATCAGTGAAACGGTCATCGCCTCAAAGTATTCGCCCATCGGAGCCTGCTCCAGATGCCGGGCATAGCTCCACACCCAGAAGAAGTTAATGGCGTCCACCACCGCGATCACTGCGATCGTGGGAAGCAAAGCCAGCCTGAAAGCCGCCACCAGCACCGGGACCGCCAGCACAATGAAATATTGCGTGTCCGGCCGGTTGCTCACTATCGCCAGTAAGAGAGCCAGAATGATGTTGAAGCCGATCGAAGCCCAACTGAGCCGGGCGATTCCTTCCGTGTCGAGCGGCCGGGTCCGCGTCGTCAGCCAAACCAATTCACTGCCTTGCGCAAGAATGGCGGCCGCCAGCAGCACGATCAGGCTTCTTGACGGATCTCCCCAATAAGAAGCAAAGATGGCGTGAATCAGGAGCAAGCCCACCAGCAAAAACATGTTCAGGAGGACAAACGTGGATTCCTGCTGTTTGAAGGATTCAAAATCCGGAGCGTGCCACATCGATGTGGGGTAGAGCTTCTGGTCAGTGGTCATGTTAGTCCTTCTTGACTTCAGCTCTCACAACTTTCAGCCATGCGAACTGGACGCGCGGGAGGCGGCCTGCCGAGGAGAACCGGCCCACTTGCGGCACCGGTGGGGCCGCGAGGGGCGCGCAAAATACGGCCACTCTGCGCGCGTCTCAGACAATCGAGCACCGGCCGCCGGGAGTTTTCTCTCGCTCGGGGACAAGCCCCAGCCAACACGCCGGTCTCGACACACTTTGAGTGCGTTTCGCTCCTTTATAAGCTAAGGTCAAGCCCTTAGCGCTTTCGGTGACCGGGGTCACATCCAGTGTACTTCAGCGTGTCCGGTTTCTCAAAAGCTTCACGGTGCCCGCGGGCCAGAAGTCCGGAGATTGAGAACCCCCGGTTCGCCGAATTCATCCCCATGAAATTTGACAAATCGACTCGCGCTTTGGCTACTTGGTGGTATCATCCTCGGTCAATTTATTTCTTCTTGTTTGGAGGCAAACAATGCACAGGCTTCGTTGGATGGGAATTCCGGCAATCGTCGCGGCGTTCACCGTTCTGGAAATGGCGGCGCAGCCGTCCGGCGGTCCCGTGGTGAAAACTCAATCGGGACGCGTGCGCGGCGTCGAACGCGACGGGATGATGATCTTCAAGGGCATTCCGTATGCGCAGCCGCCCGTGGGAAATCTGCGCTGGCAGCCGCCCCAGCCCGCAAAGCGGTGGAAGGGCGTCCACGACGCCGACGCGTACGGTCACGACTGCATGCAACGGCCTTTTCCGAATGATGCCGCGCCGCTCGCCACCACTCCCAGCGAGGATTGCCTTTACCTCAACGTTTGGGCGCCAAGTCACGCCAGCGCGCCCTTGCCGGTGATGGTTTGGATCTACGGAGGCGGATTCGTCAACGGCGGCAGTTCGCCGGCCGTTTACAGCGGAGCCAACTTCGCCCGCGACGGCGTTGTCTTTGTCAGTTTCAATTATCGCCTCGGTCGCTTCGGATTCTTTGCCTTCCCGGCCTTGGTCAAGCAGGGCGGCCTGGTGGGCAACTACGCTTTCATGGATCAGATTGCGGCGCTGAAGTGGGTTAAGAAAAACATCCGCGCTTTCGGCGGCGATCCGAATCAGGTGACCATCTTCGGCGAATCGGCGGGAGGCATGTCGGTCAATCTGCTGCTGACTACGCCCCTCGCGCACGGGCTTTTTCAGCGCGCCATGATCGAATCGGGTGGTGGCCGCGACAATCTTCTGGGCCCGCCGCCGCTCGATCATCCCGGACCGCACGGCCAGGCCTCGGCCGTGGCCGATGGCATTGCTTTCGCCAAGGAGATGGGCATCGACGGCACCGGCGCGGCGGCGCTTAAAGCGCTGCGAAAACTGCCGGCGGAAAAGATCGTGAACGGCATCAACATGGCCAGCATGGGTACGCAGCGCAAAACCTATTCCGGCCCGATGATGGACGGGAAAATCATGGTTGAGACTCCGGAGTCCGTTTACAAGGCCGGGAATCAAACCAAAGTGCCGGTGGTGGTGGGTGCGAACAGCGCCGACATCGGTTTCTCAATGGCAAGGACGCTGGATCAGATTTTCAAGCCCTTCGGCGCGAAGGAAGCTGAAGCTCGCAAAGTGTTCGATCCTTCGGGCAATGGCACAGTTCGAGCAGTCGGCTATGAAGTCGGCGCTGCCCGCATCATGATCGAGCCGGCGCGGTTTGTGGCGCGCACAGAAGCCGCTTCCGGCGAGTCGGCCTACGAATACCGTTTCTCTTATGTCGCATCCGCCGTGCGGAAGCGATTTCCCGGCGCGCCACACTCTTCTGAAATCCCTTACGTCTTCGACACGATTCAGAAATCGCAGTGGTCGGATTTCGGCAAGGGCATCACCAAGGAGGATTTGGCCATCGCGCATGACATGCACGCCTATTGGGTTAATTTCGCCAAGACCGGCGACCCCAACGGTTCCGGCCTGCCTGAATGGCAAAAGATTACGGCCGACGGCGACCAGCTCATGAACTTCACTGAAGATGGCCCCAAGGGAGAAACCGATCCCTGGAAGGCGCGTCTTGACCTGGTCGAGCCTCTTCAGCAGTAACCGTCGCCAGCCGCTGATCTGACGGCGAGGTTCGTCTTCGGTGCGAGCTTCGCCGTCCGGCAACTTTCCTTGCCGGGGTTCTTTCCGGGAGCGGCGGGTTCTTGCCGCTCTCAAGAATTCACGTCTATTCTTCGCCTTTGATTTCAGCTTCCAGGGCTTCCGGATCGGGAATGACGACGGTCCGCCCATCAAGCTTGATCAGGCCGGCGGCTTGCAATCGGCTGAGGTTCCTTGAAATCAGCTCGCGGACCGTGCCGATGCGGGAAGCCAGTTCCTGATTGCTCACGGTAAATGTGAACTTTAATCCTTGCGGTGTGCGCTTGCCCCGGCTGCGCGCCTCACGCAAAAGGTAAGCTGCAAGGCGATGGTGAACCGTCGTGAAAGAAAGCTCTTCGACAATCGAAACCAGCCGCCGCAAGCGTGAACTGACTACGCGCAAAACCTTCAGCGCCACCTGCGGATGCTCGAGACAGAGGCCCCGGATATCCTTTTTGCCGATAAAAAGAAGCTGGCTTGCAACCTCGGCGGAAGCTGAGGCGGGATAATTCCCGCCGTCGAAAACCGGCAGTTCGGCCACGGAAGCTCCCGGTCCCTCAAGCGTGAGGACTTGTTCGCGCCCCGAGGTGGAAACTTTGAAAATCTTGACGAGTCCCGACTCGACCACGTAAAGCCCCTCGCACGAATCACCTTCCGAGAAGATCATTTCGCCCGGCTCGTAGCGGTGCGGAACGGCGGCTGCGGCGAGAATCTGCAAATCACTCTCGTCCAGATCCGCGAGAAGTGCAACCTTTTTGAATGCGGCAATCCGCGACGTGATGGGGCCGGCCATGGATGGCCATTTTAGCCTTCACGCAACAGTCTTGGCCAGAGAAAGCTGAGGATGGAAGTAGTCAAGCCGGAACTGCGGCCGCCTTCGGCTGGTAAACGCAGCAGGGCTCCTCGGCGAAGGGGTCGTCGGTCAGGGCATAGGCGCGGGAACGCGAGCCGCCGCAGATGTTGCGAAATTCACAAACGCCGCACTTGCCTTTCAGTTTTCCGGCGTCACGCAGTGCGCGAAATAGCGGAGAGTCTCGATAGATTTCCCCTAATGATTGCGTGCGAATGTTTCCCGCCGCAAGCGGCAAAAAACCGCTGGGGAAAACGTCGCCCTGGTGGGAAATAAAGACGAATCCTTTGCCGTCGTTGATGCCGCGAGGCGCGCGGCCGATGCCGTCCGAAGTCTCAGAAGGCAGGTTTCGAAAGGCAGCAGGAATGTTCTTTCGCCGCTCTTCAGCTCGGCGCTGCGCCACATAGCGGCGATAGTGTTGCGCCTCGGTCGTCTTGATATCGAACCTTGCTCTTCGCCCAACCTCATCCAGCTTTTCGAACACTTCTTCAAACTCTTCCGCCGATATCAGGTCGGTTGTTTGCCCGCGGCCCGTAGGCACCAGGAAGAAAACACTCCACAGAACAATGTCCAGAGTTTCAAGCAGGCGGACCATGGCATCGAAATCCGCAAGATTCCTTCGCGTGATCGTGGTGTTGATTTGAACGGGCAGGCCCAATTCGCGCGCCCAGCGAATTGCATTGAGCGTCCAGTCGTACGACCCCTGCACACGCCGGAAGGCGTCATGGATTTCCGCCCTCGAGCCGTCCATGCTGACCGCCAGGCGAGCTAATCCGGCGATCTTCAGTTTCTCAATGGCGTTCCTTGTCAGCAGTGGCGTGGCGCTCGGCGTAAGTGAAATCCGCACGCCGCGTTGCGCGGCGTATTGTACCAGCTCATATATGTCAGGCCGCTTCAGCGGGTCGCCGCCCGTGAGGACGAATACGGGAACCTTCATCTCCGCGATTTCATCAATCAGCCGCATCGCTTCCTCCGTGCTCAATTCGAGCGGCGAACGCAGGGGCTGCGCGCAGGCGCGACAATGGACGCAAGCCAGATCACAAGCCTGCGTCGTCTCCCAGATCGCGATAAAAGGCCGCTCGTCAAAATTGGCCCGGACCCGTACCGCCGCTGAGTTCATCGCATCATCTCCCTGTTCTATTGCCGCACGACTGTGTTTTGTTGGCGTTGACTAAAGTCACAGGGTTGGTCATTGATGGACTGGTGAGTGGGGCTCACGGGCCAGGAATTCCGCGAGGAGACGGCCACCAAGCAGGAAAATGGGCAGAAAGAGCGCGGCGAGAACCGCCCAATCACGGCGTGTGTCCGCGCCGCGCATTTGAAAGGCGAGAAGAACAGCTGCGAGCAGCAAAAGGACCAGTGAAAGCCCGCGGTGAAATCTTCGCAGTTCGGATTTCAGCCAGGAATCAAGATGGTGTTCGATTTGGCGGCCGTCGTCCGAGTCTGTGCAATCCGGTTTGCAATGGCATTTGTTGCAGATGTGGCCAGGAGCCTGGTACAGGACGACGCGCCGGCGCTCATCCGTCGTTTTGCGACTCAGGTGCTGGCCTGTGGGGCATTTCCATGTGTCCAGTTCCGGATGATATGAAAATCCCACCACATGAATTTGTTGTGCCAACTTGTGAGACCGCCGCGCCAGAAGTTCCAAGGTGAACGCGATCCCGACCAGAAGGACAGCGTAACCGGCTGTAAGGAGCACCGCGGGATGGAACCCGTTCATCATGAGGCTTGCCCACCCGGCTCGACTACTTCCGTAAACAGAATCTCGCTCGCTTCCTCCTCTCTGACTCGCGGATTCATGTGCCGAACGGCCATCCATGCTAAATAGAGGACCGGCAACACGCCTCCGATAATGAAAAGGAGGTCTCCCGGCAAACGAAGCCAGGTGATCAAAACGTTGGTTCGATCCGTGAGGAACTTGAGAGAACGCGCGTAGAAATAGCCGTCGTTCACGGAGTAATAGAGTTGCAGAATCCCCAGAGGGAAGAGCGAAGCGAACACCATCCAGGCCAGACCCAGGTTGAGCGACCAGAAACTGATTTTTGCCGCCCGGTCCGACCAGCGTTCTTCGGGAACGACATAGCGCAGGCAGAACAGCGCCAGGCCCACGGCCATCATGCCGTAGACACCCATCATGGCGGCATGTCCGTGGTTCGGCGTGAGCGCGGTCCCGATTTCGTAATAGGAAACGATCGGCAAATTGATCAGGAAGCCGAAAATGCCCGCGCCCAGAAAGTTCCAGAAGCCGACTGCAGCAAGAAACATCACAGCCCAGAAGTGCGGAAAGCGAGTGCTCGCGCCGGCTTCCTGCACCGCGCCCAACTGTAGAAAGCTCCAGGCTTCGAGAGTCAGGAAGGTCAGCGGAATCACTTCCGCAGCCGAGAAGAACGCTCCCAGCGCCATGTGTACGGCGGGCTCGCCGGAGAAATAGAGGTGATGCATCGTTCCGATGACGCCGCCTGCTGAGTAGAGAACCACATCCAGATAGATCATGGCCAGCGCCACTCGCTCCTGCACGACCCCGAGCAAGACGAATAGATAGGCGACCATGACGGTTGTGAAGAGTTCGAGAAAGTCTTCTACCCACAAATGGACCACCCAAAACCGCCAGAAATCCGTGGTCGTAAAATTCTCGGCGGGGTTTGCCAGCAAGCCCACTGCGTAGAACGCGGGAATGGCCAGCGCCGCAAAGAAGAACAGCCAGGGCATATTGCCGACCTGCTCTTGCTGAAGACGTTTTCTCAATCCGCGAAATAGAATAACAACCCAAAAAACCAGACCAATGATCAGGAGGATTTGCCAGAACCGGCCTAGGTCGAGATACTCGAAGCCCTGATCTCCGAACCATTGCCAGTTGTGACGGATCCACCCCTCGATGCCCGCGTACTCGCCCCCTAAGCTCCCGAAAACCACGATGGCGAGCGCGCCCAGCAGGCCGTAAGCAAGCTTGTCCTGATGGCGCGGTTCGCGACCCGCAATCATCGGAACCAGAAAGATGCCTGCGGCGAGGAATGATGTTGCAACCCAGAAAATGGCCAATTGGATATGCCAGGTGCGTGCGATGTTGAAGGGCAATAGCTGGGCCAGAGGCAGCCCGAAGAAACTGGAAATGTCCGCCCGGTAGTGTTCGCTCGCTCCCCCCAGCAGGGTTTGCATCAAGAACAACACGGCCATCACCAGAAAGAACCACGCAGTTGACCGTTGCGCGGGCGTCAGCTTCACCTCGCCGGGCCCACGAAAAGAGATTTTCGTCCGTTCTTTTCCGTGCCAACCAAGAAAGTTCCACCGGCCAAACACCGCCAGCAGCAGTCCGATTCCTCCCAGCAAAGCGATCAACGAAATGACGCTCCACACCACGGCATCGGCGCTGGCATGATTGGCCACCAGCGGCTCCGGCGGCCAGTTGTTCGTGTAGGAATACTGCAATCCGGGCCTCAGCGCGGACGCAGCCCATGCTGACCAGCTGAAGAAGGCCGTCAGTTCGCGAATCTGCTCCGGATCGGTGATGGGTTTGGGTCGAAGGCCGGTTTTTGTGGCGGGCTGCGCGAAGAACGTGGCGTAATGGCGTACGAGGTCTTCATAGGCCTTCGCCTGGGCTGCCGTGTAAGTCAAAGTTCCGGTCGTGGCATCGTAGCGGTTCGTCTTGAAGTCGGAGATGGTTTGCTGTTTTGCCTGGTCCGATTTCGAACCGCCGTAATAAGCCTGAACGTCGAGAGCGGCTCGGTGCAGGTAGTCGGCCGTGAAGTCCGGGCCCAGATAAGCGCCGTGGCCGAAAATCGTCCCATACTCCATCAAACCGTTTCGAAGAAAAACCTTCTGTCCTGCCTCAATATCTGTTCCGGTGAAAACAACGGCGCCCGACGGATCAACCACCTTCGCGGGAATCGGCGGTTCGTCCTGGTAAGTCTTATACGCCAGGATTCCCAACACCGTGAAGCCGAAGAGAAAGACAATGGCGACGGCCTGAAGCCATCCTCTTGTGACAAGAAGCTGGCGTTTCTCGGCACCGTTCATAGTTCACCCCCTGGTGGCGATGGCTGCTTGCTGTATGCTGTGCTTCGTTCCCCCAACCTTGCAGGCCTCGATTATATAACTTGCAGCATCCGGCGAGGTTTCATTTTCAGGAGCGTCGAATACGCATTCCCAGCGTTTAAACTAATACTCTTTCGCGGAGAGTCATCTTATGCGATGACTTTTATCACGCGCTGAGGCGCGCACTTGATCGAACTGAAGTGACAAGTGTTTCGAGAGTGTTCGAGCGCGAGAAAGCGGACGGTCTCTGTGATGACTAAAGTCACAGCGCGCAGCGGGCGGGCAGGTTAGCTTCTTTAGTGAGGAGGCTGAGATGCCCACTGAGGTTCTGGAACGCGCCATTCCCCCGAAGGAAAATGCTGATGCCTCGCGGCCGCGGACAGCGCAGGCAGGCAAACGGCGCGTGAAGAAGCTCGTGCGGCGCGCCGAGCCTGATTATTCGCAGCGCCTGCGCCACGCTTTTCAATTGGCTTTTGTGGCGCTCAACATCTGGCTGGGTGCGGAGTTTTACTTGTGGGTGCGTCAGTTTGAAAGCGGCGCGGCGAACATTTCCCTTTCGCGCCCCGCCGGCGTCGAAGGCTGGCTGCCGATCGCCGGCATGATGAATCTGAAAGACTGGCTTTCGACCGGTCACGTTCCCGCCATCCATCCGGCGGCCATGTTTCTGCTCATCACTTTTCTCGCTATCGCCTTTCTGCTTCGCAAGTCCTTCTGCAGTTGGCTTTGCCCGATCGGGACGATCTCCGAATATCTCTGGCGGGCCGGCCGGAAGATTCTGCGGCGCAATTTCAGCCTCCCGCGATGGTTCGACATACCCCTGCGCGGCCTGAAATATTTGCTGTTGGGATTTTTCGTTTGGGCTGTTGCCGGCATGTCGGCGCAGGCCATTCACGATTTCATGCAAGGTCCTTACGGGCTGATCGCCGACGTCAAGATGCTCGACTTCTTCCGCTTCCTGGGCGTCGCCGGACTCGTGGTCATCGGAACGCTGGCGCTCGCTTCAGTTTTCATTCAAAACTTCTGGTGCCGTTATCTTTGCCCGTACGGCGCGCTGCTCGGTCTGGTTTCCCGATGGAGTCCGCTCAAGATCCGCCGCGACACGGCAGCCTGCATTGATTGCGCCAAATGCGCGAAGGTCTGCCCCGCGCACTTGCCGGTGGACAAGCTGTTGAACGTCAGGTCGCCGGAATGCACGGCCTGCCTGGAATGCGTTGCGGTTTGCCCGGCCCAAGGGGCGCTCGGCATTTCCCTGCCGCGTTTGTCGGCGCAGAAGGGAAGTAGTCCTGCCGTGCCTGCCTGGGCCATGGGATTGGCGGTCGCCGCACTATTCCTTGGGATCGTCGGGTTTGCGAAGGTGGAAGGCTTTTGGAAATCCAATATCCCGAGAGCGGAGTACCGCCAACTGATCCCTCACGCCAATCAGATTGAGCACCCCATGCCTGGAGCTCAACCACCCATTTCTCAGTGACGATCCCGGCGCTCCGGCGCCAGCGCTCACGAAGAAGCGGCGACCGTTCGCGGAAATATCCACGCTTCACGTGGCGTCCGGCAGTTCACGTCAGGCAGACTGAGCTTCGTCTTCCAGCCTGATTGCACGCGGGAAAAGCAAATTGTTTTCCAGGTGAATGTGCTGATGGAGGTCCGCTTCGAAAGCTTCAAATCCTTGATAAAGTGCCTTGAAGCTTGTGCACGCATCACTCGGCGCCGTGAAGTCATTGGTCAATCTTCGAATCTCTTTAACCAGATGGCCCGCCGCGTCGTGTTCCTGAATCATCATGCGGACGGGATTTTGGACGGAGCCGAAGGGGGCCTGCGGGAGAGGAAGGCCGTTGGCCGCGGATTCTTCCAGCCTGGCGATATAGGGGAACAGCATTCGCTCTTCTTTCATCATGTGCAGGCTCAATTCATTGACGAGCGCCTCACATTCGGTTCGAATCTCGCGCAGTTCCGGATGGAGCTCGCCATGTTTCGCGATCACCTTTTCAAGGAGCGGTGCCAGCCGCGCGCATTCCTTCCTGCAATAGGTGTGGTGCTTTTCGACGATATGGCTGATGAGAGCAGCCAGAGCCTGGCGACTCCAGTCTGTCGCCTCGGTTCCTGCCTGCTCGCCACCGAAAACGTTCGAAAGCTGGTCTGTGACTTTACTCACGTCAATTCCCGCCGCCGCGCACGCCGCAGCCAGGGATTTGCGTCCGTTGCAGCAGTAATCGATTCCCAACTTTTCAAACACTGCCGCAGCCTGCGGCTGCTGCAGGGCAATTTCCGCAACCGTCTGTTGAGTATCAATGCTCATGCTTTTCTCCTCTTCGTAAAGTTCTAATCGGCAATTTCCAGTGTCCGCGCCCTTTTTTCGCTCAACACTTTTTGCAGTGGCATTACAAGGCATCGCGTACGGGTGCGCCTATGACCAAAGTCACGAGTTGCGAGGATTTCGCACTGCGCCGCTCCGCTACCTGGGCTGGACTGATACCAGACAATCCGCCGGTTTCTTCTTCTCCGGTGGTTTGGTCTTAGTTGCGGAAGCATTCGATGGGTGAGGTTTTGTGCCCCTCTTGATGAACCTCAGTGTGCTTTTCCCCCGCCTGTAATTTTCACCGGTTGTAAAGCTTGCAATGATCTGGTCACGACAGGACTGTTCGACGGGATGCTTTCCAGATGCTCTGCCTGATTAAGTCAGCAAGCCGAACATGAAAGACTTGATGTCTTCAAATGTGCCAGGAAGTTACGGATTGAACTGAAGGTCGTGAGGCTTGGAATCGACCTGACTTATCGCGTCAGCTGACTCATAGGAGTTGGTGAGCCGTGAGGGAATCGAACCCCCAACCTACTGATTAAGAGTCAGTTGCTCTGCCAATTGAGCTAACGGCCCATCAATGACTCTGTGTATCTGGAGAGTTTAGCACAAAATCGGCGGTAATTTTATGCGCGCCTGCCTTCTTTAATAATGAAGGCAGCTTCGCTATTCGTCCCAACCGACGCGCAGCACAATTCTTGCCGGCGGAAGCCCCGGTGACTTTGCCACGAGCGTTACACTTCCGGGCTTTCCCGCCGGGCGGACAATCGCCGTGCACCGGCCGTGAAAAGTTGAAGGATTCCGGCCGCGAAAGCTGCGCATGTCTTTCGGATTAGCTGTGCCGACGGCGGCAAGTTCAGCCGCTCCTGAGATTTCAAAGCTGACCGGAACGGCGGCATCGGGCACCAAATTTCCCGCGCGGTCTGTGATTTCAAGCGTCACGTAAGCCAGATCATTACGGTCGGTGCGAATCGTACGCCGGTCGGCCGCAATTCGCAATCCTGCCGGCTTGCCTGCGGTTTTGAATGCCGTTTCGGCAATCGTCTTTCCGTCTTTCAGCGCAACAGCTTTCAATTCGCCCGCCGCGTAAGGCACTTCGAATTCCGCGATAAGTTTGGTCTCAGCCGAAACCGGCTTGGTCGCGATTTCCTTTCCGTTCAGCAGCAGTCGCACCTGATCGCCGCTGGAAAAGACGCGCACCGTCAGAGATTTTCCCTCATGGCCGGGCCACGTCCAGCTTTGCAATTCATCCGGCCAGCCCCATGCGCTGTATTCCTGCTTGCTGCCCTTCGGAACGGGGCGTTGCACAGCCATTTCCAGTTTGCTCATGCCCCACACGACGCGCCGGTAATAGAATTGCGGCTTGTCGTCGCCCGTCAGGCTGATGTCCCCGCAATTGGAAACGAACCACGGAAATTCCTCCGACCAGCTCAATCCAAAATCCGCCAGCGGCACTCCGCTCAGTTCGCCTTTTCGCGCCGGCGCCCTGAATCGCGGATTGGCCGGCTTGAGCTGCGTATTGCCGATGCCCGCTTCGCCCAGATAATCCATTCCCGTCCACACAAAATCGCCCAAAACGTATGGAAATTTCTCCACCGCCTGCCAGTTGTCAAACGCCGAGCGCGGCAGCGATTCCGTCCCCAGCATGATGCGCTTCGGCAGCCGCTCGTGATCCTTTTCGTATTCCGTGTACTCATAGTTGAAGCCGCAAACGTCCAGATACTGAAACGCCGGATCGTTGTTGGCCCATCCAGGAGGTTTTCCGGGCACGAATAGAAAATTCAGCGCCGCCGTCACCAGGCGCGAATCGTCCAGGCGCTTCACTTCATCCACAAGCTCTTTGGCTTCGGCAACGCCTTCCGGCGTGGCGCGGTTCGGAATCTCATTGCCGATGCTCCAGAAAATCACGCTGGGATGATTGCGGTCGCGCAGCACCATGGAATCCAGATCGCGCTTCCACCAGTCCTTGAAATAAAGATGATAGTCCTGCGGATTTTTCCCCACCGACCACATATCGAAAGCTTCGTCGAGCACCATCAT
Organism: Terriglobia bacterium; assembly: GCA_046706005.1. GTDB lineage: Bacteria > Acidobacteriota > Terriglobia > UBA7540 > UBA7540 > JBJKPU01. The sequence goes on along the minus strand of JBJKPU010000115.1, from coordinate 7,704 downwards.
GCCCAGCCGATCGCACGTCTCCAGAAATTTCGGCGAGGGCGGATTGTGCGCGCAGCGGATGGCGTTAAATCCGTGCAACTTCATCAATTCCACGCGCCGCTCTTCGGCGCGGTCAATCGCCGCCGAACCCAGCAGGCCGTTGGCGTGGTGCATGCAGCCGCCGCGCAACTTCACCACCTTGCCGTTGATGCGCAGCCCGTTCTGTGCGTCCGCTTCGATTTTCCGGATGCCGAACGCCATCGAGACGCTGTCCACTGTCTTGCCGTCTTCCACCAGGTCCACTCCCGCGCTGTACAGGTTCGGCTCATCCGGCGACCAGGGCCTGGGCGATGCCACCGTGATTGTCTGCTCAACTTCAGCATTCCCGCCCGCATCCACCTGCCGCGAAGCTTTGCCCTTTCCCACCACGCGCCTGCTCATGTCCAGCAGCGTCACATAGGCCGTCACCCGCCGCGACGCCTGCGTGTGATTTTCAATCTTCACTGCCACCTTCACCGTCGCTGATGCCGCGGAAACTTCAGGCGTGGAAACATAGACGCCCCACAGCGGCACGCGCACCGGCCCGGTCACATTCAGCCAAACGTGGCGATAAATTCCCGAACCCGAATACCAACGGCTGTTTCGTCCTTCGTTCCGCACCCGCACCGCAATCACGTTTTCACCCTGGCGCTTCAGATAAGGACTCAAATCGTACGCGAAGCTCGTGTAGCCGTAAGGATGATTGCCCATGTGCTGCCCGTTCAGCCACACGTCGCTGTTCATGTAAATGCCTTCGAACAGGATTTCGACCTGCCCGTCGGCGCCCACTTCCTCGGCTGCAAATCGTTTGCGATACCAACCCACTCCGCCCACGCTCCACGCCGTCGAACCTCCGCCTTCGCTCTGGTAGCGGTCAAACGGCCCGATATGCAGCGGCATGTTGATCCCGCCCCACAGTGCGCCTTGGCCATCCTCCTGCGGCGTGGCGGGAAGATCTTCAATGCTCCAATCGTGCGGAAGCTCCACGCGCCGCCACGCGCTGTCGTCAAACCCCGCGCTTTCCGCACCCTCGGCGTCTCCGCGATGGAATCGCCAGCCGCTATCGAAAAGTTGATTGCGCCGACTGCGAATTTGCGAAGTCGCAGGCGGCTCGGGCTCCAGCAATGCCAGGGCATTTCCTGCCGCGAGCGGTGTGACTGCGATTCCGGCAATCATGGACTTCAGCACATCGCGCCGCGCCACGCCGTTTCCTTTTCGATTTTCTGCTGACGCGCGATCTTCCGCAGGGTATGGCTGTTTTGGCTTGTCCAATTCTGAACCTCCTGAAGATGTTTCGGAGCGGCAGCCGCGGGGCGCAAGCATGCCGGCCGCGCTGTTTTCTGCGGCGGGAAGAATTATACACACCCGCACGCCTGATGCGGGTCAAAGAGTTTTAGGGATAGGCCGACGCCTTCCGGCGCCAAGGTGAGATGGGATGGGGAGCGCAACTCCCGCTGCATCCGCCGATCGATCTATGGCTTTTCCGACGCGCGAACCACCAGCACCGAGCACGGCGCGTGGCGCACCACGAATTCCGCCACACTTCCGATCAGCAGTCGCTCGATCCCCTGCCGCCCATGCGATCCGACCACAATCAGGTCGGCGGGCCATTCGGCCGCCGTCTGGACAATTGTTTCCCGCGCCTCGCCCACGCTCACCGCGGCTTCCGCCCGAAAGCCCTCGGCGCTCAGAATTTGTGTCACGCCCTCGGTGAATTTTTTGCCCAGCTTCACGTCCGCTTCGGCTTCCGGCGCATAGCCCGCTGCAATTTGCGGAGCGGGCGCGCTCGACAGCGGCTGCACCACGTGCACCACGCGCACGGCGGTCTTCTGCGGGTTGAAATGGGAGGCGACGAACTGCATCGCCGCTTGCGAATGCTTTGAATCGTCCATGGCCAGGAGTAATCTCATGTTTCCCTCCCGTCTCTCACATCTATTCTTGCCCTTTGCCGCCTCTCGGAATGTGATTGCCGTCACAGTAGGCGAGCTTGCGCCCGGCCTGGTTGCGGCCCCGGCCCCGCTGGAAAAATCGGGAGATTTCGAGCTTTGCGCTGGCAGTCGGCAGGCGGGATTCATATAATGCTTCCTGCCTGAAAAATCATGAAGGAACGGCTGCCATCCGTTCCCATTTTGGGAGGGGTTAAGTCCTTTGCGAGGCTTCAATTTTAAAATGACGGCATTTGGGAAAATTCTGTGCGCCGGCGCATTGTCGCTCGCGCTTGCTGGCGCGCTTGCGGCCGCTCAACCGGCGGCTCATCCCATCCCTCGTCTTGTGCAGAAGGACGGCCGCTACGCCCTGCTGGTTGACAATGCGCCGTTCCTGATTCTCGGCGCTCAGTCGAACAATTCCAGCGCCTGGTCCTTCACGCTTCCGGAAGTCTGGCGGGCGATTGATGAACTGCACGCCAACACGCTGGAGACTCCGATCTACTGGGAGCAATTCGAACCGCAGCCCGGCCATTTCGATTACTCGGTGCTTGATGACATCGTGAAGCAGGCGCGGCAGCATCACGTTCACCTAGTGTTCCTGTGGTTCGGCACGTGGAAAAACGGCAGCCAGCACTACATGCCCGTCTGGATGAAGCTTCACCCGCAGCGCTATACCCATGCCGTGGATGCCGACGGCCGGCCTGTGGATTCGCCCTCGCCTTTCTGCAAGGCTTCACTTGATGCGGACATCCATGCCTTCACGGCGCTCATGCGCCATCTTCGCCAGACCGACCCGCAGCGAACCGTGATTATGGTTCAGGTGGAAAATGAAACCGGCCTCTACGGTCCGGCCTTGCGCGATCATTCAGCTGAGGCGCAAAAACTTTTCAATTCCGCGGTGCCCGCCGACGTCCTCAACGCCATGGGCAAGACGGACGTAAGCCCCGGCGCGACCTGGCGCCAGGCGTTCGGCGATCTCGCGGATGTTGATTTCGGCGCGTGGTCCATTGCCCGATACGTTCAGCAGGTGGCGGCTGCCGGCAAAGCCGCGTATCCGCTGCCGCTCTATGTGAATGCCGCGCTGCGCGATCCCACCAAGCCCGAGTTTCCGGTCACCTATGAAAGCGGCGGGCCCACCGATAACGTGATTCCCATCTGGAAAGCGATCGCGCCCGCGATTGATCTGATCGCTCCCGACATTTATTTTTCCGACAGCAAGCGCTATCTGAAAGTTCTCGATCTCTACGGCCGTCCCGGCAACGCGCTCTTTGTTCCGGAAACGATCGGCTTCGGCGATGCGGCGCGATTCGCGTTTTCCGTCATCGGCCACGGCGCCATCGGATATTCGCCCTTCGGCCTCGACTACACGCGCGCCCCATTCCGTCTGCCCGGCGCTGCTTCCGGCTCAAGGCCCGATTTTCTTTTCCCGACCGCGCAGAATTATCGCCTGCTCGAACCCATGATGCGCGTGATCGCCCGCCTCAACTTTGAGGGCAAAGTTCAGGCCGTGGCCGAGTTGCGCGGCCAGCCCAAGCAGACGCTCGACTTCGGTCCCTGGCACGTTATCGTTTCTTACGGCGCTTTCCGCAACCGGGTCGCAAAGGGAAATCGCCAGCCCATCGGCCGCGCTCTGGTCGCGCAATTGGGCCCAAACGAATTTCTTGTGACCGGCCTCTATTCGCGCGTTGACTTCGAGTCCGCCGATCCATCCAGGCACCGCCAGTATCTGGCGGTTGAGCAGGGAAGCTATCGCAAAGGCATCTTCCATTTCGAGCGCATTCTGAACGGCGACCAGACTGACTGGGGCCTCAACTTCGGCTCGGAACCTTTGGTGCTTCACGTTTCAGTCGCCACGTATTGAGCGGCAGCTCTTCTTGTTCCAGCATGTCAGCCGTTCACCCAGCCGTGCGTCCCGACTGCTTGCTTATTGACGCGCGCGCATCATTTAAGTAATGTGTTGCGCGACTATGGAACCCGTGAACCAGTCTGATGAAGCTCTCCGGCTTCGCGACTTTTACAGTCGCATGAGCGAGGGCGAACTGCTCGAGCTGGCCGAAACCGCGGACGACCTCACCGAGGTTGCGCAATCCGCCCTGCGCGCGGAACTTTCCCGCCGCGGTCTGGAAGCGCCGGCCGCGCTCAGTGAAGAGTCCTCTGCGGCCCCGGCCCGGCCCTCCGATGAAGAGCTGGTCGAAGTCTGGCGCACGCAGGATCCGGCGGAAGCCGCTTCGGTCCAGCAGATTCTGGAAGCTGCCGCTATCCTTTCTTATCTGACTCCGGAGAGTGAACCCCGGATTGAAATGCCCGGTGCCGCTCCCGCTGACGGCGCCGGCATCATTCGAGTCTCCGATGCTGACGCCCCGCGCGCCCTCAGCGTTCTTCACTCCGCCGGATTCGGCCAGGCGCAGGGCGATGAGGAATTCTCCGTCGTCTGCCCGAAATGCCATTCGTCTGAAACCGTGTTCGAGGGTCTCGACGAGGAGCCCGCTGATGGCTCGGAAGGCGGAGCCCTGTTCAATTGGTCCTGCGAAGCCTGCGGCCACCAATGGAAAGACGACGGCGTCGCCAGAGAAAATCCCGGTCCCAATCCTCCACCTTCCGATTAGCTACGATTTTTGAATGTCTGGCGATAGTTGCCCGAATTGCGTATGATGTCGCTTCAGGTGTCAGCGAACGCCCACGGTAGCGAGAAGTTTTGGCCACAGAGAAAACCCAATCCACAGCGGTAGCGAACCCCGGGCCCAATTCACCCGAATCAAAGAAGCGAATGCTTGTCGCCGCGGCCGTGGTGGCCGTGGGTGTGTTTGGCGTTACTCTTCCTCAGTTCCAGGTTCTCGGCCTGATTCCGCTCAAGAACCTGCTGAAGAATTCCCTTCATGAAAATCTGGCGTCCACGGCTGCGTTCTTTTTCTGGGTGCAGTTCGCCTGGTATTTCAAGCCGTTCTTCGGGATCATCACGGACGCTTTTCCGATTCTGGGCACCCGGCGCAAGAGCTACATCCTGATTGGCGCCGCGCTCACCGTGGTGTCGTTCGTCCTGCTTATTTTTACGCCGCACACTTACAACAAGCTGCTGACGGTCTGCATTGCCATCAACGTTTTCATGGTTCTCACCAGCACGGCCGTCGGCGGCCTGATGGTGGAAACGGGCCAGGCTTTTGGCGCCACCGGCCGGCTCGCCAGCATTTTCAATTTCGTCAGCCAGGGCAGCTTTATCGTGGCGGGGCCGCTCGGCGGTCTGCTGGGCGCTGTTGCCTTTGGCTGGACCGCCGCGGCGGGCGGCGCGGTCATGTTTCTGGTGATCCCCACCACGTTCATTCTTCTTCACGAGCGCCGGCGCAAAGTGGACTCGAAGAAACTCCTGAATGAAGCCGGCACGCAGCTCAGGAGGATCGCCGACGCCAAAACCATGTGGACCGCGGCGGCGTTCAGCGCCCTTTTCTATTGCGCGCCGGGTATCATGACTGCGGAATTCTACCAGCAGCAGAACGTGATGCATCTCCACACGGAGGGCCAGGGCTTTCTGATGCTTCTGCAGGGCGTCTTCGCGGTGATTGCCGCGACGGTCTACGGAACGTACTTTTGCCGCCGCTTCAAGCTGCGCTGGCTGCTGGCCGTTTGCATCGCGGTGGGTGCGGCATCGCAATTCGGCTACGCTTTCTACACCACCTTCCATCGCGCCTGGTTCATTGACAGCTTTTACGGCCTGGGCTGGACCCTGGCCGACATGAGCATCATGGATTTGGCCATGCGGGCCACGCCCGAGGGCAGCGAGGCCCTCGGTTTTTCGCTGATGATGAGCGTCCGCAACCTGTCGCTCTTCGGCAGTGACTGGGTGGGCGCGAAGATCATGACCATTTATCATTTGCACCTTCCCATCATGGCGGTTGCCAACGGCCTGGTTTCCCTGATCGTCGTTCCCTTCGTTTTCCTGCTTCCCCGCTTCATCGTGGACCACAAGGACGCCCCCAAAGAATCCGCTTCCGAACCCCCTCCTACGGGCGAAACCGTTCTGCCTTAGTCAATCGAACCAGCGCAGCGCCGCCCTCATGCCGCGTCGTTGCAAGACCGGCGTTGCGGTACAAAGTCTTTGCAATACTGGGTCTGGGGCGGGCTAAAAAATATGTTGCATTCCTTGTGGGGGCTTAGTAATATCTTTGATTGCCAACATGAAGGCGGACGGGCAAGGGTGGTTCGCATCATTTTGGATGAACTCTTTCGGAGGTGAATACGCAAAAGGCCTTTGGGTAGGGATTTGAGGCAAGTGGGGCTCTGACCGGAAACACCTCCCGCCTGTATCAAATTCCTCATCACAGCAAAGACACTGATTATGACCAGCGGAGCGGCGCTCTGCGAATGATTCATGCGCGGAGCAAGCGAACGCGCGCACCGCTTGGGGGTTGAATTCGGTTGTTGCGGAAGCAAAGACCGAATTCAGCATCCAAAGCGCGCCGGCGAAAGTTGGCGGGCAAAGGCTGCTTGAAGGAAGTTGCTTGAGGCGCGAGCCGCGGGCAGCACTCCAGGTTCTTTGAAAACTGAATAGTGCGGCGTCTACATGTGCTCATCTGTCCGGCGGATATCCGGACGGATTAAGCGAAGGCGAATCTGCGCAACTGGCAGCGGCGAATGGCGCGGGGCGGACAAGCGGTCTTTGTTTGTCACCAGCCACGGGTCACGGACCACTGCCTTGTGTGTTGAGCAGATATTATGGTCAAGCTACTAAGGGCGTACGGTGGATGCCTTGGCGCCAGCCAGCGATGAAGGACGTGGCTACCTGCGATAAGCCTCGGCGAGGGGGAAGCACCCATTGACCCGGGGATCTCCGAATGGGGAAACCCTTCCGGGCAACACCCGGAAACGGCCCGCTGAATCCATAGGCGGGCACGAGCAAACCCAGGGAAGTGAACCATCTCAGTACCTGGAGGAAAAGAAAGCAAACGCGATTCCGCTAGTAGCGGCGAGCGAAAGCGGAACAGCCCAAACCCAACCTTCCACTGAGATCTCAGATTTCAGATTTGAGATTTCAGAGGAGGGTTGGGGGTTGTAGGGCGCGCGCCGGTGCAGAACCGGAGAGTTACCAATCGAGCGGCTAGCCGAACGACATGGAAATGTCGGTCATAGAGTGTGATAACCACGTAGGCAAAAGCTGACTCGACTCTTGCGCGCGTTCCTGAGTACCGCGGGGCACGAGAAACCCCGCGGGAATCTACGGGGACCATCCCGTAAGGCTAAATATGTGCTGGCGACCGATAGTGAACCAGTACCGTGAGGGAAAGGTGAAAAGAACCCCTGCGAGGGGAGTGAAATAGTACCTGAAACCGTACGCTTACAAGCAGTCGAAGGGCTACGTTTTGGTGGCAACACCGGAACAGCCTGACGGCGTGCCTATTGCATAATGAGCCGGCTAGTTATTGTCCGTCGCCAGCTTAAGCAGTGATCCGTTCCGCTACGGCGGGACGGGGAGCGAGGCGTAGCGAAAGCGAGTCTGAACAGGGCGACCAGTGGCGGGCAATAGACGCGAAGCGGGATGATCTACCCTTGGTCAGGGTGAAAGCCGCGTAACAGCGGCCGGAGGCCCGAACCAGTGTTGGTTGAAAACAGCTTGGATGAACTGAGGGTAGGGGTGAAAGGCTAATCAAATTCCGTGATAGCTCGTTCTCCTCGAAATAGCTTTAGGGCTAGCCTCGGATGATCACTCGCGGTGGTAGAGAACTAGATGGACTAGGGTCGGGTATCCGATACCGAATCCAACTAAACT
>JBJKPU010000114.1:0-24064 GCA_046706005.1 Terriglobia bacterium | reverse complement strand
TCTTCGGGTTGTTCTTCGACAGCACTTTCGTGATCGCCGCCGTCAGCGTCGTCTTCCCGTGATCGATGTGCCCGATCGTCCCGATGTTCATGTGCGGCTTCGAACGGTCAAATTTTTCCTTCGCCATGTCAGCTCCGATTCAGTAATTTGCGTTTCAGCTTTGCGAATCCCTCAAAAGTATGGCCAGGAGAGCGTCATAAAGTATCTCTGGAGCCGATGAGCGGAATTGAACCGCTGACCCCGTCCTTACCAAGGACGTGCTCTACCAACTGAGCTACATCGGCCCGTCCTGCGCGCTGACCCGTGTTCACCAGCGACAGCTTTTTGGAGCGGGAGACGGGACTCGAACCCGCGACCAACGGCTTGGAAGGCCGTGACTCTACCACTGAGTTACTCCCGCCCTTCGATTCAGCGGCAAGTGCATTGTCGTGAGGCGGTCAGCAGGCTCAGACTCTGGCCCTTGTCCTTCTGCGCCACTCGCCACTGCTTTTCTGGTGGACAGGGAAGGATTCGAACCTCCGTAGCTCGCAAGGAGCGGCAGATTTACAGTCTGCTGCCTTTAGCCACTCGGCCACCTGTCCCAAGCCGGTCGCCCCGCCGTTGCGCGGCAAACGTCCCATCACCCTCCGCTGCATTCCTCGGGGAAACGAGCTTCAGCCCGAAGCGGCACCTCGATGCGCGCAGACATTCATTTATGTGAAAAGTGCCCAGGTAAATTATAATACAAACTCCGGAATTTAGCGCGCTCTTGTTGCCTGGGCCCGCCGCCCTCTTCAGTACACAGCTTCAGAGCGGCCCTGCTCAACCTGGAGCTGGCGGAGGGAATCGAACCCCCGACCCTCTGATTACAAATCAGATGCTCTACCAGCTGAGCTACGCCAGCCGCCGCAAACTTCTAATTCTACCGCCGAGGACCTCATAATTGCAAGGCATACTCTAACTTTTTCCTCCCCCAGTCGCGGCTGGCAGTCGGCACCTCAGCTTTCGCCAATCGGAAGGCGTTTCCACACGCCCATGCATGTCATGTCTGTGACGGATGGGCCGTCCTTACAATCCTAGGCGTAGTCTCATGCCCGCGCGGCGCCAAAGCGGAGGCTGCTCTTACCCGTGGAGAAACCTCATGGGATTGACGGGGGTGTCATGAATGCGCACTTCGTAATGGAGATGGGGGCCGGTTGTCCTTCCCGTGACTCCGACTGTCCCGATGATCTCACCTTGCTTAACCTGTTCGCCGACCACCACGAAAATATTACTGAGATGGCCGTAAACGGTCGAAATTCCGTCACCTTGGTCGATCACGATGCACTTTCCATAACCGGCATCCCGCCCTGCCTGCAGCACCAGGCCGTCCCCTGCGGATTCGACATCGGTCCCGACCGGAGCCGCAATGTCAATTCCGGGATGAAATGCGCCCTCGCCGCTGAAGGGATCCATGCGCTCGCCAAACCCCGCTGTAATCGGACCGCGCACAGGCCAGATTGAAGGGACCAGGGACGGATCCCTGGCGACGCGCGAAAGCAGTCCCAGGCTGGCCGCGTTCAGATCCGGACCCCCGGAAGCCGACTTCATGGCATTAAAAGCGACCAGGGATGCACGGTAGCTGGCGTCAAGCGTGGAATTGCTTTCCGCCGCCAGATTGAGAACCGCTTTGGGAAAACGCAGCCGGTGATCGTCTCCAAATCCGTAACTCAAGGCAACTTCGGAGGCCAGCGATTGCAGGGAATCCAGCTTGGCCTTTGTGAGGCTTTCCTTTCCTTCCAGATCCTGGTACTGCGTTTTCAGCGCTTCGCGCTCACTCCGAACCCGATTATAATTTGACACCTTCCAAAGCATGCGGCCGTAACTCGTTACCATGCCGAACACCATCACAAGGCCGAGAGCGCTCAGCCCAAAAACAACATGAAGCGTATAAACGGGCAGGCGGATTCTCCGCAACTTGCCGTGGGCTCCGGGAAAGATCAGAATGGTAAAATATTGTTTATCCATGCAAAGATTGCCTTTCGCGTTATTCTTACGCGTTGCCGCTCCTCTCACCGGCCTCAGAGGTAACCGAAGAACTGCCCGGAGCGGCTGCGTCCGGAGTGAAGCTGCCAATGTTAGTTAACTTAGCAGTCCGTTGTCAAGATCCTTCGGAGGCGGAAAAGGAGGGGCCGAAATGCGATAGCGTTGTGAATACCGGCCCGTTGTGTTATAAGCGTGAAGGTCCGGATTAGGGGAGCGGTCAGCAGGAAGGGTCCGGCACGACTTCTGGTTCGCGCGCCGGTCGGCGAAAACGGGGAAGTCACTCTCGAGAATGGGGAATTGCGGGTGTGAGCTTTATTAATTTTGCTTCACGCGAAATCAACTGCAAGATTGTTTACTATGGCGCTGGATTGGGCGGGAAGACCACCAATCTCCAGTGGATTTTCGACCAGAGCGTGGGAAAAACCGGCGGCAAAATGATCTCTCTGGCCACCGAAACCGACCGCACGCTTTTCTTTGATTTCCTGCCTCTCGACCTGGGAACGGTCCGGGGATTCAAGACCCGCTTTCATCTTTACACGGTACCCGGTCAGGTGTTTTACGATGCCAGCCGGAAACTCATCCTGCGCGGCGTGGATGGAGTCATCTTTGTCGCCGACTCCCAGGAAGAGAGAATGGACGCCAATCTGGAAGCCCTGGAAAACCTCAAAGAGAATCTCAAAGAGCACGGCTACGACTTCATGAAAGTTCCCTACGTCCTGCAACTCAACAAACGGGACCTGCCAAGTGCCTTGCCCGTTGAAGAGCTGCAAAAGCAGTTGGTGATGAAGGGCGAGCCGATTTTTGAAGCGATCGCCTTCAAGGGAACCGGCGTGTTTGAGACTCTTAAGGAATGCGGCCGGCAAGTGCTCGCGGAATTGAAAAAGGGATGACCAGATTTCAGACTGATGGAAGCCGGGCTAAGGCTTGAAATCACGGAGTCGGTTCCCGTACCACACTTCACAGCGATATGAATTTCGCGCGCTGATGTATCTTGACTATTCCTGCCGCCTATGATACGGATGCTCGCAGTCCGATCGCAAAAAGCTTATTACAAAAGGGCCAGTGCCGTTGCAGGCTGTCGGGAGGGGAATATGCAGAAGCGAGGTTGCAGCGTGCCTCATCGAGTCCATGGGGTTCGTCCTCCCATCTTCACGCGCTCCTTCCTTCTGATACTCGCACCCGTTCTTTTCCTGGCGCTCACGCCCTTGCCTGCGCATGGGCAGGCCGAAAGCCTGCTTTACAGCTTCACCAACCCGACTGGCGGCGGCCCAGGCGGGGACGGTTCGACCCCTATCTCAACCCTGGTCCAGGACGCTTCCGGCAATCTTTATGGTGTTACCAACGTGGGCGGCACCTACGGTTACGGAACCGTGTTTGAACTGGTCAATTCCTCCGGGACTTACACGGAAAAGCTGCTTTACAGCTTTACAGGCACCGGCGGCGATGGCGCAAATCCTGAGGCTGGCGTGATTATGGACTCCTCCGGGAATCTTTACGGCACCACCACCAGCGCTGGCGCAGGCAATAACGGGACGGTCTATGAGCTGGTCAACTCTTCCGGGACTTACACGGAGAAAGTGCTTTACTCGTTTAAGGCCACGGGAGACGGAGCGGCGCCAGCCTCCGCCTTGCTGATGGATTCTTCCGGAAACCTTTTCGGTGCGACCGCATATGGCGGCACAGGTGGTTTCGGCACCGTGTATGAGCTGGTCAATTCTTCCGGCACCTATACGGAGAAGATCCTTCACAACTTCCAAGGCGGCGTGAACGACGGCGCGAATCCCCAATACCCAAACCTGGTGATGGATTCCGCCGGTGACATTTTCGGCGTGACGAATCAGGGAGGAACTTCCAATCTTGGCGTCGTTTATGAGCTGGTGAACTCGTCCGGAACTTATACCGAGAGCATCCTGCACAATTTCGCTGGAGGCCCGAATGACGGCGCCAACTGCCCCTATGCGGGGCTCTTCATGGATGCAGCAGGAAATCTTTACGGCACAACCTACTCCGGCGGCGCGAACGGCAATGGGACAGTCTTCGAGATGGTGAACTCGTCGGGCACCTACACTGAGAAAGTGCTTTACAGTTTTGGAAGTACGACGAACGACGGGCTGACTCCGTACTCGGGCGTGGTTATGGATTCATCGGGCAACATTTTTGGCACAACGTACTATGGCGGCGGAACCAGTTGCGGGAGCGGAGCCGGCTGCGGGACAATCTATGAACTGGTCAACTCCTCTGGCACCTATACCGAAAGGGTGGTGCATGCCTTCGCCGCGGGCACGACGGATGGACAGAATCCCTATATTGGAAGCCTGCTGCTCGACTCTTCCGGATACCTCTATGGTGGCACTCTTTTTGGCGGCACCAGCAACCCGCTGACGGACGGAACGATTTTCAGGTTCGATACCAAATTAGCCGCGTCGTCCATCATGTCGCCTTCTTCCAGCAGCCTCAGCTTCGGCTTTGTGCCCATCGGCGGCTCCCCTGTCACCCAAAGCGTTACGCTCACGAATACCGGCGGCTCCGGCTTCACTCTGAACCCGGTTACGATCCAGCCAGCGGGCGCCCCGGGATTCAGCATCGGCGCGGACACCTGCAGCAATGCAACCGTCGCCGCGGGATCTTCATGCACCGTCAGAGTAACGTTTTCACCTACCGCGGTCGGGGGTTCAGCGGGAACGCTGGTTTTCAGCAGCAGCGGCGCCGCAAACAGCCCCCAGGACGTGAGCCTGAGCGGCTACGGTGTTGAGCCCGCGCAAACATCAACCAGCGCTGTTTTGTTTGGCAACCAGGTGGTCAACACAATGAGCGGGCCGCAATCCGTGACGCTGACCAACTTCACGGCGAGCGGGCTTACGATATCGAGCATCACCGCCACGGCACCCTTTTCCGAAACCAACAACTGTCCCTCGGCCACTGCACCTCTCGCGTCTTTGGCGACGTGCCGCATCAGGGTCACGTTTACGCCGACCGCCGCACAGGTTTACTCAGGGACACTTACGATCAACGACGGCGCTTCAAACAGTCCGCAAGTGGTCGCGCTCACCGGCACGGGCATCGCCTCGAGCGGCCCGGCAACCTGCCCCGTCATCAGCACGAATTTCTTTGAAAAGCTGCCTCTGGTTTTTGCCGCCAACGGCGGCCAGACGGACTCTCGCGTCAAATTTATATCGCGCGGGAACGACTACGAATTGTTCCTGACGCCGCAGGAAGCGGTCTTGAGCCTGGGCGGGGCGGCGGCAAAAGGCGAGCTCAGAACCGGCGGGCTCAGCCGCGGACAGAAGAAGACGGATGTCGTTCGCATGGCCCTGGTTGGAGGGAATTCCAACCCGCGCGTCGTCGGTCTGAACGAGCTGCCGGGGAAGTCGAACTATCTGCTGGGCAACGATCCGCGCAAATGGCGGAAGGATGTGCCGAATTACGCCAAAGTGGAGTATCAGGACGTCTATCCCGGCGTGAACCTGATTTACCATGGCAACCAGCGCCACCTTGAATATGATTTTGTGGTCGCTCCCGGCGCTGATCCGGGATTGATCCGGCTGAGAATTGCAGGGAAGGATTCGAAGGTTGCAATAGCCAGGAATGGAGACTTGGTCATTCGCCGGCGCGGCGGTGAACTCCGCTTCCTCAAACCTGTCGTCTACCAAACGGGTTTGTCGGCGGCGAGTAGTCAGCCCTCAGTGGCAGTGGTCAATCAGGTCCCGGCCGGCCAGCGCGATGTGAACGGAAGTTTTGTTCTTCTGGCGGACAACCAGGTGGGATTCCGGATCGGGCGGTACGACGCCTCCGAACCTCTGGTCATTGACCCCGTCCTCGCGTTCTCTACCTATCTTGGCGGCAGCGCCGACGACCAGGGTTTCGGCATCGGCGTTGATTCAGCCTGCGATGTTTATGTGAGCGGCACCACGCGGTCGGCGGATTTTCCTACCACTTCCGGGGCTAATTCGGCAAACCTCCATGGTGCCCCGTACACTTGCCAGAACGGCACAAACTTCTGCACGGACGTCTTCGTGACCAAGCTGAGCCCCGATGGCTCCACGCTGCTTTACTCGACTTATCTGGGCGGCGCCGACAAGGATGAAAACTTTGCAATGGCTGTGGACCCGGCTGGAAATGCTTACCTGACGGGCGATACGCGATCCACAAATTTCCCCGTGACAACGGGAGCGGCTCAGGGTGTCAACAATGGCGCGCCGAACAACCTAAACGCGTATGTCGCCAAGTTGAGCCCGGACGGCGCCACGCTCCTTTACTCGACCTATCTTGGCGGGAGTGCCAGCAACAGAGGGTCTGCGATCGCCGTGGATTCATCCGGCAACGCCTACGTCGCCGGAGGCGCTGAACCTTCCTCCAATTTCCCGGTCAGTGCCAAAGCTTATAGGACGACTTTTGCCAGCGGCGTCACTTGCTCTTCGAATTGCGCTGATGCCTTTGTGACCGAGGTCAACTCCAACGGAACGGGCTTCACTTATTCCACCCTTCTAGGGGGTACAGGCGACGACATCGCTGACGGAATCGCGCTCGATAGCTCCGGCGACGTCTACGTCACAGGCACGACGGCGTCTTCCGACTTTCCCAAAACCGCTGGTGTGGTCCAGCCCAATTATGGAGGCGGAACGGTTGCCGGCGGATGCGCCAGCACCTCAGGCACTTGCGGCGACGCGTTTGTCACCGAACTGAACTCCACAGGCTCGGGGCTGGTCTTTTCGACTTACCTGGGCGGCAGCGGAGATGAAACGGGCCGCGGCATTACGCTGGATGGCTCGGGTAACATTTTTGTTTCAGGCATGACGAATTCCACGAATTTCCCAACCACCTCTGGAGCGTTCCAGACCGCCTTCGCCGGAGGTTCGACATCCTGCCTCGGGCTTAGTATTTGCGGTGACGCTTTTGTCACCAAGCTGAGCTCCGGCGGGACCTCGCTGCTCTATTCGACCTATCTCGGAGGCAGCGGAGACGATGCAGCCGGCTTCGGCCTTGCGGTTGATGCGAATGGGAATGCTTACGTCGTGGGTGGCACGAACTCTTACGATTTCCCCGTGCAGAATCCGATCAAGGGTTATCTCCCCGGAGGATCCTGCGGGACTTCCGCTGCTCCTTTCACTTGTCACGACGGCTTTGTGACCAAGCTGGACTCGGGGGGCGACGCGCCGATTTTCTCCGACTACCTCGGCGGCAGCGGCGACACGGCCGCTATAGGCGCCATTCTTGATTCCAGCGATTATCTCTACGTCACCGGCATCGCCGGATCGAGCGACTTTCCCGGGACGTCCGGCGCCTTCCAGACGAAATTCAGCGGACCAGCCTGCCTCGATATTTTCAACGCTCCATGCGGCGATGCCTTCGCCACCAAGCTGGCGAACCTTCAAGGCCCGGCTGTGACGTTGACGCCCGCCGGCGGACTGAACTTCGGAAACCAGCAAATCGGCACCACCAGTTCGCCTTTGACCTTGAATGTGAACAACACGGGCGACGGCCCTCTCACGATTAGCACTTTCTTCATTCAGGGCGGCTTTGCCATCCAAAGCAACAACTGTCCCGTTGGCTCGTCGACGCTTGCGGCAGGGGCGAGCTGCGCCATTACCGTTACCTTTACTCCCACCGTGGCCGGCACCGATTCCGGCCTTATTACCGTCGTAGACGATGCGTACTCCAACCAACACATTGCCACACTGACGGGAACGGGCGCTTATTCCAGCGGCGTCTCGGCCCTTTCAGCGACGACCCTCAATTTTCCCAGCACCCCGGTTGGATCTGCGAGTGCCGCGCAGACCCTGACGCTGACCAACAAGGGCACAGGGCCGCTCGGCTTCATTTCCTTTGCGCTGACGGGTGACTTTGCCGAGACAAACAATTGCCCGGTTCCACCCGCCACGCTCGCCGTTAACGGCAACTGCACGGTCACCTTGACTTTCAATCCGCTCCACCTCGGGACGCTGACCGGAACGCTGACCGAAACCGACGACTCACCAGCCAGCGGCGGAGTGGTGAGTTTGAGCGGGACGGGAGGGGCTGTTCCATTTGCAAACGGCGATATTTTTATCGGTGTGGAAAGCGGACTGATTCAGCGGCGGACCAGTACGGGCGCTTTGATGCAGGACCTGGATTCTTCTCAACCCTCGAGCGAAATCGCGGGCATGGCTTTTGACACGGCCGGCAATCTCTACGCGACGGCTTTCCAGGGCGGAATCGTTCCCGAATTCGACGGCAACGGTGTTTTCCTCAAGAATTTCGCCGCTGAATCGGGCAGCCATCCCGAATCTATTGTTTTCGATTCCGCCGGAAACGCTTACGTGGGGACGGCCGACGGCGACACGACTATTAAAAAGTACGATTCGAGCGGCAATCTGCTGGCCAGCTATGCGGCGGCGGTGCAAGACCGGGGAACGGATTGGATTGACCTTGCCTCCGATCAATGCACGATTTTTTATACTTCGGAGGGAACGTCGATCAAACGGTTCAATGTCTGCACGAACACCCAACTTTCAGACTTCGCCACGGGGCTGCCGGGGATAAGCGCTTACGAACTCAGGATCAGGCCCAACGGGGAGGTCCTGGTGGCGGATTCGACCGTCGTGGTGCGGCTCGACTCGAGCGGCAACATCATCCAGACCTACACCGGGCTCGGCGCCGGCTCCCTGTTTGGCTTGAACCTCGACCCCGACGGCACTTCATTTTGGACGGCAGACCTCTTTTCCGGCGACATCTACAAAGTGGATATCGCCACGGGTAAGATTCTTCTCCATTTCACCGACGGCGCCGTCGCCACCGGCGGCCTGATGGTCAAGGGTGAGATTCAGGTGGCTACCGCTGCGGATCTGGCCCTGGCAATGACTGCCTCGCCGAGTACCGTCCCCGTGAATTCCAATGTGACTTACACCTTGACGGCGACCAACGCCGGCCCGGGCGCCGCGACCAACGTCACCTTTACCGACACTTTACCCTCCGGACTGACCTACGTCTCGGCCGCATCCTCTGCGGGAACCTGCAGCGGGACCGCCACGGTCACATGCAATGTCGGCACCATCGCAAACGGAGGAACGGCAACCGTTACGCTCGTCGCCACCGCGACAGCCGCAGCGGGAAGCATCACGAATAACGCCAGCGTCTCTTCCGACGTAGCCGATCCCGCGCCCACCAATAACACGGCAACAGCTGCGGTCACCATGGGAGGCCCCATCGCTTCGCTCTCGGCGAGTACGCTGGCGTTGCCGAACACGCCGCTGAATCTGATCTGCCATGCGGTGAGCGTGACGCTGACGAACACGGGGACGGCGGCGATGACGGTGAACGGGATCACGACTTCGGGGGAGTTCACCGAGACCGACACGTGTCCGGCGTCGCTCGGGGCGGGGGCAAGCTGCACGATCAGCGTGACGTTCCACCCGACGGCCACGGGAGTGCAGACGGGAACGCTGACGATCGCGGACAACGCGCCCGGGAGTCCCCAGACGGTGTCGCTCGCGGGCACGGGCGAGCCGCAATGCACGCTGATCGCAGCGGCTTCCGCTACGACAACCGTTCTCCGCGGGTCGAATGCCGCGAGCTACCGGCTGACGCACCAGCTGTGCACGGGAGCGCTTTCGGAAAACGCCGTGAACTTTGCGTGCCAGAACCAGCAGTCGGCGCAATGCAGTTTCAACCCGACGGTGGTTCCCCCGAGCAGCACAACCGACCTGACGGTTTCCAATCTGCGGTCGATTACGGGGAATCAACTGAGCTTCAACGTCCATTCCAGCCTGGCCGACGGCAGCAACCAGCGGGATTTGGGATTGCTGGTGCTGTTCACGGATTTCTCGGTGACGCCGCTGCAGACGACGGAAACGATCCAGGCCGGTGGATCGGCGGATTATGCGCTTCTGGTGGCGCCGGTCAACGGACTGGAAGGAAGCGTTTCCCTGAGTTGCAGCGGAGCGCCGGCGGGCTCGACCTGCGCGGTGTCACCGTCATCGGTGCAGTTGGCGGGAACGACGACCCAGGTGCACGTGACGGTCTCGACGACGGCGCGCTCCGGCCTGGCTCCGAAGGCGGGGCCGCCTTCCGGGCAGGGGACGGGATGGCTGTGGCTGTGGAGCCTGATGGCGCTGCTAGGGGGCGCGGGGCTCTATTGTGGCGGACGGCGGCGGTGGGCGGGGCTCTCGATTGCGCTGGCGATGGTCGTTCTATGGGCGGCGTGCGGGGGAGGCGGCGGCATGCATCTGTCGGGAGGCGGCGGAACTCCGGCCGGCGCCTATACGCTGACAATACATGCCACCTATACGGCGCCGGGCAGTCCGGCTACGGCGGTCAACCACGACGCCCATCTGGCCTTGACTGTGAATTGAGGGGTGGCACAGGGTTCGGTCAGGGTTTGACGTTGGCTTATTCCCCAAACGGCGGTGATCTATGCGGACTCGGAAGTTAGTCGCTTTAGCTATTCTGGCTCTGCTGGAAACGGGGGGGCTGGGATTGGCCGCAGGCAGCCGAACCAGTACGGCGGCCGTGGGGTTCGTCAACACGCACGGGCAGGTGCTGGTGGACGGGGTTGCGGCTCCGCCGGCGACAGCCCTGTTCGCGGGCGACCGGGTCACGACGGGCGCCGAGGCGGCGGCGGTGCTGAAGCTGACCTGGGGAGCGAGCGTCGTTCTGGGCGGCAACGCCGAGCTGGCGCTGCCGAAGGAAAGCGGCTTGCAGCGGATCGACTTCCAGCGCGGCGTGGCGATCATCCGCAGCCAGGGAACGAGGCCGACGGTGGTTCGTCTTTCGGGGGCGGAGGTTGAGATTGGCGGCGGGGATTTCCCGGCGCTCTGCCGCATCGCCCTGCTGGGGACGCAGCCGGGGATTTTTGCCGACCACGGCCGGGTGACAGTGCGGAGTGCGGGCCGGTTCTCGGTGATTCCGACCGGCCAATGGTTTCACCCGGAAGCGGGGGCGCAAGCCGGCAGCGCGGGCAAAAGAGCGGGTTCGGTGACGGCGGAGATTCCCAGGGTCGTCCGGCACCCCAAACAGACTCCCAAAAGCGAGCTTCCGCTGCAGTTGAATTCGGAAGTGAACTGGCACGACATCGTGCAGACCATTCAGCGGGGCCGGGTGCGAATCACGATGCTGGACGGGTCGGTTCTGAACGTGGGCGCGAACTCGCACATGGAGATCGTGGAGCACGACGCGCAGGCGCAGCAGACGACGGTGGAACTGACGCTGGGCAAGATGCGGGCGGAAGTGAAGAAACTGACCAAGCCGGATGCGCACTTTGAAGTGAAGACGCAGACGGCGGTGATCGGCGTGGTGGGAACCATCTTCATCGTCCAGGCGCTTCGCAACACGACGCACGTGTGGTGCATCGAGGGCGTGGTCACGGTTCAGAACATCAATCCCGCCGTCCAGGGCAAGACCATCCTGCGTGCGGGACAGACCACGTCGGTGCCTCGAGCCTTTCCGCCCGCGAGCGCTGCGCAGACACCGCCCACGCAGATGCAAACCGAGATCAGCCAGACCAACGTGGCTTCCGTGCCCGGGGCTGAGGTCGCTCCCGGCGTGACCGAGACGACCATGCCTTCCATGCCCTCAGCAAGCGCAGCCGGCGCAGGAGTGAACGCCGGCGCGGGGGTCAATGCAGGAGCTGCAACCGTATCCACAGGGCGTGCCGCCTCCTCCGCGACAAGCCTGGCAATGAGTGCAACGGAGGCCGCCGCCGGAGGCACCGCGGCGGCATTGGGCGGAGTGGCCATCAGCAAGGCGAATGGCGCCACTTCCGCCGCCAGCCAGGCCCAGACCAGTGCTCAGGCCGCCGTCGCAGCAGCGGACAACGCCGCCACCGCCGCCAGCAATGCCGCCATCGCCGCCTCCAGCGCCGCTGCGACCGCCCAGGTCGTCCAGGGCGCTGCCTCCACCACCTTCCCCACCGGTTGCGGCTGCCCGCTGTAAGTCCCCTTGCTCCGGGCTCGGTCACAGATTGATTTCCGCTCAGAATCTGAAGGCAGGTTCACTTCTTCGGGCGCGCTGACAAGCGGGCTCGCATCTCAGCTTCCATCTTCGCGCAGTACGGCTGAAACTGGTCAGGATGGCGGGTCAGATTGATGAAAGTGACGCGCATATCTTCGGGCATGTTGAGAAACGCCTTGCGCTCCGATGCCGCTGGAGGGCCGCCTGGAGCGCCGGGTGGCGGAATCACGGAGGGCAGGTGCACGGCCCACATGCTTTTTCCCGCCAGGCTCTGGTGCGGATATTGCATCAGCCAGATGCAGTTGTGCCCGTCCATGATCATGTTGGAGGAGACCACAACCCATTGATTCGCATCCTCTGCCGCGGGCTGCTGGCAATCCCACAAGCGGGCTTGCGGCACGAAGGCCGCAGGATCGTTCGAGCCGTAAAAATCCAGATTGAGAACTTTAAGCCTGTGCTCATCGGCGAAGCGCCTGACTTCAGGCAGCGCCTGATTCCAATCCACGTTGGAATCGCCGACCCACCAGTAGATCGGATGGCTTCGGGTAAGCGCATTGAGATAGGGGAAATAATTCGGGTAAGCCCAGGTTACGCTGGCAAGCGAACTGACGGCCAGAAAAATCGCCGCGGCGGCCGCGAAGCGGACCCGGACGCGCGCCTCGCCGCCCAGGTTGCGAATCAATCCCGGCAGCGGCGCCAGCATGACAATCAGGAGCACCAT
Source organism: Terriglobia bacterium (assembly GCA_046706005.1). GTDB lineage: Bacteria > Acidobacteriota > Terriglobia > UBA7540 > UBA7540 > JBJKPU01. The sequence goes on along the minus strand of JBJKPU010000114.1, from coordinate 11,415 downwards.
CGGAATCATGAAGTGGCGGATGCTGATAGTCATGTGCGATAGCATGCAAGCAGCAGTGAAGACGACGAGAGAAACCCAAAGCACCCGCCAGCGCAGTCTTTCAGACTCGGGAATGATGGAAACGCCGCCTGGCCGCCGCCCAAGCCGCAGCGCCAGGGTCAGCAGGAGCGCCAGCAATCCCAGGAAACCGAGCGTGGACTTGAGAACGAAGACGACCGGGAAATAGAACCATTGCCCGTGCGCGTAGCTGTGGCCGAGAAGAAATGTCGGCCGGCTCGAAGTCATGATGAACATGAGCAGCCCGCGAAGGTAGAGCCAGGGTGGCATCAGCAAACGGCGCACGGGAATCCATGCCTGGCCATGACCAAGAAGATAGAGCGCGTCCGTGGACTGACCCAGGGAAAGAATAAAATAGAGGCAGTAGGCAAGGATCGCCGCCAGCACTGTTCCCTTGAGAGTCCATCGCCAGCGAAGGCGGCGCCAATCGCGGAGTTCCTTACTGTCAAGCGGCAGTCCGGGCAGAGCGAGCCAGCGGGTGCTCAGCGCGAAAGCTCCGAAGGCAAAAAAGAGCAACCCGGATGAAAATTTGGTCAGCAGCGCCGCAGCCAGGCACAATCCGAATCGAACCGCATTTCGGCGCGAGGGCGCGCTCCAAAGTTCCGCGAACTGCCAAAGCGTCAGCAGACAGAAGAGAGTAACAGCCAGGTCGGTCAGAACCAGCGGGCCAAAGGTCAGAAACGCCGGCGTGCTGACGTAAGCCGAGAGGGCAAGCAGACCTCCCCAATCCCCTCCAATCTTCCGGGCGCAGGCAAAGACCACCCATCCAAGCAGCAGCGTGAGAAGCAGCATGGGCAGCCTGGCCCACCGCAGCGTGCGCATGGGATCATTCCAGCGGGTCAGCACCAAGTCACCGAACACCCACTCACCCAAGAAGGCGTCGGGAAGGAATTTCTCGCTGGCAGTCCAGGAGACATGCGAATAATCGGCGTAGGTTCCCCGCAGGACGAGTGGAACAGCCACTATCATCTTGGCGAGAGGAGGATGTTCCTCGTTGAGCCTGAGGTCGAGTTTCTGGAGATAGCTGACGCTGGCGCCGATGTGCGCGACTTCATCGAAGGTCACAGACTCGCGCCAGGCCGCGCCGCCGGCCAGAAATGCCATCAGCCCCAGCAGCAGGCAGGCCAGCGCCGGCGCGTGCTTCAGTCGCTGAGAATCATCGGGCGCATTAGGGACGATGGGCGGGGATTGATCGGACGCCACGATTCACCTCCGCGCGCGAGAAGAGCCTCAAATCTCAGGCAGAGCCGCCCTCCGAGGGGGCGGTGGCGCGGCGCGCCCGTTGAACCGCTTGGCACGGTCTCAACTGACGCATTTTACCATTCCCCCCGGAAAGAGCAATAAAATGCTTGCTTTAACCGCCGAAACCGACGCAAAGTATGCGGCTGGGGGACTGATGCATTTTTTTCGCCGGTTAGGTGTTTCCTTTTCTTTCATTGCCTTGATGCCGTCGATCATTGTTGGCGCCGGGCCTCGGGGTCGCACCGCTCAGACGGAAAATCATCGGGCCGTGAACGAAAGTCCGCGCCGGCTTGCACCCACGCCGCCCATGGGCTGGAACAGCTATGACAGCTACGGCGGCTCGGTGAATGAGAGTCAAGTTCGCGCCAACGCCGCCTTCATGGCCGCTCATCTGGCCAAATACGGATACAAGTACGTGGTGATAGATGCCGACTGGTACTTTCCTTATCCCGTCGAGCACGGCGATCAGGCTTCCTGGGCTGTTTCAATGGATGGCTACGGCCGCCTGCTGCCCGCGCTCAACCGTTATCCATCTTCCGCGAACGGCCGGGGCTTCAAACCGCTGGCTGATTATATTCATTCACTCGGATTGAAGTTCGGCATTCACATCATGCGCGGCATCCCGCGCGCGGCGGTGCGCGATAACCTGCCGATTCTGGGAACCGCTGACCGCGCTCCTGACGTGGCGGAATTGAACAACACCTGCGCCTGGTCCACGACGATGTACGGCGTGGACGTCTCAACCGCGGCCGGCCGTGCGTACTACGATTCCATTGCCAAACTTTACGCCAGTTGGGGCGTGGATTTTATCAAGGCGGACGACATGAGCTACGGGGAAAATCCCGCCGGGGAAACCTTTCACGCCGCGGAAATCGAAGCGCTGCGCCAGGCTTTGGACGCGACCGCCCGCCCGATTGTTCTGAGCCTGTCGCCCGGGCCGGCGCCGCTCTCTCGGGCGGCAGATCTCGAGCGTTGGTCGGAGATGTGGCGCATCTCCGGTGACATGTGGGACAACTGGCAGGATGTGCTCCGCCAGTTCAAGCTTTGCCGCAAGTGGGCTGCTTACTCAGGCCCCGGCCACTGGCCGGACGCGGACATGCTGCCGCTCGGCCAACTGCGGATCGAGTTCTTTGACAGGGGGCCCCGTCACACGCACTTGACCCAGAATGAACAGATCACGCTGATGACGCTCTGGGCGATTTTCCGTTCCCCACTTATGGTCGGCGGAGACCTGCCGTCGCTTGACCCCTTGACGCTTTCGCTTTTGACCAACAGCGAAGTGATCGCCGTGGATCAGTCGAGCTTCGGCAACCACGAGCTTTTTCATCGCGGCAACAGAATCGGCTGGGTCGCCGATGTCCCCCATTCGCGGAGCAAATATGTTGCCTTGTTCAACACCGGCAAAGCGACGGAATCGGTGGGCGTGTCGTGGCAGGAACTGGGTTTCCACGGACATTGCGTCGTACGCGACCTGTGGAACAGGAAGAAGCTGGGGGAATATTACGGCCGGTTTGCAAAGATGCTGGCGTCCCACGGCGCAGGCCTTTTCAGAATCACGCCCGTGCGTTGATGCCCATTCGGGTCGCCACGCCTTCAGAAGAGTTCGCTCGAAATTCGCTCCAGATCAATATCCTGGAACTTTTCAAAGACCCGATCGGCTTTCATCAGGTCTTTGGCCGGCCGACTGTGCGTCAACGCCAGACAGCGCAGACCGGCGCCGCGGGCCGACAGAATTCCGCCCGGCGCATCTTCAATCGCAAGACATTCGGAGGCGCGAAGCTTCAGCGGCCGGAAATCACTGATCGCCTGCATGCGCTCGAGCGCCTTGCGGTAAATTTCCGGATCGGGCTTTGAGCGCTCGGTGTCTTCGGCAGAAATGATAAAGCGGAAAGCTTTACGGAGGCCGAGTTTCCCAAGCAAGTGCTCGATCTCCGCGCGCAGACTGCCGCTCGCAATGGCCAGTGGATATCTGGAGGAGGCGCGCCGGATGAAATCCACGGCTCCCGGGAACGGCTGAAGTCCATCGAGAATCGCGGATTCATACTCGCGAGCTTTCCACGCCACCAGTTCTTCGCGCCGTGACAGATCAACCGGGCGGCCGTGGCTGCGATAAAGGCGTTCGACAATGCCGCGATCATCAAGCGCCAGATATTCCCGAAAGTACTCTTCGCGCGAAACGCTCCAGCCTTCCTGCGCCGCCATTTCCTGTGTTAGCTTGAAGACGAGAGGCTCGGAATCAACCACAACCCCGTCAAAGTCAAGAATCAGGGCCCGCAGCAATCAATGTTCTCCGATCAATGGGAATAAGCCCGTTCGAAAGTGAAGAGCTCTCGCCGGCGGGAGACCGAGCGAAGGAAACGTATGATACACTTTTCGATTCAGCACCTGCAAGCTGCCGGCCGGCCGCGGGCCGCAAAAGGAAGAATCGGGCGCCGCAGGCCGCGCATCCAATAGGAACTGGTGCAGGAGACCTTTCAAACCCGATGACGCATCATCTGAGCATTCCGATCGCTTTCGTGGCCGGCATCGTGTCTTTCCTTTCTCCCTGCGTGCTGCCGCTCGTGCCGGGTTACGTTTCCATGCTTTCCGGCGCGTCCATGGAACAACTCAGGTCCGAAGAAGGCGGAAACCTGGTGGGCCTGATCTTCCGCAATTCGCTGGCCTTCGTGATCGGATTTTCGGTGGTCTTCATTGCTCTGGGCGCATCGGCGACCGCAGTGGGAACGTTCCTGCAGTCACAGAAGACGATATTCGACATCATCGCGGGAGTGATCATCATCATTTTTGGCCTGCACCTGACGGGCATCATCAAGATTCCCTTCCTTTACCGGGAAGCCAGAATCAATACGGTGGCGCCGAAGCGCGGCCTGGTGGGCTCCTTCATTCTTGGGTTTGCTTTTTCCTTCGGCTGGACACCCTGCATCGGCCCCATTCTGACCGGCATTCTGGCCATGGCGGCCCTTCGGCAGACGGTTTTCCAGGGCATGTTTCTGCTGGCTGTTTATTCGGCTGGGCTGGCGGTCCCATTCCTGTTGACGGGGCTGGGCGTCGGCCAGTTTGTAAAGTTTTATGGACGATTCAGGAAGCACCTTCACATGGTCGAGGTTTTTTCCGGCGTACTTCTGATTGCAATTGGAGTTCTGATGGCTTTTCACAAACTCGCGGTGCTTTCCAACTACCTTTCTTTCCTGAATCGGTTTACGCTGTAAGAAGAGGGCGCGTTTCAGATGCATCCGAATCTATTCAAAATTGGCCCGTTTACGTTGCACACGTATGGCGTGATGCTGGCCCTGGCGCTGATAGCGGCGCTCTACGTCGTAGTCCGCCTGGGGAAGCGCGAAGGAATGGATACCGGGCGGCTGATTGATTTCAGCACCTGGCTGATCATCACCGCCCTGCTGGGAGCCAAAGTGCTCCTGATCGTTACCGATTGGAGCGATTACCGCGGCAGAATCTTTTCGCTGTCCACCCTCGAAGCGGGCGGAGTTTTCTACGGCGGCCTGATCGCGGCGCTGGTTTTTGCCTTCTGGTACATTCACGTTTACAAGCTGCCCATCCGCAAAGTGTTTGACGTTTACGCGCCCGCCATCGCTTTGGGGCAGGGTATCGGCCGCATCGGGTGCACTTCCGCCGGCTGCGAATACGGGATTCCATTTCACAGTTGGTTTTCGCTGACATTCACCAACCCTTACAGTCACGCTCTGACGGGAGTGCCGCTGGGAATCGAGCTTTTTCCCTGGCAGCCGGTGGCATCGGTGACGAATTTCACGATCTTCGGAATCCTGATTTGGCGCTATCGTCACAAGGTGCGTGACGGCGGAATCTTTATTCTCTATCTTGTTCTTTATGCCGCAGCCCGATTCAGCCTGGAGTTTCTGCGCGGCGACGCGGACCGCGGATTTGTCTTCCACCATCTGCTCTCCACTTCGCAGTTCATCGCCCTGCTGATGCTGGGGATGGCCGGAGTGCTGGGCTGGATGTGGTTCGGCCGGAAAGCTCCGACCGCAGGGGTGAACGCCGCGGGAAAAGGAACGGCCGGCGAGGTTGAACGGATACCGAATTCCCCCAGGCCTGCGGCGAGATGAAGCGGATCGTTTGGATGAGGAGTGACTAGTGAAAACCGGAAAAATATTGTTAGGTGTTGTGCTGGGCGTCGGAGTCGCGGTCGGACTTTATTTTCTCAATCGTGACTGGATCATGCCGGCCCAGACAGCCCCGGCCGTGAAAATGGACGGCGCTCATCCCATGGCGCCGCATTTTGCTCTGACCTCCCTGGAAGGACAGTCCGTGAATCTGAATGACTACCGGGGCAAGGTCGTGCTGCTGGACTTCTGGGCAACCTGGTGCGGACCTTGCCGGATTGAGATTCCCGGCTTTATTGCGCTGGAGAAGAAATACTACGACCAGGGTCTTCGAATTATCGGCGTCTCGGAAGACGACGGCCCCGCGCCGGTGCGGCAATTCTACAAGCAGTTCAACATGGATTACCCGGTGGTCATGTCCGATAACAAAATCGGCGAACTCTACGGCGGGATTCTGGGCCTGCCCACCAGTTTTCTGATCGGTCGCGACGGCCGCATTTACGCAAAGCACGTGGGGGCTACGGACGTATCTGTCTTCGAGGCGGAAATTAAGGAACTGCTGACAGCCAGTCCCAATGAAACGGCCTCGAATTTCAAGTCCGCCGGCGGCGGTCCAGGCAGCAACGACATTCAGGTGGAAACACCCGCTGAAGTCAATTCCCCGGTGCCGGGCGTGGATGTTTCCAAACTGACCGCCGATCAGCTTGCGGCCTACAAAAAGATCCTTTCCAGCGAAACCTGCAAATGCGGCTGCAATTACACGGTTCTTCAGTGCCGCGAGGTGGATCCTTCCTGCGCCATCAGCCTGAAAGAGGCGCGGGAAGCGCTGGCAAAATTCCTGAAGTCGCAAAAGGCCCCCTTGCAGCAGGCGTCTCGCTGATGTATTTGATGTGTACCGCAGTTCGGGGAAGAAGGTAAATGATGACAAACCGCAGATCTTCGCTGGCCGTTCTGGCGGCTGCCGCCGTTGCCGGCGCTCTTGCCTGCGCCGCCTCGGGACAGGAAGTCCCACAGGTGGTCAAGGCGCAAGCGGTGCTGGCGACGAACGGTGTCCACGCGGGCACGACGGCGAAGGCCGCCGTAGTCGGCCACGTCACCGTCGGATTCCATATTAACGATCATCATCCGACGCTGGATTATCTGATTCCCACGAAAGTGGAATTCCAAGGCTCCAAGCAGGCGGCCGTTGAAAGCATCATTTACCCCAAAGGCCGGCCTCTCAAGTTCTCCTTTTCCGACGTTCCGCTTTCCGTTTACGAAGGCGAAGTCCCGATTGGTTTGCTGCTGCGCATTCCAAAATCGGTCTCCTCGCGAACAATCTCCCTATCCGGCAAGCTCGCATACCAGGCTTGCAACGACCACGCCTGCCTGCCTCCCACCAGCGAGCCGTTCACGCTGACCTTGAAGGTTCTGCCGCGCCGCGTTCCTCTGCGCACAGAAAACAAAGCCATTTTTTCAAAAATCAAGTTCAACTAGCCGGACTGCTCTCTGCGCGCTTTGCCTTTGGCCGGGCTCATCATCAATAATGATGGCTGGGAAGGCTGGAGCGCAGACTTTGGTCAAGGTTGTCCTGAAGCCGGAACCGGGAATGAAGATAGGCGTCGTTTCCGACACGCACGGTTACTTTGACCCGAAGCTACGCGATGTCCTCAAGGACGTTCGCGCAATTCTTCATGCCGGAGACGTCGGCTCGGCGGAAGTGCTGGCGGAGTTGCAAGCCATCGCGCCGGTCCATGCAGTGCGCGGCAACGTGGATGGTTCGGAGCTTTCGCTGCCGCTCACGGCGGCCGTCGAATTTGACGGCCTGCACGTGGAGATGATGCACATCCTGCCGGTTCCGCAATCGGAACTGAAAGCGTGGGGCGAGGGAACGGTTGCGGGCGGCAAGGCGCCGATGCGCAGCGAAAGATTTCTCGCGACCTTCAAGCCAGAAACCGGAATGGTTATCTTCGGCCACAGCCACGAACCCTGCCTGGTCAGCTTGGGCGACAGGCTGTTTTTCAATCCCGGCAGCGCCGGGCGGAAGCGTTTCTCACTTCCGCGATGTTGCGGGATAATGGAAGTAGCGGGCGGGCGGCTGTGGGCTTCCGTCGTGCCGCTCGAGAAAAACGGGCCGCCGCTGCCCGAGAGAGTCTCGTTTGAAATCGAGGTACCACACCATGTGGAGTCTGAAAAGAATTAGACGCACCCTGGAAATCACCGTCACGGTTCTGGCTGTGGCGATCGTGGTGCTCGAAAAAGTGGAGAAATGGACGGGAAGCGAGAAATAGGGAATCGGAAGCAGGCAGCGCTATTTGCGAATCTCGGCGGCGGCCTTATGCAGCCTTTCAACTACGCGATCCCGCCCCAGAACCGTCATCACATCGAACAGGCCCGGAGCCACGGCCTGGCCCGTCAGCGCCACGCGTGAAGCGTTGATTAACACTCCCGCCTTGATCCCTTTTTCTTCTGCAAGTGCCCTCAAACATTTTTCCGTATTCGCCGGATCGAACGTCCCGAGAGGTTTCAGCCGGGCGCTCAACTCCTCCAGCCAGCCGGCGAGCGCTGCGTCCTTCCAGAACTTGGCCCGCGCTTGAGGCTGATAATCAAAATCGTCGGTGAAAAACGCGCGGCCCGAGTCTGAAAAGTCCTTCAGTGTGCGTGCGCGCGTCTGCAGCATCTGAACCGATTTTCCAATTCGCGCGCTTTCCGCAGCCGCGAATTCGTCTCGCCACAAGCCGGCCGTTTTCAATTCCTCTGCCACGCGCGGCAGAAGATCGCTCTGGTCCAGATGCCGAAGGTACTCGCTGTTCATCCAAACGAGTTTTTCGGGGTCGAACACCGCGTTCGATTTTGAGACGGCGGCGAGATCGAACTGGCGCACCATCTCGGCGAGAGGAACGATTTCCTTGCCTTCCGGCGGCGTCCAGCCGAGAAGGGCCAGGAAATTGGCCATCGCTTCCGGCAGAATGCCTTGATCGCGGTAAGCGCCCACAGCGGTTGCGCCGTGGCGCTTGGAAAGCCGGTGCCGGTCGGGCCCGAGAATCAGCGGCAGATGCGCGAAGGTGGGCAGCGGAACGGAAAGCGCGCGGTACATCAGAATCTGCTTGAACGTGTTCGTGAGGTGATCGGCCCCGCGAACCACGTGCGTAATTCGCATGTCGGCGTCGTCCGTCACCACGCCCATGTGATAGGTTGGCTGGCCGCCGGAGCGCAGCAAGACAAAATCTTCAATTTCCGAATTCTCGATTTCGACGCGCCCGAAGACGATGTCGTCGAAACTAGTCTTGCCGCCGGGCGGAATACGAAAGCGAAGCGCGAAAGGAAGGTTCGCTCCTTTTCGCTTCTCACGTTCCTCTGTTGAAAGATCGCGGCAGGTTCCGTCATATTTCCACGCCCGCCGTTCTTGCTCCGCCTGGCGGCGCCTGGCATCCAGTTCTTCCGTCGTGCAGAAGCACGGATAGGCGTGTCCCAGCCGTTCGAGTTCTTGGGCGCGGCCACGGTACAGATCCAGGCGCTCGGACTGATGATAGGGGCCCTCGTCCCAATGCAGTCCAAGCCATTCGAGGCTTTCCAGGATGGCTGTGGTCAATTCCGGCCGGGAGCGGTCGGCGTCCGTATCCTCGATGCGAAGAATGAATTTTCCGCCCGCGTTTCTCGCGAACAACCAGTTGAACAAAGCCGTGCGCGCTCCACCCACGTGGAGGTAGCCGGTGGGCGAGGGGGCAAAGCGGACTCGAATCTCTTCCATGATCGAAACCTTCAGAAGACTGCCTGCTGCGCATCCGGCGCGCGCAGATTCCACTATAGCAGTTTTCGGTTTTCAGCCGCCGGCATGATAACCGGATTGAGGGCATTCGTTGGAAAACGTGTTTCAAGCGGCCTCCGGCACGCGCTTCCGAGCTTCTGATGAGCTGGGAAATCAGGCTTGGCAAAGTATTTCTTATCGTACGCAGAAACGAAAGTTGGCGAACGAATATTTATGCAGTCCAGAAAATCTATTCATTGGACGTGAATCGCTTCTGCCCGTAATGTGTGTGTGCCGGCGGGACGGCCGGTCAATTCTCAGCAAGTGGATTTGGGGTCGTCGGGGGAGAAAGCGACGGACAATTTCATGAAGCTCACTCGAAAAGTCTACTCCGGTGTGTTTCTAGCGGTGGCCATTGCTCTGTGCCCGCTGGCGCGGGCGCAGGAAAGTTCCGCGAAGCCGGACGTATCGCAGAAAATCACCAAGCTTGAAGAGCAGATCCAGACGCTGCAGAACGAAATTGAAGGATTGAAGAAGCAGGACACGGCAGCTCCGGCGCCGGCAAGTGCTACGGCTCCGGCGGCACCGCAGGAGGCCGCGCTGGCAACGCCCGCCGCCCCTCCCGTGGCGTCGGCGCCCGCTCCTGATCCTCCGGCTGCGCCGGCGAGCGCTTTCGATTCAGTTTCCATTACGGGCCTGGTGGATGGGTATTACAGCTATGATTTCCAGCATCCGTACGGCCTGGCCGGAACCGTTCCTGCAGGGACCGCGGGCCTGGGCAGCTCCAGCAGCGAACTGGCGGGGCTGCGGGCTTTTGACTCGCCGCAGGAAACGCTGATGTTGAACATGATGGAACTGACCATGGCCAAGGCGACCTCGACCGACAGCCGGTTGGGCTTCGACTTCAGTCTTGGATTTGGCAACGCCATGAACGTCGTCAACTCGACGGAACCCGGCGGGTTGGGCTTCGGGCAGTATTTCAAGGAGGCTTACATTTCCTACCTCGCTCCGGTCGGCAAGGGGCTGGAGATCGACGCCGGGAAATTCGTGACTCCGATCGGCGCGGAAGTGATTGAAAGCAGCGGAAACTGGAACTATTCCCGCGGCATCCTGTTCACATACGCGATTCCCTTTTACCACTTCGGCCTGCGCGCCAAGTACACCTTCAACGACAAGTTCAATCTGACCGGGTTCCTTGTCAACGGATGGAACAACGTGGTGGACAACAACACCGGCAAGACCGCGGGCGTCAGCCTGGGCTGGACTCCCACCAAGAAGGTCGGGGTAACCGAGAATTACTTCGTCGGCGCCGAGCAGCCGCAGGACAACGGCGACATTCGGAACCTCACGGACACGGTGGTGACGTATAATCCCACTTCTAATCTTTCCCTGATGTGGAACTTCGACTATGGCCACGACACTCCAATGGGTTCCTCGACCGGCGTCTGGTGGAGCGGAATCGCGGGCTACATTCGCTATGCGTTCAGCAACGGATACGCCCTGGCGGGCCGTTATGAGTATTACGACGACCACAACGGTTTCACCACGGCGACGCCTCAGGCCATCAATGAGTTCACGATTACAGGGGAGAAAACCATCGCCAAGAATCTTATTACTCGAATCGAGTTCCGGCGCGACATGTCGAATCAGCCGACCCTTTTCCGGGGCACTGTACCCACGAGAAATCAGAACACTCTCGAGGGCGGAATCATGTACACCTTCGACATTCACGACGCGCGCTAATCACAAGTTCCAGGCTGGTTGTTGCCTGATTATCTAAACACTGAAGGGGGATAAAGAAACCAATGACATCGGCAGAAGTAATGAAACTCATCAAGGCTAAGGGAATCCAGGTCGTGGACCTGAAGTTTGCGGATTTACCTGGCCTTTGGCAACACTTTTCAATCTCAGCACGCGAATTCGAAGAAAGCGCCTTCACCGAAGGCGTGGGCTTCGACGGATCGAGCATTCGCGGGTTCCAGGCCATCAACGAAAGCGACATGCTCCTGATGCCCGATGCCGCGACGGGCTTCGTGGATCCATTCACCGCCGCGCCCACTCTGAGCATCCTTTGTGACGTGCGGGACCCGATCACGGGAGAGATGTACACCCGCGATCCCCGCTACGTCGCGAAAAAAGCGGAAGCTTATGTGAAATCGGCGGGCGTGGCCGACACGGCCTATTTCGGCCCGGAAGCCGAGTTCTACATCTTTGACAGCGTCCGCTTCGACCAGTCCTACAACTACGGCTATTACCACGTGGATTCGGAAGAAGGGTTCTGGAACAGCGGCAAGAAAGACGAGCCGG
>JBJKPU010000113.1:0-83562 GCA_046706005.1 Terriglobia bacterium | reverse complement strand
CGCCGGTAAAGCGCAGTGATTTGGCGTCAAACGGCCGTTCCATCAGCGTGTTCGCGCTCAGGTAAAGCAGTTCACCAGGCGGAGCGTAAAGGGCATTGCTGCCGGCTTCCGTCAGCCGGGTAATCTTTTTTGAACCGAGCGAGCCCACGGCGATAGAATGTTTTCCCGCTCCGCTGAGCAGGAAATTGAAATGCTTCCCGTCAGGCAGGAATTGGGGAAAGAGATAACTTGCCCCACTGTCCTTTTTATCCGGGGCAAGAACCAGCGCCGGTGTGCCGCCCGTGGCGGGCACGCTGTCAAGAGCGCCGTTGTTATTGAAGAGAATAATCCCGTCGCGATTCCATGTTCCGCCCCCACCCCCGTTATCGTCACAAAGCGCTTGTGGCGCACCTCCGGAGAGCGCAACCTTCTCCAGTTTATTGTTTGCGAAAAAAGCGATGTATTGCCCGTCCGGCGACCAGAAGGAAGTGCCGACGTCTTCTGTTCCCGGAATCCGTCTGGCTATGAGGCTGTCAAGCGGACGAACCCATAGCTCCCAAGGGCCTGAGCCGGATTGAACTCGGAAAGCTATTTCCCGGCCGTCAGGCGAAAGACTCAATTCGCTGCCGAAAATGGGAGAAAAGCTCGTGTTTTGAGGTGCAGGGACGGAGAAACGGACGACATGTTGCGGCTTTGGTTTGGGCGCGGCGAATTTCCACGCAACCGCAACCACTGCAACTACTGCAAAGAAACCGGCAATGACCCACGGTAACGCGCGGTGACGTGGCGATGGGGCTTCCGGTAGGGGCAATTCATGAATTGCCCCTACGCCGGATTCACCGCTTATCGCTTCCTCAATCGTGATGCGCGCTTCGCCGATGGCTTGCAACCGTTGTTTGGGATCTTTATTGAGGCAGCGGCGAATCAGGCGTTGGATGGATGGCGGTGTTGTTTCCGGCAGCGCGCCGAAGTCCGGGTCCTTCATGATGACGGCGGCCAGAACGTCGGAAACCGTTTCGCCTTCAAATGCTTTTTTGCCGGAAAACATTTCAAACATCACGCAACCGAACGCCCAGATGTCCGCACGGCGATCCACCGGCTTCGCTTTCGCCTGCTCCGGCGCCATGTACGCCGCCGTGCCCAGAATGAACCCGGCCTGCGTGGCGGCGAGACTTAACGTCGGTGAGTTCGAAGCGTCGCGCGAGATTTCATCCGGGCCCATCGCTTTGGCCAGACCGAAATCGAGAACCTTGACTGTTCCTTCGGGAGTGATTTTGATGTTGGCGGGCTTCAAGTCGCGATGCACCACGCCACGGTCGTGGGCGTATTCAAGCGCTTCGGCAACCTGTTTGGCGATTTGAAGCGTGTCATCGAAACCCTCACCCGGCCTTGCGGGCCACCCTCTCCCGGAGGGCGAGGGCTGGGAATCGGAAACTTTTTGCCCTCGCCCCGCCTGCGGGGAGAGGGTGTCGCGCGACGCGGGACGGGTGAGGGGTCGCGACGCCAACCGTTCCGCCAGCGTCTGGCACTCGACCAGTTCCATCACCAGGGCGCGAGTTGAGCCGGATTCTTCCAGGCCGTAAATCGCCGCTATATTCGGATGATTGAGCGAAGCAAGCACTCGCGCTTCGCGCTCGAAGCGCGCCATGCGCTGAGGATCGGCGGCAAAAGCGTCCGGCAGAACCTTGAGCGCGACGTCGCGATTCAGTTTGGTGTCGAGGGCGCGATAGACTTCTCCCATTCCGCCCGCGCCGAGCGGTGAAACAATTTCATATGGTCCGAGTTTAGCTCCCGAGGACAGTGCCATCTGCGTGCGACATTATACCGAATGCATCAGAATTCACGAAAATCGATTCGCCGAGCGGGTTCGGCCCCGTCGAGGGCCATCGGTGATTTCCGTCACTTCTGAATGTAACCCATATCACTGCGGCTGAGCCACGAATTGGCAAAATTGGTCATCAGAGGGTTTAGGACCGCAGATAGCTCGTGCCGATTGGCGCGGCTACCAAGTTGAATCATCCCGCATTGAAGGGAGCGATATGGCAAACCTTAAAGAAGAACTTGCAAAGCAGATTCCAGGTCTGCGAAAAGAAGCGCACGAACTGATCCAGGCTGCGGGCGCCACGGTCATCTCCGACGTCACGGTCAGCCAGGTTTACGGTGGAATGCGGGGCGTGATGGGCCTGGTCTGCGACACGTCCGTGGTGGAACCGGACAAAGGACTGATTGTCCGCGAAATTCCCATCGGCCAGCTTGCCAGCCGCAAGCCGGAAGAGATTTTCTATTTGCTTTGTACGGGGCGGCTTCCGAACGCCGCCGAATTGTCCGCGCTGCACGCCGAATACCGCAAGCGCGCCGATGTTCCCAGTTACATCTGGGATTTGCTTTTCGCGCTGCCGACCGATTCCCATCCCATGACAATGTTCAGCGCCGCTATTATGGCTCTCGAGCGTGATTCCGTTTTCCACCGACGTTACCAGGAAGGAATGCACAAGGACGAATACTGGGAAGCCGCGCTCGAAGACTCGCTGAACTTGCTGGCCAAGCTGCCCGCCATCGCCGCCGCTGTTTACCGGATCCACACCGGAGAGGAAACCCTGGCTCCCTTGAGCCCGGACCGCGACTGGGCCGGCGGTTATGCGCAGATGCTCGGCTTGCCCGATCCTACCGGCGAATTCGCAAATCTCATGCGTCTCTATCTGACGCTCCATTGTGACCACGAAGGCGGCAATGTCAGCGCTTTCACCTGCCACACAGTCGGCTCGGCGCTTTCAAGCCCGATGCTTGCGGTTTCCGCCGGAATGAACGGTCTGGCCGGCCCGCTGCACGGCCTGGCCAATCAGGAGTGCCTCCACTTTGTGCTGGACATTGAAAAGCAGTTCGGCGGCGCGCCCACCGAGCACCAGTTGACGGATTTCATCTGGTCACGGCTCAAAGAAGGCAGCGTGATACCCGGCTACGGCCACGCCGTCCTGCGCGTCACCGACCCGCGATTCACGGCGTTTCATGCCTTTGGCGAGCGCGTCTGCCCGAACGAAGAAATCTTCAAAATTGTGGACCGGCTCTATTCGCTGACGCCCGTGATCCTGAAGCAGCACGGCCACGCCAAGGACCCCTGGCCCAACGTGGATGCCATTTCCGGCTCGCTTCTCTACCACTTCGGCCTGAAGCAGTTCGATTATTATACGGTGCTGTTCGGAGTCTCGCGCGCCATGGGCATGTGCTCGCAACTGGTCCTGAACCGCGCTCTGGGCACGCCGATCACGCGGCCGAAATCCATCACCTCGACGAGAATCAAAGAGATGATCTCGGCTCGCCAGCACGCCGCTTGAGGCTTGGAAAAGCGCTCGACGATTCACGAAGGGTTCCACCAGATCAGCCGAGCGCGCTTCCGATGAGTATCCCCGAGGCAAAAACCAGCGCGCCGCCGACCAGGACCTGAAGCGCCGCGGAAACGAGCGGCGTGTCCATGTATCGGCGGCGAACATAGGTGATTGACGCCAATTCCACGGCAACGACGACGGTCGCGACAATAAAAGCCACGTGGAAATTCGAAATCAGGAACGGCAGCGCATGTCCCAGCCCGCCCGCCGCAGTCATTAAACCGCAAACAACGCCCCGCACGAGTGGAAGGCCGCGCCCGCTGAGGGAGCCGTCATCGGAAGCCGCTTCGGCGAAGCCCATGGAAATGCCCGCGCCGATTGCCGCGGCCAGACCCACGAGCAGCGCATCCGAACTCCGGTGCGTGGCGAAAGCCGCCGCGAAGATTGGAGCGAGAGTGGAAATCGACCCGTCAATCAGTCCCAGGACGCCCGGCTGCACCACCTGAAGCACAAACCGCCGCCGTTCGGCGGCAGCCTCGATGTGGCGCGCGTCCGGCGTTAAAATCTTTTCTTCCAGTGAATCCGCCAGCGCCGAATGCTTTCGCTCCGCTTCGGCAAGGTCCATGAGAAGTTTGCGCGCCGAAGCGTCCGTCACGCGCTGCGCGGCCCGCTCATAAAAACGCCGGGTTTCAAGCTCCATAATTTCAATTTGCTTCCGGACTTGTTCAATCCCCAGCGGCCGAACCAGCCACACCGGCCGGCGCGTCACGAATCCTTTCACGTCGTTCCGGCGGATCAGCGGGATGTGCTCTCCGAAGCGGCGCTGGTAGGTTTCAATCAGGCTGCGCCGGTGGCCGGATTCCTCAGCCAGCATCTCCTCCACAACTTTGGCCGTGGCAGGATACGTTTCGCGCAGGCCTTCGGCAAAATCGGCGTAAATCCGGCCATCCTCCTCTTCCAGTGAAATGGCCAGCGCCAGCATCTCCTGCTCTGTCAGTTCCTTGAAATTTTTCGCCATGCTCAAGACCCTCCTCGGTGCGGCAGGCCCTCATCGTAGCACGGCGGGAAGAGGCACGCGCCGGCCCTCGACACTCGGCCCTTGCTTGAAAAATGAAACATCAATGCTGCCGGCCAGTTCCGGTCACTCAGTCAATTAAGCCCTTGTTGCCGCGGCGAATTTGAACTAAGCTACGGCCTCTTTCAAAACTCGCAGCGACGGCGCAGGAGGATTCGATGAATACCAGCAGGACGAAATTTTCTTTGAAATGCCTGGTTGTCATTGCAGCCGGACTCTGCGCGGCCGCAATCGCCGCCGGACAATCGGGAACTCCGAGCAGCGCCACGCCGTCGAATCCGCCTTATCTCAATCCAAATCTGCCCATCGAGCAGCGCGTGGACGATCTGGTCTCGCGCATGACGCTGCAGGAAAAAGTTCTTCAGATGCAGCACACCGCACCCGCGATTCCGCACCTCAAAATTCCTGCCTACGACTGGTGGAACGAAGCGCTGCATGGCGTGGCGCGGTCAGGTTACGCGACGGTTTTCCCGCAAGCGATCGGCTTGGGAGCCACGTGGGACTCGAATCTGATTTACGAAGAAGGACGAACCATCTCGACCGAGGCGCGCGCCAAGTACAACCAGGCCATTCGGGAAAACATTCACAGCATCTATTTCGGGCTCACATTCTGGTCGCCCAACATCAACATCTTTCGCGATCCCCGCTGGGGACGCGGCCAGGAAACTTACGGTGAAGATCCGTTTCTGACCGGAACGCTGGGCTCGGAATTTGTGCGCGGGATGCAGGGCGATAACCCGAAATACCTGGAAGTCATTGCCACGCCCAAACATTATGCCGTGCACAGCGGGCCCGAGCCGCTTCGGCACGGATTCAACGTGGACGTTTCACCGCACGACCTGGAGGATACTTATCTGCCCGCTTTCCGTATGACCATCCTCGGCGCTCACGCGGATTCCCTCATGTGCGCTTACAACGCCATTGATGGCGAGCCGGCCTGCGCCAACACATATCTGCTCGAAAAAACACTGCGGCAGGCGTGGCATTTCCAGGGCTACGTCACTTCCGACTGCGGCGCCGTCAGTGACATCGCCACCGGCCATCATTTCGCCCCGGACATCGAACACGCCTCAGCCCTGGCCGTTATCGCCGGGACGGATACCACCTGCGGCAACGAATACGTCACGCTGGTCAAAGCCGTTCATGATGGATTGATCAAGCAAAGTCAGATTGACACGGCCGTGAAGCGACTGTTCACGGCTCGCATGCGGCTGGGCATGTTCGACCCCGCGAGCATGGTTCCTTTCGACAGAATTCCCATGTCGCAGGTGAATTCGCCCGCGCATCGAAAACTGGCTCTGCGCGCGGCGCGCGAATCCATGGTGTTGCTCAAAAACAACGGCATTCTTCCCTTGAAGCCGAGCGTCAAAACCATCGCCGTCATCGGGCCGAACGCCGAATCTCTGCCTTCGATTGAGGGCAATTACAACGGCACACCGCCGAATCCCGTCCTGCCGATTGATGGAATGTTGAAGGAATTTGCAGGCAAAGCCCGAATCCTTTATGCGGAAGGCTCGCCTTTGATCCCCGAACTGGCGGTGCCTGTGCCGCGGAGCGTCTTCGGACTCGCGTCCGGCGCAAAAACAGGAATGATTCCGAACGGCCTTAAAGCCGAGTATTTTGCCAACGCCGATTTCTCGGGAACACCGGCGCTGGTCCGCCAGGATCCGCAAATCCAGTTTGACTGGAACGCCGCGGCACCCGCACCCGGAATTCCGATGCAGGCTTTTTCCGTCCGCTGGACGGGAACGCTGACGGCGCCCGCGCCGGGCGATTACACCTTCAGCGTTCACAAGTTTCATTGCTATCGCTGCGAAGTCGATGAAGTTGTCCGAGTCTATCTCGACGGAAAACTCGTGCTCGACAGCAGCCAGAAGAACCCTCAACGCGGAAATCACGGCGTCATCTTGAGCAGCGGCTACACGCGCCGCCCCCAGGAGCCGACTTTCAAGTTCCATTTTTCTGACACGCGCCCGCACAAATTCGAACTGGAATATTCCCACCAGGCGAAATTGTTTGGCGGGGGTCTGACGTTTGAGTGGAAACCACCCGCCGACGTCCTTCGCGAAGAAGCTGTGAAAGTCGCTCAGAAGGCCGATGTTGTGGTCGCGTTCGTGGGCCTTTCGCCCAACCTGGAAGGCGAGGAAATGCCGATTCATGTTTCGGAATTCGACGGGGGCGACCGCACGAACATCGTTCTGCCGCAAGTCCAGCAGGATTTGCTCCACTCTCTGGCGGCGACCGGGAAGCCGCTCGTGGTGGTGTTGCTGAACGGAAGCGCGCTCGCCGTCAACTGGTGCCAGCAGCACGCGGCCGCAATCCTGGAAGCGTGGTATCCGGGCGAAGTCGGCGGAACGGCCATCGCCGAAACACTGGACGGAAAGAACAATCCCGGCGGCCGGCTGCCTGTTACTTTCTACGCGTCGGTCGATCAGCTTCCGCCTTTCACCGACTACTCGATGCGGAACAGGACTTACCGCTATTTCACCGGCGTGCCGCTCTATCCTTTTGGCTACGGCCTCAGTTACTCGAAGTTTGCTTTCAGTGGTCTGAAGTTGTCCTCCGCCCGAATTGAAGCCGGCGAACCGCTGACCGCCACCGTGAGCGTTCGCAACACGTCTGAAATTCCGGGAGAAGAAGTGGCGGAGTTGTACATGGAATATCCGCCTTCACTCGATGCTCCGCGGCGCGCTCTTAAAGGCTTCGCGCGCGTGAAACTTGGGCCGGGCGAGACAAAGCGCGTGACCCTCACGCTCAATCCTCGAGACCTGAGCCTTGTTAATGACAAGGGTGAGACTTTGATTCTGCCCGGCAACTACATTCTTTTTGTGGGCGGCGGACAGCCGGGCGAGAACACGCCGGGAACGCAAGCCAAATTCGAAATCAGCGGAAGGAAAGAACTGCCGAGGTGAGCGGATTTGGAACCAGTCGTTTGGTAGCGCTACCGGGAATCGAACCCGGGTTTTGAGATTGAGAATCTCACGTCCTAACCCCTAGACGATAGCGCCCTGTAAGGATATTCAAGCATTCGCTTTTGCAAGATGTCAAGAGAGCGACTGCCTCTCCTCCTTGCGACACTGAGTTGTGGTAATTTAGATGAGGACTTGCGCCGCGGCAGACGGCGCAATCCGGCCGGTGCGGTTCCTGCGCCTGCCGCCGTCAGTCAGTGGGGCAAGGAGAAAATCTGCCCACTTATGAGAACGACCCGTTCGTGCCGTCTCCTCTCAACTCTGACTCTGCTGTTCTTATTCTTTCCCGCTTTACCCGTAACCGGCAATGCTCAGGCGCGCGCAGCGAAGGCAGGCATTGCAGCCCCGACGAAGCAAAAACTCATTGCGCTCACGTTCGATGACGGACCAAAACCATACGTGCTGTTCGGAAAGACGACGGCGGGCGGACTCTCCAGCGGCAGTTTGCTGGACCTGCTGAAACGCGATAATGTCCACGCCACGTTTTTTGTGATGGGCTGGCGGCTGGCCAAATCCGCGGACAAGTTTTGCCTCAAGGAAGGCGGCGTCACTTGCCGCCAGGCCGCCGAGGACGAGCACGAGCAGGGCGATGAAATCGAGAACCACACTTACGGGCACGGCGACTTTCGGCTGATGGAAAAACGTTACGGCGACCCATGGATTCTGCATGACATTGACCGTTGCTCGAACATCATTCAATCCATCACGGGCGTGCGGCCGCGCGATGTTCGCCCGCCGGACTGGGACATCTGGCCTGCGCTGCAACGAAAAATAGAAGCGCGCGGATATCATGTGATGTCGAAGTCAGAATCTCTGGCTCCAGTGTTGCGCGACGTGGATTCCGAGGACTATTTTTGTTTTGGAGCGTCACAACCGCACTGCCCGAAACAAGGCGTTGAAGCTTTCGTGCTGGAAGAGATTCACCGGCGCGAAGAAAAGGGAATCTACGATCACATTCTGGCTTTTCATGAATTGCCCGGAACAGTGAAAGTGCTGACAAACCTGATCCCGAAACTCAGGCGCGAGGGCTATCAGTTCGTGCTTCTTCGGACCTACTTCAAGAAAGTCAGCGCGGACCATCAGTGACTGGCCCCTAAGTCTCGGTCTATTTCTCAACACACCCTCACCTTATTAGTTCGACTTTCCTCTTGACAAATTCAAACAGGTGTTTTATACAGTTGATTGACTTCAACAACCGGGCGGTTAGAGCTCCACCTTCGGCGTGGAGCAAACGGGTGAACGATGAAGCTTGTCAGACTCATGTGGAAGAGCGCGCTGCGCAACCGGCGGCGGACGGTGCTCACGATTCTGAGCATCGCGGTTTCGATGTTTCTGGTCAGCACGCTGGAAGCGGTGCTCACCAGCATCTACCGCCAGGGCCAGACCAAATCCGGAAGCCCTCACCTGCGCGTGGTGGTCCACCGGGCCACTTCGATGACCCAGCCCATGCCGGAAGCTTACCGCCAGCAGATTGCCGCCGTGCCGGGCGTCGAAGACGTGATTGCCTCCAACTGGTTCGGCGGGCAATACATTGACGCGCGCAACTTTTTCGCCAACTTTGCCGTGGATGCCGACAACTTCAACAAAGTTTATGACGAGTACGTGATTCCTCCCGCCGAGCTCGCGGCCTGGAAGCGGCAGCGAACCGGGGCGCTGGTGGGCAAACAACTGATGGATCAATATCACTGGAAAATCGGCCAGGTGATTACGCTCAAAGGGACGATTTACCCTGTCAATCCGGAACTCACCATCGTGGCCGTCTATCGCGATCCTGAAGACCAGACCCAGGAGCGGTCATTCTATTTTCATTACAAGTATCTCGATGAACTGCTGGGCCGGCCGGGCCAGGTGGGCACCTTCGTCGTCAAGGTGGATTCCGCCGCCGACGTGCCCCTGGTCTCCAAGGCGATTGACGCCATGTACCGCAACACGTCTTACGAAACGAAAACGGAAACCGAGCAGGCGTTTCAATTGAGTTTTGTTTCCATGATCGGCAACGTCAAGCTGCTGCTCAGCCTGATTTCCATTGCCGTCGTCTTCACGATTCTGCTGGTCGCCGGAAACACCATGGCCATGTCCATCCGCGAGCGCACGGGCGAAGTGGCGGTGCTCAAGACGCTCGGCTTCCGGCGCAATGTGATTCTTCTGCTGCTGGTGGGCGAATCGCTGATCATCGCGCTTTTCGGCGGACTGGTGGGCGCGGCGGGCGCAAAAGCCGCCTACGCGTTTATCGAAGCGACCTACTTGAACTACCGCGCGCTCGGAATCGTATTCGCTTTGGGAGCGGCGAGCGTCACAGGTTACGGCGGCTGGGTGCTTTTTGCCGGAACCGCAGGCCACGGTTGGATGAAAAACGTGCGGGTGGGCAGCACGGTGCTGGGCGCTCTGGTCGGACTTGCGGCCGGCGGAGTGTTTTACATCGGCGTGGGATTTGTGATGAATATCGGGTTCTTCCTGGCGGATTTCAGCGTGCCCGCGGCGGTGGTGGGATTGTGTCTCGCCATCGCCGGCGGAGTCGGAATCCTGAGCGCGCTCTTCCCCGCCCTGCGCGCCTCGCGCATCAGCATCGCGGAGGCGCTGAGGTTTGTGGGGTGAAGAGAGACAGAAGTCAGGAGTCAGAAGTCAGAAGGAAGGAGGTGATATGAAAAAGCTGATGGGTCTGCTCGTGGGGCTGGCGATGCTGGCTCCCGGAACGTGCCTCGCGCAGAGCCTGACCGCCGCGCAAATTCTGGCCAAGGTTGCTGAGACTTACCGCAATCTTCATTCCTTCCGTTCCGTCGTAGCGGGCCGGATCTATCACGCAGACGCCTCGACCGCGAGCTATGGGAAGTGGTCGGGCGGACTTCCCACAGACGTTGCCGAGTCCAGGCCAGGGAAGGTTCGGGTGAGCAACAAGAACTTTTTGTTGGTGTCCGACGGCGAGAGCACTTGGACGTATCTTCCGGGGCAAGGGGAGTACCAGGAGGTCGAGGCGGCCCCGCTCCTTCAGGAAAACTGGAGGTTCTGTCCACATTGCCCCTTCTCAGGTTTGGACTACGTGTGGATATTTGCGCACCCCGTGCCCCCGGGGTACCACGCGAGGCTGCGCGGGCAGGGGGCGTTGACGGCAGCTGACGGACGAAAAATCGATTGTTATGTGATAACTGGCCCCGTCATATCCCGCTTCGGCCCAGTAAAGGACGAAGGCGCATCCGAGGAAGTGTGGGTAGACAAGTCGCTGTTTATCGTTCGACGCGACCAATTCAATATGGGGTGGGTGGCGGAAACGACCGAGCAAGTGAGGATGGACGGAGAAATCGGCTTGGAGCCCGCACTTGAGTATCTCGTTGGTGGGGTGTCCCCGGGCCCCGTGCCTGAGGAGACCTTCAAGTTTCACCCGCCGGCGGGAGCAAAGCGGGTCGAGTCCATGGGAAAGTATACCATCTACCCTTACTACGCGCGGATCTCGATCGGCACGCGCGACATTCCGGAAGCCAGCCTCAGCGTGGAGGCGCTGGGCCAAAAGGGGCCGGACTTCACTTTGCAGGACCTGGATGGGAAGACTTTCCGGTTGAGCGGCCTGCGCGGCAAAACCGTTGTGCTGGATTTCTGGGCGAGTTGGTGCAAGCGTTGTGAAGGAGAATTAGCCGCCGTTCAGAAATTGCATGATGAACTTGCATCGAAGGGCGTGGTTTTTTTCGGAATTGACGATGAAAGTCCGGAAACTGTGAAGAGCTTCGCCAAAGACCACGGTTACACGTTTCCCATTCTGCTCGACTCGAACCAGGCAGTTCACCAGCTTTATGACGTGCGCTGGGCACCGACGACGGTGGTCATCAACCGCAAAGGGAAAATCGCTGCGCAATACATCGGTGCGGGCGGCGAAGCGCAATTGCTCAGCGCGCTGAAGAAAGCCGGGCTCAGGCTTCCGGCAGCATCGGCGCGGAAGTGAGGGCGAGCGGCCCCTCACCCGTCCCGCGTTGCGGGACACCCTCTCCCCGCAAGCGGGTAGAGGGTTGAAGGAAAAAGGACGAGCGGGCGGCGGAAGACGGCGCGAACTTAATTCAGATATTAGCCCTCGCCCTTTCAGGGAGAGGGTGTCCGTCGTCAGACGGACGGGTGAGGGTCGGTTGAGGACCGTGCAGGAAAAATCACGAAGCCCGCGGCAACTGCGGGAGGCGATGACGGAAGCGGAACGAGCGGCGTGGTGGCTGCTGCGCGACCGGGCTGTTTCGGGGCTGAAGTTCCGCCGGCAGCATCCGTTGGGTCGTTACGTGGTGGACTTTTATTGCCCCGAGTGCCGGTTGGCGATTGAGCTGGACGGCAGCGTCCACGCACAGCCGAGCCAGGCGCGGCGCGATCAGACGAAGGACGGTTTTCTGCGAAGGCGGGGCGTCACGGTGTTGCGGATCCCGAACGGCCTGGTGCTGGAAGACCCAGAGGGGTTTGTGAGGAAGGTTCTGGCGAACCTGCCCCTCACCCGTCCCGCGTTGCGGGAGACCCTCGCCCCGCATGCGGGGCGAGGGCTAAAGAAAAAGGGACGAGCGGGGCGAGGGCTAAGAACTGACTGCAAGTCCGCGTGATACGGGTCACGGTTGGGCGGTGGGGCGGATGGTAGGGTAGCGGCTGAGGTGCAACATGGGCCGCATGATCTGGAAGAACCTTTGGAGAAACAAACGCCGGACGTTTCTGACGGCTTCCGGCGTAGCCGTTTCACTGTTTTTGCTGACTTCGCTGACGATGCTTTACGAGGCTCTCAGCACGCCTTATCAGGGCGCCGACGTTTCGCCGCGATTGATGGTCAGGCGCAAGAGCGGAATGGTTTTCAATATGCCGATGAATTATTACCCGCAGATCAAGGACGTGCCGGGCGTGGCGGCGGTGACGCCCATGCAATGGTTCGGCGGCTACTGGCGCGACCGGCAAAACACTTTCGCAAATTTCGCCGTGGACGCCAACACGGTTTTCGACGTGGTGAGCGTTGCGCATATTCCGGCGGACGAACTCGCGGCGTTCAAGTCGCAACGGACGGCGGCCGTGACGGGGCGGCAGACGGCGGAGAAATACCATTGGAAAGTGGGCGACCGGATTACGCTGCTCGGCAGCCCTTACGGCGTGACGCCGGAACTGAAACTGGTGGGGATTTTTACCGGCGGCCCCGAGGACCATTTTTACTTCCATTACGACTACCTGAACGAATTGCTGGGCGGTCACTGGAACCAGACCAGTTTGTTCTGGCTGCGGCTGGATAATCGCGACCTGGCGCCGAAAGTTTCCGCCGCCATCGACAAAAAGTTTCGCGACACGCCGGCCGAAACCAAGACGGAAAGTGAGAATGATTTTCTGCTCAGCTTTGTCGCCATGCTCGGCAACGTGAAAGTGCTGCTGATGATCATCGGCGGCGCGGTGGCCTTCGCCATTCTGCTGATTGTCGCCAACACGATGGCCATGTCGGTGCGCGAGCGGGTGCCGGAAGCGGCGGTTCTGCGCACGCTGGGATTCCGGCCGCGGCAGATTTTGAGCCTGTTTATGGGCGAATCCCTACTGCTGACGATGGGCGGCGGACTGCTGGGCATTCTGGCGTGCAAGGCGCTGTTTGACGCGCTGCGGCTGACGAAAGTGAGCGCCTTTGTCTGGGTGGACCTGCGGGTGAGAGTGCCGGCGCTGGCATTCTGCATCGGCATCTCGTTTCTGATTGCCGTGGTCGCCTCGGGCCTCCCGGCCTATCGCGCGGCGCGCATCAGAATTGCCGACGCGCTGCGGTTTGTGGGGTGAAGAAAAGCGGGAGCCAGGAGTCAGAAGTCAGGAAGCGGCGGCAAGAAGGCGGGAATGAGCTGGACGAAGCTGGTGATTAAAAATCTGATGCGGAACCGGCGGCGGACGCTGCTGACGGTGGGCAGCGTGGCGGCATCGCTGTTCCTGGTGGCGATGCTGGCGGCGGGTTATCGCTTTCTGACCAGCCCGCCCTCTTCCGACAACAGCGAGCTGATTCTGGCCGTGGCGCCGCGCGCTTCCATGATGATGTCCATGCCGCTGTGGTACAAGGATCGCATCGGCGCGATTGACGGCGTGACCGCCGTCTCGTCGTTTGATTATCTGGCAGCTCATTACGGCGGGAACAACGATGTGATTCCGGCGCTGGCGCTCGACCCGGACGTCGCGATCGACTTTTTCCCGGCGTGGAAGCTTCCGCCGGATGAATTGCAAAACTTCAAGCATGAGAGAACCGGGCTGCTGGCGGGACGCGAATTGGCCGACAAATACGGCTGGCACGTGGGCCAGCGAATCCAGTTGACCAATACGCTGTTCGCGAAGCTGAGCATGCCGTTCGTGATCTGCGGAATTTACGATTCGCCCAACGGCGGCGACAATACCGTCTTCCACTGGAATTATCTGAACGAAGCGGTGGGATTGAGGAACCGTCCTTTTATGTTCTGGGTGCGGGTTCGCAGCACGCAGGATGTTCAGCGGGCGAGCCACGCGATCGACGCATTGTTCAAGAACGGCCCGGTGGAGACGCGGACCAGCACGCTGAAGCAGTTCGTTCTGAACTGGCTGAAGCTGCTGGGCAACGTGAAGCTGGTGCTGCTGACGATTATGGCGGCGGTGGTTTTTTCCGTGCTGCTGATTGTGGCCAACACGATGTCCATGACGATTCGCGAACGCACCACGGAAGTGGCCATTCTGCGCGCGATCGGATTCCGGCGGCGGCAGATTCTGGAACTGCTCGCTTCTGAAGCCATCGTGCTGGCGCTGGCGGGCGCGGTGGTGGGAGGAATCGCGGCCAAAGTGACGTCCATCCTGATTTCCGGAATGGCGGTGGCGGGCGGCGTGCCGGCAAAGCTGGCAGTGGATGGCCGGACGTTTCTGCTGATCGCCGTGGTGGGAACGGGAATCGCGCTGGCGAGTACCGTGCTGCCCGCTTACCACGTTGCGCGAATCAGATTGCCGGAAGCGTTAAGGTTTGCGGGATGAGGAAATTGAAACGGTGAAGCGTTCGTTTTGGGAATGATTCATTCAAGAAAGAGCGAGCAAAGTTATGGCGCTGCCTTTTAAATATAATTTTCGCAATCTGATTGTTCGCCGCACGACCACCATCATGACGGCGCTGAGCATCACGCTGACGGTCGCCGTGTTTCTGGTGCTGATGGCGTTGGCGGGAGGATTGCAGGCGTCGCTGACCTCGACGGGAAGCCCGCTGAACATCATGATCATGCGCGAGGGATCGCAGTCGGAAAGCGTGAGCTTTGTTTCGCGCGACACGCTGAACGTGATCAAATACCTGCACGGCATCGCCACCGACGCGCAGGGCCAGCCGTGGGTTTCGCCGGAACTGATTGTGCTGATCAACCTGCCGCGAGTCGGCCAGTCGCAGGGCGCGAACGTCACGATTCGCGGCGTCACGCCGGAAGCGCCTTCGCTGCGGCCGAAGTTCAAAATCGTCGCGGGCCGTATGTTCCATCCCGGATTGCGCGAAGTGATCGTGAGCCAGCGCATTTCACAGCGATACCAGGATTGCGCGCTGGGCGACAAGCTGAAATTCGCCAAAGGTTATTGGACCGTGGTGGGGATTTTTGAAGCCGGCAATTCGGCCTACAACTCGGAAATCTGGGCGGGCGTGGATGAGCTGGGACAGGATTTTGACCGGCCCGATTATTCCGACGTGATTGTGCGCGCCGCCGGAACGAGTTCGATCGCGGAATTGCGGAACGAAATTTCAAACGACCGCCGGCTGCATCTGAAAGCCGTCACGGAAAAAGAATATTACGCGACGCAAACGGAAACGGCCGCGCCCATTCGCGTGTTTGGAATCTTTATCGCCATTCTGATGGCCGTGGGCGCTTCATTCGCCGCCATGAACACGATGTACGCGGCGGTGGCGCGGCGCACGCGCGAAATCGGAACGCTGCGCGCCATCGGCTTTTCGCGCGGAAGCATTCTGCTTTCTTTCGTGATCGAGTCGGTGCTGATTGCCCTGCTGGGCGGTGCGCTGGGTTGTTTGCTGGCGCTGCCGGTGAACGGTATCACGACGGGAACAACGAACTTCACCACGTTCAGCGAATTGACTTTTAACTTTCGAATTACTCCTGAACTCGCCGCAGCGGGTCTGATTTTTGCGGCGTTGATGGGGCTGCTGGGCGGATTCTTCCCCGCCTGGCGGGCGTCGCATGAAAGTATTGTGACGGCGTTGAGGTCATCATAAAAGAGCCGTCAGCTTTCAGCCGTCAGCCATCAGTACGGACGTTGTCGCTGGTAGCTGCTTACTGAAAGCTGATAGCTGAGAGCTGAGGACTAATGCCTGAAACCGATGGAAAAGATCTGAGCTTCCTGCGCATCGATCCTTCAAGAAAAGGATCGGTCGATCCGGGACCGCGCCGCTCGCGCCGCTGGCTGGTGGTCGTGGGCATCGTAGTGGTCGCGGTGGCGGTCGCGGCGGCTCTGATTGCGCGCACGTTCGCGAATGCGCCGGACGTGCAGGTCGTTCGTGTTTCACTGGATTCCGGCAGCGGCTCGACGGGCGCGGTGGTGCTGACGGCGGGCGGATACATCGTGGCCCATCACACGATTGAAGTCAGCTCCAAAGTCGTCGGCAAAGTGGCGTGGGTGGGAGTGGAAAAAGGTGACCAGGTGAAACAGGGCCAGGTGCTGGTGCGGCTGGATGACAGCGAGTATCAGGCACAACTGAATCAGGCGAAGGCCAACCTGCAGGCGCTGGGAGCAAAATTGAAGGAACTCGAAGCGGGCTCGCGGCCGCAGGAAATTCTGGCGGCGCAGGCGACGGTGGAGCAGGCGCAGGCGGATTACAACAATTCCGAGCTCACGCTGAAGCGCACGCGCGGATTGTATGACCAGAAAATCGCATCGCGCGCCGATCTCGACAACGCCACGGCCCAGGCCGACATGGCCAGGGCGCGGCTTGCGAACGCGCGCGAGAATTACAAGCTGGTGAAAATCGGACCGCGCGTCGAAGACATCAATTACGCGCGCGCCCAGGTGGCGCAGGCGCGGGCGAACGTCGCCTACGCGGACACCATGCTGGACGCGACGATTATCCGCGCGCCGGTTTCCGGCACGGTGCTGGAACGCAACGTGGAACTGGGCGAGCTGGTGAGCAACATGAATTTCGGCGGAACGGGCGGCGTGAAAACTTCCGTGGTGACGCTCGCCAACCTGAACGATCTGCAGGTGGAGCTGGACATCAATGAAACGGATTTTCCACGCGTCACGCCGCGCCAGAATTGCACCGTCACCGCCGACGCTTATCCCGACCGGCAATATCAGGGCGTGGTGGCGGAAATTTCTCCCGAGGCCGACCGGCAGAAAGGCACGATTCAGGTGAAGGTTCAGATTCTGAAGCCCGACCATTTTCTGCGGCCGGAAATGAGCGCGCACGTTTCGTTTCTCGCGCCGGACAATCAGAAAGCGGCGGCGCAACAGCAGGATATTTTGAGCATTCCGCAAACCGCTCTGACGCAGCAGGACGGAAAGTCGGCCGTCTTTGTGCTGCAGAATTCACGGGCGGAGTTGCGTGCGGTGCAGACGGGACGCACGCTGGCGGGAAATCAGGTGGAAGTAACTGATGGGCTCGGGCCGAACGACGTGGTGATCGTCAACGCGCCCGCAGGGCTGAAATCCGGCGCGCGCGTGAAAGCGAAACAGTAACGGGCGGAAGAAATTTTATCGTGGATTGAGGACAAGCGAATGCCGAAGCAAATTATCGAAATCAAAAATCTGTCGAAGATTTTCCATCGCGATTCGTTCCAGGTGGCGGCGCTCGAGAACGTGGACATTACCGTCAGCGAAGGCGAATTTCTTTGCCTGATGGGACCGTCGGGCTCGGGCAAGACGACGCTGCTGAACATCATCGCGGGCATCGACCGGCCCACCGGTGGCGAAGTCCGCGTGCTTGCGGACGACCTGGCGGCGATGGATGAAGATCGTCTTTCAACCTGGCGCAATCTTCACGTCGGGTTCGTGTTTCAGTCGTTCAATCTGATTCCGGTGCTGACAGCGTTTGAAAACGTCGAACTGCCGCTGCTGCTCACCAAACTTTCCACCGAGGAACGCCGCAAGCACGTGCGGGCGTCGCTGGAACTGGTGGGGCTGGCCGACCGCATGGACCATTATCCGCGGCAGCTTTCGGGCGGGCAGGAACAGCGCGTGGCCATCGCGCGCGCCATGGTCAGCGACCCGACGCTGCTGGTCGCCGACGAACCGACGGGCGATCTGGACGCGCAGTCGGCGGAGGAAATTCTGAATATTCTGGCGCGCCTGAATCACGACCATCAGAAAACGATCATCATGGTGACGCACGACCCGCGCGCGGCGCGCTTTGCCAGCATCACCCGGCATCTTGAAAAAGGACGGCTGCTGCCGCTGGGAGTTGAAGCCTGATGACCGCCAGCCAACATTCCTCCATTCACGATCCGGCCACGCGCGAGCGGCTGATTCAGGCCGCCACCCGCCTTTTTGCCGAACACGGCTACAAGGCAACGGCGGTGCGCGAAATCTGCCAGGCGGCCGGCGCCAACGTGGCGGCAATCAATTATCACTTTCAGAGCAAGCTGGGACTTTACAAGGAAGTGGTGCGGCGGGTCGCGGACCAGATGGAAACGGGTAAAACCGATCTTATCCCGGAGGACCGGCGCCTTTCGCCGGAAGACCGGCTGCGCGCTTACATCCGCACTTTCCTCGGCCGGCTGCTGGCGGAGCGAAGCGAAATCTGGATGGATCAGATTCTGGGCCGCGAGATGAGCGATCCTTCACCCGCCCTGGACCTGATTATCGAGCGCGCCATCAAGCCCAACGCCGAGCGGCTGGGCGCGCTGGTGGCCGAGCTGCTGGGCCGGCCCGCCGCGGACGATCAGGTGTGGAAATGCACGGTCAGCATCCAGGCGCAATGCCTGTTCTATTACAATTCCCGCCCCGTCTTCGCCCGCATGAATCGCAACCTGCGCTTCACGCCGGAAGTGATTGACGACATCGCGCGCCACGTCGCGGAATTTTCCCTCGCCGGCATCCGGCATTTCGCACAGCAAAAACCGTAGCGCCCGTCCCGCGCTGCGGGATGGGCACGTGCCGAGCTAAAGCTCCGCGCTACACGGGATTCGCAGAGCGCAAAAAACAGCCCTCTGCGCCAGCCGGCAGAGGCCACGCCATCCTGATGAGTCTGATCCCTGTTGGTGGTATCATCGCCACGGTGCGGGTGAAGATTACAAAGCGGGGGCCACCCGCCGCGGGGTGCGCCCGGCGGGCCGGGGTGCGCGCTATGCATCTGACCCTCTGTGTATTTACCGCGGCGGTACTTTTCGGGGTCTCCGCGGGCCCGGCCGCGGCCGGCCAGCGCTCGCCGTGCCAAGTTCCGGCAAATGTGGTGGTAGACAATGTCTCCGCCCTTCCACCCAGGGACAGGGCGAGGGTCTTTGCCGATTGGAGAAAGGTCTCCGCCCTCACCCCAGCGTTTGAGTCCGACTGGGGCGGTGGTCGGGGCAGCGACCTCGATCCTAGTCGAGGAGAGCCACTCGTGATAATGCCGGCCGGTACGGCTATTGGCGGGTCCCCCAGGGAGTGGCTCTTTGCGTACAAAAAAATATCTGGTGGGCGAAGGCGACCAGCGACGATTGAGTCGGTTACGGTCAACAGCCGTCCTCGCCGCATCGTTTTCGTGGCCGAAAACGGGGCGGACGTGACGCCGGCGGCCCGAACCATCGAGTCAGCGGTGATCACAGGGGTTATTTCGAAGGCCCGGCCGGACGACTCTTTCGCACTGCTGACGGCGGGCGGACCGCGCGTCGCCTTGCGCTTTGGGTCAAGCCGCGCGGAGCTCCTCGCGGCGGTGAAGGGGCTTGGCGAAACGCCGCCCTCCGCGGCCAAAAGCGAAGGCGTGCGTGACGCCTTGCTTGAGACGACAACGTGGTTTCACGCCCACCAAGCGGGGGACGCGATCTTCGCCCTCACCATGGGACTGGAAGGCCCCACACCCGGTTTCTTCGGCACGCTCCGAAACGCGGCGACACTGAACCTGATGCGGAAACACCAAGCCAGTTTCTCGCAGCTGCGGGCCGCAATTCTGCGTGCTCACATCCGCGTGTTCGGCATCCAGTTGGGGCATGACTCGTACAACCCGGCCGCATGCCCGGTCTCAATGTGTGGGGCAACGGTACGGCCCGACGAGTCGAACGCAGCAACGTACTTCGGCTCCGGCGCGGCGGCCCGGCTAGAACTTCTCGACCTCTGCGCGATGAGCTTCGGCCAGTTCGCCTCCACCGACACCGAGCGGGCTGGCTATAAGCTGACCGCCTCCCTGTTGGTGCGCCTTAAAAGCGATGCCGAAACCATGTACCAAGCCGCCAGCGAGTTTTATGTCCTGGGGTTAACCTCGACGGGCACGAGTCTTGTGATCGGCCTCAAGCCCGACGTGCAGGACCGGTTTCCCTGGTCTTACGTGTTCTACCCTCAAAACATTCCCGCCTGCTCGAGCAAGTAACAGGTAGCGAGTAGCCCTGTTCTGACTGTGGGCTTTTCGTGAAGGACAAACCCACGGTCAAACGAAACCAGGATTGACCGTCGCTAACTGCTGGGGAAAGTCGCGGCGCGATTCGCAGAGCGCAAAAAAAGCCCTCTGTGCCAGCCAGATCGCAGACACTCCGCGACAAGTGCCTGCCCCACCCGCGTCCGGCCGGAGACGCCCCGGCCCACCATTTTCAATACGGGAAAACGCGGTGCACGGGTTTGGGCATGGGAATGTTGCCTTTCCGGTTGCGCCACAGGATGGCGTTGAGAAGATGGGCGTTGGCGGCGTCGGCGTGGGTGAAATCCATCTTGGCGGACGCGCGCGCGCCCGGGCCGTGCGGCGGATTCATGCGGTAAATCAGACCGTTGTCGCGGTTCTGATAATCGGCGGTAAAGGCCGGCTGATCGCCCTTGCCGGAAAACATGGCCGACATCACCGGAGCCTGCGCGTCATTATTATTCATGGGCGGAAGGCCGAGCAGGCGCTCGATGGTGCGAATCATGGCCACGGTCGTATAAAAATGGTTATCCACAAAAGGATGCGCCGACGAGCCGGGCGAATACTTGCTGACGACAAGCGCCGTGCTGCGGTGAGCGTCCACGTGATCGGCGCCGTGATGCGTTTCGCGCGCTTTCACGAATTGCTGAAACTCATTCATAAATTCATCCACGCGGAACTGGTCGGGATAATCCAGGCGGAAATCCGCCGCGCGCGGATCAAAGTGGCCCGCAAGCTGCGGCATGGTGGGCTGGTCCCAGGCAATCATGGGGATGGGCCACGGCCAGGGACTGGGCCCTCCGCGCGGATCGCCGACGTTCGCGGGAAGCGGCTGCCCGTGGCGGACAAAAGCCGGGCGGCAATTGCCGCCTTCGGGGAGCGGAGTTCCGTTCTTAGGGGATTGATTCCGCCGCGTCTCGCCGCACCAGTGCGTGGCGACGAATTCGCCGTAATTGCGATGCGTCAGATGGTGCCGGGCCACGTCGCCCCAGATGTAGCCGGTGCCGGGGTCATCCACGTCAGGCACACCTTCGCTGAGCGGGACGCTGTCGAGCACTTCGCCTTCGTAATCGTAGGTGCGCTCGCGGCCCCGGTAGCTGATTTCCCAGGTTTTCTCGTTGTAGTCGCTCGAGGTCGCGGCCGTGGACCAGACGTGCCCGTCGCCTGAAACTTCGCCGCTGCAATAAAAGTTGTCAATCACGCCGAACTGCAGGGCCAGCTCGTGCTCGTTGGGCGTGATGTCGCGGCAGTATAGACAGAGCGAGGGATCGCCGTTGCCCGCCTTGATGTCTCCGAAAATCTGATCGTAAGTGCGGTTCTCCTTGATGATGTAAATGACGTGGCGAATGGGATTCGAGCCCGCCGCGAAGTGAATGGTGTCGTCCGGGTTGGGAGTCATCAAGTTGCTTTCAAGAACCTGGCGCGTGAGATTGGCCAGGTTGCTTTCCACCGCGGCGATGCCGACGCGCGCCACCGATCCGTGAATGAGCTCGGCGATGTAAGGATGCTTTTTCCTGGAATGCGGGCGACGGCCCGGAACAAAATTCGCATTCGGGCCGGTGCCTTCGCCCTTGCCGGTCACGATGAACAGATCATCGCCCTGGACGGCCAGCGCCGTCGGATACCATTCCGTGGGGATGAATCCCGCGGCCTCGGCAGGCTTCGAGATGCTTGAAGATGGAAGCGAAGTCATATCGAAAACCGCAACCGCGTCAGACATGGCGTCGGCGACGAACAGCCGCTTGCCGTCGGCGGATTGCGCAAGAGCTTCGGGATCCGTTCCGCCGAATTTCTCGCCCGGCAGCAGCGTGGAGAGCATCGCCTCGACTTCGCCGTTCACCGTATTGATCACGGCCACGCCGTCGCTGTTGGTCAGGGCGACGTAAAGGCGCTTGCCGTCAGGACTGAGCAACATCGCCGTGGGATGAGAGCCGGGAGCGACTTTGGACGCGGGCCGTTCGAGAGAAATGCGCCGAACGACGCGGCCGGTCGCGAGATCGAGCTCGGCGACTTCGGAGCCGTTCCACAGGCTGCAAAAAGCTTTGTGGCCGCCTTTCTCCGCGACAACTCCGTAAGGAAAAAGCGAGGGCACAAGGCGGCCGGTTGAAAACGGAAAGCGCGCGACAACTTTGTCCGTGGCCGCGTTGAGCAGAATCGCGTCATCGGCCAGATTTTCCGCAATCAGCAATTCCGTGCCCGCCTTGCCGCGGACGACCGCCAGGCCCGCAGGGAATCCAACGGTTTTGCCTGCCGGCAGATGACGGCGAAGACTTTCAGGCAGAACTTTTCCCGCGGCACGCGGCGCGAGAGGTATCTTGAGGAAATTTTTCGGCGCGAGACTGCCGTCCGTGAAGCTGTAAACGGCGATGCCGTTGCCCGTATCGCGAGGCCGGCGGCCTTCGGGATCGCTCATGGAAGCCATGGAAGCATAGAGTTCGCTGCCGTCGGGACTGAAAGCCAGCCCGAGAAAATAAGTCTGGCGGGCGTGCTGGCCCAATCGCGCGTCGGGAAAGTCGGTGACCTTGTTCGTCGCGAGATTCATGACGGCGATGGATTGCTGATAACCGGATTCCTCGGTTCCGTAACCGTTATTCAAAATGGCGAGATATTTTCCGTCCGGGCTGAGCGCCGCCGACGTGGGAAAACTGTTGAGCGCGCGCGGATCGCCCGGCACGGGGCGCATCAGGAGTTTGCTTGAAGGTAGAGTTATCCGCTTCTCACCGGCCGAGGCTTTCTTGATCGGCGCGGAGCAGGACGCCGCGAAAAGTAAAATTGCGGCAACAATGAAAATGCGCTGGTGGCGCTGCGTTACTTTTACGGATTTAATTTGCCTGCGAGTTTTTTCTGCCCGATGCAAGCGGTCCATCGCTTCCTCCTTCAGTTGACGGCAAGCGACATTGAATCCTGAGCGGCGGGAATCCCTGTGGCTCATTTTAGAAAACAGAGGATATCACACCGCGGCGCGGCGGCAAGCGAAACCCGCAATTCCGCCGAAGCAGATGGGCACCGCCGTTACAAAGTGAATATTCTGACCGTGGATTCATCGACAATGCCGTCCTATAATTGAACTTCTTGAAAGGAGAATCGGCATGAATCGAGACGCGGCGTGGGATCTGGTGTGCGAGTGGACTCAGAGTGAAAATCTGCGGAAACACATGCTGGCCGTGGAAGTTTGCATGAGGGCGTATGCGAAAAAGTTCGGCGAAGATGAAGAAAAGTGGGCTGTGACCGGATTGGTCCACGACTTCGATTACGAGCGGCACCCCAACGCGCCGGACCATCCGACAAAAGGCCATGAGGTTTTGAAAGCCAAAGATTATCCGGATGACGTGCGCCGCGCCATCCTCGGCCATGCCGACTACACCGGCGTTCCACGCGACACGCAAATGGCGCGGGCGCTTTTCGCCTGCGATGAACTGGCGGGATTCATCACCGCCTGCTCGCTGGTGCGGCCGGACAGGATCGCGTCACTGGAAGTGAAATCGGTGAAGAAGCGGATGAAGGACAAAGCGTTTGCGCGCGCCGTCAGCCGCGAGGACATCGTGAAAGGCGCGGAAGAAATGGGCGTGCCGCTGGATGAGCACATCGGATTCTGCATCGAAGCCATGCGCACGATTGCGCCGGAATTGGGGCTGGCGCCCGCGGCAGGCGCTTCATCGTCGTAAGGGTGCACGGCCGTGCGCCCCTACAAGTTTACTTTTTCAAGATACGCCGGCACGCGGACGTTCCACTTTAATTGCGTTGCGATTTTTTCCTGCAGCGCTTCGCTTGCTTTGGGTTCGCCGTGGGTCAAGAACGTCCGGCGCGGCCGCTTATGGAATCGGTCGAGCCAGGCGAGAATTTCGCTGTAGTCGGCGTGGGCGCTCAAGTGGTCGAGCGTTTCGATGCGCGCGCGCACTTCCACCATGCGCCCGAACATTTTGACTTCCTTCGCGCCTGATTGGATTGTGTGGCCGCGAGTGCCGCCGGCCTGAAAACCGACAAACAGAATGGTGTTGCGATGGTCCGGCAGGCATCGCTCCAGATGATGCAGCACGCGCCCGCCGGTGGCCATGCCGCTGGCCGAGATGATAATCGCGGGATAGTGCAGCGTGTTGAGCGACTTCGACTGGTCAACCGTGCGGTCAAAATGAACGTTGGGCTGGGAGAAGAGGCGCAGGCCGTTCTTTTCCAGCTCGTCCACTTTCAGGTTGTGTTCCTCGTGATGCTTGCGGTAAAGGTCCGTGGCGTCAATCGCCATGGGGCTGTCCACGTGAATGGGCAGGGGCGGCATTTTTTGGGCGTTGATCAGCTCGCGGAAAAGGAACAGTAGTTCCTGCGTGCGGCCGACGGCGAAGGAAGGAATCACCACCGTGCCGCCGCGCGCCGCCGTCTCGCGAACGATGGCCGCAAGACGCTCGCGCAAATCGTCGTGGGGATGAAGCCGGTCGCCGTAAGTGGATTCGCAGAGCATGAAGTCGGCGCCGTCGGGCACGGCGGGCTGCGGAATCAGAAGCTGCGGGAAACGGCCGACGTCGCCGGAAAACAGAATCTTCACTTCCCTGCCGTTGTCGCGCACGGCCACTTCAATCATGCGCGCGCCGAGAATGTGCCCGGCGCGATAAAACGTGAGCGAGAAGCGCGGAGAAAGTTCCAGCGGTTTGGATTCGTCAATGGCGTGGAATTGCTCAAGACTCCGCCTGGCATCCTCCAGCGTGTAGAGCGGCAGGGCCGGCTTGTGGCGGCTGAATCCTTTGCGGTTCGCGAACTCCGCGTCTTCTTCCTGCAGATGGCCCGAGTCCGGCAGAACGAGTTGCGCCAGATCCACGGTTGCGGCCGACGCCCAGATGGGCCCGTGAAATCCTTCCTTGACGAGTTTGGGAACGTAGCCGATGTGATCGAGATGAGCGTGGGTGAGCACCAGCCAGTTGATGCTCGCGGGCGGTATGGGCAGCGGATTCCAGTTGCGCTCGCGCAGTTCCTTGTGGCCCTGAAACAGGCCGCAGTCAATCAGCAGCCGCTCGCCGGCGGCCTCCAGCAGATACTTCGAGCCCGTCACCGTGCCTGTCGCGCCAAGAAATTGAAGTGTGGCCATAATCACCTTTCGCCGCAGGCGACTTTAGCCTGTGGTTGCGATTCAAACAACCGCGGATTCGCGGTATTCGCCAAACACACGCCGGAGGACGTCGGAAATTTCACCCACGGTCGCCATGGATTTGACGGCGTCAAGAATCGCGGGCATCAGATTCTGATCTGAGCGAGCCGTGCTTTCAACTGTGGCAAGAGCGGCTTTGACGCGCGCCTGGTCGCGGCGCATTCGAAATGCCTTGAGCCGCTCCACCTGCTGCCGCTCGATCTCAGGATCGATCTTCAGAATGGGAACTTCAGACTTTGCCTGTTCCTGGTAACGGTTCACGCCCACCACCACCTGCCGGCCAGATTCGATTTTGCGCTGCGTTTCAAAAGCTGCCTGCTGAATTTCGCGCTGCACGTAGCCGGTTTCGATGGCGCGCATCATGCCGCCCAAGGCGTCAATTCGCTTCAGGTAAGTTTCCGCGCCGGCTTCAATTTCATCCGTCATCTTTTCCAGCGTGTAAGAACCGGCGACGGGATCCACAACGTTGGCCACGCCGCTTTCATGCGCGATGATCTGCTGCGTGCGCAGGGCGAGCAGCGCCGATTCCTCCGTGGGCAGCGCCAGCGCCTCATCGCGCCCGTTGGTGTGGAGCGATTGTGCGCCGCCCAGCACCGCCGCGAGCGCCTGCAGCGCGACTCGAACCACGTTGACGTCCGGCTGCTGCGCGGTAAGCGTCGAACCGGCGGCCTGAACGTGAAAGCGGAACATCCAGGAGTGCGGATCCTGCGCCCCAAAGCGCTCGCGCATCAGGCGCGCCCAAAGCCGCCGCGCAGCGCGAAATTTGGCGACTTCCTCGAGAAAATTGTTGTGGGCGTTCAGGAAAAACGAAAGACGCGGCGCAAAATCATCCACGGCAAGGCCGCGTGCGAGCGCCGCTTCAACATAAGCCACGGCATCGGCCAGCGTGAAGGCGATTTCCTGCACGGCGGTCGAACCGGCCTCGCGAATGTGATAGCCGCTGATGGAAATCGTGTTCCATTCGGGCGCGCGATCGCGGTAGAAAGCAAAAATATCCGTCACCAGGCGCATCGAAGGCCGCGGCGGGTAGATGTAAGTTCCGCGGGCGATATATTCCTTCAGAATGTCGTTCTGGACGGTGCCGGAAAGTTTTGTGAGATTCGCGCCCTGCTTTTCCGCCACGGCAAAATAAAGCGCCAGCAGAATCGGCGCGGTGGCGTTGATGGTCATTGAAGTTGAGACGCGCTCGAGCGGAATGCCGTCAAAAAGCTGTTCCATATCCTCGAGCGAATCAATGGCCACGCCGACCCGACCGACCTCGCCGAGCGCTTTGGCATGATCCGAATCGAGTCCGATTTGCGTAGGCAGATCGAAAGCCACGGAAAGCCCGGTGGTTCCCTGAGAAAGCAGATAGCGGAATCGGCGATTTGATTCGCGCGCCGTGCCGAAGCCGGAATATTGGCGCATGGTCCAGAAGCGGCTTCGGTAGCCGGTGGGATAGATGCCGCGCGTGTAGGGGTATTCGCCGGGAAAGCCGGGATCGCTTTCGCTCCCGTCTTCCGGCTTGTCGAAGAACCGCTCGCCTGCGCCGTCAGATGCGTCCCGTGCAGGCCGCTTTTCGCGCTCGGAAGATGATTTCATGGAAAACTCGGGCGCGAATTATCGCACGCTTCGCGCCTTGGCAAAAGAATACAGGCTGAAGATGACGAGCAAAACGGTGAAGCTGGCGAGCAGGCCAAAGCTGGCGAGGCCGTGCTCGGGATGGGTCTGATGCTCTCGCCAAAGCCGGAGCGAAACTTCGCCCCCCGCACCGGCCAGCACCAGGAACGCCAGCCCAATCAGCAAATCCCAAAGCCTTCGAAGCTGTCGAATGGTCCGCTTGAAACCTTCGCCTAACTTTTTCAATTAACCACCTCAATCCCGGTTCCGCTGCATCCTCAATCATGTTAGGAGCTTGCGGACTTTCAGTCAATTCGAGACGCGTCCGCCCAGGTCTGGCGCGGATTCCTGCCTTGACTGACCCCATGCAGGCTCCTAAAATGATTCTGCAAAACAATTCCAGAAAAGCGGGTGCCTATTGGAGCTGGACGAAAACTTCAAGCGGCTGGTTCAGGAATTAGGGGAAGCAATTAACGAATCCCTCGGCGAATCAGAAAAGATTTCTGAAGTGCTGGGCCGCATCCGCGCCGCGGGCTACGACCTGATGCTGGTTCTTGAAGTCACCGTTGGCTTCAACAAGCGCGCCACCGGGCAGGAAGCCGCCAGCCAGGACCTTGAACAGGAATCGGCGAGCAGCCAATCGTTCGACCTCACTCCCAACGACGCGCAATTTCTGCGCGCCCTCAAAATCACCGTCGAAAACAAAGCTTCCTGAGCTGCCGGGAACGATTTTCTCCGGCGTGCCCGCGCGCTTGACTTCCTCCGGCATCGCTGCCAGCATTTCCTTATGCAGCCTCCGTCGATACGCCAACCGGCCGTCGCGGGGCGCTTTTACCCACGCGACGCCAAAACCCTCGAGCGCGATCTTGCCGCTTACACGGCTTCCGAATCCGCGGAAAACTATGCCAACGCGATTGGTTGCGTGGCGCCACACGCCGGCTATATGTACTCCGGAGCGGTTGCAGGCGCGGTCTATCGCAGCCTGCCTTCCCGATCAAGTTACCTGATTCTCGGGCCAAACCATTTTGGGCGCGGCGAACCGTTTGCCATCATGTCGCAGGGGGAGTGGCTGACGCCGCTGGGCGCGGCCAGAATTGACGTGGAGTTCGCCCGGGCGCTGCAGCATGCCTTTCCGCTCCTGGCGGATGATTCCATCGCCCATGCGAGCGAGCACTCGCTGGAAGTTCAGGTTCCGTTTCTTCAGCATCGAGGCGATGAGTTCACCTTTGTCCCGATTGCCATCGGCGCCAGCCGTTTTGCGTCGCTGGAATCGCTGGGCCACGGGATTGCACGAGCGATTTCGACGCGCAAAGACCGCCCGCTGATCATCGCATCGAGCGACATGAACCATTACGAGCCCGACGCCCTGACGCGCGTGAAGGACCGCAAAGCCATTGACCGCATCCTGGCCCTCGATCCGCAGGGCCTTTACGACGTTCTGCAGCGCGAGGACATTTCCATGTGCGGCTATGGCCCGGCCATCGCCATGCTCACAGCGGCGAAAGATCTGGGCGCAACCGGCGCTGAACTGGTGAAATACGCCACCTCCGCCGACACGAGCGGCGACACCAGCTCAGTCGTGGGCTATGCGGGGATTGTCGTGTTCTGAGGCAGGCTCGGCCGAAGCGGCGGGCGGGGGGCCTAAATTTTCAATATATGGCAACTCCGTAGCCCCTCCTGGTGTCAATAGGCTTAGGCGGGGCGTAAGGGAATGGAACGGTCGAACCTGCGAACTTCAGGGGTCGCTTTTCTAGCTCTGTTCGTGTGCACGCTTGCCAGAGGCGTGCCCTACTCTCAGAATGCAGGTGAGGCGATTGCAAATGGATCTCCCGGCGTCGGACTTCACCTTTCCACGAATTCCAAGGTTTTTCGTTGCGGGCAAGTAATTCCGCTCGATCTCTCATTCACTTCCACGACACCCGACCGTTACGTGATCAACCAGGCTAGGTACGACCGCAGCGGCCGGATGGAATACGAACGATTCATTGTCACTCCCAAGGAAGGTACGCGGGATCCGCTACAGTTATATTTCGGGTCAATTGGTGGCTGGCTGGGCGGCGGATTGACAGGATTCAAGTTCCTATCACCATCTGCGACTCTCATCAAATTGAATCTCAATGAATGGGTAACTTTCGAAAAGCCTGGTATCTACGAAGTGAGGGTGATTAGCCGCCGGGTGAATGACATCCGGGCTGGCCAAAACTCATACGGGTCACCTATCGAACTGCAATCCAATACCATCGAACTCAAGATAATCGCTGCCAGCGTGGCCTGGCAAAAGGCGGAACTCGCGGAAATAGTTGAAGTGCTCGACCGCCCAACGGCGGCTGGGGTTTCTTCTGACAATGCTAACTATTCGGCCGCATTGACCGCGTTGAGGTATCTCGGTTCGAAGGAGGCTGCCCGAGAGTTGGCGCGACACCTGCGGGGTGACAACAGCAATACAGACTGGCAGTGCATGTTCGGACTGATTGGCTCGCCGCATCGCGAGGCGGGCCTTCAGGAAATGAACAATCTACTCGAAGATCCGGAGTTTCCGGTGACAGGTATGTTTCTCGACACAATGGCGATTCTCCAGTTGGACCCTTCGGAGAATCCCCAGTCTCTCAGGCAACAAAGACAGGAAAATCTTCAAGCCTTTCGTCAAACACTTGCACAGGACATTTCGCTCAAGACTGGAAAAGCCTTGGCGGTGAGCCTTGATGCGCTCATGAGCGGGCCGGGCGGCGAGCCCTCTGCGGGAGGACATCAAATGCTCGCGCAACTCGTTCGGGTTTTCCCGCAACTTCCCGTCAACAAACAAACAGAATGGCTTCAGTACCGATGGAATGAGATTAAGGGTCCGAATTGGATACCTGTCCTGCGCAGCATCGCTTCGCGTTATCAGGATTTTCCTGAGTTCAGGGAGAGCCACGCGTACGAATCGCTACAGTTGACCGGTGAAGCGCTTCTGCGATGGTATCAACTGGACCCACAGGGGGCTCGTCCTGCCATCCTCGCCGAAATCAAAAGGCCCAAGCCGCGGTACAATGCTCGTATTCTTGGCATTTTGCCGGACAAGACACTGCCAGGCGAGGAACAGGCGATCGCGGAGAACTTTGCTGCATCGGACAGCTTGGATGGCCAGGGAAATCTGGGTTCTTTGCTATTTCGCTATGCCGACGCATCGGTGCTGCCGATCGTACTTCCCGAAGTTGAAACTCTGGTGGGGAAATGGGCGTGTACCCCACAAGAAGAGGCATTGGCTTATATCCTGAAAGTGGATCCAGTAACCGCGCGACCACTGATTCAGCGGGCGATTGAAGCACGTGGCCCCAACAAAAACGCTTGCCGACATATGGTGTTTACTGATATTGGAATGCTCCAAACCAGCCCCATTCTGGAAAATTTAGCTATCCGAAGCCTAGACGATCCGGACCCTGAAGTCGTGGGCAACGCTGCCGAGTATCTGGGCCTCTACGGGTCGGCCAACGCCGAGCAGGCTCTATGGGATCGCTATGAGAATTGGAGTAGAAATTGGAGCGGCCACGAATCGGAGCTTCGCTTTATTCCGGGGAAGGAAAATCCAGACGTTTGGGCTGCAGGCTTAGGCCAAAACTTGGCACACGCGCTTGCGAGCGGTGTGGGCTGGCTCGCCGACGCTCCGAAGCTGCGGCGGATCGAAGCACTCGGCGTCGGCCCAAACATCCGGCAAGAGATGGAGCGAGATATCCAAGCGTGGAGGCAACAGCCATTGGCGATAAACTACATCGATTCAGTACCACCGACCTTTTCCATCGCGCAG
Organism: Terriglobia bacterium; assembly: GCA_046706005.1. Lineage (GTDB taxonomy): Bacteria > Acidobacteriota > Terriglobia > UBA7540 > UBA7540 > JBJKPU01. Next base: position 53,209 of record JBJKPU010000113.1, on the reverse strand, counting down.
TATCAGCTGCCTTCATTGAAAGCACTGAAAACTAAGCTGGCGGAATTCCCGCGCGGGACGAGTTTCTTCCTGCCTCTGCCTGGAGCGAACGCAACCGCAGATGAACTGCGCTCGGATCGGCAGATTCTGAACCTCGCGAAGGAAGATGGGTTCACGGTAGTGCGCAGCCCGCGTCACTGAAGAAGCGGCGCCCGAATTGCCTATCAGTGTTCGAGAAAAGTATCCCACTGCGCCAGAGGGGGCAAAAGGAGGTAAGGCTTGCTTGCAACTGGCTGCCATATGCTTCGGAAGCGGGTCGCGGGCAGTTCAGCAGAGTGTTGCGTCGGGACGCCGATTCCCTCAATGCAGTTTCTATTCCAGGCATTGAAGGACATAACAGAAATTCGCAGTAAAAAGCCAAGGCCGGCTTTCATGCCCGTACCGCTGGTTTCTCGACCTCCTTGGGGGCTGATCTTCCGAAGTCCCGCATTCGCATCCCGCCCGAGCCGACTTTCCGCCGGACTCCAGAGAGCAACCCCCTTGTCGGCAAGTCAAAAGGGCAGTACAGTTGACGCATTGCATCAGCTCTGCGATTGGTGTCCGAAGGGGGCCCTGCGCAGCAGGAGGAAGTCTCGATGGCAGACCCGACGTTCTCGGTCGTGATTCTGGCGGCCGGCAAAGCGACCCGGTTCAAATCATCGCAATCCAAGGTTATGCACCGCCTGGCCGGAGTGCACCTGGGCGAGTATGCCGTGCGGGCCGCGCTCGCTGCAAAACCTCAGGAAACCCTGATGGTGATTGGACACCGCGCGGCGGATGTGCAGGCGGCGTTCGAACGGCTGGGCCTGGCTTTTGTCGAGCAGGAGGAGCAGAAAGGGACCGGCCACGCGCTGATGGCCGCCCGGAAGAAACTTGAGCGGTCCGCCAGCTCCAGCGTCGTGGTGCTGGTCGGAGACGCTCCGCTGCTGCGGCCGGAAACCATCCACGCGCTGGTGGCAGCGCACGCCAAAGCCAAAGCCGCGGCCACGGTCCTGACGGCGACCCGGCCGGACCCGCAAGGCTACGGACGGATTGTGCGCAAGAAGGGCGCGGAAATAAAGGCCATCGTCGAGGAAAGGCTTTGTACGGCGGCACAAAAAAAGATTCGCGAGGTCAATTCCGGAATCATCTGCTTTGACCGCAAAAAGATGTTGCGCCGGCTGGACGAACTTTCCAACAGGAACGCGCAGGGCGAGTATCTGCTGACGGACCTGGTGGCTATTTTCAACCGCCGCGGGGAGAAAGTCGTCGCCTTTCAGGCGGAAGATCCGCGCGAAGTTTTCGGAATCAACGACCGGGTGGAGCTGGCAGAAGTTGAAAAGATCCTTCGCCGACGCAAGGCCGAGGAACTGATGCGCGAGGGCGTGACCATCAGCGATCCGGACACGACTTATATCGACAGCGGCGTTCGCGTGGGAGCGGACACGATTCTGGAACCGGGAGTGAGCCTGCTGGGGCTGACTTCAGTGGGCGGCGGATGCGTGATTCGGGTGGGTTCGGTGGTAGAAGACTCAGCGGTCGGCAGCCGCGTCGTGGTCCGCCCGTATTCTTACATTTCCGGAAGCGAAGTCGCTTCCGACGTGATCATCGGGCCTTTTGCACGGCTGCGGGACGGCGCGGTGATCGAGCAGAGCGCAAGAATCGGCAACTTCGTGGAAGTCAAGAAGTCGCGTGTCGGCCGCCGCAGCAAGGCCTGGCACCTGACGTACCTGGGCGATGCCGTGCTGGGCGCGGACGTCAATGTGGGAGCGGGAACGGTTACCTGCAATTACGACGGAAAGGCCAAGAATCCGACCCAGATCGACGACGCGGTTTTTATCGGAAGCGGCTCGATGCTGGTTGCGCCGGTGAAACTCGGCCGGGGCGCGTATGTCGCCGCAGGCTCCGCCATCACCGAAGATGTGCCGCCGGAATCGCTGGCCATCGGACGCGCGCATCAGGTGAACAAGGAAGGCTGGGCGCAGCGAAAAGGCCAGCAGGAGGAGAAAGCCTCCTTCGATTTCGGGATTGAAGCCCGCGAATCCGGGTCTGTGATGATCATGGACGTAAGAGGCCGCGTGACCCTGGGCTATCCCTGTGAAGAAATGAATCAGAAAATCCGAGCCGCCCTGGGTGAGGGACATCGGCGCATGCTGGTCAACCTTTCAAAGACTGTCTACCTGGACAGCGCGGCGCTCGGCGTTCTGGCCTCCGTTCTGACCGCCTTCCGAAAGGCGAAGGGCGAGTTCAGGATTGTGGGACTCCATCCGAGGCTCCAGCATCTGCTGGAGGTCGCAAAGCTCAACAAAGTCTTCGACATCTACAAGGACGAAGCAACGGCGCTTGCCGAGTTCGGAGAAACACCAGCGGTCCTTTAACCCGATAGAAGCCAATCCCGCCCGAAGAAACTGAAGTTTTTACACCCGGCAAGTAAGAACTGCGATGGCGGGCCGGCCGGGGCCTGTCTGTCAACCAACACTTACCCGTTTATTTTGAGCCGATTACGCCGACGGGCAATTGGCCGCTGGCTTGCTCAATCTAGTAACAAACGCTGAGCCGTCAGGCTGACGGAAGCGAGAGGGGCAAGGAAGGAGAGGCCAAAATGGCTATCGAAACTCCGGGAAAAGACGAACAACCCATCTTCAAACCGCAGACGGGCACAGGCAATCAGAAGCTGATCGCGCTGGTTGTGGTTCTGATCGCGCTGGTAATCGGGCAGATCTACACTTTCAGCGAAATGGGCACGCTGCGAGATTCGTTCTCGGCTCAGGAAACGCAGACCCGCAAGGAACTGAATTCCGAGATGTCAAAGAAGCTGCTGGCTGCCGAGCAGACGAGCGAGCAGCAAACGGAAGCCGTCAAAGATGAACTGGACGCCGCCGCCAAGCGTCTGGGCTCGCAGGGCACGGAATTGCGCCGGGCGCGCGCGACGGTTGCCAAAATCGAAAAGGAAAAGAACAAACAGATCAGCGACCTGAAACAGGCCATCAGCCTGAAGGCCGATCAGGAGCAGGTGGCGGCGCTGAATCAGGATGTTTCCTCCACGAAATCCGATCTCAATATCACCAAGAAGAACGTGGACACGCTGGCCAGCGACTACGGCATGACAAAAAGCCGTTACGGCACGCTGATCGCTCGCAACCACGGGGAGATTCAGGCACTGAGAAGCCTGGGTCAGCGCAACTACTACGAGTTCACGATCTACCGGCACAAGCAAGCGCGGGTTGCCACCGTGGGCTTGAATCTGAGGAAAACCAACGTCAAGCATCATCGGTTCACGATTGACATGCTGGTGAACGACATGAAGATTCAGAAGAAGGACCGGACCATCGACGAACCGATCTTCTTCTCCATGCCGGGCAGCCGCAGCTTTGACGAGTTGGTGGTGAATCAGGTGGACAAGGACAAGATTACCGGCTATATTAGCACTCCGAAGAACGCCGAGATGGCCTCTCGTTCGGAGGGAATGTAGAAGGCCGGCCGGGTTGATGGTTCCTGTCCCCTTCGGGACCCGGTTCGCTCGGCGGGAAGACGAAGCCTCCCGCAAAAGGCGGCCGGGTCTCGCTTCTCTGATAGGTCCACTAAAAATTCCAAAACAAGCTGGACAAAGCGCCAGGTCCGGCCATGAAAAAGAGGAGGTCTTCTCATGGTCAAACGCGCTTTGCTAGCGATTGCCTTTCTAACCTGGGCCATCGCCATATCCTGGGCGGCCGGGCCAACGATCCCCGCCGGAACCACTCTCAACTGCAGGCTTTCCCAGCCTCTGAGCACTAGCCTGAATTCCCAGGGCCAGGGTTTTACCGCGACCGTGACGGAACCCGTTTTTGTGAACGGCGTCCAGATCATCCCTTACGGCGCCACGCTGCAGGGAAGAATCTCAGCGCTGGCCCGCCCCGGACGCATTCACGGCGTGGGCGAAATGGTGCTGACCCCGCAAACGCTGACCTTGCCTGACGGACACGCGTTCCCGGTAAGCGCGGTGCTTACCACGGAGTACGGCGCGCCCGGCGCGAAAGTCACCGATACCGAAGGAACGATCAAGGGTCCGAGCGGACGGATGGGACAGGCAAAAGAAATTGGAATCGGCATGGGCGGCGGCGGACTGCTGGGCACGCTGATCGGCGGCGCGCATGGCGCCGTGATCGGACTGGCCATCGGCGGCGCGGCGGGTTTCCTGGACCGGATACGGCGCGGCGGACCCGACCTTTCCCTGCCGACCGGAACGGAACTGAAGTTCCAGTTGACGCACGAACTGGCATTCGCGGGTGAAGCAAAAGTCACCGAATACAGCCTGAACCGCAACCACTAAGGAACAGGCGCGGCGGACTTTCAGGCTCGCTTACGTTCCCACGTACTTCGCGTACAAACTGCGGGCGACCGCGGCTTCGTGAGTGCCTTTGACGATGGCCCGGCCGTCCGCAAAAACCGTGAGTTCGTACTTTTCCAGAGAAAGCCGCACCAGATAATCATTGGCGCGAACCTGCCCCAGCTTCTCAAGCCTAGTTTTAAGGAGCGCGAGATCCAGCGGCCGAGAAGAGCTTGGACGAATCTGAACCGCGTCTCTGCCGCAAAGCACCGTGGGAAAGTTTTCTGCGGCTCGCAAATAACGGAAATCCCGAAGCACGCACGCCCGGCACTGAGGATTCGCCGTCGGCTGGATTTTTTGCGTCCGGTTTGTCCACACGTCAAATGCCAGCAGCGAGCCGTGCAAATCGCTTTCATGCCCGGTGAGAATTTTCAGAGCTTCCGTTACCTGAATGGCTGAGGTCCAGGCGGCGGCGGGCGCAATGATTCCGGCCGTATCGCACGTTTCCTGCGCGCCCAGCGGAAATTCGGGGAGCACGCAGGCAAGACAAGCCGTTTTGCCCGGCAGGATCGTCATCGTAACCGAGGAACTGCCAACTGCCGCGCCGTAAATCCACGGAATCCCAAGCTTCAGAGCCGCATCGTTCAGAACGTAGCGCGTCTCAAAATTATCAGTCCCGTCCAGAACGACGTCGAATCCGCGAATCAACTCTTCGATGTTCCCGCCCGCCGCGTCCGCGATGATCCCTTCCACGTCAATTTCGGAATTGATGCGTTTCAGCTTGCGCTCAGCGGCAACGGCTTTGGGAAGATTCTGCGCCGCGTCCTCTTCGTCAAAAAGCACCTGCCGCTGAAGGTTGTCCTCCTCCACGTAGTCGCGGTCAACGATGCGCAACGTGCCGACGCCGGCCCGTGCCAGCGCATCGGCGTGCGCGGTTCCGAGCGCTCCGCACCCGACGATGACGACGCGGGCGTTCCTGATGTTTTCCTGCCCTTCGCGCCCGATGGGGGCAAAGAGAATCTGGCGTGAATATCGGCTTCGATCCATGCGAAACTACTATTATACGCGCGCGGACCGTGTTTTTCGGGTTGCCGACTGCAACCGGCCGCCCGACAAGCGAAGCGGCAAGCGCGGATGGGAATCGCTGAATGTTCACAAGAACCGCCGCTTCTTTCGAATCCGAGAGGCGAGCCATGGTGGAGCAGCAGTTGCGCCGCCGCGGCCTTCGCGACGCGCGAGTGCTGGAAGCCATGTCCAATGTGCCGCGCCACGAATTCGTGCCCCGGACGTTGCTGGATTCCGCCTATGATGACAGGCCGCTGCCCATCGGCGAGGCGGAAACCATCTCGCAGCCTTATATTGTCGCCGCCATGACGGCTGCGGCCCGCATCGAACCCGGCGACAACGTGCTCGAAGTCGGGACCGGCTCCGGCTATCAGGCGGCGATTCTGGCTTACCTGGGCGCGCGCGTGGTCACCATCGAACGGAATTCCCTGCTCGCGGAAGAAGCGCGGTCCCGCCTGGCGCGCCTCGGCTGGAGCGAAGTGAAAGTTGTGACGGGCGATGGCAGCGCGGGCTACGCTGAGGCCGCGCCATATGACGCCATCGTCGTTTCCGCCGCGGCGCCGCGTGCTCCTCATGCGCTTCTCGATCAATTGGCGGACGGCGGAAGGCTGGTCATTCCGGTCGGCGATCTGCGCCATCAAATGTTGCAGGTGATTTTCAAACACGCGGGCGAATTTGCCACGCGGGACCTTGATCCCTGCCAGTTTGTTCCGCTTATCGGCGAGCAAGGCTGGCGGTTTGGAGAAGACACCTGAAGCGCCCGCGGCGTTTCCGCTTTGACCCCGCCCGCTTGAATCCGTATAGTTACCCGGAATGCCTGAACCTTATCTGAGCATCGTGATGCCGGCCTACAACGAGCAGAACCGCGTGGCGGGTTCGCTCGAAAAAGTCAGCGAGTGGATGAAGTCCAAGCTTTTCGATGTGGAGTTGATTCTTGTGGACGACGGCTCGTCCGATCGCACGCCCGCCGTGCTTGAGGAATTCCAGCAAAAGATTCCCGGCGTGCGCGTGCTGCGCAATAAGCCGAATCGCGGCAAAGGATTCAGCGTACGGCGCGGAGTGCTGGAAGCGCGCGGGGAGTTCGTGCTTTTCACGGACGCCGACCTTTCCGCGCCCATCGAAGAAGCGGACAAGCTGCTCGCGGCCGTCGAAACTTCCGGCGCCGATGCCGCTATCGGCTCGCGCGCGCTCCAGCGGGAATTGATCGGTGTCCACCAGCCATGGACTCGAGAATTCTCCGGCCGCTGCTTCAACCTGCTGGTGCGCGCGATTACCGGCCTGAAACTGCGCGACACGCAGTGCGGATTCAAACTTTTCCGTCGCCAGACCACTCGCCGCGCTTTTGAGCTTCAGCAGGTGGAAGGATTCGGCTTCGACCCGGAAATTCTTTTTTTGATCGCTCGCCGCGGCGGAAAAATTCAGGAAGTCGCCGTCCGCTGGAATGATAATCCCGCAACAAAGGTTCACTTTTTGCGCGACTCGACGCGCATGTTCCTGGATTTGGTCGTCCTCCGCTGGCGCGCGATGACGGGCCGCTACGCCGGATGACGAAGTGGCGTAAAGCGTGGCAGGTCTCGCTCCAATCACTACTGAGACCCTTTATTACTAGTCTAATAAAATAAACTTCTTGACATCTACCCCCCCCTTAGCATTACCATCCGTCCACCCTAAGTTGGGTTGGAAGTCTGCGTAACAGAAGGGGCCCATGAGTCGCCGGGTGGTTTCCCTTTCGATCAGTCTCCCTGTAGTCCTGCTCACCTTGGTACAGTCCTTATCGTGCTTTACCACGACAAGCCTGCTCGAGCTTCCGCACCGCAAGCCGGCTCGTCATGCTGCGGCCCCAATCCCCCAACTGCGCCGCGCCAGCTCGATTTCCCGTACTATGAGCTGGACAACGGCTATAGCTCGACGCTCAATCTGGTGAGCGATTCGCCCCAGCCGATCGACTTCATCATCGTGTTGCACGACCTGGCGGGCGATCCGCTCATCAGCAACAGCACGACCATCCAGCCGGATTCAAAGATGGCCATTGACCTGGGGTCACTCATCAAAAGCCTCGGCCGCGACCCCACGGGCTCTTTTGCCGAAGGCAGCATTCAGATTTACTTCACCGGCACCATCATGCCGCTGGTCGGACAGGTGACCATGACCAATCCCGCCCTGCATCTTTCGCAGGAAGCCGAAATGGTGGAGAATGATCTCGGGCGCACGGACATTCCAGCCGTGCTCAGCGGCATGTGGTGGGGCTTGGGCGGCGGAGCGGACGCATATGTCACGGTAGCCAACATGTCGGCAAACACAGTGACGGCAGACGTCTATCTTGATTTCAATGGCTCGCGCCACACAAGCTCGCCGCTGGTTTTCAATCCGAACCAGACCAGGGTGATCTCAGTGGCTCAATTACTCGGCGATTTGAATTCCAGCCCGTCCCAAGCGGCCGAGGGCGGCATCACCATCATCCAGCGCGGCCCGAACCCAAGCCTGATCGCGCAAGGCCGCGTGGTTGATTCGGCCACGGGCTTTTCCAGCACTCTCGAATTTCCCGACCCGGCGCGGCAGCCGGCAAGCGCGGTCGATGCCGTGGGCCTCCCAATTGGCACGCCGGCCAAGGACTCGCCTTACGCCGGCGCGGGCAGCTTCACGCCGCACGTGATCGCTCGCAACCTGACCGGCCAGCCGCAAACGATGACCGTCACTGTGGAGTACCCGAAGAGCGCTGCGTGGAACTCCGCCAACGGCCCGGGCGGTCCGGCGAATCCGCAGGTACGTTACGTAGGGCCGCTGAAGAAAGGCCAGCCGAACCCCAATGAAGCGCTGAATCATCCTCCGCATCCCGACCGTTCAACGCTCACCGGCCAACTGGCGCTTCCGCCGCTGCCGGTTGCGGCTTACTCGACCGTGGACTATTCGCTCGGCCCGTTCGTGAGTGCTCTGCCCGCGCCCATCGAGTTCTGCACGATTCGCATCCAATACTCAGGCGCGCCGGGCTCGATGATTGCGCAGGTATCGAGCGTGGATGCTAGGCAGGATCTGGTCGTGGATGCGAAGACGATGAACGAAGGCGACGGCTGGGCCGGCTCGGGCGCGAACCCGTGGCATCTTGACAAGAAGACGGAATCGATTTTGTTTCTCACTGACGAAGGCACAGCGCCGGCGAGGATCGGCTTGAAAGTCACGGCAGATGGTGTTCACTACTTTCTCGCCGAGCTTTCGCTTGCGCCCGGCGAGACGCGCGCCATCGACATTCGTCATCTCCGCAATGCAGCCGTTGCCGACCTCAAGGGGAACAGGATTCCAGCCGATGCCGCAGACGGTTCGGTGGATTGGATTCGGCTGGACAATGTAGCCGTTTCCGGCCGCGTTCTGGTGATCAGCCGAGGCCGGGGCATCGCTTCGAGCTTCGACTGCTGCACCTGCCCCTGCCCGTCGCTCTACAGCTTGAACACCCTGCAAGTGTCACTCCTCAGCTTCGGTCTGGCGGCCGGCGGAACCTCATCGGAGTCGGCTTCCGGGGGATACATGAACTGCAATGGCGACGGGTACATCTCCGACCTGACCAGCCAGAGCACGTGGTCGAGCGGCAACACTTCGGTGGCCACCGTGGACCAGTACGGCGACGTGACGGGCGTTGCCGGCGGAACAGCCGGCATTACGGCCTCCTTCACCGGCACCGTGTACACGCCCGTGGGTTACCACTGCAACTCTAGCAGCGCCAATGACCAATGCAGCGCCACGGCCAACGTCCCTAAACTCTCCTGCACCTCGGTCACCCGCGGCCAAACGACAACCTGCTCAATTTCGAATTATGCTTCCGGGACCACCTTCTCGAGCTGGAAATTTACTGACGGCACTAACACCGTCAACGGTTCAGGCACAAGCGCCTCATGGTCGGGCATGGCCGTCCAGTCGGGAACGGTTTCGGTCACGGCCACTTACAACAGCGTAAATGACCCCCTAAGCGCGTCGCTGACGGTCAACGCCCGCACGGGCTGGGCCTTCATAGCAGTTTCTCCGGTGAAGGAGTCCAACGGCGGCGGTACGGGGGCGTGCGCCGGAGGGCTTGCGGTCCTCGGGTCTCCTCCTACAGCGACTTCCGGTGACATGGGTAAGAGCTGCTTCGCCCCCGAGGAGGGCTGGGGCGTCGCCCAGGTTACCGACGCCGGGCCCAACAGTGGGTACTGGTATACGACGTCAGCCAGTTCGAGCAACAACGGCGTAGCGACCGCTTACCAGTGGGAACGTGTTCCGGATCTGGACAACACGTCGAGCACCTTCTACCAGAAGCAAACTGGAACGTACAACTCCTCCAGCGACCCGAGCGGCTGCATTAGCGGCTCCAACCTGGCTACGCAGACCCAGCGGCACGAGATCGGGCTTGCGTCGAGTAATTATATCGAGAGCCACTGGGGGGAGTACCAAGCGGCGCTCAGCAATTCCTCTAACAATCCGGGTGTTGTCATTGAGAAGACGACCGGGGCCCCTTCCGATAGCACGCAAGACTTCAACAACAGCGTAACCTCTGCGGTCACAAACGCCAATAGCGGGGTCGTCAGTGCGTATCAGGCGGAGCCCTACGGCGTGGACCACACTGAATACGGCGTGTTCCTCGGGTATGTCAACTATGCGCCCAACTACAACAACTGCCAGTGAGTCGAGCAGCGGCCCCGGGCGCTGCGCCAGGGTGGCCGCCGCTCCACGGAGATTCAGGGCGGCGTTCCCTTTAGGCTGGGCTCTGATCGTCGCGGCGTCCCTGGGGCAGGCCCCGCAGCTTACGCTATTCCTCGACCTCACGACGCCCAAGGTGGAGCAGCTAGAGCGGTCGACGAAGGTCTTCTGCGGAGGCGTCAGCGGCGGAGCGCACACAACGGGTGTGCCCTATAAGCCCCCGGAACTAGCGCTCAGAATGGAAATCGTCAGTATCAGCCATAACCGCCTCGCGCCCGGCGAACCCTTCACCGTCGACGCCCGTTTGACCAACGCCGGCAAACAGGACATAGCCCTGCCCTGGGACCCCGACTTCGCCGTCGTTTACGGCGAGGACTGCAAGGGCCTTGGACCGCCCGGCCCCGGGCGGCCTATCACCCTGGTGGGCTCGCTCATGCTATGGCTCACGGGCACCGGAGGAGAGGAGAAGGCCGTGGGGGGGCACTACATCTACGCGCGAATGAACCAGTCCACAACCTATCGCACTCTTGCGCCTGGCCGGTCCGCCGTCATACGGGTCGGTGGGAAATTCAACCCACCTTCCCCGCCGAGGCATGGCCACACATCTCTCGCCTCGGGGCGGTTCAAGCTGACGGCCACGTTTGACCTGACCGAAAGCGCCGTGGTCGATCCGTTTCGCACGGTGGTGTCCGCGAACTCGGTTAACGTCAGCCCCGTGGCCAAGTAGTAGGCGGCGCGCCACGTGCTGCGCACCCTGCGGGGCGCGAACCCGTGGCATCTGGGCAAGAAGACGGAATCAATTTTGTTCCTCACTGACGAAGGGACGGAGCCCGCCCGCATCGGGCTGAAGGTCACGGCAGGCGGTGTACACTACTATCTGGCCGAGCTTTCGCTTGCGCCGTGCGAGACACGGGCCTCGCAAAACTTTCTTGACTCAGCCTCGATGGAAATCTAATATCGCCTCAACGCTAGAAAGGAGGTGATCCATGTCAACAGACGAAAGTAACCTTAGCGAGGGTGCTGAGGCGTAGGCGCTGCACGCGCTGTTCGATGAATGCCTCTCTCTAGCTTAAGAGAGGAAGTATGGCACGGCGCAGGCAAGCGCCTTTTCCCTGAAGCAATGCATTCTGGGGAATGCCAATTCCCATCAGTATCCGGCCCCTGGCGGCTGCAACACGGCAGTCGCCAGGGGTTTTTTCTTTTTATTTAACGATTGATGCGGGCTGATTTCCGTCGCGGCCTTTCAAAATAGCGAAAGGCCGATTCCACCACTTCCCTTGCCTTCCGGCGCAAGCGGAACCGGCCAAGATCCTGATGCCGCACCCAGCAGGCGTCGAGCACGTCGCTGGAAGGCCGGAGGCGGCCGCCGGTCCTGCGGCAAACATAGTCCACGACGACATAATGGAAGCGGACACGGCGTCGCTTCCGGACGATGCGGTCAAAAACTTCCAGAACGGCGAGCGGCTTGATCCGCAGTCCAGTTTCCTCCTTGATTTCCCGGCGAACGGCGCGGAGCAGGTCTTCGCCCAACTCGACCATTCCGCCCGGAATGGACCATTCCCCTTTGAGCGGCTCGTGGCCGCGCCGAACCAGCAGGACTCGGCCGCGATCCACAACAACCGCTCCGACACCGACAATGGGATGAACCGGAAATTCACGCTTTGTCATGGTCTTGTGCCCAGCTCTCCTCGAACGCAATGCTCCCATGGTAAGCGATTTTCGATGATCGCCGCCTTCCTGCGATGCAAAAAAGATTGCCAGGATTGGCCAAGAATTTTACAATCGGACCGTTACCAATCCGTTATTTCGACCAGGAACGAACCTTGGCGAAACAAAAGAACCCTTCTATCTTTGTGACGATTGCCGCGGCCGATCTGGAAGCGATCGAGACGGAAATCTGCGGCATCGGCACGTCACCTCCCACGGGATTTGAGCTGCGGCTGGATTATCTCCACAGCCTGGACAAATTCGAAACGCGCCTGCGGGAAATGCTCACGCGGCTTCGCTTCCCGCCGATCATCGCCACCTGCCGGCGCTCAAAAGCGGGCGGGCTGTTTAATGGAACTCCGGCGGAGCAGGCGGCCGTGCTTTCCGCCGCCGCGCGCGCCGGCTGCCAATGGGTGGATATCGAACTGGAATCCCTCGGCAGGAAGCACGTGCCGATTCACAAGATGTTCGCTCCGGCGAATGTCATCGTTTCCTATCACAATTACCGCCGCACGCCGCCGCTCAGCGCCATCTATCGGCGGATGTCGCGCCTGCCGGCCCGAACCCTCAAAATCGTCGGCTACGCCAGGAAGATCGAGGACAATCTGAAATATCAGAAGCTGCTCAAGGCGCACCGCCGGCGGCATCCGCAATTGGTGACTTTTGCTTTAGGAGCTTCCGGGATTTGCTCGCGGCTGCTGGCGCTGCGCTGGGGCAGTCCTTTCACTTACGCTGCGCCCGGCGTGCAGAAACCCGTCGCGGCCGGCCAATTGCCCGTGGACGTGATGCGCACGGTTTACCGGGTTGATCATCTCGACCGGCACACGCAGATTTTCGGAGTTGTCGGCTCGCGGGCATCCATGTCACTTTCGCCCGCCATGCAGAACGCGGCCTTCCAGGCGAAGCGTGTGGACGCCGTCTATCTGCCTTGCGAAACTCCGCGCCTGCGCGATTTTCTGACCTTCGCGAAGGCTCTGGATTTTATGGGATTCAGCATCACCATGCCCTTCAAGCAGGCAATTCTGAAGGAACTCGACTGGGTTGATCCGCTGGCGGCGCGCATCGGAGCCTGCAACACCGTTGCCGTGCAACAAGGCAAATGGATGGGCTGGAACACGGACGCCGCGGCCGTCGTCGAAGTTCTGACCAAACGGATTCGCCTGGCTGGAAGCCGCATTCTGATTCTGGGAGCGGGCGGCGCGGCTCGGGCGGCGGCTTATGCGTTGCGCGCGGAAGGCGCGGTGGTTCTGGTTGCGGCGCGGCGCGAGTTGGCAGCAAGAAAGCTGGCGCGCGGCATCTCCGCGCAAGTGGTCACCTGGGACAGCGCGGACGGCCTGGAAGTGGACGCCGTGATCAACGCCACACCCGTAGGCATGGCTCCGCACAGCGCAGGCTTGCCAATCGATCTTTCCCGCCTTCGCGCCCGAGTCATCTTCGACATGGTCTATTATCCGCTTGAGACCCGATGGCTGCTGGAGGCGCGCGGGCGCGGCCTGGTCACAATTTCAGGACTCGAAATGCTGGTGGCGCAGGGCGCAAGGCAGTTTGAAATCTGGACCGGCGATGCCGCACCACGAGCCCTGATGGAACAGGCGGCGAGACAAACTCTGCTGCAAACCTACCCCCACTAGGCCTGTTCTGATCGTCTCATTTTCATGTACTAGTCTGGCAGGGGGCGGCGCGCTCGCCAAAGCATGGAGGGCAAGTGGCCGCCCACCCTTACCCGTTCCACGTTGCGGGACGCCGTCTCCCTGGAAGGGCGATGGCTAGAGAATTCATGTCGAGCTGTGAATTCCGGCACGAGTGAACTCGTGCCCCTTGACAAGTCAGAGCCTTAACACAGGGAAGAACGAGCTTTAGCACAGAGAATTGCTGCAGAGGGCGCAGCACGCTGCGCCCCTACGAATGCATATTGGATATCCGCATACATCGCAAAAGCAGCGACGGATGCGCCGCCCAACGATCCACACAAGAAGCATGCCGCTTGCAGCGGGCTAAGCTTCGTCAGGGAGCTCGCGGGTGCGGCCCAGGATGACTCCGATGCCCAGCTTTCTGACGGCGAAGATGACCTCGGCGCTCGCGACGGTGAGTGCGGCGGCGTCATCAGGCCGGAAGCGCACGGTTACCGGAGAGCCCGCGGCGAGCGCCCGCTCGGTGCGGATGAGAAGGCCGTCTTCGCCGAATCGCACGGCATGGCCCAGAAAGGTTCGGCCCCGGTGCTCAACCTGAGCGACGAAGCGCGAGCCGGATTTGCCAACTCCTGTCAGCCAGCGCCGCATGGTGACCTTCAGAATCTGCTCCCTGGACTGAGGAAGGATCCGGGTGAACTCTACGCCGCACCCTTCGCCCTCGATCTGGTAGCGCACTTTCGCCCTGGCCTTGACCGGGCGGAGATTCTGAGCAGGCCGAAACCGGACACACAGTTCGTGATTAGGCGCGATGGGTTCGGGCGTGGCGATAAAAAGCCCGCCGCCTCCCAGTTCGCGCGCAAGGCCTCGATGGGCGCGCCCTTTTTCGGTGTAATCTACAGCGATGCGGTTACGGTTCCTGATCCGCGGATACTTTCTGGTAGCAGGAATGGACACCTGAGCCTCCCTTGGTCCGGCTGCTTGATTTGGTGCAAACAATTCTTAAGGCAAAAAGCATGCCAGAGTCGGCGCTGAAGTTAACCCCTTCCACTGCCGCGCTTAGGATGTCAGGTGGGTACTATTGGCGACAAAGTACCAATGCCGGGAAGGATAAATTTCCACGGCGGTACGTAAGAACTGCCGGGTGGAGCACCCGCTTTCGGGATTGCCACCGATTAAGATAAGCTTAATGAGGCCATGCTAACGCGTGATGGCTCTGGCTGCAGAAAGAGCGTCGCGGCGAACGGCCCTCACCCGGATACTACACGCCTCGCAAAGGTAGCGATGCAGGTGCCACTCGGTGGAATTTTCATGATGAAGAACTGATGAACGGGGCAGCGGGAAAAACGTCCCGCCGCTGACAAGCCTTTTCCCTCCTGGAAGTTGCGGGTCTATCCCGTCTCCACAAAAAATCTATTTCCCGTTTATTGACCTCCGCACGGCGATGGCTCAATGTGCCTGCGCGAAAGGAGACGACAGCCTTACCGCAGAGACGCAGAGGGTGTAGGGAACGATCGCCCTGCGCAAAAGGAGATGACTATGTCGAAAGAAGCGATGAGTTCGACGGAGGTTCTGATTTATCCTGTGATCGCGACGGCGAAACCGTCGGAAGATGCCGCTGCGCGGCCGTTCCGAAACGCGACGCGGCATTTGCGCGGCGTGACATCGGATTTGGAAAAACGCGTCCTGGTCTGGATGGCGCGGCGCATGCCGGCGGGAGTGAATTCCGACCACATGACGCTGCTGGGGCTGGCGTCCATGCTCATGGTGGGAGCGTCGTATGCGGCGGCGAGATGGGATCGGGACGCGCTGCTGGCGGCCACCTTCTTTCTGGCGCTGAACTGGGCGGGCGACAGTCTGGATGGAACGCTGGCGCGAGTGCGGCACAGGGAGCGGCCGCGCTACGGTTTTTACGTCGACCACATGCTGGATGTTTTTGGCGCGCTGTTCCTCACGTGCGGCCTGGCGGCTTCCGGATTCATGCATCCGCTGGTGGCGCTGGCGCTGCTGGCGGCTTTTCTGTTGCAGGTGGCGGAATCGTTTCTGGCCACGTACACGCTGGGCGTTTTCAGGATGACGTTTGCGGGCATGGGCGGCACGGAAATGCGATTGCTGCTGGCGGCGGGCAATGTCGCTCTGTGGCTGAAGCCGATGTCGCGCGTCGCGCACACGTTCCGGCTGTTCGACTTTGGCGGATGCATGGCCGTGGCGGCGATGCTCGCGATTCTGCTGATTGTCGTGCCGATGAACGTGGCAAGGCTCTATCGGGAGGAAAGGCTGCCGGGCGGCGGGAAATGAAAATGGAATCGGGCTCAATCGCGCATCGCTTTGTGCGATTCAACATGGTGGGACTGATGGGAGCGGCTGTTCAACTGACGGCGCTCGCGTTCTATGTTCGCGTGCTGGGCATCGATCCCATCGCCGCAACCGCCGCCGCCGTGGAGACGGCCGTGGTGCACAACTTTATCTGGCATGAGCGATTCACGTGGGCGGACCGAGTTTCGAATCTTGCGCCCTCGCGGACAACAGCCGAGAGCTGTGCAGCGCACCTCGCCGCGTCGCTTCGGCGATTGGCGCTCTTCAACGTGACGAACGGTGCCGTCTCACTGAGCGGCAACGTGCTGCTGATGGCGCTGCTGCTTCGCCACGCGGCGCTGCCGCTCGTGGCCGCCGACCTGATTGCCGTCACGGTCTGCGCACTGGTGAATTTTATGTTGAGCGACCGCCTGGTTTTTCGAGCCGGGACCGGCGGCCGGCGGCGATAGTCCCGCATTGAGCGGGCGGCGCTTGACAAAGCCGGGGCGCGCATTTACTGTCCTGAATCACGATGCGCAGCACGCCGCACCTGCGACTTTCAGCGCTGAAATTGACCGGGCGATGGGCCGCCATGCTGCTCGTGTGCGCCGCCACATCAATAGCCATCGGCGGGCGCGAGCGAGCGGCGTTGCCTCCGCAATCCGCTGCAAACGACAAAATCATCCGCCGGGCGGAGCGCGCTTACTATCACATCAAAGTGGCAGGTCTGAAATCCATTCACTGCGAAGCGGCGCCGGAATGGGATTCCATGGTGACGCAACTGGAGCCGCCATCCGCCGACCGCGACCGCATTCTGGCGCTCGTGAAGCAGTTGCATTTTGAAGTTACGGTCGGGCCGGACGGCCGCGCCACGATTCAGCACAGCTTTTCGGGACAGCCGCCCGATTCAAAAATGACGGCGCGAGTGCAAAATGCGGCGAGCTCGATTGAACAGGCGGTGAACGGCTTTTTCCAATTGTGGGGGCCGTTCGCCTTCGGAACCTATTTCCCCCCGCCCGGCATGGCCTACGAGCTTGAGAACTCCGGCGGACAATATCTGCTGACATTGAAAAACGGCCAAACGGAATCCCTGACGCGCATGAGTCGGGCTTTTGAAATTACGGAGATGGACGACACCACGCCTCAGTATCACGTAACAATGCGTCCGGCGTTTTCGCACGGTGCGGAAGGCCTTATGCTCAATTCGGTGAAAGCCGACGTCGTGATGGGCACGAATCACATGGCCATGGCCATGACCGTGACCTACCGGAAGTTTCAGGGAGTGACCCTGCCCGCTTCGCTCGACGCCAAAGTGAACGCGGGCGGAGAAAATTCACTGATGCAAGTTAAGTTCGACAACTACCACATCGAGCGGTAGCAGGGCCGCAGCGTAGGAGTGCATCCGCGGCGGCAAAAATGGCCCGGGCGCGATGCAGCACATCAAGCCATGGTTCTTCCCGCAATTCTCAATCCGGTGATCTGGTCGTATTTTTCCTTTACTGCGATTCTGGCAATCGGGGTAGCGGCCATTCTGCGACGCGGCGACTGGCAAAAGGCGCGAGGAATGGACAAGTTGATTCTGTTGGGTCCGCTTTTCTACGCGGCGCCCGTCGCGGCTTTCGGCACCGAACATCTCACGATCACGAAGGACATCGCCGCGATGGTGCCCTCGTGGATTCCGTGGCACTACTTCTGGGCATACTTCGTGGGCGCGTGCTTTATCGCCGCCGGAGTGAGCATGGTGACGGGAATCCGGTCGCGGCTCGCGGCCAGTCTGGTGGCACTGACTTTTTTCATGTTCGTCGTTCTGATGGACGCTCCGGCCTGGGCGCAGGATCCCGGCAGCCGGTTTGCTCTGGCGCTGATGCTGCGCGAACTTTCCTTCAGCGGCGGCGCTCTGGCACTGGCAGCAAGCCTTAGCCCGAAAGGATTGGGCGCGCGCGCTCAGGCGACCGTGGCGCGATACTTTATCGCCGTGGCCGTGCTTTACTACAGCCTGGAGCAATCCCTGCATGTCAGTTACGTTCCCGCGATTCCGCTCAACCGGCTTACTCCGAATTACGTCCCTGGCCACGCCTTCTGGACCTACCTCGCGGCGGTGGTTTACGCCGTGGCGGGCGTCATGCTGGTGGCGGGAATAAAAACCCGCACCGCCGCCACGTGGATGGGAGTGACCATTTTGGTAGTGGAGCTGGCCGTTTACATTCCGATCGCCGTCGCCGACCGCGCGACCCTCGTCGGCCTGAATTACATGGCTGATACTCTGATGTTCTGTGGCGCAGTTTTTCTGCTCGCCCGGGCCATGCCGCGCGAAACCAGGAAAGAACAAGCTGCGGAAAGTTGATTGCGACGCTGCACTTCCGCCGTCTCCAATCCGACCTCTTCCACTTTGAATTTTCAAATCACCCGGGCCGCCGGAATCAGAATGTGTAGCCTAAACCTGTCGTGAAGGCGATGTTGTTCTTGTGGCTGCCGGCGGCGGGATTGCTGAGATAGAAATCAACCACGCTGGCATTGACGGAAAAGCGGCTGTTGAGTTTGGCCGCGAGCGTGGTCGTGGTGTCAAAGCGATACTGGCCGCCATTCGAAAGGTTGGGATAGAAATTCAGGCTGTGATCCAGCGTGACGGATTTGGTGAGTTGAAGTCCCAGATGCTCGCCGGCGAGGGCTTCAGCGTTCTGATCGTAAGCGCCGGTGAAGAATTTTTCATGAACAAAGTTGAGCCCGCCCAGCACGCTGAAATGCGTGCGCGACGTATAGTACACCTGGCGGCCATAGCCTCCGCCGTAAGTCTGGCGCAGATAAAGACCCTGGGCGCCGATGTGGTCAAATTGAACAAGGCCGAAAACAAAATTATCGGGAGATAAGAGGTAATCCTGGCGAAGATGAGTGCTGTAAGTGTTGGAGGTGACGGAAGTGCCGTTCTGGGCGGCGTGGGAAAAGACCATGGTCAGGCCGTAGTCAGTGCGCCAGTGGCGCTCGAAAATGGGCGTGGCCGGCCTTTCGCGAACGGCGGAAACGGTGGTGCTGAAGTTGCTCGTCTGCTGATCGCCGTGCTGGACGGCGTAGCCAAGGCTGGCGGCTCCGTGCCAGTCCTGCCAGGGTTTGGCGGTGTGCTGGATGAGTTTGGTATAGGATTCCTCCGGCATGATCAGTTGCACGTTTGAAGCCGCCACGTTTTCCGATTTGCCGTTTGAGGTAACCTGCCATTCGCCGGAAGGCTTAAGCTCGAGCTTGCCGCGCACGGTCTTCTGGCCCTTCGCCATCACGGCCACGGGCTTCTCGGCCGAGAACGTCGCAATCTGCGACACGGGAATGGAAAGATCGCCCAGCACTTTGGATTTCAGTTCCAGCTTCCCGCCTTTGACCGTCACCAGGGTTCCGGTAATGCGGTCGCCGTTTTTGAGTGTCACGACATCAGCCTGAGCCATCACAGCAAAAGACATGAACAACAGCAGAGCGCCTAGCATAGATTTCACAAGTCACCTCCGATTGAGCGATGCGGCTCAAACCCGCGCCGCACAAATTGTCGCATCTTTAAAAACGTAGCCGAGTTCGGCAAAACCCGCAACTGGACCGCCGTTTGGAAGCTCGCCGGACCTGCAAGCCGCACAATTTCCGCTTCAGACTTCTCCAGGAAGGACGGCCCCAGTGATAGAATGCAGGTGGATTACACTTCGATCACACCTGCTTGAAACAGGGCCGATTCCGGCGCGCTGCAACGACGGTTCGGCGGGAGGATTCCGATATGGATGCGAAAGACGGCACCAGGGAAAAGCTGGAAGCGATTCGGGAAGACCTGGTGCAACTGAGCCACCGGATTCACTCGCATCCCGAGGTGGGATTTGAGGAGCGCCAGGCGTCGGAATGGCTGTGCGAGGCGCTGGAAGGAGCGGGCTTCCAGGTGGAAGCGGGAATCTGCGGCATGCCCACGGCCTTTCGCGCGCGGGCTGGAAACGGTCCACTGCACGTCGCGATCTGCGCGGAATACGACAGCCTGCCGGGCATCGGCCACGCCTGCGGGCACAATATCATCGCCGCCATGTCGGCGGGCGCGGGAATCGCGGCAGCCAAAGTGGCCGATGAAGCCGGCCTGACGGTGAGCGTGATCGGGACGCCGGCCGAGGAAGTGGGCAACGCCAGCGGAAAGATTCTGCTGCTCGAGCGCGGCGGGTTCGACGGAGTTCACGCCGCCATGATGGTGCATCCCGCTCCGTTTGAAGCTGTGACTTTTCCCATCATCGCGGCTTCCATGTTCGAAGTCAGCTACACGGGCAAGGCCGCGCACGCTGCAGCTTTTCCGGAATTGGGCATCAACGCCGCGGACGCTCTCACCGTGGCGCAAACCGCCATCGGCTTGCTGCGGCAGCACATCAAATCCACCGACCGCATCCACGGCATCATTACTCTGGGCGGCGAAGCGCCCAACGTGGTTCCGGCGCACACGGCGGCGAGATACATCGTTCGCGGACAGAATCTGAAGGATCTGGAAGAATTGCGCCCGCGCGTCTATCGCTGCTTTGAAGCCGGCGCGACGGCGACGGGCGCGAAGCTGGAAATCGCGGGCGGCGACAAGCCTTACGCCGAAATGCACGACGATCCGGCCATCGCCGCGCTCTATCGCAAGAATGCCGAAGCCGCGGGCCGCACGTTTCCCGACCTGGGACCTGCAGGCGAGCGCATCGCCGCTTCCACCGACATGGGAAACGTCTCGCTGCGCATTCCTTCCATTCATCCCGCCATCGGAATTGATTCGCTGCCTGCCGTGAATCATCAGCCGGAATTCGCCGCGCACTGCATCACGCCCGCCGCCGACAAGGCGCTTGCCGAGGGTGCGCTGGCCATGGCCTGGACCGCCATCGACCTGGCCCGCAATTCTGAGCTTTCAAAACAATTGATGGCTCGCGCGTGATATTCTTCCCGCGCAAGCCGCAGACGGCAATCCGGCGGAGGAATTTGCGCCGGGCGGCCGAAATCATTTCTCTGACCAAGGAGAATCCTGCGTGAACGATTCCCGCGCGCCGGACGCGGCCCGCAAACCTCAATTGCCGCAAGTCAAAAGACCATCCTTGCCGGCGCTCGCGCTGGGCCTTATCCCGTTTATCGCCCTCTGCTTTACGGTCACCCTGTGGGACCGCGTCAACCCGATGATCCTGGGCCTGCCGTTCAATATTTTCTGGCCGATGCTCTGGATGCTGCTGACGCCGCTTTGCCTGTGGGGCGCATACCGCATCGAGCGGCGGCGCGAGGCGGACGACGATCAGCACAGGCCGAAAGAGGAGCGGCAATGAGCGCTTCGGCCACGGCGCTGGCCATCATTCTGACCATCATCGGCGCAGGGACGGTCGTCGGCTTTCGTGCCGGACGGCATCGGAAGATGGATCTGGAGCAGTGGACCGTGGCGGGACGTGGTTTCGGAGTGCTGCTGGTCTGGCTTCTGATGGCCGGTGAAGCTTACACCACGTTTTCCTTCCTGGGCGCGAGCGGCTGGGCGTACTCGCGCGGCGGCCCGGTGATTTATATCCTGGCGTACAGCACGCTAGCCTACGTCGTGAGCTTCTACGTCCTGCCGCCGTTGTGGAAAATGGCCCGGACGCATGGAATGCAGACGGAGCCGGATTTTTTTCAAATCCGTTATGGAAGCGCGCCGTTGGCCGCGCTGGTGGCGCTGGTGGGCGTCATTTTTATGATTCCCTATCTCGAGTTGCAACTCGACGGCATGGGCATCATCGTGCAAGTGGCCAGCTACGACGGCATCGGGAGGACTGCGGCCATAGCGGTCGGCGCGGCGCTGGTGGCGGGTTTCGTTTTTGCCAGCGGCGTGCGCGGCGTGGCGTGGGTAAGCGTGATGAAAGACGCGCTGATGCTCGTCGCGGCTCTCGCGATCGGCATCTATATCCCCTATCACTGGTTCGGCGGAATCGGGCCGATGTTCAGAGCGATGCATCACGCACACCCGGCGCATCTGACCTTGCCCGGCGAAACCAAAAACCTGGGGCACGGCTGGTTCATTTCAACCGTGCTGCTGACGGGGCTCGGGGCCTATATGTGGCCACACATCCTTGGAGCAAGCTTCACGGCCAAAAGCGCCGACACGCTTCGGCGAAACGCCGTGGTCATGCCGATTTACTCGGTCACGCTGCCCTTCCTGATTTTTGCCGGATTTGCCGCGCTGCTGGTGGTTCCCGGGCTCGCAAACGGCGACCTGTCGCTGCTGACGATGGTGCAGAAAACTTTTCCGCCGTGGTTCCTGGGCGTGGTGGGCGGAGCCGGCGCGCTGACGGCCATGGTGCCCTCGGCCATCCTCACGCTTTCAGCTTCAACGCTTTTCGCCAAGAATCTCTATCGCCCGCTCGTTTCACAGGGATTGACTGACAGCGACGTTGCGCGACTGGCGCGGCGAACCGCCGTTGTGCTGATGGCTGTTGCCGCGCTGCTTGCGCTGCAGAATTCGAAAACCATTGTGGCGCTGCTGCTGCTCGGCTACGCAGGCATCGCGCAATTTTTCCCCGGCGTAGTACTGGGACTTTTCTGGCGGCGCGCCAATCGGCAGGGCGTCTTCTGCGGACTCGCCTCCGGCATCGCCGTGGTGGCCATCCTGGTTCTGACCGGACACGATCCCTTTATGGGATTGAACGCGGGCTTTCTTGGGTTGACGGTCAATTTTGCCGTGACGATTCCCGTTTGCCTTTTGATCGGAACACCGGAAGAAAAGCTGGCGGAGGGCTGATGACTTCCAGGATTATGAGCCGCCAGGCGCTTCCGGAGGTTACGGCACGTTGCGGAATGCAAACTTCTTCTCGATCTGGCTGAACGGCTTGCCATCCACTTCGACGTAAGGATAGACAAAGTAATTGACGGGCCGGCCCGACTGGCGCGGCTGGAGATTGATGTCGCGGCCCATCGAAAAGCGCACACGGTCGTCATCCACCGTGCCGAAATAATATTGATATTTCGATTTGTCGAGCCAGGCTTCGGAAATGTCCACCGGAACCCATCCCTTGCCCTTCAGATAAAACTCCGCCCAACAGTGATAGCCGGGAATAGTTCCCGCGGACGCGGGTGGAAGTGGAAATCCGATGACAAAGCGCGCCGGAATCCCCTGCGAGCGCATCATGGCGATGAAAAGCGAATGGAAATCGGTGCAGTTGCCGTGCTTCGCGTCGCAGGCCCAGACGGCGTCGCCGCGTCCCCAGCCGGTTCCGGACTTGTCGTAACGCAGAGTGTTAAAGATGTAATTGTATATGGCGTGTGCTTTGGCGACCGGTCCCTGCTTCGCTCCCGCCACTTGCGCGGCCAGAGTTTTGATGATGCCGGTGACTGGAACCAGGCGGTCGGCCTCAAGAAATCGCGAGAGCGCGGCGGGCACGCGGCCGGAATCGGAATTGAATTTGAGCAGGCTCGCGTAATCGCCTTCGGAATATTCGCGGCGCGTCACGCGATAGTCCAGAGTGAACGCCTCCACCGAATGCGGATTGCGCAAATCGGCGTAGAGCATGCGGTCACCGTATTCAGGCCCGCGCTCAAGATGATAAGCGCCGGGAGCGGAAACTTTCTCGAGCTTCACAATCTGGTGCTCGTTCGAAGTTGCGACGGGAACCCAAACGCGAACGTTGTGCGCGCCGGTGGGAAGATTTTTGATTTCAAAATGATAAGTGAAATCGAAAGTGCGGGCCTTCGGAATCAGAGAAACACGGGTGGCCGCGAAAATCGCAACCGCGGAGCACGCGGCAAGAAGGATTATGGCAGCGGTAAATCTTTTCATTTCAACTCCTCGGCATTCTTCTGATGGGCTTGAGGTGCTCGACCCGGCGCGGAAGAAGTTTCCGCCGGCGGCTGAGATCGAAACAATCGGCACGCGATCGTGGAGGTCAGGCTCAGGTGAAGCCGCGGAGGTAAGAATGAATATGGAGGTTCGCGCTCGTCACCTAATCAGTATAACGCAGGAAGTGGCGGGTTCCGCGGCGGAATCGGTTTTCAGCCGTGACAGTCGGCTCCAGTTACGCTAGCATGAGCAGATGGTAGCCATAACTTTTCCCCAATTGCCGTTGTTTGCGGATTTCTATCCGTTCATGTACCACCTGGCGCGGATTCTCGCCATTCTGCTGGGCGCCTTCATCGTGACGCGCATCGTCAGCAGCTCGGTGCCGCGCATCCGTGCGTGGATCGTGGAGAGCATCCGTCAGCGCGGCCGCGGCGGAGCAGAGGTGGAAAAGCGCGCCGCAACGCTGGGCGCGATTTTTCGCAAAACAACGAACATCATCATCTGGGTCGTCGCCCTGATCATGGCGCTGAAGGAAGCCGGCTTCGACATCGGGCCGATTCTTGCCGGCGCCGGCGTCGTAGGCCTGGCCGTGGGCTTTGGTGCGCAGAATCTGGTGCGCGACGTCGTGTCCGGACTGTTCATCCTGCTGGAGGATCAGGTGCGAGTGAACGACGTGGCCGTAATCAACGGCACGGGCGGACTGGTGGAGCAGATCAATCTGCGCACCATGGTGCTGCGCAGCCTGGACGGAACCATCCACGTTTTCCCCAACGGCACCATCACTTCGCTCGCCAACATGACGCACGATTATTCCTATTACGTTTTCGACGTCGGCGTGGCCTACAAGGAAGATACCGATCGCGTGGCGCAGGTGCTGAAGGAAATCGGCGATGAGCTGATGAAAGATGAAAAGTTCAAGCCGCTCATCCTGGAGCCGCTGGAAGTGCTGGGCGTGGACAAGTTCGCCGACTCGGCGGTGATCGTCAAAGCACGAATCAAAACGCCACCCATCCAGCAATGGGCCGTGGGCCGCGAAATGAACCGGCGCATCAAGAAAAGATTCGACCAGGAAGGAATTGAAATTCCCTTCCCGCACACCAGCCTCTATTTCGGAGAAGCCAGCAAACCCCTGGCGCTGCAGATGAAGTACGAACGCGAGGAACTGAAAGCCGCTATCCGGGAAGTGCTGCAGGAGCAACAGGCGGGACAGCGCGGGCCGGAAGGCGGGCGCACGGAAAATCCATCCAATTAGTTAGAATATCAACCCGGCCCGTAACGCCGCGAGCACCGGTTGCCTGACCGGCGGCAGACGCGCCGGAGGGAAATCTTTATGTCTGAGACTCAACCCAGCTTTGCGGAATTCAAACGGCTGGCGAATCGCGGCACGGTGGTTCCGGTTTACCGCGCCATCGTTGCCGACTTGCTGAGTCCCGTCTCGGCGTTTCTCAAAATCGTTCCGCAAACGGCGGCGGGCGTGAAGCAGCATCCTTACAGCTTTCTGCTTGAAAGCGTGGAAGGCGGCGAGCACGTGGGCCGCTACACTTTTTTCGGCGTCGATCCTTTTCAGGTCGTCACCTGCCGCGGCAACCAAATCACGTTGCGGCGCGGAACCAGGCAGGAAGAAGAAACCGGAAACTTTTTCGAATACCTGCGCCGCGTGAGCGAGCCTTTTCGCTCGGTTCCCGTGCCGGGATTGCCGCCGTTTGCGGCAGGCGCGGTGGGCTACGTTTCCTATGAAGCGGTGCGGCAATTGGAGCGGCTGCCGGCGCGCGTCAATCCGGACGTGGATCTGGATGACGCCGTCTTCATGTATTTTACCGACCTGCTGGCCTTCGATCACGCCCAGCGACGATTGTTTTTGATTTCCAACGTGCTCACCGAAGAAGGCTCGGGAGGTTTGCGAGCAAAATACGACCGTGCACAAAAGGAACTGGACCGCATGGAGCGGGCGCTGGCACGACCGCTGCGCCTGGCGCGAACGAAATCGTCGCAAGGACCGCTGCGCGTCGAATCGAACATGAAGCGCGTGCAATACGAAGCCATGGTCGAGCGCGGCAAGGAATACATCCGCGCCGGTGACGTTTTCCAGGTGGTGCTCTCGCAGCGGCTCAAGGTGCCGATGCGCGTTGCGCCGTTCGAACTTTATCGCGCTCTGCGCGCCGTGAATCCTTCGCCTTACATGTATTTTCTGCGCATGGGGAATGCGACGGTGCTCGGCTCATCACCGGAAATGCTGGTCAAAGTAAGCGGGCGCGAGGTGGAATACCGGCCGATTGCCGGAACGCAGCCGCGCGGCCGCACGCCGGAAGAAGATCAGGATCTCGAGCGGAAATTGCTGGCCGATGAAAAGGAACGCGCCGAGCACATCATGCTGGTGGACCTGGGGCGGAACGACGTGGGGCGCGTGTCGGAATTTTCCAGCGTCCGGCCGGAGCGCATCATGTTCGTCGAACGCTACTCGCACGTGATGCATCTGGTTTCAGTAATTCGAGGCCGGTTGCGCGCGGATGCCGACAGCTACGCGGCGCTTGCCGCCTGCTTCCCCGCCGGCACGCTGACCGGCGCGCCCAAAGTTCGCGCCATGGAAATCATTGACGAGCTTGAGCCCACGCGTCGCGGCCTCTACGGAGGCTCGGTGCTCTACGCCGATTTTTCCGGCAATCTGAATTCCTGCATCGTCATCCGCACCGTGGTCATCAAGGACCATAAAGCCTACCTGCAGGCCGGCGCCGGCATCGTCGCCGATTCCGTCCCCGCTCGCGAATACGAAGAATCACTCAACAAGGCGCGAGCCATGCTGAAAGCGTTTGAGTTGGCGGAACGAGGACTCTAGCCTGCCGTTTCCCCACTTGCCGTCGAAGTGAATGCGCGGAATCGTGTGGCGCGGACAAGTGCGGGACCCACGAGCGGCAGCGCCAGCGCGCCCAATTCCTGCGCCGAAGCGGGAGCGCGAACCAGCTGCCGCAGAAAGCCGGCCATGCTGTGACTGCGCGCCACGGCCCGCCTCAACCGGCGGGCGTACTCGCTGGCAGCTTCTTTCTCAGTTTCATAACCACTTGAATGCGCCTGCGCCACCACCTGCGCGGCAAGCGTTCCGCTTTGCAAAGCGATGGAAATTCCGTCGCCGGTGAAGGGATCGATAAAGCCGGAAGCGTCGCCGGCAAGAATTGCGCCGCCCGCGGCAGGCGCGCGTCGAACCAGATTCAGTGGCGCAGCGGCAACAGTTTCCGTGATTTGCCTCGCGCCGTTTAGGCGCGATTCGAGCGCGGAACTTCCGGCCGCGCGTGCAAGCCAGCGGCGAAAATCGCTCACACCGGCGGCTCCAGCCCTTTTCACAAGGTCGCGATGCACCAGGCAGCAGACGTTGGTCGCGCCGCCTTCGACCGGAGCGAGTCCACAATAACCGCCGGGAAAATAGAACATCTCAACCGCTTCCGAAGTCGCGACCCCGGAAAAGTGCGCCTTGAGTCCCACCCACGGGCTTGCCGCAGCACCGGCCGCGCTCGCAGGCGACGGCAAGCCTTCAATCGCCCACCATCTCCCACAAGCGAGAATCAAATTGCGCGATTCAGTGGTTGTGCCGTCTGCCGATTCAATCCGCCACACTGCGCTGCCGACAGTTGCTGGTTTAGGCCGGGAGACTTCTTTGACCGCGACTCCTGCGCGACATTTCGCTCCCACGGATATCGCATCGCTCCACAGCGCCTGGTCGAGCGCCAGACGCGACAATCCAAGCGCCGGCTCGGGCAGAGGAAAGATCCGCGAGCGGCCGCGCGGAGAAATAAAAGCACCTTTGCGAATCGCGATTCCTCGCGCCGCAACTTCCGGAATGACTCTTTTCAATAGCTCAACCGACTCGCCCGAAATGAATTCACCGCAAACTTTGTCGCGCGGAAAACGGCCGCGCTCATGGAGCGTGACGCTCAGGCCCAGGCGGCGCGCTTCAATCGCCGCCGCCGCTCCCGCCGGCCCTCCGCCCACAATCGCGAGATCGAAAGTCATTTCCACAAGATCATTCCCAGCCGGAACGCTGCCATCCGTTCCACTTCGAAGTGCCCGAATCCGGCGCGCTGCGCGAGCTCGCGCAGTTCCGCGCCAGTGTACGCCTGGCGGACGCTCGCCGGACCGTCGTTGCGCGTGATGCGGCTGCGGGCAAAAGGCAGCGCGCAGCGAATGAACCAATACGGCAGGGCGTGGCGCTCAAGATCATTCACGAGCACGGCGTGCCGCGCGGGAAGGCAGAGGCTGCGCAGAAGCTTTTCTGCCGCGCTTCCTGAAAAGTGATGCAGAAAAAGATTGCACATCACAAAGTCAAAACTGCCGGGCCGGAAAGGAAGTGCCAGCGCATCCGCCGCAACCGGGCGAACGCCATCGATTGAATTCGCGCCGCGAAAACGCGACACGCGGCGGTCCAGGGTCTGAATGTCCACATGAATATTGCGCGCGGCAAGCTCGCTTTTGAGCCGGGCCGCCATTCGGCCGTCGCCCGCGCCCACGTCGAGAATTCGCGCGTGCCTCAACTGCTTTGCCGCCATGGCGCGGAGAAGCAAACGCAAGCAGCCGGAAACGCCGCCCAGCCAGCGGTTGATGCGCCACAGATCGTCGAGGCTCACGGCGATTTCGCGCGGCGTTCCCACGTCCTCATCGAGCAGTTCGGTTGAACAAACGCGGCGCATTTCTCAGCTTTCAACCTTCAGCGGTCGGCCGCCAGCGAGAAAGCCCCTGCTGATCACTGACGACCATCAACCCGGCTCACGATCAGGGCGGAGTTTTTCGAGCCGAAGGCGATGCAATTGCAAATGGCGCGCTCGATTTCCGCCGGGCGCGAACGATGCGGCACGTAATCGAGGTCGCATTCGGGGTCGGGCGAATCAAGGTTGAGCGTGGGCGGCAATTGGCGGTCGCGCATGGCGAGCAGCGTGGCCGCGACGCCCGCCGCGCCGCAGGCTCCCTGCGGATGCCCGATGATGGATTTGAGCGCCGAACACGGCACGCGGTAAGCGCGCTTTCCCAGAGCGAGCTTGAGGGCGCGCGTTTCAATACGGTCGTTGAGCACAGTGGAAGTACCGTGCACATTGACGTAGTCAATTTCCTCCGGCCCAATGCCCGCCTGCCGCATGGCAATTTGCATGGCGCGCGACGGCTCTTCGCCGTTTTCCTCCAGGCGCACGCGATGGAAAGCCTCGCAAGTCGATCCGTAACCTTCGATTTCTCCGTAAATGCGCGCGCCGCGATTCCTCGCGTGCTCGAGTTCCTCCAGGACAAACATCCACGAGCCTTCCCCCAACACAAAGCCGTCGCGGTCGGCGGAAAACGGGCGCGAGCCGCGCTCCGGCTCGTGATTCCAAGAAGACGTCATGATGCGCATCAGCGTAAAGCCCTTGAGGATGAGCGGTGCGACGGGCGCGTCCGCTCCGCCCACGACCACCGTGTCCGCAATGCCGCAGCGAATGTTCTGCGCGGCGTAACCGAGCGCGTCCGTCGAAGAAGCGCAGCCGTTTGAAATCACGTGGCTCAGGCCGCGAAAACCGAAGTGCATGGAAATTTCGCTGGCCAGGGTGCCGATGGTGGCGGAAGGAATCGTGTAAACGCTGCACTGGCGCACGTGGCCGGAATAATAAAGAGCGTACTGGCGCTCGACGAATTCCTGCCCGCCGCCGCCCGAACCGATCATTACGGCGATGTTGCGGCGTTGTTCAAGCGTGAGAGTTTGGGAATCGATGCCCGCGTCGGCAACCGCTTCCTGCGCGGCGGCGATGGCGAGCGGAACCACCCGGCTGACGTGCGGCGCGTCTTTTTCGCTGATGTAGCGCGCGGGCTCGAAGGCGGCGATTTCACCTGCAATCTGAACGGGAAAGGGCGAGGCGTCAAAAGACTGAATTTTGCGCACGCCGCTCCGACCCTGGCAGGTTGCGGACCAGAAAGCCTCGCGCCCAATGCCATTCGGGCTGACGGCACCAAGGCCGGTGATGACCGCGCGACGACGCATTCTTCTTCTCCCGACAACTGGAAAATCGCTGCCCTTTCATTATCGCACTTCCGCGCGACTGTTTTGGAAGAAGCTTGATGAAGGGCACAACAAGGCGGGATTTTTTCAGGCGGGTCGAAGCGAGCGCCACGCCGTACGCAGGGAAATATTTTCGCCGTAGAGAAAAACTCTTCCGGCGATGCGCGCCGCAAAGGGAATGCGGTAAATCATGTCAATCCGCGAGCGCGTTTCACCTTCGCGTTCGCCGCCCGGCAGGCGCTTGACGTAATCCGCCAGTTCGCAGCGCCAGGCGCGATCGAAATTGGTAAGGCTGCGTTCGACAGGGGCGTTCTTCAGCGCGCGGTCAATCACTTCCGCTGCCACCTGCGCGCTGACCATGCCGGGATAAATGCCTTCTCCGGTCGAGCCGGAGACGAAGCCGGCGGCGTCTCCGACGAGCAGCACGCGGCCCTTCACCAGCGTCGGCTGGCGGTGCACGGCGCCCACCGGATCAAGATCGTGATAAACGCGAGTCTCAGGAAGGTCGAGCGGCAGGTGGCCGCCGCGCTGAAGCTGCTGAACGAAATCCCGATAAACCCTGCGGATGGGCCGGGCCTCGGGCAGCATGCCTCCGATGCCGATACAAATGTGATGGCGCTTGGGAAAGATCCAGCCGTAGCCGCGCAGCGAGCCGTAAGCAGGATAAACGCGGATCAGCGGCTCGCCGCCATAACGGGCGCGAAGGCGATCCTCGTCATAAGGAACGTCGGCGTTGGCGCACAGGACGTAGTCCGAGGTTCTCCAGCCGCGGCGAAAACCGGCAGCATACGCGACGCGGCTGGAAGCACCGTCCGCGCCAATCAGGATTTTGCAATGCAACGCCTCGCCGGTGCGCAGGCTGATTCTCACACCATGTTTTTCCTGCTCCACTCCCTCCAACTCACAGCCTCCCAGAAATTCCGCCCCGCTCCTGACGGCAATGCGGCGCAGGCCGTCATCGAATTTCGAGCGCAGCGAAAGATAACCGCTGGGACGCCGTTCGGCGAGCCGGCCTTCGCGGGACAATTGCGGATCGAAAAATGAAATTCCGAAAAATGACGATTCCACCAGATCATCGAGCCGCTCTTTCAAATAAGAAAACCGTTCGAAGGCCAGGCGATTGATCCAGCTTGCGCAGGTCTTATGGCGCGGAAACGCGCAGCGGTCGAGGAGCAGCACGGAATAGCCGCGCCCCGCCAGCAGCTTGGCTGCGGTTGAGCCAGCCGGACCCGCGCCGGCGACGATAATGTCGGCATGGGCAATCATCTGTGACAACCCGGGAAGCGACGCCTACCATAACACATTGCGACGGCGAAGTGCGGCGAATAAACTCCGGACCGGAGGGCAGGCCGGGTGCGCTAAAATAGGATGACGCACAAAATCATGGCGCGGAGGAAGAGCGTGGGAAAAATTCTGGAGTCGCGAGTTGAAGATTACATCCAATCGCTCCTGCCGGCGCGGGATCCGGTGATGGCGGAAATGGAGCGCTACGCCGCCGCGCACCACGTTCCGATCGTTGGACCGCTTTGCGGGCGCGTGCTGCACCAGCAGGCGCGGATGGTGCGAGCCAGGCGAGTCTTTGAAATGGGTTCGGCCATCGGCTATTCCACGCTTTGGCTGGCGCGAGCCGTGGGCCGAAGGGGTGTGGTCTATTACACGGATTCGGATCCCGCCAACGCCGAGCGCGCTCGCGCCTATCTGGAACGTGCCGGAATGCATCGGCGAGTAAAGTTTCTGGTCGGCGATGCGCTGGAAAGCTTTCGGCACACGCGCGGGCGGTTCGATTTGATTTTCAATGATGTGTCGAAGGCACAGTATCCGGAAGTTCTGCGGCTGGCCGTTCGCAGGCTCCGCCGCGGCGGATTGTTTATAACGGACAACGTCTTGTGGTCAGGGCGCGTGGTGCGCCCCGCGGAAAGAGGCGACCGCGATACGCAGGCTATCCGAAGATTCAACCGGATGATTTACGCCTCGCGGCACCTCTTCACAACAATTGTTCCGCTACGCGACGGCCTTGCAATCTGCGAAAAGATTTAGCGCCAGGTCCGCCTTGCGTGGCAGCGGTCGGAGAACACGCGAAGGTGGACGCTACGCGTGGTGCGCTTCCAGGAATTTCTCCGCGTCGAGGGCGGCCATGCAGCCGGAGCCCGCGGCAGTCACGGCCTGGCGATAAACGTGGTCCTGCACGTCACCGGCGGCAAACACTCCTTCCACCGAAGTCTTTGAGCCGTCGTAAGTGACAAGATAACCCTGCTCATTCATTTCAAGCTGGCCGCGAAAGATGGCGGTATTGGGTGAATGACCGATGCCGATAAAGACTCCATCGCACTTCTTGAATGATTCCTTTCCGTCTTCCACGTCCTTGAGCTTCAGGCCCGTCACCTCACCCTTTTGCGGATCGTCAATGTCGCTCACGGTGGAGTTCCAGACGAACTTGATCTTCGGATTCTTGAAAAGACGGTCCTGCATAATTTTGGACGCGCGCAGCTTGTCCCGGCGGTGAACAATAGAAACCTGATTGGCGTGGCGCGTGAGAACCAGCGCATCCTCAGCCGCGGTGTCGCCGCCGCCCACCACGGCCACGTCCTTGCCGCGGAAAAAGTAGCCGTCGCAGGTGGCGCAGGTGGAAACGCCGTGGCCCAGCAGTTTACGCTCGGAATCCAGACCGAGCAGCTTGGCCGATGCCCCGGAAGCTACGATCAGCGCGCGCGCTTCCAGCGACTTGCCGTCCACATCCAGAACGAACGGCCGGCGCCCGAGATCGGCGCGCGTCACGTCGCCTTCCAGAAACTCGGCGCCGAAATTCGCCGCCTGCTCCCGCATCAGCTCAACCAGTTCCGGTCCCTGCACGCCTTTGGGAAATCCGGGAAAGTTTTCGACCAGAGTCGTCAGCGTCAATTGCCCTCCGGCTTCGTGCCCGCGGATCACCAGCGGCTTGAGATCGGCGCGCGCCGCATAAATCGCCGCCGTCAATCCCGCGCAGCCGGAACCGATAATCACCACATCATGCGTCATTCGAAACCCTACCCTTCTCAAAGAATTTTGATTGCGAACGACATCTTAACCCGAACCTGCCGGAACGCACAGGATTCCGTCCAGCTAACCGGCGTGGAAGCAGCTTGCCACACGGGGGATTAGATGCTATAGAACAAGCTTCGTTTCCGAACGCAGAAAGCCATGTCCGACAACCAAGCCAATGCCGTAACCCTGCAGGCCGTCACCAAGCGCTACGACGGCCTGACGGCCGTGGACCATCTGAGCCTGGAAATCCGGCGCGGTGCGCTGTTCGGACTGCTGGGTCCGAACGGCGCCGGCAAAACGACAACGCTGCGCATGCTGATGCGAATTCTTGTCCCCGACGAAGGCCAGGTGGCGATTCTGGGCCAGCCGCTGAGCGACGGCAGACAGGATTTAATCGGATATTTGCCGGAGGAGCGCGGGCTTTACATCAAGATGGAAGTTCTCAAAGTCCTGGTGTTTCTTGGTGCGCTGAAGGGACTGAGTGAGGCCGAGGCTCGCAGCCGGGCGCAATCGTGGCTCGAGCGCTTGGAGCTCGGCGATTGGGCGCAAAAGAAAGTGACCGATCTTTCCAAAGGCATGCAGCAGAAAGTTCAGTTCATCGCCGCAGTGCTGAGCCGGCCGCCGGTGCTGATTCTGGACGAGCCGTTTACAGGGCTCGACCCCATGAACGCGGCGGTCCTCAAGGACATCATGCTTGAACTGCGCAAAGAAGGCGCGACGCTGATCCTTTCCACGCATCGCATGGAACAGGTGGAAATGATGTGCGATTCGATTTGCCTGATCAACAAGGGGCGCAACGTCCTGAGCGGCGACCTGAAAGCCATCAAGCGCGCCTACGGCAAGAACACACTGCGTATCGAGTACGAGGGCGATGGATCCTTTCTGGAAATTCCCGGCCTGATCGAAAAAACAAACCAATACGGGGCGCTGGTGGAAGCGAAGCTGCGGCCCGGCGCCGACCCGCAGGAATTACTGAAAGCCGCCGTCCAGCGCGGGACGCGCATCAACCGCTTCGAGCTGGTTGAGCCGCCGCTGAATGAAATTTTTATCGAAGAGGTTTCGCGCACTCATGAATAAAATCTGGCTGGTCGTCAAACGCGAATACCTCACGCGCGTAGTCTCAAAAGGTTTCCTGCTGAGTACCATCGGACTGCCCTTGTTCTCCATCGGCATTTTTGCGATTTCCATTTTTCTTGCCACCCGGCAATCAAGCCAGCCGTTGCGCATCGTGGTGGCGGACCAGGTGGGTGGCATCGGCCAGACCGTTGCCGCGGGCCTGAAGGAAAAGCTCCCCGACGGCAGACCGATGTTCGAGGTGACGAAAACCGAGGAAACGCCCTCCGACGCGGACCTCACCGAATTACGCCACGAAGTGGAAAGCGGCAGGCTCGACGGCTTCCTCTCTATCCCCAAGGACGCCGAGAGCAAAGATGCGGCAGCCGAATTTCACACTCGCCAGACAGGCAATTATCAAGCCATTGGCCCGCTGAATCGCGCCGTCAGCGAAGCGGTAATCGCGATTCGGCTGCGCAAGGAGGGCTTCAAGGGCGAGGATGTGGGCCGCGCGGTGAAAAGTGTCGGCGTGAAAATGATCAAGGTCACGAAGAACGGAGAAGTCGAGGAACGGGGCCAGACTTTTCTGACTGCCATCGGCGTGGGAATGCTGCTCTATATCACGCTGATCATTTATGGCATGACCACCATGCGCTCGGTGATCGAGGAAAAATCCTCGCGCGTGATCGAAATTCTGATTGCCTCAGTGAAGCCGCAAAATCTGCTGGCCGGGAAGATCCTGGGCGTGGCGGGTGTGGGGCTGACGCAATATCTGATCTGGGGCGTGGCCGGAGGCCTTTTCGCCGCCTATGGCGGGGCGATGGCCAAGGCGATCAGGCCGGGCGCTTCCATTCCGGCGATTCATCTCTCCCCCGTCGCCATCATCTACGCGATTGTCTTCTTCCTGGCGGGCTACCTGCTTTATGCCTCGCTCTACGCGGCCATCGGCGCCGCGGTCAGCTCCGACCAGGACGCGCAGCAGTTGCAACTTCCGGTGACCCTTGTGATTGTGGTAAGCTTTCTTCTGTTCAACGTCATTCTGCACGATCCCAATTCTCGGACCTCCGTCATCCTGTCTCTCATTCCCTTCCTTTCACCGATCCTGATGACCTTGAGGATAACGATGCAAATGCCGCCTTTCTGGCAGATCGCGCTATCTCTGGGACTCTCTGCCTTCACGACGTTCTTTACTATCCAGCTTTCGGCTCGCATTTACCGCGTGGGCGTGCTGATGTACGGCAAGCGGCCGTCGCTGGTGGAACTGATCCGCTGGCTGCGGTACACATAGAAACTGTGCTCCAAAGGAACGTTCCCACGAAAATTCCAAAGCTCGCAGGCGCTCCCGATGGAGCTGCGATTGGCATAGGAGAGTTTCAATGACGGAAAATCAAAAGTATTCTATCGCCCGGCTGATTGCGATTCCTGCAGTGATTACGCTCGCTATCACGCTGCTGCGGCTTGTGGGCGAACTTGAGAAGTGGGGCATGCCGTGGTTCGGCAACAAGCCGGGGGGAGAAGCGGCGATTATCGGCATCAGTTGGCTGCCCTTCATCTTCGGCCCTTATTTCGCCATCAAGCTGGCAAAATCGGGCCGAGGATGGCAGAGCGCCGGAAAGGCATGGGGCTATCTGGGGCTTGCGTTCATCGTCGCCGTGGCGGGCGGGGTGGTCATTAGCCTGGTTCAGTCACGAGGAATGAGAGCGCCCCAGATCATCGGCTTTGCCCTTTTGCTGGCAGCGGCGTTTGTGCCGCGCAGCGGCTGGGGGGCGCTGGGCCGAACGCTGCTCGCCTACGCCTTTGCCGCCCGCATTCCCGTGCTCATCGTCATGTTCATCGCCATGCGCGGGAACGGCGGCGCCGGTTGGGGAACGCATTATGACATCCTCGAATCGGGTCTGGCCCATCTTCCCTTCGCTGAACAATTCCTTTACGACGCTCTTCTGCCTCAGATGACGGCGTGGATCGCCTATACGGTTCTCATCGGAATGCTCGCAGGCCTGATTCTCGTCCTCCTCACAGGCTCGCACAAACGCGCCGCAGCGAGTTCAACGGAAGCGTGAACTGCCTCGTCTTTGCAGGTTGCAGGGGATTTCTTACCGCGCCCGAAAGGCGTAATGGTAGGGGAACATGCGCTCGCGCTCGATTTTGAAGCCGAGGCTTTCGAGGCGCGCGCGTGCTTCCGCAGGTGAATAAACGTGATCGGCGGGCGGGCCATGCGGCCGCTCGACTTCTGCATTCCAGTCAATGAACGCCGCGGCGCCGCCGCGTACAAGCAGCGCCGCAAGATTTTTAAGCACCACGTCACCCAGCTCGTGCAGGACGTTCAGCGCCAGCACACGGTCGATTTTCCCTTTGAGCGGCGTCATTTCCGAAGCGAGGATCGGCTTCAGATTCGCAAGCTCCGACGCAGTAGGCTTGGCGCGCAGCCGGTCGAGCATTTCGGGCATTTCGTCAAGCGCGACGACCTCGATATCCGGACGGCTCCGCGCCAGCTCAATCGCGTACGTTCCGGTTCCGGTGCCGAAATCCACTACGCGCCCGCCTTGCGGAATGTCGAGAAAATCCGCAACGTCCGCCGGAGCAAGATATTCAAAGCGCGAAGGATCGTCGAGCCGGTGAGCGCGCTCCAGATTGAACGGCTTCTTCTGCCGCGCGCCGTGACGATCGTCGTGATGATGAGAGTGATCGTGCATCGTCGTCAGGCTTGAGATTGCAGCCTCTGAGTCCTCGGGTCTCCTTTTAATTGAGGCTTCGCCAATTCTGAGCATCCAGCGAGAATCAGATCGAACCGAAAAGCGCGTCGCCCCGGCCGCACCGTCAGAAGAGGCGAAATGTAATGTTGACACTGACTGGCAACGAGACCGGACTCCCGTTTAGCGTCGCGGGCCTAAATCTCCACATTTTGACGGTGTTGACGGCCGCATCATCCAGCCCCATTCCAATCGGGTGGGTAATCACCACATCCTTAACTGTTCCGGTTCGTTCGACAAGCGCGAGGAGCAGAACTGTCCCCTGGTACTTCGCGGCGCGAGCTTCGGGCGTATAGCGCGGCTCATTGTGACTTAAAGGCTCGGGGTAGATAAGACCGGCTATCTTTTCGGGGTTCCTGCCACTCGCTCTGTAGCGCAAGGACGCTCTCCAGCCGGGGTCCCCCGACAATTCGGGGTCTGCAGCCTGCCAACGGGAGGTCACCTTCATGATGAGTTGACTGAGTGACGCGTCCGGGTTTAGCAGGAAGGGCTTCCAGTAGTCAGGGACGAGGTCGGCGATGTTTTCGCCTTGTGGGGCAAAGATCCTAGAAAGCGCCTTTTCGGCGCTGAGCGCCGTGGCGGTCGTGGGATCAATCTCTATCCTCACTTTCACTTTGGGACCCGCGGTTGCCGTAAAGTGCCGCCCTTTCCATAGATCCACGTAATAGAGTCGCTTACATGAAACAACTAGCTGTTTCCCCTTCGCCTTGATTCCCTTAACGACGACAAAGGCGTCGAGCGTCCAGGGCCCTGGCGGGCCACCGCTGACCAAATCCCCCTTGTCAGAGTACTCGATTACGCGCCCGCTGTGGAAGACGCGCAGGGTCATTGTCTTACCTTTGTAGACTCGGTCCAACGCCGCCGCGATGGCCCGCGGGCTCGCCCCGCGGGTGGACGACGCTACGGTGACGGCGCAAACTATGATTACGGCAACGTACCTGAATCGCACTCCACCCACTCCGCCCCGCCGCACTGGCCCGTACTGCGTTCTCGCTCAGGAACAAGGCAGGGCACATGAAGGTTACCAATCTTCGGCGTCCAAATTCAATTAAGAACAAAGAACTGAGGAATTTTCATCGTGGCGGGCAGCAGGCACCCGGCGGAATGGGCGAGCCGTGCGGGCAAGTAAGCGGATGGTGCAGAAACTTGCAGATTTTTTCCGTCACTTCCGGCCCCAGGCTGCGCTCGATTTTGTGCGCGTTGTCGTGCAGCAGATCCTCGTCCATGCCGAAGGCGTCGAAAAACAATCGTTCAGCCAGGCGATGCCGCCGGATGGAAACGCGCGCCCGCCGCTCGCCTTCGCCGGTCAGCGCCAGGCGGCCCTCGTCGAGTGAAACCAGCGCCTCCTGCGCCATCAGCAGAAATGTGGCGCGGCTCTGGGCAAATTCCGGAAGCGTTTCCGCGCCGACCTCAATTTTTCCCGTGTCCTCGCGCGCATGCCAGACGGCGCTCAGCAGATCTTCGATCAAATCCTCTTCGTGAGTCGGCAAGGCGGAAACTTCCGCCAGCCGCCCGTGGTGCAGTTCGATGCGGCGCTCCGCCATGCGCCCGATTTCCGGCGCGTGCGTGACCATGACGATGGAATGGCCCTCGCGGTGCAAATCGGCGAGCAGACCCATTACCAACGCCTCATTCACTTCGTCAAGATTCCCCGTAGGCTCATCGGCCAGAATCAGATTCGGCTGATTGATCAGGGCTCGCGCCACGCAGACCCGCTGCTGCTCGCCGCCTGAAAGTTGCGAAGGTAAATGCTCCAAGCGGTCGCGCAATCCGACGCGGGCCAGCGCTTCGGCCGCTTCCGTCTCATCAGCGAGGCTGTGAAAATACTGCGCCAGCATGACGTTTTCGAGCGCCGTCAGATAAGGCACCAGATGAAACTGCTGGAAAACGAAGCCGACTCTTTCCGCCCGGAAGCGCGCCAGGTCCGCGGAGTTGAGATGGCCCAGGTTCTGTCCCTCGATCGAAACTGAACCTTCCGTAGGCGCGTCAAGACCGCCAAGAATATTCAGCAGCGTGCTCTTGCCCGAACCGGATGGGCCCATCACAGCAATCCATTCGCCCTTTCGCACTTCGAAGGAAACGTCCTTCAGGGCGGCGACGGACTCCCCGTACTTCCTGGTCACGCCTTTGAATTCGATCAGAGGCAAGCTGTCATTCTCCCTTCAAAATCGCGGCCGGCTGTACGCGCCGGATGATGTCCACCGGAAAAGATGTGGCCGCCATCGCAACCATCACGGTTGCGGCGCAAACCACCGGCAGCGTCCACCAGACCACACTCAGGCTGACGCCGAAAAGCCGCCGCGTCAGCACGGCCGCCAGCAGCACGCCGACCGGAAATCCGGCAACGCCGGCAACAAGGCCCAAACTCGCGCCTTCCGCGAGAAACAGGCGGCCCACCGTCCGGTTTCCCGCACCGAGCGCCTTCATCACCGCAATGTCCTTGCGCCGCTCGAGCACGATGGCCGTCATCGTGGCGGCCACGCACAACGCGATGATCAAAACAATCAGGGCGGTCAGCGAAATCAGCAGCCAGCGAATCGTCTCCAGAACCTTCCCTTGAGAATATACGATTTGCCGGATGGGGCGCACGTCCAGTCCGGGTAACGCGGAGCGCATTTCACTGATGCTGCGCTCGATCTGCACGGAATTGCCGGGAACCACGGCTTGAATCAGACTGATTTTCCCTTCCAGCCCCGCGAGGTGTTGCAGCGCCGGCAGGCTGACAAAGATGCGGTCGTCAGCCGAAGTTCCAGTGGTCACAATGCCGGCGACTTGGAATTCCGCCGTGCTACTTTGGCCTGAAGATGACGCCGGCCCCGGCTCCGCCACACTGAGCCGGACCATGCTGCCCGGTGTAAGGTGCAGAAGTTGAGCCAAATGGAGGCCCGCAATGCATTGATAGTCGCCGAGCACTTTACCGGCAATCTCACCTTTTTCCCGCCATGTGCCGATGACCGAACGCAGCAAACTGAAATCGACTCCCGCGGCGACGACATTTTCAAACTCGGGCAGCCGTGGATCGGCCGGAACGGGCGAAACCCGTCCCACAAGATAAAGGATGGGCGCGGCTACTAAACCACTCTGTCGCGCGTGCAAATTTCGTAATCGCTCGAGCATCGATTCGTCCATCAGCCCTTCGAAGCTTCCCGGATTCGACTGATCTCCTGCCTTCGAACCGATCAGGACGTTTGCGCCGTACGCGCGGAATTCCTGAGTCATTTTCCGTTGCACGTCACCGTAAAGATTCAGCAGCATGGAAGCGACTGCCGCTCCCGCCAGCAGCGATACCGCGGCCACCGCTGCCTGCGGCCTCCGCACCACCAGCGATCGCAGCCACAGCCGCCAGAAAAGCGATTTGCGTTTACCCGCGCGCGGGCGCGCCTGATTACTCATTCCTGAGCACCGCCACGGGAGAAAATTTCAGTCCACGCTCCACCGGAACCGCGCTACCGGCGATTGAAACGATGGTCGCCAAAGCGAGTGCCACGGGAAGAATCACCCAATGCATGGAAATGGACGAGCCGAACACCGCCGCCGAAATGCGCCAGGCAATGACGCTTCCGATGCCGAAACCCACGAGCCCGCCGACCAGGCCCACGGCCATCGCTTCCAGGTAAAAGATTGAGGCTACACGCGCGTCCGTCGCGCCCAGCGATTTGAAGAGCCCGATTTCCACCCGGCGTTCGAGCACGGAAGCGAACATCATGGAAGCCACGGCCAGCGCCGCCGTCAAGAGCGATGTCGCCGCAAGAATCGCCATCAGCACGCCGACGCTGTGCAGAATTTTGCCTTCCGTCTCCGCCACGCGATAAACCGGCCGCGCTTCCGAGCCGGGAATCGCCTGCTGGATTTGATAGGAAATCGAGCTGACGTAAGGAGTACAGAACCAGCGATCGAATTCCGTGGCGCTCAGTTTGGTAACGTCGGAACGCGCGAAAGCGTCTTCCGGCTTGGTCAGCGCGCTTACTTCCACGCGCCTGATTTTGCCTGCGAGCCCGGTGAATTTCTGTACGGCGGCAAGCGGTGCGAGCACTTCATCGTCTTCGCTCGCTCCGGTCTCCACGATGCCGCTCACCCTGAGCGTCATCTCCTGAACGGAATCCTGCGGGTCGCGCAGCGTGAGGGATTTCCCCGGCGCAACGCCGAGTTCTCGCGCCAGCCGCTCACCCACCAGGCATTCCTGCTGATTCGCCACGGGCCAGTCTCCCCGGATACGCCAGGAAGGGTGCAGAGCTTTCATTCCCGTGGTAAAAGTTTCATTCTTACCGACCGCAAGCGGATATTCGAACCAGCTTCCCACCACGGCCACGCGATGACCGTCGAGGGTCGCAGGCGCGGAAAGAAACGGCGTGAAAGCCACAATGTTGTTGCGCCAGAAAATCGTTTTGAGTCTTGGTAAGTCGGACTCGGCAAGATAAGCGCCGGCGCCCGCCGGACGGTAATCCACGCCGCCCACAGCTACCGAGAGGCTGTCTGCCGCGGGCGTCACGGAAATATTGGCGCCGAAGCCGCGCAGCTCGTGGTTGACCTTGTCGCCCACGTCGAGGGAAAGCATAGCCACGGTCGTGGTCACGGCAATGCCCAGCGCCACGGCTGCAGTGCCCAGAAGCTTGCGCCGGCGGCGGCGCGTCAAGGATCGGCCGACTATTCTGCTCAGCATAAATTCAACGGAAATACTTCGCGGCTGACGACAAGCTCGAGGCGGAAATCAGAATCGTATCGTGATTCACAATGTAATCCACGTGAATGGGATTACAGCCGCCACCCTGCCCGATCGTGGGAATGTAAATCGCCGCGCCGCAATTCCGGCAAATCACGTTCTGCCCTTGTTGGTAATAACCCTTGGCGCCGCAAATCTGGCAGGCGTCGAGGCCCAGCCGTACGGAATCGTTGGCGTCCAGAATGGCAATCAGACGCACGTTCGCGCCGCCTGTGGAAACCTCATAGGTGTGCAACTTGTGGTCCTTCAGGTTCTGGACGGGAATATGCAGCACACCGTTTGCGACGTCCAGACGCACGGGTGGCGCTACGACTCTCGCCACCTGAGAATAGATGTATTGCGCGCTGATCAGCACCACCACCAGAGCGCCCACGGCCGTCGCTGAAGTCTTCCAGAAGCGCTCGCGGCGCCATTGCGCCGTCGCTTTGCGTCGCTCGGGAGCGGGCATCGAAGCCAGAGCCCCCGGGTCAGCCTGGCTGGACTTCACTCTACCCGTCACCAGGAGAAACAGGCAGAGCGCAATCATCACGATAAAAAAGAAAGCTTCATTATTGACGATCGGCCCGATAATCGCCATCTCACGTGGGCCGGACGGCAGGACCTCGGCTTCCGAAAGCTCGTGCAATCCCGAAACCAGCAGTTGAACAACCACCACCATCAGGATCAGGCTGGTAATATTGAAAAACTTGCGCAGATTGACGCGCAGACTGCCTTTGAAAAACGCAACGCCCAACGCAATCGCAAGAGCGAGGCCGATGACCGCTCCCATGAAATTCAGCAGCGCCGTCGTCTGGAATGAAACCGCGCCTAGAAAGAGCGCCGTTTCCGCGCCCTCGCGGCCGACCATGAGAAAAACAAAAAGGAAAACGCCTAGTTCCGCCGAGCGCGAGGGAGTGGAAGCAAGATTCAGCAGTTTGCCTTCAATCTCCTGCTTCATGTGCTGGCCGGCCCTGGACATCCAGACCACCACGGACCCGACAAAGATTGCACCCACCAGCATCATCCAGCCTTCGTAAGCATCCTCGTTGAGCGCCCACCGAGTTACGCCGTAAGCCACGATCAGGCTCGCCACGGCAGCCGCAGCCACACCCCACCATACAGCTCGAATCCACGCCTCGCGGCCGGACTTCTTCAGGTAGCTCGTCACAATGCCGACGATGAGAGCCGCTTCGACACCTTCGCGAAGGGTTATGACAAGTGAATCAAACATGAGCAGAAACCTTTTGGCCGCACTCCGCCCTGCCGCGGGCGCTCGGGAAGGGCCAAATACTTATGCTAACGGCACCCCTCAGTCCGTGTCAATTGCGCGGGAAATTCAACGCCTGGCACTCCCATGAGCCCATTCGGGGCACGACTTTGTGGGCGGGCAAGACGCCCGCTACCCTTTCCAAGCTGTGCATTTCGGCTGTTTGGATCTCACGGAAGCTGGGGAAATGGCGGAGAGGCAGGGATTTGAACCCTGGGTACAGGTTTTGGCCCGTACAACGGTTTAGCAAACCGCCGCCTTAAGCCACTCGGCCACCTCTCCGCGAAGGCCTGACGGACTTCTCTCCGACTATACCACGCCTTTAGCCTTCGTGCGGCCTGTCGCATGCCCCCGGCGCCCACCGTTGCGCGGGCGGCTGCACGCCTCACTCAAGCCAAGGCCTCGCAACAACTGAACGGTTGCGCCGTTGAAATCCGGGGAAGCCGTGTGTAAGAATCAGTCCGGATGGAAACGGGACCGAAATTGGCGAATCAAGCGGCGAGCGACGCAGCCACGGCTCGACAGGGCTTTGCCGGACTGGTGGGCGGTTCGCCGAAGATGCAAAAGGTCTATGACCTGATCGTCAAGGTTGCGCCGCACCGCTATCCGGTTCTTGTTCTGGGCGAAAGCGGCACGGGGAAAGAGCTGGTGGCGCGGGCGATTCACACCATCGGCCCGTGGCGCGGCGAGCCTTTCGTACCCATCGATTGCGGCGCCCTTTCCGCACAACTGATCGAGAGTGAGCTTTTCGGCCACGTGCGCGGCGCTTTCACGGGAGCGCACCAAAGCCGCACGGGGCTGCTGGTGGCGGCGGGCAGCGGAACGGTTTTTCTGGATGAGATCGGCGAACTGCCCGTGGAGCTGCAGGCCAAGCTGCTGCGCGCGCTCCAGGAAAGAGAAATCCGGCCCGTCGGCGGCAACCAGCGTTTTCCTCTCGAAGCCCGCGTGATTGCCGGAACCAATCAGCACCTTGAAGGCGCGATCACCCGCGGAACTTTCCGCAAGGACCTTTTCTTCCGGCTGAACGTCGTAAACATCAAACTGCCGCCGCTGCGCGAGCGGAAGAACGACCTCCCCGCCCTGGTGCTCCATTTTCTGCGGCGTTATGGAGAATCGCGCGAAGCCGCAGCTGCCATTTCGCCCGAAGCGATGAATCGCCTGCTTTATTACGAATGGCCGGGAAATGTGCGAGAACTCGAAAACTGCATCCAGCGGGCGACTACCGTGGGCGTGGGGCGGGAAATCCAGGTTCAGGACCTGCCGTCGAACCTGCTTTACGGCGTCGCGCCCGCGCCTAGCCGGTACACGGTCAGGACTCTGGCGGAAATCGAGCGCCGGGCCATCGTTGACGCGCTTGAGCTGACTGCAGGCGACCGCCTGCGCGCCGCGCGACTGCTAGGCATCGGCAAGACGACGATTTATCGCAAGATCAAGGAATACGGATTGGGCAAAAGCACCTCGCGCCCCGCTGCACAATAGTTGGGACGCACACGCGCTGATACCCGTGGCACAAACCGCCATGAATAATGCCATCCGCCGCCAAGGTGTTATGAAGTCGCACTCTGACATTCTCTCCGCGGTCGCCATCGCAACACTTCTGCTGTGCGCTACCATTTCGGGAGCGGCGCAGGCGCAGAAAACAAAAATTTCCCCCCACCGCTTGAAGGAATTAGAAGAAGCGTCCTTCTTTTACGCCAGAGGCCCGGTTAGCTCTGCGCTTCTCAGGGAAGTCAATAAGCAGGTCGGGAAAATCGGTCCCTGTCTCAATTTAGGCGTCCGTGCCCTGCCGCAGTTTCATGCGGAGAGTGCGGACTTGGGCAAGGCCGGCTCGGAAAAGCTCATCGTGGTTCAGGGCCCAATTTGCTATTGCAGCGCGACGGGCAACTGTCCGCTTTATGTTTTCCATAAGACCGCCGGCGGGTACAAGGAAGTGGGCTCCGCCGACGCCGCCCAAACCTTTGCAATCGAGGGCTATGAGACTAACGGGTTGCCCGACATTGTGCTTTCGAGGACTGAATCCTACGACTGGTCGCGCCTGTTCCTCGCACGATTTGACGGCAAGCTCTACCGCAGCGTTGGATGCTACGATTCCACCTATAGCTACAAGGACACGAAGAACGGATCGTTCCGCGAACATAAAAAGCCCAAAATCAAACCCTGTGGCCAATAAACCGGCCCACGGCATTTATTTGGGAACATTCAAATTGTTCTCGAGGGTTTCGGGCCGAGTGCCGGTGTGATCGCCGAGCATCCAGTTGAGGCGGTGCTCGAGTTTAGCCTGGCGCATTTCGCCCTCAACGCGGCCAACAATCTTCCCGCTCTGATCAATGAAGGCGGTCGCCGGAACCGCCGGGCCCATCTTCCACCGGTCGAGATCGTCCACCGTGCCATCCACCCACACCGGAAACGTGACGCCGTACTTTTTGATGAAGGCGCGCACTTTGTCCTCATTGCCGCGTTTATCCAGCGAGACGCCGACTACTTGCACGCCGCGGGCTTGGTAAGCTGCCGCT
This sequence comes from Terriglobia bacterium, assembly GCA_046706005.1. GTDB lineage: Bacteria > Acidobacteriota > Terriglobia > UBA7540 > UBA7540 > JBJKPU01. Next base: position 8,471 of record JBJKPU010000113.1, on the reverse strand, counting down.
TCCTTTTCCAGCATCGGGATTTCATCCTTGCAGGGACCGCACCAGGTGGCCCAGAAATTCAGCACGATGATCTTGCCATCGAACTGCTTGAGTTCCTCCTTCTGTCCATCCAAATTTTTCAATTTCAGTTTGGGCAGAGATGCGGCTAACAGCGCGGCGGCGGAAGCGCAAATCAACACCGCGCAAAGAATTACGCTTGTTCGCAATTTTAAGATTTTCATAGTTCCTCCCTGAAGGTGCTGCCCGGCCCGCCCTCGAGCCGCGGATTCCTAACGCGACTTGACCCCCAGCGATGCCAGCATCTTTTCGGTATCGCTTGTTGGCAGCTTGCAACTGTAATTCCGGCAGACATAGGCCGTTGCCTTTCCGTCCACGCCGGTCTGGTAACGCGTGTAGTCGGCCAGGTGAAGAATTGCCGGGGCGGAAATTTCCGTCGGGCGCAGCAGCACGATTTTGTCCGGCAGGAACGGTGCCTCGGCGGCGGCAAGCATTCGGCGGGTGCCCTCCGATTTCGAATCACCTGCAATCACAACCTCATAATCCGGGCCGATGGCGAAATCCGCGGCGGCCAGAGCTTCAGGATAATCGGCCGGGGTTTTCCGGATTTCCCCCGCAAAAGCCTGAAGAGTGTCCCTGCCCTTTTGCATCAGGCCGGAGTTTCCCGTGGCCTCGCCCAGTCGAAGCAGGTCGAGCGCCGCAACGGAATTCCCCGAAGGCAGGTCGGAATCGTCCATGTTCTTCTGGCGCACCAGACGGCTATGATCGTCGTCAGCGGTAAAGAAGAATCCGCCATTCGCAGCATCCCAGAAATGTTTCGTCATCTGCGCGGAAAGGGCGAGCGCCGCCTGAAGATATTCAACCTTGAAATCCGCCTCGTAGAGCTCGGTCAATCCCCAAACGAAGAAAGCATAGTCGTTGAGATCCGCCGGGACAGCAGCCGTTCCGCCGGCGTAACTATGCAGAAGACGACCGTCGCCGTTCCGCATTTTTTGCAGGGTGAAATCGGCAGAGCGCTCAGCGGCGCGCGCATACTGGGGATCGCCAAATGCCTGGGAGGCCCGGGCCAGCGCGGCAATCATCAGCCCGTTCCAGCCGGCAAGAATCTTGGTGTCGGTTCGCGGATGAGTCCTTTTCTGGCGGGCGGCGAAGAGAGCAGCGCGGGCAGTCTTCAGCCGTTCTTGTAATTCCGGTAGTGTCATTTTCGATTCCGCAGCGGTCCGCTCCAGGGGCTGGCGATAGTAAAGAATGTTTTCGCCTTCACCGCCCCCGGGAAAATTGCCCTTCTTTCGAATGTCGAAAACTTTGATCACCAAGTCGGCCTGCTTCGGGCTGAGGCAGTCTCGGATCTGCGCCTCGGTCCAAAGGTAGAAGGCGCCTTCACTGCCTTCGGAATCGGCGTCCTGCGCATCGTAGAATGCGCCCTGCGGTGCAGTGAGGTCGCGAAGGGCGTAAGTAAAAACGTCCCGCGCCGTCCGCTCGAATCTTGCATCGTGCGTGGCCTGAAACATCTCCGTATAGGCCATCGAAATCAGAGCCTGGTCATAGAGCATTTTTTCGAAATGCGGCACGCGCCACTCCGCATCCGTCGAGTAACGATGGAACCCAAAGCCGATCTGGTCGAAAATTCCGCCCGCTCGCATGGCGTCCAGAGTCTTCTCCGCCATCTCGAGGGCCTTCGCATCACCGGTGCGTTTCCAATAGCGAAGAAGGAAGAAGAGGTCGAGCGACGGCGGAAACTTGGGCGCTCTGCCGAAACCGCCGTGGCGGGAATCGAAGGCGAACGCAAGTTCCTGATATGCCGCTTTAAGCTCCGAAGCTTGCGGCGCCGCCCCGGGAACGCCGCGCACCAGCGCCTGCTCGAGCTTCCGGCTGAGTTTCTTCCCATCTCTGGTGATAGAGCCGGGTTGGGATTGCCACTCGCCCGCAATTCTGGGCAGCAAATCGAGCATTCCCGTATGCCCGTGACTCGATTCCGCCGGGATGTACGTGGAGGCAAAAAACGGCTGAAGATCGGGCGTCATGATCACGACCAGCGGCCAGCCGCCGGAACCGGTCAGCATTTCGCACACAGCCATGTACTGACTGTCAATGTCCGGGCGTTCCTCGCGGTCCACGAGAATTGAAATGAAGGAACGATTGAGAAACGCCGCCACTTGCGGGTTCTCAAAATCCTCCTTTTGCATCACGTGGCACCAATGGCAGGAGGAATAGCCGATAGAAAGGAAGACCAACTTGTTTTCACGCTTCGCAAGCTGGAAGGCTTCCGGCCCCCAGGGATACCAATCAACCGGATCGCCGGCATGTTCCTTGAGATAAGGGCTCTTGGCCGAGGCAAGGTGATTCGCGGGCGCTGCGGCGAGGAGCGCCGCGGACGCCGTGATCACGACGACCGCAAGCGCGCCCCACAGCGCAATGCGAAGTCTGCACGTTAAGGTCCCGAAAAAGCCACCCGCCATTGGCAACAGATCAGTATAGCCCGCGAAAAGGATATCACCAGTAATCCTGGATCAACGCGAATAGCGGGCCGGTGAATAGTCAGTCAGAGGCGGAGCGTATCTTGCACGCTTCGCCTCCGAGAGTGAAGCCAACTAGAACCGGTGCACGTAGCTGGCCAGCCAGACGTAATTCGCAAACGCCGCATCACCGTGCCCGCCCTCGATTGTGTCGGGCACGCTCCGCGTTCGATTGACATAGAGCGCGCGGGCGATGCTAACCGAAAGCAGGTCACTGCCGTTATGGAACAGGTACTGGAAACCCGGCTCCAGCGAAACGGCAAAGCCCGGGCGGCGCCAGCCGATGTTGCCGGTGAAGAGATCGTGCGATCTGACCCCCTCAACTCTTGGACCGAAAAGGAAGGAAAGGCCACGCACGCTCTTGAACGAGTAGGTAATGCCCGATTGGACCAGATATTCGTCTCCAGGCGAAACATAAGCAGTCAGTGGATCCGAATGTCCCGTGGGCACTCCGTTCGATTCCTGCAAAGTGGCCAGGTAGCTCCCGTTGAGATAAAGCTGGACCTGGGGACCCAACGTTTGAAAGGATTGCAATGAAAACGGAATGCCCCAAACGCCGATGCCCGGCTGAATCGAATAGTCGGCGATGTTATCCGTGGGAGCCGCGCCGAAGGACTTGACGTACCGATTCATGATGTTGTCCTGGCCGGTTGGAAATTCCAGGCCGATGCCAAGCTGAATGTTGTGGTGCGGATTTCCGCTCGGGTCCCACATCCATCGGTGAACGGCAGCCGAAACGTCGCCCATGCCGGACGTTCTCTGGTCAGTGAACCTTGCGGGGCCGGGTCCGAACACGCCCGGGGCAATGTAGGCTTGCCGGCTGGCGAATTCAAACGGGACGTCGACGTCGGCACTCCAGCGGCGATTGATCTGGTAAGTCAGATCGATCCCCATGAGGTTGATCCGGTTGCGCACGTTGCTACCATTCACCTCACGATAGCGCTGATATTCGGAGCCGACGTAATGCCGGAAAGAATACTGATGGCGGTAACCGATGGTAACTTCCCAATGGTGAGGCTGGAGGTATCCGCCCTGATTGGTGGGCCCTCCGACTTCGCCGAATGAATGGGCGATGATGCAGCCTTGGGCTCTGGCTCGTGGTGAAGCGCCGAAGACCACCGCGAGTGCCAGAAAGCAGCCCGCGACCGTCATCGGTGTTTTTCGACACTTATCCCTCACGCTGAACAGCTTGTTCATTACGCAATTCTCCTTAAGATGATTGACCCTTCAGAGACCCGCCCAACACACAGTCAAAAACCAAGGCGGTCCGGCACAGCCACTTTATTTTTCCGGACTGACTGCGGCAACTGAATACCGACAGCATCATGGGTAAAGAGAAATGACTTTCCCGACCACCAGCTACAACCGTCCGTGCAACTCTATAGAGGCTGGCAGCGGCTTACAATAATCGTTCTTTGTAATGGACGGCGTTCAAAGGTACTAATTCAGCCCGTTTCATTGTGATGTGGGTCACATTTAGCACCAGCGGGCTCAGACCGCCGTCGCCGCGCGGGCAGCGAGCCAGCTTCTTACAGTTGAATTCGCAGTCCGGCGAAGGGTTGCGTATAATGGCATACTGTTGCGAGGCGCGCCGCACATCCGGCGACGAGTCCAGGAATGACCGGGCCGTGCCTCTTGCGCTTTGAGACCCGAACCACGCAAGCTTTCGAACAATCGAGGGGATGAATCGAGTGAGCAAAGAAGTGCGAATCCTGGTTGTTGACGACGAAGCAAACGAAAGGCGAGGGATGACGGATTTGCTCGCCGTGTGGGGATACGAAGCCGAATCAGCAGCCGACGGCTCCGACGCCCTGACGAAGATTTCTGCCTATGATCCTGCAATCGTGATCTCCGACCTCCGCATGCCCGGCAAGAGTGGAATGGAACTGCTGCGTGAAATGCACGAATTGCGGCCCGACATTGCCTTCATCATGCTGACCGGCCAGGGAAGCATCGAAGAAGCCGTGGAAGCCACCAAACTTGGCGCTTACAATTTTCTCGAAAAACCCGTTGATCCCAAGCGGCTCCAGATAGAGCTTCGAAATTGTCTGGAACGGCACGACAGCCAGCGCCAGTTGGAGGCAGCGCATCGCCGTCTGCGGGCGGCGGGCATTCTGGGCAGCCTAGTGGGGCGATCTCAAAAGATGCAGGAAGTGATGTCCACCATTGCGCTGGCCGCGCCTTCCAGGGCGTCCGTTCTGATCACAGGAGAAAGCGGAACAGGCAAGGAACTTGCCGCCAGAACGATTCATGAGTTGAGCCCGCGGCGGCTGAGGCCTTTTGTGGCGGTTAACTGCGCCGCCATCCCGGAAACGTTGATGGAAAGTGAAATCTTCGGCCACGAAAAAGGCGCTTTCACCGGCGCCGTGGAGCGCCGCATGGGCTGCTTCGAGCTGGCCGACGGCGGCACGCTGTTGCTGGATGAAATCGGCGAAATGCCTCCGCAAACGCAGGCCAAACTGCTGCGCGTGCTCGAGGACTCAAAACTGCGCCGCCTGGGCAGCAAATCAGAAACTTCCGTGGACGTGCGCGTGCTCGCGGCCACCAACAAAGTCCCGGAGGAGGCGGTGGCGAACGGCCAGCTCCGAAACGACCTCTACTTCCGCCTGAACGTAGTCCGCATCACGCTTCCGCTTCTGCGCGACCGCATGGAAGACCTCGAGGACCTTGTTCAGACGCTGCTCGCCGAGCTGAACCGAAAACATCAGCGGTCAGTGAAAGGGGTGGACGAGGCCGTGCTGGACGCCTTTCGGCACTACTCATGGCCGGGAAATGTCCGCGAGCTCCGGAATATCCTGGAGCGCATGATTGTCCTTTGCCCCTCCGATGTGCTGCACAAAAACGATTTGCCGGCGGACTTTGGCCGCTCCGCCGCGGTGGTCGGCGACGACACACTTCATCTTCGGCCCGGGCTGACGGTCAGTGAAGCGGAGCGCCGCCTGATTCTGGAAACACTCTCCTTCACCGCCAATAACAAGACGCGCGCGGCCGAGATGCTGGGCATCAGCCTGAAGACGCTGCACAACAAACTGAAGGAATATGAGGCTAAGCCTCAAAGCTAAGCTCACAGCCGTCACCGCACTTCTGGTGCTGCTGGTCGTCCTGGCCGTTTCAGCCGTCTACCTCTCCAGTCTGACGCGCCAGGCCCTGGCGCAAGTCGCTCGCCAGGGACAGTACGTGGCCAAGGAGGTCTATGAGCAGGCGCGGACGGTTCTGGCGCAAAGCCAGTTGCCGCCCGGCCTGAATCCCGACGATTCAAAGGTACTCCTCGCTTTCGTCCAAACCAGGCTCGCCGAAGACTCCGGCCTGAATTCCCTGCTCGGCTCCGCGGTCAGCTACTCTCCGACGATCTATTACGTCACCATCACCGACACCAACAACATCGTTCTGGTCCACAATAACCCCACGGAAATCGGCGGCCCGTTCCCGCCTGCGCAGCCGTTTTCCAAACTTCTGCACGCTGGAGCCATCGAGCAACTGCGGGCGATTTACGGTCCTCCTCAAATTTATGAAATTACCCTTCCCCTCGCCATGCAGAACCGCCCCATCGGGAACATCCGCGTCGGATTGGGAACCGTCTTTCTGCAAAGCCAACTTACGCCTGACTTGAGGCGCGGGTTGATTTTGGCCGGGCTGGGGATTATTTTGGCAACGCTTTTTTCCGCCGCCTTGACGTTCCCCCTGCTCCGGCCCTTGAAGAGGATTTCGGCAAGCGTGGAACAGATGGCGCGCGGCGAATTCTCCACTCCGCTCCAGCTTAATCGAAAGGACGAGTGGGGCATCCTTTCATCAAAATTGAATCTCCTCGGCGAGCAGATGCGCGGTGAAAAGGCCGCTTACATGAAGCTGAAGGATAATCTGGGTCAATTGCTCGCGAACGTGACCGAGGGTCTGCTTCTTTTCGACAAGGACAATCGCTTGGTTCTGGCCACACCTTTGGCCGCGGGGCTGCTTGAGACCGCCGCGGACGAATTGATGCACCGGCCCGTGACGGAAGTTTTCAGCCACCAGCGGCCGCTTGACCGTGCCATGCTGGAGGCGTTTCGCCTGCGCCGCAACGCAAGCTGGCAATCCGCGCCGCAGAAAGAGAACGAAGGGCTGCGGCTCTCCGCCAGCGTTCAGTTCGCGGAAGCCGATGGCAACCCGATGGGCGCGCTCGTGACGGTTCGCGATGCCGCCTCGCGCGAGAAGCTGGAAAATCAGATTGATTTGACGGCGCGGCTCGCAGCCTTGGGCCGCATCACCTCCGGCGTGGCGCATGAAGTCAAAAATCCTCTCAACGCCATGGTGCTTCAACTGGAAATCCTCAAAACCAAACTGGCCGCCGACGGCGCAGCCGTCGAGCCGCAACTCGATGTTCTTTCCATGGAAATCCGCCGGCTTGATCGCGTGGTCAAAACGTTTCTGGACTTTACCAAACCCATGGAATTGCGCCCGGCGGACATTGATCTCAGCCAGCTGGTCCGCGAAGTTTTCACGCTGGCCGAGCCGCAGGCGCGCCAGAACAAAGTGCAACTGGTGCTCGAACCTGACGGCGACGGGCCGCATCTTCACGCCGATCCCGACTTGCTGAAGCAGGCGCTGCTCAATCTGGTTCTGAACGGCTGCCAGGCGATGCCATCCGGAGGCGAGTTGCGAGTGCGCTTGCGTCAATCGGGCCGCAAAGTGGAACTCGAAATTTCCGATCAGGGAAAAGGAATTCCGCCCGAAGCGCGCGCGCGCATCTTCGAACTCTTCTACAGCACCAAGCCGGGAGGAACCGGCGTGGGACTTGCTATTTCCTATCGCATCGTGCAACTGCATGGAGGCTCAATTGAATTCTCGAGCGAGCCAAATCAAGGAACGACTTTCCAGATCTCACTTCCCTGCTGAGAGGCATCGAAGCTGACCTTTTTTGGCTTCCTGAAGTGGAGGAGTGTAGATTTTACTCGATGTGCCAAAATGTCACAAATGGGATGTTTTTGGGAAGTCGGCGAACATACTTTCTAACTGAAAATAAATGACTTACACAATATTTTTGCGAACGTCCCGAACGTCCCAATCGTCTCATTTTTGCGTGCTAGCATGGAGGCGGGCAGCCGTGTGCCTGGCGGGCGGATGCTGGAGGTGAGCGGGGCTCCGCACACGACGGACCTCATCTATTTTGCCGGGCGGCGGCTGGGGCGGTATGATAATCCGGAAGGAACCGGCGCGGTCTACTGGCTTTATGATGACGCGGACGGCAACCTGCGGGCGATTGTGGAAAGCGACGGGACCGTCCAGCGGGAGAAGGATTACACGCCGTTCGGCCAAGTGATCTATCTGGGCGGAAGCGGGGACGAACATTTCATGTTCGGCGGGATGTTCCATGACACCTACGGCGACGGCAGCAACACCGCCGTCCATCGCCGCGAGAATCCCACGCTCAACCGCTGGTTCTCGCCCGACCCGGGCGGCACGAAAGTGGTGAAGCTCTCCGACCCGCAAACCTGGAACCTCTACGCCTACGCCAACAATAACCCCGTCACGTTTAATGACCCGAGCGGATTGTGCGGGAGCGCAGTTGCGAAGGGCCAGAAGCCCTGTTTTACGATTGCCCACGATTACGGCAAACACCTTGTTATCGTCCAGTCGACCCAGGCTACGGTTCACAAGGAGCCCAACGGGAAGAAGGTGACCGTGGTCACGGAAACTCAGGCGAGCTATTCGACCGAAAAGGGCCACGAGGGGAGTTTCAGAGGGGCGTCGCAGTCCGTGCGAACGTCGGCGGACCCATTCGACCCCGTGCAGAGGGGCATAAGCGAGGCCCACGCGGGTGGCGCATACATCGCTGTTGTTGCGATGTGTGCGAGGTGGTGATCACGGCATGCGGTCCATGGCGAGGATGGAATCATCTTCCAGGAAATAGAAGCGAAAACTTGACCACGGCCACTGGTCGGCGGAGTCAACGAGGCGGCGCTGGACCGGATTGGCGTGCAT
>JBJKPU010000112.1:0-10442 GCA_046706005.1 Terriglobia bacterium | reverse complement strand
AGCGGCGATCCACCGGCTTGGCTTTCGCCTGTTCGGGAGCCATGTAAGCGGCAGTTCCGAGAATGAATCCGGCCTGCGTGGCGGCAAGGCTCAATGTCGGTGAGTTCGAAGCATCGCGCGAGATTTCATCCGGCCCCATGGCCTTGGCCAGGCCGAAGTCCAGAACTTTGACCGTACCTTCTGGATTGATCTTGACGTTCGCGGGTTTCAAATCGCGATGCACCACGCCGCGCTCGTGAGCGTATTCCAGGGCTTCGGCGATCTGCTTGGCAATCGCCAGCGTTTCGTCGAATCCTTCACCCGGCCCTGCGGGCCACCCTCTCCCGGAGGGCGCGGGCTGGGAATCGGAAACTTTTTGCCCTCGCCCCGCCTGCGGGGAGAGGGTGTCGCGCGACGCGGGACGGGTGAGGGGCCGTGACGCCAATCGTTCCGCCAGCGTCTGGCCTTCGACCAGTTCCATGACGAGCGCGCGCGTTGCGCCGGATTCTTCCAAACCATAAATCGCAGCAATGTTGGGGTGATTCAGCGAGGCGAGGACTTGCGCTTCGCGCTCGAAGCGCGCCATGCGCTGAGGATCGGCGGCAAAAGCTTCCGGCAGAACCTTGAGCGCCACATCACGATTCAGCTTGGTATCGCGCGCGCGATAAACTTCTCCCATGCCGCCCGCGCCCAGCGCGCCAGCGATTTCATAGGGGCCGAGTTTTGTGCCTTGCGTGAGGCTCATTTCTGTTTCCGCCAGCTTAGCGCGCGTTTTGAATCATGCTGATATTTTCTTCCAACACCTGATTGGTGGTGAAAGCTAGATAGCGACCGTCGGGGGAAACATCGAAGAAATTGTCATTCCGCATGTGCCGGTAACTGTCATCATAGAGAAGCGGGACGGTCCAGGGCGTACGCGTCAGACCTTGGCCGTTCCAATTCACTTTCCACAAAACAGCGTTCAGGTCCGGCTTTCCTTCAAGCAGATAGATCTCATTCCCCGGCCCGCGGGCAATCCAGACGACCCAGCCGCGGAAAATCTGGCGCGGAGGGTTCTGGAAATCGGTTACCCAAAGTCCGGCCATGGAGTTGTCCGTCTGGCCCGGCGTGACCATATATGCCACCGCATGCTCGTCCGGCGACCAGAGCAACCTGTTCCATGGCAGGGCTCCCGAGAGCGTGCCGAGAGCCTGGGTCTTGCCCGTGCGCGGATTGAACGCCGCAGCTTTTCCTTTTGCATCCAGAAAGAGCACCCGGCCATCGTGTCCAACATCCAGGATGCTCCAAATGTCGGTGCTGAAGAGCGACTTCGGGGCCCCGCCCGCGATCCCGACGCGGCGATCATCGGATGCCCAGGAGGCGCGTACTTCAGCCCCTAATGATGTGTATATGAGATCCTTGCTGTCCGGCGTCCAGGCGGGGAAAATGTTGATATGCGAATCCTGCACGAGAGCCGTGGCGTCTGTCCCGTCAGCGTCTGAAACCCAGATCGCTTCTTTTTCCACTCCTTTCAGATTGGTGAAATAGGCCAGATGTTTTCCGTCGGGAGAATACACGGGCGCGATTTGGTTGCGAGCGGGGTCGGTGGTGAGAACCTTTATGTTTGGCTCGCCCGGCTTGGCCTGAAGGTCCAGTTGCGCGATACCGATTTTCTGGCGCATCGTCCCGAAAACGATCTCTTTACCGTTCGTTGAAACATCAACATCGACATCGTCGCCCTCACCGGCCGTGATCTGTTCCGGCTTGCCTCCGGCCGCGGCGATTTTCCAGATATTAATCGTCCCACCGCGGCTGGAGCCGAAGTAGATGAACCGTCCGTCCGGCGACCAGGCGGGCGAAAGAGCCACCGCGTGACCGCGAGCCAGAAAGCGCATTTTCCCCGAATCAAGATCGGCAACCGCAAGTCTGCCGGCAGGTCCGCCGTCGGCGTCGCTGGCGATGAACGCAATCTCGCGGCCATTGGGAGAAAAACGCGGCTGGGTGTCATGGCCCAGAACCCATCCTTTCACAGCCCATGGCGGCGCGGCCTGGTGCGCGTTCTCGCCCGAAATACCGGATATCCAAATGCCACCGTACCCGTCTTGCGAAAGGTTCATGTAGGCGAGCGAATGCCCATCCGGTGACCAGGTTGGGTCAGCGGCGTTCAGAATCACCCGCCGCGGCGTTCCGCCCAGCGCCGGGATTTCCCAGATGTCCCACAGGCCCTGCTGATTGAGCCGGGCGTAAGCCAGCGTCGTGCCGTCCGGAGACCAACTAGGCCGCGATTCGAGGTTCGCGTCGTGAGTAATCTGGAGCAGGCTGCCTCCCCGCGCCAGGGTCACGTAAACATTGAAATGGCCGTCACGATTGGCGACAAAAGCCACCGAGCGGCCGTCAGGCGAAATCGCCGGCTGCGCCTGCACGCCGGCAAAATTCGTCACGGCGCTGAAGTGCATGGCGGGTAAGGGGGCACGCTCAAAATATCCCACGGCAAAGACCGCAGCAACGATGGCGAGCATTCCGGCCAGCGCCCACGGCAGGATGCGCAGGGGTGCAGGGCGCGCGGACGTCGTGGCATGGGCCTCCGGCCCATGGTCCGTCACGGGCGGGACGCCCGTGCCACTCAATGCTTCTTCAATCGTGATTCGTGCTTCGCCGATGGCCTGCAATCGTTGTTTCGGATCTTTGTTGAGACAGCGGCGAATCAGGCGCTGGATTGATGGCGGCGTGGTTTCCGGCAGCGCTGTCCAGTCGGGATCTTTCATGATGACGGCAGCGAGAACGTCGGAAACCGTTTCGCCGTCGAACGCCTTTTTGCCCGAAAACATTTCAAACAGCACGACGCCGAAGGACCAGATGTCGCAGCGGCGATCAACCGGCTTCGCTTTGGCCTGCTCGGGAGCCATGTAAGCAGCCGTTCCGAGAATGAACCCGGCTTGCGTTGCGGCAAGGCTCAACGTCGGTGAGTTCGAAGCATCGCGTGAAATTTCATCCGGGCCCATGGCCTTGGCGAGGCCGAAATCCAAAACCTTGACCGCGCCTTCAGGATTGATTTTGATGTTCGCCGGTTTCAGATCGCGATGCACCACGCCGCGCTCGTGCGCGTACTCGAGCGCCTCTGCGACCTGTTTGGCAATTTGAAGATTTTCCTGTAGGGGCAATTCATGAATTGCCCCTACGCTTCCGGAGCGCGCGCCCGACGCGGGTTGCGCCGATGTCCCAATTCGTTCCGCCAGCGTCTGGCCCTCGACCAATTCCATGACGAGAGCGCGGGTTTGACCAGATTCTTCCAGGCCGTAAATCGCGGCAATGTTCGAATGATTGAGCGAAGCGAGGACCTGCGCTTCGCGTTCGAAGCGCGCCATGCGCTGAGGATCGGCGGCAAAAGCTTCGGGCAAAACCTTGAGCGCGACTTCTCGATTCAGCTTGGTATCGCGGGCGCGATAAACTTCTCCCATGCCGCCCGCACCCAGCGGCGAAAGAATTTCATAAGTGCCGAGTTTCGTGCCCGTTCCAAGTGGCATCAGCCTGACCGATTATAGCCTCTCGTTCCCGCGAGTCCAACAATTTCGTGCCTTTGAGAGGCGGGAGGAAATCGGTTCTCAATTTGTCGTTGGAGAATTTCGAACAGCGTTCTGAAGGGAGCGGCGCTTTCGCGGCGGCGGGGGATTTTCCGGCCCGCGTTTCAGGCCGGAAGATTAATCATCTTCGCGATTTTCGGCCAGCGGTGGCTGGCGCGGAGCCCTTTCGACACTACGAAGCGAAGGTAGTACATCATCGAACCATCACGATCTTCAATCGCTTTTTCCGCCCAATCGGCCCCGCGCTCGATGTCGCCGCGGAGCAGATGATAAATTGACTGCGCGCGGGCATCTCCAAAAGTCTCGCCGGAACCCAGTTCACTGGCGACGGATTCCGATTCGGTTTCATCACCGTTTCGATGCAGCAATCCGGCGAGCACGCCCGGGGAATCAGGAAGCCACGGTCCAACCGCGTAGGCACGGCGCGCGATCTTGATGGCCTCCCGAAGGTCGCCCATGTCGCCGTAGAGCATCGCCATTGAAATCAGGGCTACAACCTGGTTTGGATCAAGCTCCAGCACATTCTTCAATTGCTCCAGGGCTTCCTGCTCGCGTCCTGCTGCCTGCAGAAACGCATGCAGATTCATCCGGGGCCATACTTCGAGCGGATCTTCTTCAATCGCGCGCTGCGCCAGCTTGATCGCTTCCTCCACATTGCCCTGCAGGAACTGAAATCCGGCATACATAGGCCGGACGAACTCGAAGCTGGCTTGTTTCGCCATGGGAAAATCAAAGTGCTTCTCGGCCGCGTCCCAATCCATTTCATACATTGACGCCACCAGACCCAGCAGACCGTGCGCCTCCGAAAGGGATGGATCAATCTGCAAAGCGCGCTGGGCTTCGGCACGCGATCGAAGCAGGCTCTCGCGGGCGGGTTGCCGGCCAAAATGCGCCTGAATTAACCAGATGAGTCCCAGGCCGACATGCGCCATCCCAAAAGCCGGATCGAGCTCACACGACTGCTCATACCATCGCCGCGCCAGTTCCAGCGATTCGGGAGTAACCTTGGCCTGCTGATGCTTGGCCTTCAGAAAAGCTTCGTACGCATCCAGTTTGGGCTCGTATCGCTGGCCTGCCGCGGATGTCGGTGAAAGCTTCACGCGCAATTCCCTGGCAATCTCCGCCGAGATTTCATCCTGAATGGCGAAAATATCGCTCAGTTCCCGGTCATATCGTTCCGACCAGAGGTGGAACCCGTCCGCAGCGTCGATAAGTTGCGCGGTGACGCGGATTCGGCTTCCGGCGCGTCGCACGCTGCCTTCCAGAATGGTGCGCACGCCCAGAGCTTCGGCGATTCCGCGAATGTCCTGCTCTTTGCCGCGAAATGCGAACGCAGAAGTTCGAGCGATAACTTTCAGTCCGGGAACGCGCGCCAGAACATTGATGATTTCCTCAGCCAGCCCGTCGCTGAAGTACTCCTGCTCGGGATCAGAACTCATGTTGGCAAACGGCAGCACGGCGATGGAGTCGCGGGCGCGCTCGGAGCGTTCAGGAGCGGCCGTCGATGCGGACTGCGCTTTGGAACTCGCAGCGCCGGCGAGGCCGGGCGCCGCCGCTCCAGAAACCGCAAAGCCGCCGGAAGTAATGTCGCGCTTCAGCCGTTGCAGGTCGGAGAGCAATCCCGACGCGGCCTGATAACGAAGGTTCGGGTCCTTTTCCAGCGATTTGCCGATGATTTCTTCCAGCTTTGCCGGGATGTTGGGATTCAGCCGTACTGGCGGGGCCGGCGCGCGGCGCAGGATGGAATCAAACACCGCCACCGTGGATTCTCCCTGGAAAGGCCGGGTTCGCGTCGCCATTTCGTAGAGCACCACGCCGAACGAAAACAGATCCGAGCGCGCGTCCAGGTTCTTGCCCAGCGCCTGTTCCGGCGACATGTAAGCCACCGTTCCGATGATGGCGCCGGGACTGGTCAACTGTTCAGGGTCGGCATCCATCGTCACCTGCCCGGAAAATCCGGGTGCCGCGCTCGATAATCCCCTGGGCGAGCTCTGCTTGGCCACGCCGAAGTCGAGAATCTTGGCTTGGCCGCGATTCGTGATGAAAAGATTGGAGGGCTTGATGTCGCGATGGATAATGCCCTTCGAATGCGCCGCGTCCAGCGCGTCGGCAATCTGAATGGAAAAATCGAGAATTTCTTCAAGCTCGAGAGGCCGGGAATCGATGAGGAACTTCAGCGTCTGGCCCTCCAGCATTTCCATGGCGATGAAGGGCTGGCCTTCGTGCTCGCCGATTTCATAAATGGTGCAGATGCCGGGATGATTCAGCGCTGATGCGTTACGCGCTTCGCGGCGAAAGCGCCCCAGCGCGTCGGCATCCCGCGCCACGTCGGACGGAAGAAACTTGAGCGCCACCTCGCGCCCCAGAGTGGTGTCCTCGGCCCGGAAAACTTCGCCCATGCCGCCCGCGCCGAGTTTTTCCAGAATGCGGAAATGGGAAACCGTCGCGCCGGCGGTGGCGAAACTCGCTGCAGCACTCGGCTTCCCGTCTGCGCTTTTGGGATTTCCCTTCTCGATCTTCACATGCCCAACTTCCAACACGGGATGCTCCATGAAGCTGCCGGCCTCATCGTAGCTCTTGATGAGCAATTCGACGTCATTTCGCAATCCGTCATCACCCGCGCACGCTTTCTCCAGGAACGCTGCGCGCTCGGCCGCGGAACGCTCCAGCGCCTCATGAAAAATCCGTTCGATTTCCCGCCAGCGCTCGGGTTTCATGCTCATGCCTGAATTCGGCTTTTGGCCGCAGACACCGCAAGTTAATTTCCGCTACACCGGGGCTTGTGGGCAAGATTAGCATGCCCCTGCCGGGCATTCAATCCGTGCGCCGTAGCGCCGGGCGCGCAGTGGGACACAGGCGTGCATTGATCGCTGCGCCCGATGCGCCCGCGTCGGTAAGTTAATTGTTTGCAATCAGAAGCTGGCGGAGAGGGTGGGATTCGGACTCCGCGCCCACACTGAAAGCACGGAACTTACTGAAAATCCGAGGCGCTCATGACGCACGTTCCGCATAATCCGCGCCCAACTGGAACGCAACTGGAACACAGCTTTTTCTTCGCCCTCAGTTCTCTGAGTCGGTGCCGTGTGCCTCTCACGATAATCGCAAAGGTGTGTATCATTCAATAATGCTCCACAGACTTCCAAGCCACCATCGAGTAGCTTTAGCGTCAACGGAATTCTGATAGGTAAACTCCACGCCGTTAGAACGAAGCCGAGGTCAAGGTAACCCTACAAAGGCAATCCCATCTGAGGGCAAATTTGGACACGCGCATTGCCTGAGTGATTTGCTCTCATTTTCAAAAATACCATCTCCACGATTTTGCTCTGCGAAGTCTTCTGCGCCGGGTGAAATTCAGGGGAAGAGCCTCAAAAACTCAAGGAAGCCTCAACGTTGACGAGGCGATTCGCCACGGGATTTCCGACTTGGGCAGAGAATGGACCGCCGGCGAGAGACAGCGACTGGCCGAAAAGTGGTGAGCCGAGAACATTGACCGGCTGCGCCAGGTTGACGTTGTTCAGCGCGTTGAGAACGGAAGCACTGAGAGTAAGCGCATAACGACGCTTCGTAGCCCCACCTAAACCGCTCTTTCCACCGCCGCTGAGGCCTCGCCCGCCCAGGCCCCCGCGATGCCTGTAACGTCCTCCGCCCGCGCTCATTTCCCCTCCTCCGCCGTGGCGACTGGAGCCTTCACGGCCCAAGCCGAACGTGCGGCTGATTCGGAAATTCAGGATGAAATTGGCGGGGGCTGTTTCGGTGTTCGGAGGAATTGGAACCTCGCCCGGCCCGGGAGCGATATTGAAGGATCCGTACTTCGTTACCAGGACATCGGCCGGCGATGTCGAGGCGGTCGCTTGCGAAGGACGCGCACCGCGGACTCCCGTGCCGTAAACGTCCTGAGGCACCAGAACGCTGAAAGGCCGCCCTGAATTCGCCATGACCATCGGGCTGAGGCGAATGCCCAGGGGCATTTCCAAGCTCCCGCCAATGACCACGCGATGCCGGACGTCAAAGGCCGAGCGTCCATAATCCTGGGAAAGATTATAGGGATTCGTCTGGAAGCTGAATCGTCCCGCGGGACTGCTTTGGACATTCAGCCCTGAGTTGCCGTGAGCGTCATCGAACACGTAGTAGCCGAAGAGAGAGAGTCTTTCGGCATTGACGTGGATGTTGGCAATCAACTGCGTCTGCTTGTAAATGCCGGCCGACTCGTACTCGTAAATATTTCCGGCCGCGTTTCCCAGGGGGCGCACGCCGCTCGCCGGGTCATTGGGGTTGAAGGTTCCCGGCAGGGGGGCGTTGATATCATTCGTCAGGAACTGGTGAACGCCGCGGGAATTCAGAAAAGTGATCGAAACTGTCGTGCTGCGTGAAAGTTGACGTTCCAGACTCACAGCCGTGTCCATGTCATAGGGCGAATGAAGATTGGGCGAGATGCGAAAGATCGTTGGGGATGACGTTGCAATGGAAGTCAGATCGGCGGGCGATGGCGGCGTGGGGAAAAAGGCCGGATTATTGATGATGAAGGTTCGTTGATTTTGTCCGTTAAGGCGCCCTGCAATCATCATCTGGTCATCGTCGAGCCTCTGGTAAAAGATGCCCCAGCCCGCTCGAATCACCGTCTTAACGTTCGCGCCTCGACCCAGGCCCCAGGCAATCCCCACACGGGGAGCCCAATCAGCATGTTCGCTGACGTCGTTTTCGGATTCGACTCGCAGCCCGTAGCTGGCGGTGAGGTGCGGCAGAAAGTTCCAGTCGTCATTGATAAAAAGGGCGCCATCGATGCGGTTGATCGAAGCCCAAAGGTTACCCGTTGTGATGTTGAACTGGCTGGGACCGTATCCCGCAGCCTGAATCTGGGTCATCGTCATGCCATTCTGCAGGTCCCGCAAAGTCTGCTGATAATCTGAAAGCGAATTGAACGTAAACGTCCCATTGAAATTTCCATTGGTGGACTCTCGGCGCGGGAGGTCGAGCAGAGTGCCTCCGAAGCGGACCAGGTGGTGGCCCAGGTTCATGGTGGTGTAATTCTGGAATGTATAGTGGGTTTCATAGCGATTGAAGGCGCCGGAACTGTCGCCGCCCGCCGTGAATGCGCCGAGGACATCGATCGTCGGCGAAAAACTTTGCGGGGTCTGAACGTTCGTAAAGTGGAGGTACTGGAAGCTCGTTTGATTGACCACGCGCGGGCCGAATACTTGGGTGTCAATGATCTGAACATTGTGGTGATGAAATGTTCGGTCGAAGGCCTGCGAGGGAAGCGACTGGGTATCCACATCGTCGTTTTGCTCGCCAATCTCAAAATATCGATAACTAACACTGAGCGTATTATTCGGACTGAGCTGGAAATCCGCCCGGGGACTGAGGTTAGTCAGGGATCGAGGATTTGGAACGGAGGCGATGTACGGGACGACGTTCAGGCTGGAATCGAGCACATCCGTGTTCACCAGGCTGGCGCGGTTGATATTGCGCCGCTGGAAATCGAAAAAGAAAGACGCGTTCTTCCCTAGCGGCCCTCCCAGGTCTGCATCCCACAGCCAGGTATGGTATGAGGGCGGCTTTGCATCAGAACCAGCAAGAAATGGACTTAGCGCATTCATAATCGAATCGTTGTATTCGCTGGAAAGGTCTCCATGGAAGGCCGCACCTCCCGGTTTGGTGAAGATATCCACGCGTCCGTAGCCGAGCCGGTTGTTTTCCGCCGAGAAGGGGTTGGCATTCACCCGAATCTCTCGAATCGCGGATTTCGGGGGCATGTCGCCGCCGGTCATGCCGTTGATGTAGATATTGGCTCCGCCCGCTCCTACAGAAGGACCGGCAAGCACCGAAATCTGGCTTTGAAGCTCATCGGGATCATTCGAGAGTGCTTTGAGGCTATTGCCGGTAACAACCACAGCGCTGGCGTTGCTTTGCGGGGCAGTTTCGAGGTGGACGGCGCGGCCTTGCACTTCAACCTGCTGCGTCTTCAGTACGATTTCCAGGTGGAAGTCAAGCGTGAGCGATTGGCCCGCCGCAAATACGAGATCCTTGTTGCGATTTGCGAAGCCATTGGCCGAAACTTTGACCTTGTATTCCCCTTGTGCAAGCCCGCTGATCCTATAGATGCCCTGACCATTCGAAGTCACCACCCTTGACGGTCCATTCGGTTGGGCCATTACGCTCACTGTCGCGCCTGGTACGACC
Organism: Terriglobia bacterium; assembly: GCA_046706005.1. Lineage (GTDB taxonomy): Bacteria > Acidobacteriota > Terriglobia > UBA7540 > UBA7540 > JBJKPU01. The sequence continues at coordinate 723 of JBJKPU010000112.1, read as the reverse complement.
GAGCCTGAGGGATCCATAACCCGCCCCTGCAGGCTCGCCAGGCCTTGCGCCCATACTGAGCCTACTGGACACAACAACATACATGTCAGCAGAAGAATTTCAGCTTTTTCCAACGTTCGGGCCATGATGATGCGTCCGGCAATCCACGAAAAAAATGGCAATTGCGATAAACCCTGAAACTAAATTGTAAAGGGCAAATCTGGACGCTCAAAGCATAAAGTAGAAGGTTCGAGGTGGTAGCGAATTCATCTCTGAAGTTGGCTTGTGTCGCTTGGGCGGATGACTCCTCCCTTGTCGGCGAGTGTTTACTTATTACTGTCTGGAAGAGCTGCTCCCTCAAGCTATGAGTAGAGAAATTGCGTCCGTGAAGTGGTTGCTAATCACAGATCTGTCCGGCGGATTGTTGGCTTGACCGACGGTGGCCGTCAGACGAGATAGCTTTTGTATAAGTTACTGCAGGTAGCGGCTCATGAAGGTACGCAACCTTTCGCCACAAATCTCACCCCCACGGGCCGCGCGATTATTTCGGGCCGGCATCAGCGCACGAATGACAATTATGGATGTGTTCTTATCGATAAGTTATGTATTTACAATGGGAAGCTGGCGGAGAGGGTGGGATTCGAACCCACGTCACGATTTCTCGTGAACACGCTTTCCAAGCGTGCTCCTTCAGCCACTCGGACACCTCTCCGTGACCATCAAAAGCGGCGGAGGCCCGGTCAT
>JBJKPU010000111.1:0-6239 GCA_046706005.1 Terriglobia bacterium | reverse complement strand
GTTTCCAGCACGTCGCCAATCACGTCAAACATGAACTGATTCTTGCGCAGGTGCCGGTTTTCGGCGATGCCGATGCCGATGGAGGAATCGCCGATGGCGGGGCAATAGAGCGGAATGCCCGCTTTGTAAGCGGCGGTGACGATGCCGTCCTCCTTGGCGCGCTTGGCAATTTCCTTGCCCAGCAGGTTCAGAAACTCGCGCGTCGTGTACGCCCGCGACTGGTCCAGCGTGGAGGCGAACTTCCCGATAAAAGCATCCTCCTCGCGGAATTCCTCTTCGTCGGCCAGCGTGTCATACATGCGGTCGATCAGATTTTTCTGCAGATGCACGTCGTCAATGTCGGGCGAGCACTGGAAATGATAGCGGCCGAGCGTCTCATGAATGTCGTGGAAAAAATTCGCGCCCGTGGAAACCAGGCAGTCGATCAGCCGGTTCTTGATCAGATAAACCACCAGCCGCCGCATGCCCGCCGGCACCATGGCGCCCGACATGCCCATCATAATCATCACGCGGTCGCCCAGCATTTTCTTCCACACCTGGTAAGCGATCGCCAGGTTGCGTCCCTGGAACGAAACGCCCTGCATTTTTTCCAGCACTGCGGCCACGTTCTTTTTGGCGTCGATTCCCGCCGGCCGGGTCGGTGTGGTCAGAATTTCATGTTTGCGCATGGTGCGTCTCCCGTGAAGAATGATTTGGCTGAATTCCGGCAGGGAAGACCGGTCTGTGAAGCCCTAAGATTTTTTCCCGCCGCGGGCCGCGGGTTATACATCCACGCCCCGCAGGACCGAAGCCGCCAGCACCGTGGTCCACAATCCGCGCTTGTCCCCGATGGCCGATTGCGTGACGTTCAGCGTGCGGACGATCTTGTTCGAGATGCGGTAAATTTCCTTTTTCTCGTCCCAACTCTGATCGGAATCGAATTCCACGCCCAGCGTGGTGGCCAGCATTTCCGCCGCCAGCTCTTCGGCGTAATCGCCCGCCACTTCCTCCGTCTGCCCGAAGTAATGATGCTCGGAAAGGTATCCGAACGTGTTGCGGTCCGCCGGCATCGCCACGCCAACGGAAGCTGCGATGAGGCGGTGCGGCTCGCGCGTGGAGTTCTCGCTGATGACGACAAACGTCACCTGCCCGGGCTCCAGTTCCTTGATGCCTTCCGTGCGCGGAATCAGTTTGCAGCGCGGCGGGAAAATGCTCGACACGCGCACCAGGTTGCAGGCGGCAATGCCCGCATTCCGCAACGCCAATTCAAAACTGGTGAGTTTTTCGCGGTGCTTCCCGACGCCTTTGGTCAGGAACATTCTCTTGGGTACAAACATCCGGGTGCCTCGTCAGCTCTAAGGGCCTTTCACCGCCGGCGAAACCCCCGAATTCGGTTGCCGGGCGGGAAGAATCCCGCCTTCCAGCCATTGGGATAGGCGTGTAACGTAACAAAGATTCGCAAAAAGTGTCAACGGATTTCTGTCCCTCGCCGCGTTTGGCGCAAATTCACAGCCGAATCTTGCCACTTGCGCCTTGGGCTGGCATCATGCCCATTGGTGGAAGCCCTGCGGAGGTTCGCGAGATGTCGCATCTGAAGCTCACGGTATCCAAGGAAGATTACCTGAAGGCCATCGCCGAAGCGGAATCCGAGGAAGGGACGGTCATCGCCGCCACCATTGCCCGGTGGCTGGGCGTCACGCCGCCCGCCGTGGCTCTGGCTTTGCGTCGGCTTCGACGCGATAAGCTGGTCGCAATCGGACGCGACGGCAGGATTTTCCTCACCCGGCGCGCCCGCGCCATTTCTGACAAGCTTCGTTTCCGCCATCATCTGGTTGAGCGGATGCTGCATGAAATGCTGGGCGTTGAATGGTACAAGGTTCACGAGGAGGCTGAGCGGCTGGAGCATTCGATTTCCGAGGATGTGGAGCAGCGGCTGATTGCCCGGCTGGGGCTCGAGGGAGCCTGCCCGCACGGAAATCAAATCAACAAAAGCGCGGCGGAGCGAAGGCGGCTGGGCCTGGCGCAATTGTGGGAAGCCGCGCCCGGATCCTTCGCCGGCGTTGACAGCATGCACGAACGGGATCGGCGGCTGCTGGAATATTTTGACGGCCTGGGAATCCGCCCCGGCGTCCGCCTTCGCATCGTCAAACGTAATTACGACGGAACCCTCACCCTGCGCCTTGGCAGAAAAACCATTCAGCTCGGCGAGGCCGCCGCCAGAAGAGTCTGGGTTTCGGCAATCCCGCCCCTGAACAAAACCGCCCGCAAATCAAAATAAAACCCGCCAGCCGGCGCGCTACCGGCCCGGAGCCGTTCTGACTTTTTTCCCGAACGCAATAAAAAGGGCAATCATCACGGCATCGGTGATGATCAGCAGGGAACGGCCCATGAGGGTTCCGGCCATCAATCCGAGCGCGGCCTGCTGCAAATAGAACCCCGCGCCGAACAGCAGAATCCCTCTCGCATCCACCGCGCCGCGCTTCCAAAGCGCCCACGCGTAAAGCCCGATCTCGAGCGCGAGAACGGCAATGAAGATGGCAACGTGAACTTTGCGCTCGGCGAGCGCGGAAAGAACGATAAAGGTAGGCACGAGCGTGCTCGCACCGAGAATAAAAATTCCCCAGCCCGGCCGTCGCGGAGGCTCCGTCCCCGCGGCCGGCATCGGCTCCTGTGCTTGCGCCTTCTCTCTGCCGAACCCGAACGCCACCAGGAACCACACCATCATCATGGCCGCGAGAATCAGGTACATGGGCAGCGTCCCGCGAACGCGGTTGGGGGAAAAGAAAACCAGGCCGCTGATGACGATAACGAAGGCCGCAACGCCTGCGAGCGTCCGGTTCCCGAGCCATCGTTCCCGCTTCCCGTCCGGAAACAGCCAGTCCGTCAGGACAATCGGCAGCAGCACCGACGCCAGCGCGTGCCACGCGCTGATGACGAACGCCCACGGAAAGCTCACGCCCGCGAAGTATCCGTAATGGTTGTATTGCGCGATGGGCAGGCCGTGATTCACGAGCAGGGTCTTGGCCAGGAACCCTTCGTTCACGATCGCATAAGCAAACCCCAGCAGGTAAATGCCCCCGTACGACAGGCGCAGCCGCACCGCGATTTCCCGCAGCACCAGCACAGCCAGGCCGTAGCCCACCAGAAGAATGAAAATCGTCAGCGGGTAAAAGAACCGGAAGGCCGGCGTGCTGCCCGTGACCAGTTCGGGGAAAATCGTGGCCACGGCAATCAGGGTCGCAATGGAGTTGGCTCGGCGGCGCATGGGTTAAGGTTTGTAGCGAGGGTCGTGCATCGACGGCCCATCCATGGCGCATTATGCCACGTGTGCGGCGGGATGGCGGAGGCAGGCATTCAATTCTTTGCCCTCGACAGCAAGAGGGAACTCGTCCCGCCCTGGTCTCTTAGCTTTTAGCCCTCACCCTTGCAGGGAGAGGGTGTCCCGCAGCGCGGGACGGACCGCGCTACTGGCTTGTTTGCCCGCCAGGCAGAGGGAAGGAGGTCCTTGCTGTCCTTGCACCCTCCCAGTTTGCTGAGGCAATTCAGATTAAAAGCGAATGCGGCTTTCCTCTCGGACGGAGTCGCCTGAGGCGTTAGCAGAACCATAGCCTGCCACGGCTGGCTGTCGCCCCAGCGTTTCGTTATAACCCTGAATGGCAGCGAAACGCCCTCGTTCTCGCCCGACAGAATCGTTTCCGCGCCGAGTACCCGCTGGTGAGTGTAAATTTTCATCCCCGCACTAAGGTAATAGAGTTGCCCCTTACGGACTAACAACGTCGCCCCAAAACTCGTCCACGTTGCTAAATGCAGCCTTCGAAGCCAGGTATTTTGGAAAGTTACAGTGAGACTGCAATCGTTTGGAGAGCAGTCGCCTCCACCTTTTGCGATGTTTTTGCGGAAACGGGCTGCAATCTGCTGTACCTGTTGTCCCCCTGCGGGCCCGAGACGGATTGTCTCCAGTTTCGAGAGAAAGGCACCCGCTTGCCTCCTGGTGTTTATCGTTTCCACGCCTACAACAGCCGCGAAGAGGACCACCAGCGCTAGAGGAAAAATGCAGAGTGCCTTATGCATGTTATCGTCCCCCTGCCTGGGCCCGCGCGGGTCCGCGAATCAGGCTTGCACCTTTGGAATTCACGGCCCGCATGGAAAGAGGATAACGCCGCGCAGGATGATTGCAAGCCTCAAAGCGTCACGCCCCGGCGCGCAGACCAAAAACGCTCCCCGCCTGCCCCGCTCCGAGTGATTCGAAGATTCAATTGTGCCGCGACGCCTTTTCTCTTTTACACTCGCCATGAATCCGGCTACGCTGGACAGCCGGAAAAGGAGGAATCTCATGCGGCGCGTCGGCCATCTCATGCTTGGTTTGTTACTTGTAACGTCATTGTCGGCGCGCGCCCAAACGTCCGATTGCGCCCGGCTGGCAACGCAACATTTCGCGCGAACCCGCATCATTTCCGCCGGGATTGTCGCCGCCGGTGCTTTTCGAATTCCTCATCCCGGTCCTTTTCCGGCGCGGTCGTTCATGCTTCCGGCTTTCTGCCGCGTGAAGGGCGAAGTTTCGCCTCACATCGGATTTGAACTCTGGATGCCCGCCGAAGGCTGGAACAAACGTTTTCTTTCCGTGGGAAGCGGCGGCTTCGGAGGCTTCATTGATTACGCCACTCTGGCGGAGAGGTTGAAGCAGGGTTACGCCGTCACCGCCAATGACACCGGGCATACGGGGCAGGGATACAAATGGATGCACGATCCTGCGGCCCTTCGCGCCTGGGGCCACTCCGCCACTCACGACACTGCGGAACCGGCCAAGCAGATCATTGACGCCTTCTACCGGAAGCAGTCGGCCTATTCCTATTTCCAGGGCTGTTCCACCGGCGGCGCGCAGGCAATGGAGGAAGCTGAATTCTTTCCCCGGGATTTTAACGGCATCGTTGCCGGCTCGCCGGGAATGTATTACAGCCATCTCATGCTGAGCTTCCTCTGGGGGCTGAAAGTCGCGACGGACCACGCAGTCCTGTCGCCGCAAAAACTCCAGCTCCTGCACCGCGCGGTGATGAAAGAATGCGATGCGGCGGATGGACTGAAAGACGGATTGCTCGAGAACCCCACCGCCTGCCGTTTCCGTCCGGCGGATCTGTTGTGCAAGGGCGCGGCTACAAGCGCTTGCCTGACCAGCGCGGAAGTGAAAACGGCGGAACTGATGTATCAGGGGCCGCGCAATCCGCGCACCGGGCGGCAAATCTATCCGGGATTCGTACGCGGCTCGGAAGCCTCTTCACAATTCACCGGGCGGCTCGCCGCGGCCTACGGATGGAGCCTGATCCAGGGCCCCCTGGCCACTCAATATGCCATTCCTCTGCTGAAGAACATGGTCTTCGGGCCGAAGTGGAACTGGAAGACTTTTGATTTCGACCGCGACGTCCGGCGGGTTGACCGCCGCGTGCATGATGAAATCGATTCCGTCAATCCCGATTTGCGCGCCTTTCAGGCCGGAAGCGGAAAGCTGATCATGACCCAGGGTTGGGGCGATCCGTTCAATGCCCAGACGTTTCCCATCGAGTACCGCGAGCAGGTCATCAGGGTGTTTGCAAATCAGGAAAGCGGAAAACAGGCTCGCCGCACGGTGGATGCTTTCTTCCGGCTCTTCATGGCTCCGGGAATGGGCCATTGCATGGGAGGGCCCGGCCCCAGCAAGACGGATGCGCTGGACGCTCTCCGGGCATGGGTCGAAAACGGAAAAGCGCCGGACCGGCTGGTGGCTCAGAAGATCACTCTGCCCGGCGGCAAGCCGTCCGTCCCGCCCATGAGCCGGCCGCTGTGTCCTTATCCTGAAGTCGCTCGCTGGACCGGCAAGGGTTCAACCAACAATGCCGGCAATTTCGTTTGCACCGCGCCCAAACATTAGGCTGGCGCAGACCTGCGTTTTCGAGTTTCTGCGGTCTCGCCCTCTCACCCCGCCCGCAGGTAAAGGTTGTCGCCGCCCGGCCATTCAATTCTTAGCCCTCGCCCTTGCAGGGAAGAGGGTGTCCCGCAACGCGGGACGGGTGAGGGTGGAATGCGGCCCGATCGCCTCTCTGACCGGTCACCAGAGGTGTGTTCAATGCCCTTGACTATTCCTCCTCCCGGGCATATCTTGCTGCGGCGCTTTAATAATAAGAGGAATGCGGCTCGGCCGCGCGGGGAATTTTGGAAGGGAGATTTTTATGAGCAACCCGAAGGAAGTTCTGGATTTTGCCAAAGCGAATGACGTCCGGATGGTGGAC
>JBJKPU010000110.1:0-13401 GCA_046706005.1 Terriglobia bacterium | reverse complement strand
TGGGCCGCTCCATGAAGCTCCCGGCTCCTTCGTCCGACACCAGAAGCGACCGGACTTCACGTTCCAATTCCGCATCGCCCGCGCACTCGCGCCGCAGGAACGCCTCGCGATCCTCAACCGGCAGTTCGCTCGCCGCCTGAAACAATCTATCGACTTGTTTCCATCGCTCGCGATCCATGATTGGAAGGTTCTTTCAATTCCAGGTAGAGCCACGCCCTCGCCCCCCGCCATTCGCCGCCCAGTCGCGTGTCATGCGCGCGGTACACCTCACCCATGCCCTCTGCCCCCAGCGGCCAGAGAATTTCGTTTGCGCCGAGTTTCGTTCCCTCTCGAAGCCCCATCCTTTGCGGACATTATACACCTCAGCGTAGGCTGTTTATGCGGCTTTCGTCCTTCTGGATGGATCCCCGACTCTCCTGGGGAGACATCCCTTCAGTTTATGATTTGGCGGTTATGGTGGGACGTGCGCGCTCGGTTCCAAGGCGGCTTCAGATGAAGTTCTGTGCCAATGCGAGCAAAATTCTGGTAAGGAGAGGCTTTATTGACAACTTCGGCTCGTTCAACTGGCAGGACAAAGGACAGTCGCTATTCAGTGGCGTCACGATAGCACACCGCAACCACCTAAATCCTTTCAATGATGGTAGCGATTCCCTGTCCGACGCCGATGCACATCGTGCAAAGTGCGTACCGGCCGCCAATGCGACGTAACTGGCGCGCCGCCGTAATCACCAGGCGTGTTCCGCTTGCACCGAGCGGATGGCCAAGGGCAATCGCTCCGCCATTCGGATTGACGTGCGCTGCATCGTCGGGCAACTTAAGCTCTCGCATGACGGCTAATGCCTGGGCCGCAAAGGCTTCGTTCAATTCGATGACGCTCATTTCGGAGAGCGCGAGGCCGGACTTCGCCATTACTTTTTGCGTGGCGGGGACCGGACCCATGCCCATGACCCGCGGCGCGATTCCGCAGACGGCGGACGCGACAAATCGTGCCATTGGTTTCAAATCATGCTTTGCGACGGCGGCTTCCGAGGCAAGGATCACCGCGCACGAGCCGTCATTGATCCCCGAAGCGTTGCCGGCGGTCACGGTTCCTTCCGGCGTCACAATCGGCTTCAGCTTCGCAAGAGCGTCAATCGTCGTTCCCGGCCGGGGGTGTTCGTCAATATTGATTCGCAGTGGCTCTCCCTTTGCCTGCGGAACGGACACCGGAATGATCTCTTCGCTTAGAATCCGCGCGGCAACAGCCCTGGCCGTCCGCTGCTGGCTTCTCAACGCGAACTCATCCTGATGGGCGCGGGAGATGCGGTATTCCTTGGCGACAATTTCCGCCGTTTCGGGCATGGAATCGGTTCCATAAAGTTCTTTGAAGCGCGGGTTCACGAAACGCCAGCCCATTGTTGTGTCTTCGACGCTCAGATTGCGCGAGAACTTTTTGTCCTGCTTGCCCATGACGAAAGGAGCCCGAGACATGCTTTCCACGCCGCCTGCAATCATGAGCGACGCATCCCCGCACATGATCGTCCGCGCCGCGATGGAAACGGCTTCCATGCCGGAACCGCAAAGGCGATTGATCGTTGCTCCCGGCACCGTTTCAGGTAGTTCAGCAAGCAGAAGGGCCATGCGGGCGACGTTGCGGTTGTCCTCGCCGGCCTGATTGGTACATCCGAAAATTACATCGTCAAGTTCGCCCCATTCCGCGCCGGGATTGCGTTCCATCAGCGCCTTCAGGGGCAATGCGGCAAGATCGTCCGTGCGGATTCCGGACAAGACTCCGCCGTAACGGCCGAACGGTGTCCTGATGCCGTCGCAGAGGTATGCGGTTTGAAGCTGATTTCCGCGGCTCACTTTCCCAATTCCTCGCTGCAGATTTTGAAAGCCGTGTTCGCGGCCGGCACTCCCGCATAAATCGCTACCTGAAGCAGCACTTCCTTAAGGTCGCAAGGTTCCAATTCCTTGGCCAGTCCGGCACGCACATGCAAGCGGAACTCCTCCCAGCGGCCTGCTGTCGCCGTCATGGCGATGACCAGCAATCGCCGCGTGTTCCGGCTGAGTCCCGGCCGGCTCCAAATGTTGCCCCACGCATAACGTGTGATCAATTCCTGGAAATCGCGGTTGAAATCATTCACGTGCGCCAGGGCTTGATTCACATACTCGTCGCCAAGAACCGAGCGGCGCACCTGGAGCGCGGCTTCCATGCCGTCTTTGGGTGGGCCGGCGAGCAGAAAGTTGAGCACCGCCGCCGAGAAGGAACGCGGCCGCTCCAGATTGGAAAGATGGCCCGCCGGGAGGTGAACAACCTTTATTCCCGGAACCTCTTTCGCAATCAAATCGCCGTTTCCTTTCCATGGAGTGGAAACATCAAAGTCGCCGGAGATCAGGAGGGCAGGCACCTGAATCTGCCGCAACAGCGAGACCTGATTCATGTCACGAATCGCGGCGCAGCAACCGGCGTAGCCGACGGGATTTGTGGAGAGCAGAGTGCGCCGGGTTGTCGCGATCTGAGGTGGGTTAGCCGCGAGCATCTCAGGAGAAAAGAACCGTTCCATGGCCGTTTCTTCTACGGACGCCATCCCTTCCTGCAAAATCTTCTTGCGCCGGGTTTCCAGAATGCTGGGGTCGGCATAGCGTGGAGACGTATTTGCCAGGACGAGACCCGTAAGCCGCTGAGGAAATGCGGCGCCCAGCCATTGGCCGATCATGCCTCCTAGTGAAAGCCCGCAAAAAGCGAACGACTGAATGTTGAGAGCGTCCGCGATCGCCAGGATGTCGCGCGCCAACTGCTCGATGGAGTAATCACCCGGAGTGGCGTCGGAAGCGCCGTGCCCGCGAATATCGTAGAGCAGCACGCGAAAGTGCGGCAACAGGTCGGGCACGAGCATGTTCCATTGCCCATGATCGACGCCGAGTGAATGAGAGAGAATGAGGGTGGGCCGATCCTCGCGGCCCTCCAGACGATAAAAGCTGCGTGTGCCGCCAACATTGATCAAGGGCAAAGTCAGAACTCCGTTTGGAAATCAGGATGCGAGAAGTTGCTTCCGGAAGATTTCAGCTGAACCCAGATATTCTTCAGGAACGTCGAGCGTCCTGAGTTGTTCATCTGTCAACGCGCCTCGGGCTTCAGGCATCTCAGCCAGGACCTCAACAAATCTGCGCTGGGTTTTTAACGCGATGCGCCCAGCTTCTTCAACCAGGTGGCGCGCCACATCGCGGTCCAATTTTCGGCTGAGCAGCAACATTGCGCGCTCGCTGAAGATTGTGCCCAGAGTGAGGTCAATATTGGCGCGCATCCGTTCCGCGTTGACCGATAAACCTTCCGCGACTTCCGCCATCGAGGCTGCAGCCAAACCTGTCGCGCCGACAACATTCACCACAGTCGTCCACTCCGCCTGCCAGCCGCCTGTCCCACGTTCATGTTCATGAGGCATTCCGGCAAGGAAACTTGCCACCAGCCCGGGGACGCGGAAAGCCGCGGCCAGCGCCAACGAGCAGGCGACAGGATTGTGTTTGTGGGGCATGGCCGACGAACTGCCGCGGCCAGCGCCGCCCGGCTCGAAAGCTTCCCCGACCTCGGCCTGCATCAGGAGCGTCATATCCCGCGCAAACTTTCCCAGGCAGCCAGTGTAAACGCCGCATGCACAGATGAAGGTTGCTATGCGGTCGCGGTGCGAGTGCCAGGGAGCGGCAGGGTTCCGCAAATTCAGCGCTTCTGCAAGCGCCGCGCTCACGGCCGCGCCGTTCCCTTCCAGCGCCGCGAGCGTGCCACTCGCTCCGCCGAACTGAAGCACAGCGACCGCCTCGGCGGCTGATTTGAGATGCGCCCAGCTGCGGCAAAGTGCCCCGTACCATCCCGCGGCCTTAAGTCCAAAAGTCACCGGAGGCGCAGGTTGAAGCAAGGTGCGGCCGGACATGACAACGCCGGCATACTTGTTCGACGCATTCCGAAGCGCCGACCTCAGGCGCAGGTGGTCTGCCTCAATAATTTCGCATGCGCGCTTCAAGAGCAGGACCATGGCGCTGTCGCCGACATCCTGACTGGTGGCGCCCCAGTGGACATATCGCGCGCTATCGGGATCGGCTGCACGAACCCGTTCCGTCAAGGCTTTCACTAACGGGATAGAGAAAGTGCCAGCGCGAAAACCGTCCCTTGAAATTTCTTCAACGTTAAACGCTTCTTTGCGTGCCGCGTCGGAGATGGCTTTGGCCGCGGACGCCGGAATAACTCCCACGCGCGCCTCTGATTGTGCGAGCGCAGCCTCAAAATCAAGCATAGCTCGCAGAATGGATTCATCCGAGAACACTCCCGCCAAAGCTTCTGTGGTTGAAAGAGTCTCAATCAGGTGTACACCCATAAAATCACCAATCAAAGAAGATGGTTTCACGCGGGCCGCACAAATGAATCAGGAACTGCCATTCCCCGGGTCGTTCATCTTGCCGAGAGGCGAGCAAGGTTTTCACTCGGTCAGAAGGCACCAGGCGAAGAATCTCATCCTGGTCGTTTGCCGGATCACCGGTGAAATACAGTCGCGTGAAAAGCGGGGCCAGAATGCCGCGGCCGAGCATTGTTAAATTGAGATGTGGAGCTTGAAGCTGCCCGTTCGGGCCCGGCACTCTTCCAGGGCGAACCGTCTCAAATAAGCACCAGCCATCTTCGTCCGTCGCCAACCTTCCGAATCCGCAGAACGCCGGGTCGGGTTTCTGCTCCTGATTATCCTCCGGATGGTCGTACTTTCCGTTTGCGTCGGCCTGCCAGATCTCAACCATCGCATCGGGAACGGCGTTCCCCTTGCCGTCGAGGATCCGGATTGCCACCCGGATCGCCTCGCCGCCGGAGTCGGGTGCGGCCATTTTCCCCAAATCCTTGTTGGTGGTCAGACCGAGATGAAAGAACGGCCCCAGAGTCTGAGAACCTGTCGCGATCAGATGATTCTTACGACTCATCGCTTTCCCTCGAAAGGAGTACTCAGACGGCCGCGAAGTACAATATCAAACTCGTAGCCAATCGCCCACCCGGGTTTGGTCAAACCGAAATTGAATTTCGACACCATTCGCTGCCGGGCGCTTTCATCTGGAATTGATTGAAGGATCGGGTCGTGAGGAATCAAAGGATCGCCGGGAAAATACATTTGCGTGACTAGGCGAGTAACGAACGCCGGGCCGAAGAGTGAGAAATGAATGTGCCGCGGCCTCCAGGCATTATCGTGGTTTGCCCAGGGATATGCGCCCGGCATGATGGTGACGAATTGATAGCGGCCCGACTCGTCTGAAATCGTTCGTCCCGCCCCTATGAAATTAGGATCGAGCGGCGCAGGATGAATGTCCTTCGAATGGAAGTAACGGCCGGCTGAGTTTGTCTGCCAGATTTCAACCAGCGCATTCGGAATTGCGCGCCCGTCTTCGTCAACGATTCGTCCGGAAACGATAATGCGCTCACCCAGTGGTTCGCCGGAACACTGGCGCGTCAGGTCGTTATCGGCCTCGCCGATTGGATTGTGCCCGTAAAGAGGCCCGGTCAGTTCCGACAGCGTGTACGGCAACTGAATCAATGTCTCGCGAGGAGCGCGCAGCACCGTGGATTTGTACGGCTCATAAAGCCGCTCGGGTTGGCTGCCGGGGGCTGGCCGCCTGTAGCCGGGAAGGCCGGGATGCAAAGGAGTTCGCGCACTTTTGTTTTGAGGCTGGCTCATTGCTTTCTCCCCATCGTCGAGTGCGACCGCGCCTTGGGCGAGGTGGGATCGCGAAGCGCCGTCCGGTCCGCCGCAACTTCCGATTCGAGGTCTTTGTCCTGAAGCCGGAGACCGACATAATTTTCCGCCAGACTCGTCGATGCGGCTCGCGACGAGGTGACGTAATCAAGCTCCGCCATTTGTCGCCGGGAGTCAAATTCACATTCATCGTGGAAGCGATGAAGCATGGAAGTCATCCACCACGAAAAGCGTTGCACCTTCCATCCATGACGCAGGCAGATCTGTGAATATCGATCCAGCAGGTCGGTTCGGCCGGTCGCATAGAACCGTTTCAGCCCTTGCGCAAGAACGCGCACGTCGGAGACAGCCAGATTCAGACCTTTGGCGCCCGTGGGAGGAAGAATATGCGCCGCATCTCCGGCCAGAAAAAGACGCTTGTATTGCATCGGCTCCGCCACAAAGCTGCGCATGTCCGTGACGCCCTTCTGTATTATCCGGCCTTCGGTCAACTTCCAGCTCCCGTCTGCACGAGCGAGCCGTGTGGCAAGTTCCTGCCAGATGCGTTCGTCCGGCCATTCGTTGAGGTCTTCATGCGGCTCACATTGCAGATAGAGCCGGCTGATTTGCGTGCTGCGCATGCTCATTAGTGCAAACCCGCGCTCGTGGTGCGCGTAGATCAGTTCCTCTGAGGCGGGAGGGGCTTCCGCCAGAATGCCCAGCCACGAAAAAGGGTAAGAGCGTTCGTAGGCCTTGATCACATCTTCGGGAATGCTGGGGCGGCAAATCCCGTGGAAGCCGTCGCAGCCCACAATAAAGTCGCAATTGATCTCGCGCTGTTGTTCATCCCTTTTAAACCGTATTTTCGGAGAGGAAGAATCAAAGTCGTGAACGCTGACGTCTTCCACTTCGTAAAGAATCTGCCCGCCGGCCGCCAGCCTGGCGGAAACCAGGTCTCTGATGACTTTATTCTGGCCGTAGATTGTAATCGAGCGTCCGGTTAGATCCAGGAAGTCAATGCGATGCCCCATGCCATTGAAGCGCAGTTCGATGCCGTGGTGGACGAGCCCTTCTTTTTTGATGCGCTCGCCCACTCCGGACTGAGTCAGCAAACTGACTGTTTCATAGTCGAGAACGCCCGCGCGGACGCGGCCTTCGACATATTTCCGGCTCCGCGCTTCCAGAACGACCGACTCGATGCCGTTCCTGTGCAGCAGGTGGGAAAGCAAGAGTCCGGCAGGGCCCGCACCCACAATGCCGACTTGTGTATGGGTTGCCAATCCACAAGCTGATTTCCGCACGCTTCCCGACAAAGCCTGCCCGGTGAATGCGGGAATTATCGTAAGAAGTCAATCAAGCTGTCAAGGGTTCCACAGAATAGACGCCCTTCTGCACATCTTACTGGATATTTGGCATTCGTATGCACGCGAACATGAGGCAGAGCCACACCTTCCGGTCCGCCATGTTCTTCTGCCCGAACCTGAACCTAACCACACACAAAAGATTCCTGTGACCCGGGTTCTAGGATGGCAAGCTTTCAGCATATTCTGCCGGACTCTCTAATGTTGACTTGAACTCAATGATTCTGTACTCTGCGCAATGATCGGGTTGAATGATCACCATCACGGTCATAGCGCGGGGCGTGTGAGGCTGCTTCCCGCCCAAATTACGAGCGACCGGAGCGCACGAAGCTGGCTTCATGGGACGATTAGTCATTACCGGACCTGACGAGCAGACGCAGGTCTTTGAGATCACTGCTCCCACCATCAACATCGGCCGTGTCGAGTCGAATGACCTTGTTCTAAATCATCCCAGTGTCTCCCGCCACCACACTCAGTTGGTCGCCGGCTCGGAAAGTCCGGATGTCCTGAAAGATCTGGGAAGCACGAATGGAACGTTCGTCAACGAAACCCGGGTCCAGGAACATCAACTCGCCGACCAGGACCAGATTGGGATCGGAGTGTTCAAGCTGACTTACGAGGCGGCGATGGGGCGTCCCGTCCACGTCGAGGCCGTCAAGCCCGATCCTGGACTGACCAGCCTGCTGTCACAAGGAACGCTCGATGCCGTCCTTCATCCTGAAACCCAGGAGATGGCTGTTCTCCCGGGAACACCGGAGACCCGCATTCAGGAACTTGAGCGCGAGAACAAACTCCTGAAGCTGGTGATGGGAGTCGGGAAAACGCTCTCCACTGCTTTAACTTCGGAGGAAGCCATCCGGAAGGCCATGGAGCTTGCCTTTCGCATGGAAAACGTGGAGCGCGGTTATGTGATGCTTCTCGACAAAGACGGCAAGGGATTCAAGCCGGCCGTGATGCTCTACAAGGATCCGAGCCTCAAGTCCAGGTCGCGCGGCGTATCCCTGTCGGAAAATTTAGTGACTCGCGTCATGAGCGAAAGACTGCCCCTTCTGGTGGTTGATGTGGCCACCGACCAGCGATTCACGAACAGTGAGAGCCTGCGGATTTCCGGCGTTCGCTCGGCGATGTGCGCACCGCTCATCTACGGCGAAAAGATCTTTGGCCTGTTCTACGTCGATTGCGTAACCAAGACATTTGCCTTCTCCCGGGAGGAGTTGAATATCTTCGGCGTCATCGCCGCGGAAGCCGCAATGGGTTTCGAGAACGCGCGCGCCCACGATGAATTGTCGAGACGCGCAGCGGAGCGAAAAGCTCTGGAACGCTTCCTGAGCGAAGCCGTGATTGAGAGGATTCAGGCGAATCCCGACCGCGTGCACCTGGGAGGTGAAAGCCAGATCGTCACCGTCCTTTTCGCGGACGTCCGGGGTTTTACGCACATGTCCGAGAAAATGGAGCCCGTCCAGGTGGTGGAGTTCCTCAACGAATACTTCTCTGAAATGACTGAAATCATTTTCGACGGCGGCGGAATGCTCGACAAGTATATCGGCGACGGCTTGATGGCCCTGTTCGGCACGCCCATCCCGAGGCGGGACGATGTGGCGCGCGCGGTCAAGACCGCAATCGAAATGCAATGGGCCCTGCGCGACCTGAACCGGGAGTGGGAATCGAAAGGTCGCAAGAAACTGGATGTGGGAATCGGCGTCAACACCGGACCGGTGATTACCGGCAACATCGGCTCATCCAAGCGCATGGATTACACCGTCATCGGAGACGCCGTGAACCTTTCCTCGCGGCTTTGCAGCAAGGCCCGGGGCGGACAGATTCTGGTCTCGGAATCCACTTTCAACGCCATGGGCCGGGGCTTCGCTTCCAACAAACTGGAGCCGATACAGGTCAAGGGCAAAGTCGACCCTGTCGTTGTCTATGAAATCCAATGGGAACAATTCTTCCTGCCCTCTGCTTCGGCTGCGATCTGATCGCCCTTTCCCCCCGCCCAAGTCTCACTCTTCTGCCCGGTTGCCATTCACTTCATCGTGTTGAATTGATGACCGATTTCCAGCTTGCCCGGCCTCTGTATAGCGCGCGCGCATCTAACGGCCTGCTGCTGCAAACTTGCAAGCAATTGCACGCAGTGTATACTGCGTGTGCGAAGGCTCTTCGAAGATCGGGACGAGCCGGGATTCGGCCAGTCGCGGAAGGCGGCATATGCGGAACAAAGGGATACAGCAAGCTCTGCTCGTGGGCGTGATGCTGTTTTTTGCGCCCATGGTTTGGGCCCAGCAGACATCGGATGAGGCTACTCCGCCTCCCAGGAACGCGGTGGTCGAACAACTTCAGGTGGTCCACAGGTATGAGGATAACGGGACCGGCGAGGTGATTCATACCGCCAAACTCCGAATACTCACGGAAACCGGGCTGAAAATGTACGGGGCCGTTTATCTGCCTTACGCGAGCGAGCTCGAGAGCCTTCAGATCAATTACCTTCGCACCATCAAAGCAGACGGCACGGTAATCCCTGCCGATCCATCAAAGGCGATGGACGTCACTCCGCCGGTGGCGCGTTACGCCCCTATGTTCAGTGACATCAAGATCAAGGCGCTGGTTGCGCCGCAACTTCAGGTCGGCGATTCCGTCGAGTTGCAGTACACGCGAACCATCCGGACTCCGTACATGCCGGACAACTTCTGGGTGATGTATTCCCTCGACCGCTCCAATCCGATCACATCCGCATCGATCGTGCTGGACGTCCCCGCCGACCGCAAGCTGACCTTTCAATCGGACCCCTGCTTTCATTACACGCTCAAAAAAGAGAACGGGCGGGCAGTCTATACCTGGGAAATCAAAAATCTGGAACCCCTCGACAACGAAGCCCCTGATCAGCCACCGCTTTTTGCCGCAAGCACCCTGAGCAGCTGGAGCCAGGTCGCGGACTGGTACACGGCATTGCAGGCCAAGGGCTTGCGCGTCACTCCGGAAATCCAGTCCATGGCCGACAAGCTGACGGCCGGGAAAACGACGACTGAAGAAAAACTTGATGCCATATACGCCTACGTGTCCGAAAAGATTCGCTACGTGGCGCTTGAGTTCGGAATCGGCGGTTTTCAGGCCCACTCCGCTCCGGCGGTTTTAGACAGCGGCTATGGCGATTGCAAGGATAAGAGCGGCCTGCTTGAAGCGCTGCTTGCCGCCGAGGGTATCAAGGCTTACCCGGCCCTGGTCAATGCGGTCAAAGACCAAATCTATCCGGCCGTCCCCATGCCTTCACAGTTCGACCACGTGATGACCGTGGTTCCCATGAAGAGCGGGAACCTCTGGCTCGATTCGACCATGGAAACCGCTCCGCCCGGAGTGCTGAGTCCCGCGGTCATGGGAAAGCAGGCGCTCTTGATCGAGCCCGGCGCGAGCCACCTGGTGACCGTGCCGGATTCTCCGCCCTCACCCCCGCAAAACATTATCCAGGAGACCGGCTCGATTGACGCGGCGGGCACGCTGACGGCCAAATTTAATGCGCAGGTGACCGGGATTGCCGGCGTGTTCATGCGCCAGATCTTCCGGCTGCAGGACAAAAATCAACTGAAGAAAGCGGAGAAGGCGATGGCGCAGTATCAATTGGACGGCGCGTCCGTCTCCGATTCCTCCAACTCCGACCCGGACGATCTCGCCAGCCCATTCAAGTATCAATATACTTTGACGAAACCCGCCTATCTCGATCTGCTCGAGAAGGACGAGCAAATCCAGCTTCCTTTGATGTTCATCGGTCCTAATAACTGGCAAAGACAAATCTCCCGGGCGGAGGAAGAACAAAAGGCCAGCGCCAAGGCTTCATCCTCATCCGCCTGCGCCGCGAATCCCCCGCAGACGATTGACATCGACGGCCCGGGCGATAATCAGGAAACCCTCGACCTGACGATTCCCTCGAATTACAAGGTTGAGCTGCCACAGCCGATCAACGTTGAACGGCCCTTTGGCAGCTACACGTCGAGCTATTCGTTTGATCACAACCGGCTGCTGGTGAAACGCGAACTCAAGCTCAATTCCGCAAAGATCCCGCTTGATCAGTTGGAAGCGTTGCGGAATTTTCAAAACCTGATCAATGATGACCTGAAGCAGCAACTGACGTTGCACCGCACGGGCAATGCCGGTGCGCTCTCCGACGCTTCTTCCATGACCGCCGATGAGCTGAATACGGCGGGCCAGGAAGCGATGGAAAAGCATTTCAATCCCGTGGTCGCCCGCGACCTGCTGCTTAAAGCTGTTGCCAAAGATCCCAAAAGCAAGTATGCCTGGAACAATCTCGGCCGCGCCTATGCCATGATCGGGAATTACTATCAGGCGGAGAAGGCTTACCGGAAACAGGCGGAGATCAATCCCTACGATAATTACGCTTTCAACAACCTTGGCCTGACGGAAGCCGCCCAGGACCACGAAGATGCGGCCATCGCGGATTTCAAGCAGCAGCTTTCCGTCAACCCGCTGGACCAATCGGCCAATTTCAATCTCGCCGCAGCCTACGACCAGAAGCGCGATTGGAGTGCCGCGGCCGCCGCTTATGGCGCGTCCGTCCGAATCAGCCCTCGCAACCCTCTGCTTCAAGCCGCCTGGGGCGGCGATCTGCTGAAGTCGGGAAAGACCGATCAGGGCCGGCAAGCCCTCGCTCAGGCCCTTGAAATCAGCAAGATTCCCGTCATCCTGAACAACGTCGCCTACGCCATGGCGCAATCCGGGGTTGATCTTTCCAAGGCCGAAGAGGACGCCCGCTCGGCGGTTGATCAGGTCATTCCGGAAAATGTCGCCTCGCTCGAAGTTCCCAAGGATTACGACGGAAGCCTCAATTCCCTCGCCGCCTTCCTGGACACTCTGGGATGGGCGCTTTTCAAAGAAGGCAAACTCACCGAAGCGGCGGAATGCCTTGGGGCCGCCTATGAAATCCGGCCCAGTCCCGATGGCGCCCGTCACGCCGCCATGCTGGCCATGCGCCAGAATGATCCGAAGAAAGCGTTGCTTTACTACACTTTCTCGCAGGCGCAATTCGGCGGCAAAGCTCCCTATTCTCCCAAAGAACTCAAGGACTACGTGCAAGCCCACGGCGGGCTTCCGCAAATGACCGCCGCCCGCGTCGCCAAAGCCTGGAAGGAAATGCAGGACGTCAACCGGCTCGCTCCTCCGCCGGGGCGCCACTTCACCTGGCCGCCTTCGGCCGGCAAAACCTCCGCCTGGGTGGCGCTGAATTTATTGGTGGATGCGCAGGGGCACGTTTCCGCCGCCAAAGTCTTCCGGGGAAGTGATCCTTACAGTTCCGCCGCCAAGACCGACGCCCTCGAACTGCGGTTTCCGCCCATCGCGTGGTCGAAACACAAGCTTGCCACGGTCCGCCATGCCTTGTTCCTCTATGATCCCGGAAGCGCCGATCCCGCTGAGCGGATCCAGGTCTTTGGAGAACCGGGAGCTCTTAGAGAACCCATCGATCAATCTCAGCAGAAGGTGTATGACATCACTCTCAGGAACGAAGCCGCCAGCAGCTTTATCCTCCAGGGCCATACCGCGGCGGGCCTCGAAATAATCCGCCAAGAGGCTAAGGAAACTAAGGATGTGCCCGACATTTACCGGCTGATGGTTGTTTTCGCCCGGCAGTTGCGGCGGCAGGGACAATTGCAGGCGGCGGCCGAAATCCTTCGAATCGCCGTGCCCTTGCAGCCCAAAGATGACTTTGCCCACCGTGAGCTGGCAGAAACGCTGAAGGCCGCAGGCGATCATGCGGCGGCGGTTTCTGCCTATCAGGACCTGATCGGGATGGATCCCGAAGATGCCGCGGCTCATTTTGCTCTGGCGGGAGAATACGAGGCGCAAGCCGCTCCTCCGGGCGGAGTGGGATCTTCGGCCGGGACCTCAAAGGGCAAGAATGGCCGCGAGCCCAGGATGAATCGGGCAACGAAACAGAAACTCGACCTGGCGCTTGCCCAGTATGCGCTGGCCACAAAACTCAAACCGGAAAACACCTCTTACCGGGCGGCTTACAAGGCCCTTTTCGAAAAGCTGAATCACTCCGCCCCTCCCGCCGCCCCGGGCGCTCCATGACCGGCTCCGGCAGGGGAGGTATCGTGAGCTCTAATGGCATAATAAGTACACGAAGCTGGCATTCCGCCGTGCCGGCAGCAAAACGGACTTGACTTCTCATCAACTAACTGGTAAAAACGCAAACATTGGTGCGTAGCAAACCTTTATAAACCAAGATGGAAACGGGGGTGTTTGTCATTTGGCAGAAGTGAAGCTACAGGAGGGCGAGTCACTGGAAAATGCTCTCCGCCGCTTTAAGCGAAAGGTGCAGCAAGAGGACATCATCAAGGAAATCAAGAAACATT
>JBJKPU010000109.1:0-6264 GCA_046706005.1 Terriglobia bacterium | reverse complement strand
CGCGAATGCCGCGGGCGAGTACACGACGCTGCTGGGCGCGATGACGGCAACCGGCGTGCCGATGGATCTTTTCACTTCCGGCCAGGCGCGATGGCTGGGAGTGGCGGTGCGCGGATTGCCGGAGCAGTCGAGAATTCTGCTGGTCAGCGTGCCGTACGCGATGACATCCGGCAATGCCGAAATGCTGGGCGGGAAGCCGGCCGCGGACTATCTGCTGGCCTCGCAGAGCGGAACGACGACAACAAGTTCGACGACGGTGGTCGGCACGAGTTCAACTTCAACGACCAGCGGGCGGACGGCCAAGCAGGCGACGACGGCGAGTCCGCAGAGCATCACCGCAGGCGGAACGGCAAACTATCTGGCTGCTTTCGTGAACAGCAGCGGCTCGTTGGGAAACTCAAATGTTTATCAGGACCCGACGACGAACGCCATCGGCATCGGGACCAACGCGCCTCTGGCCAGCGCCGAAATCGCGGGGTCGCTGAGCACCACGACGCCGGCGACGGTTCTGGACTTGTCGCGCAACTACAACGCAGGCGTCGCCTACGCGTCGGCGGCATCGTTTCTGCTGTCGAACCCGAAGGTGGGGACCAACAATTCGAGATTGGACATTGCGCTTCGGAACGCCAACAGCAACCACGACGTGCTGCCGGATACGACGGTGATGTCGCTGGTGAGCAACGGCAACGTAGGCATCGGCACGACGAACCCGGCGTCCAAGCTTGTGGTTGCGGGCAAGGGCGGAATGAATGGAACTTCCATCGCGGTGGCCGATCAGGTGGACGCGACCTATAGGTACGGCTACGCGCAAGCAGCGTTTCAGTTGAGCAACCCGAATTTCAACGGGGGCGCCGGCAAGACGCTTTTCTCCTTCGGCGCGGAAGGCAGCCTGACGGACGGGGGCGTGGTGGGGTCAAGCGATTTCTACATCTACGATCCGGGAGCGGCGGGCGGTTATGAAGCGTTTTTCGGGAGCAACGAGAACCTCGGCGGCGGAGTGATCGCTCTGGGCCCAAAGATCACTGATCTCTCGACGCTCGCCGGCGCGGGCCTCGTGATTGATTCCTCCGGCAACGTCAACGTGGCCGGCACGCTCACCGCCGGTTCATTCAGCGGCGACCTGAAACTGCCGGCGACCAGCTCGGGCGGGAGCGCAGGCGTGATCAGCCTGGCCGGCACGCCGTTCATTCAAGCTTACGGCATCGAGAACAGCTTCGTCGGGCAGGGCGCGGGAAATTTCACCATGACGGGCGCTCTCAACACCGCCATCGGGTCTTCCGCGCTGGCCGCCGACACCACGGGCCACGACAACACCGCCAGCGGCCGTGAAGCGCTCTTCTCCAACACCACAGGCTACGACAACACCGCCAGCGGGTCCGCGGCGCTCCAATGGAACACCACGGGTAACAACAACACCGCCAGCGGGTCCGCGGCGCTCCAATGGAATACCACAGGCTACTCCAACACCGCCAACGGTGCAGGTGCGCTCGGTAGCAACACCACGGGCTATGAAAACACCGCCAACGGTGCAGCTGCGCTCGATGGCAACACCACGGGCTACGACAACACTGCCAACGGTCTCAACGCGCTCGTGGAGAACTCCACGGGCAACTACAATACCGCGAGCGGAGACAGCGCGCTCTACGCCAACACCACGGGCAGCAACAACACCGCGTTCGGCAGCTTCGCTCTCGGCCTGAACTTATACGGACAAGGCACCACCACGGGCAACAACAACACCGCGATCGGCGGGTCCGCTCTCGGCTATGACACAAGCGGAGGGAATAACACTGCAGTGGGGAACACTACCGGAGAGGTAATTACTACGGGGGTTGGCGATACCTTCCTTGGCTACGGCGCGAATGCCTCCTCCGGAACATTGACCAACGCGACGGCAATCGGCGCACTTGCTTACGTGGGTGAGAGTAACGCGCTGGTGCTGGGCAGCATCAGCGGAACGAACGGGGCGGGGGCCAGCGTTAAGGTGGGCATCGGAACCGCCACGCCTTCCACCGCTCTTGAGGTGAACGGGACGGTGACGGCAACCAGCTTCAGCGGCGACGGCTCCGAGCTGACCAACGTGTTCAGCTCGACGACCGTGATCAGCGGTTCGACGGCGACGCTCAGCGGGAACCTGAATCTGCCGGCGACCAGTTCCGGCGGGAGCGCAGGCGTGATCAGCTTTAACGGCACGGCGTTCATTGATGCCTACGGCACCGATAACAGCTTTGTCGGGCAGGGCGCGGGAAATTTCACCATGACGGGCTCTCTCAACGCCGCCGTCGGCGCTTTCGCGCTAACCTCCGACACCACGGGCGACTACAACACCGCCATCGGCACTTCCGCGCTGACCTCCAACACCACGGGCAGCGCCAATACCGCCAGCGGTTACGCAGCGCTCCTGCTCAACTCCACGGGCGGCCACAACGCCGCGATCGGCGGCTTCGCACTTTCCCAAAACTCAGGCGGAGCCAACAACACTGCCGTGGGGTATAGCGCCGGAAATGCAATTACTACGGGGAATGACGATACCTTCGTTGGCCACAGCGCGAATGCCTCCTCCGGAACATTGACCAACGCCACCGCAATCGGCTCACAAGCTTACGTGGGTGAGAGTAACGCGCTGGTGCTGGGCAGCATCAGCGGAACGAACGGAGCGACGGCGAGCGTGAGCGTGGGCATCGGAACCGCAACGCCGGGCGAGCCGCTCGACGTCGTCGGGAACATCCGGACGAGCACTTGTTTTCTTGCCGGAACCACGACGGTCGGAGGCACCTGCTCCTCGGATGAACGGCTGAAGAAGAACATCCGCCCGTTCGCGCCGCTGCTTGATGAGTTGGCCGAACTGCAACCGGTGCACTTCAACTGGCGCGCGTCGAACCCGGCGGGTTATCGCTTCGGCCCCGGGCGCTCGACCGGCCTGGTCGCGCAGCAGGTCGAGAAGGTCTTTCCCGACGTGGTTTCAACCGACGCGCACGGATACAAACAGGTGAACTACAGCCTGTTGCCCTTTATGCTGCTCGCAGGCGAAAAACAACTGAAAACGCGCAACGACGATCTGGCGTTCCAGGTGCAGACTCAGCGCCGGAAAATAGGCGAACTGGCGAAAGCAGGCGCCGCCAAGGACGCGAAGATCGCAGCCCTGACCCGCGAGGTAACTCAACTGCAGAAGGAAGCCTCGGCGGTCAAGGCGCTGGAAGCGCGGCTGGCGAGGGATGAAGCGCGGGACAAAGCCATGCAAGTCAAACTGGCTCGAGTGATGCGGCAGGAGAAGAACTCGCGCACGGAGCTGGCGCGCGCGCAGTTCTGAGAAACAGGGCGCTGAGAGAACCCGCCAAGGTTGAGGGCGAGCCGCCCCTCACCCGTCCCGCGCTGCGTGACACCCTCTCCCCGCGCGCGGGTAGAGGGCTGAAGAAGAAAGGACAGGCGCGGTCAACCCAGGCCGGTGGCCTGGGCTTTGCTGGTTCGCCCCGATGGGGCTGGACAGAAGCAGATTCCTCTCCCGCTTCGCGGGATCGGAATGACGTGGTGGGCGGAACGGCGGATCGCACCCATGGCATAGGGCGCCATGTATGCGCCGCTTCGGCGCGGAAGTGAGGGCGGCGGCTGACGGGCCGAGATGGCGAGGCCGCAGACACTCGAAAACGCGTGTCTGCGCCAGCCGGCGGGATTTTCAAATCACTAAAACAATGGAAGAGCCGCAGGATATGAGAAACGAATCCTGCACTACATTGCTCGGCGAGGGTGCGAGGTCTTGCCGCTTGCAATCGCCGTGGGCGGCGGTATCCTATGTTCAGGCACGTCGGGAGTGTTGAGGGCGCGAAATTGAATCGCAGACCCTCGGGTCTGCGCAAGCCGACCGGAAATGAAAAGCAGGTCCATCGCGATCCTGGGGCTCGCCGCCGCCGGCGCGGTGATTGGCGGGTCCGTTGCCATCCACGCCGCCCAGAACAAAACCGCAATTCGAGTCGAGACGCGCCTGATTCAAATCAATGTGGTCGCGTGGGGCTCGCACGGGCGGCCCGCCACCGGCCTGACGAAAAACGATTTCAGACTTTACGACAACGGCAAGCTGATTCCCATTGACACTTTTGCGGCGATTTCACGCGCGCCCGAACCGCAACCCTTCCTGCCCTTGCCGGCCAACGTATTTTCCAACCACCTTCCCTCCGACTCACCCAGCGTTACGGTGATCCTGCTGGACAGCATGAACACCGCATTTCCGGACCGGGTTTATGCAACCAGGGAGATGAAGCGCTTTCTTGAACGTGTCGGCCCGAAGGACCGCGTGGCCATCTTCGCGCTGCTCGGCAACCGGCTGCGCGTGCTGCAAAGTTTTACCAACGACCCCAAACTTTTGATCGCCGCCCTGCAGAAGAAGAAAAAGAAGAAAAGGAATCGCAACCCTGAGGGGGTCAAAGCCACTGCGCAGCCGGGAACCACCGGCGGTTCAGTCCAGGCTCCGGCGGAATCCGTGACGGCGGAATACACGGCGGCGGATGAGGCCCGGATGAAGAGGATGGTTCGCCGGTTCGAAATGGGCAGCAGTTACTGGGTAGGCATCGACCCGATCAGCGCTGTTGCAGGCAGTCTGGTTGACATCGCCAAATACCTGGCTCAATTTCCCGGGCGGAAGAATCTGATCTGGCTCTCCGACGGCTTTCCCACTTGGGCTGCTTTCGAAGCGGATGCAGAATCGCGCCCGGGCGAGTCTCAACCCCGCGTTTCCGCCAGACGGAATTGGGTCTTGCGAGTGCTTTTGGGCGGGCCGCCCGGGCCAGGCAAGGCGGGTGACCGGATTGTTCAGGTCGAGCCGCTCCATCAGGCCTATGAAGCTTTAAACAACGCCAACGTTGCCGTTTACCCTGTGATGGCTACCGGACTGCTCGTGGACACCGGCGGGAGGGCCAGCTGGGGCTTCTACGGTTCAGTGGCTACGATGCAGGAACTGGCCGGCCATACCGGGGGCAAGGCGTCCTACAACACCAACGGTCTGGCCGAGGCCATGCAGTCCGCCGTGGACGATTATCAGGCCGGCTACACCCTTGGCTTTTATCCCCGAAACATTGCGTGGGACGGAAAATATCACACGCTGAAGGTTGAGGTGGTGAAGCACGGCGTGCATCTGCGCTACCGCCGGGGATATTTCGCAACCCGGCCGGGTCTGAAGACGGTAGTGGGAAACAACCTCGCCCTGAACCGGGCCATTTACGCCCCGCTCACTTTAAACGGCGTGGGACTTGAGGTTTCGGTCCTGAAAACCGTCCAGACCCCCAAAAGGAAAGTGGAACTGGGTTTTGACGTGGACATCCACAACATCACGCTCCAGGGAGGGCCCGCGAGCAAGTCGATGGACCTGGCGGTGGTGCTCGCGCAGTCGAGCGCCGAAGGCAAAGTGCTCCACGCAGACGGTTACGACATGAAAGTGCGCGTGGCGGCGGGCGGCGTGCCCAACCTGATGAAAGACGGAATCAGGATGACGAAGTGGGTGGACCTGGAGAAAGAAGCCGACGCCCTGGGCGTGGTTGTGCGCGACACGGCGTCGGGCAATATCGGTTCCGTGCGAGTGCCCCTGGTGAGCCCGCCACGCCCCCGCAAACATAGAAGATGGTGGTAGCCGCAGGGCGGACTCCCCCGGCGTGGCCCCCCACCCGTCCCGCGATGCGGGACACCCGCAAGCGGGGCGAGGGTTAAAGGGGAAAAGCGCGACGGCTGACGGGGCATGATGGCGAGACCGCAGACACTCGAATGCGCGTGTCTGCGCCAGTCGGCCGGCCTGGGCATTCCTGGCTCGCCACTTCGGGGCTGAAAATCTTCAGGCGGGGCAGGCGGGCGGTTCGTTGACATCAACCATTTCCCCGTGCTAGGCTCCCTTCGCTTTTTTCTCAGGTAGAAAACTGATGCCAGGAGGCGCGGCAATGAGGCGGGAATCTCTCGCGTTTCGGAGAAGTGTGCGGGTGACGTGGCTGGTTTTGACTCTGGGATTTTTGGTTTTGGGGCAGAGTGCGACGGCGGCGAATACAAGTCAGACGCTGGTTCCGCAGTTGATCAAGTTTTCGGGAACGCTCACCAATCTGGCCGGGAAGCCGATCTCAGGGCCGGCCGATGTGACGTTTTCACTCTATTCGCAGGAAACAGGCGGGACGCCGCTGTGGTATGAATCGCAGACGGTCAATGCCAATGACGCGGGCGAGTACACGACCCTGCTGGGCGCGATGACCGCGACGGGTGTGCCCATGGATCTGTTTACTTCCGGCCAGGCGC
>JBJKPU010000108.1:0-49118 GCA_046706005.1 Terriglobia bacterium | reverse complement strand
CGCGCGGCCCGAAGTCGACGACGTTCCAGAGCAACAAAATCTCGTTTGACTCCTCGTGGATTTCCCATGCCCGAGAGAGTAACACAGAAACTGAGAGTTGTCACTATATTTTATCATTCTCAATAGAATAATATTCAACCGTCAAGCCAAGGTCTTCGCACCTCCGGGTCATCGAGCCCGCTCGGAAAGGGCTCCGATGGAGGGAGCCGCCAGGCTTCCGATTCGATACGACAAAGGCCATCGGCTCAGGGCCAACCTGTCTGGCCAGTTCCGCAACTCTGGGGCTTCCATTCGCATCCCAAGTGAACACGCGTTCCTCGAGGTAATCTACAACCTCTATTGGAGGATTAATTGAAAGCAGTCCCAGTGCGCGACAAAGGACCTCTGCCCTGCCTTCAAGGCTGTTTCTTTCGAGCCCCAGCCAGCGTGCCAGCGTCTGGTGGTGTTTGCGGTCGAAAACGTTTCTTCCATGGTAAACATAAACATAGAGGTACCCTAGTGACCGCAATAGAGCGACGCGCGAGCCTTGCATGAATAGGGCTTGCTGAACCATAGAGTCTTCGCCGAACCTGAGACTTGGATCATACGGGGGGATGAAACGCCTATATGCGAGCAGCGTACCAGCGTGGCCGAGATCACGCCGAGACCGAACCCAATCGCACCAAAATATCTGCTTGGTGTCTGCAAAGAAATGTAAATGATCCAGGAGAAAACTTGCCTGCGCACCGAATTCATAAACTGCGTTTACTTGAGCAGATATCCTATCGGGATGGTTGAGGTCATCATCATCCCACTGACACACCAATTCCCCTGATGATGCTTCTAGGGATGCATTTCTCAGTGTTCCTAGAGGAGCATCGGGCGGCATAAAAACAGTACGGATGTCTTTTCGGCCGCTCGACGCGACCCGATCGAGGATTAGATTTCTGTACTCTTCATCGCCCTGGGAGACAATGACAAGTTCCTTATCGGGATACGTTTGCCGACAATAGCAGTTAAAACTCTGTTCGAAGAGCTCCGCCCTATTGAATGTAAGCATCAGGCAACTGACTTTTTCCATGTATCCCCTCAATGTGTTCCGATATCGCCGTATCGGATCGAGTCTCCAAGACCATCTAAAGGAGATTGATCTCTTGAGTCGCAGACGTCAGGCACCTCTTCATCATCCGTGGACAGGTGATCCGATGGGTCTCAGCGCTTGACCGAACGGGAACGAGCTAATCGCCAGGCGACGTGGAGCAGTCGAAAAAGGGTTGCGGTTGACTTTGCGGACCCGCACCGCACTAGCCGGGACCTCGCTTTCGCTTGGGATTACCGACTCCCATGTTGGTGAGATCGTGATTCCCACTTTAAGTTTCCCGGCACTCGCGGTGGCTAATTATCTGAGCTTCACCAAGCGGCTATCCGCCGGCACCGACGCGGCGCCATCATGATGGCCCCACCCTCCGGTGTTCACCTACCAAAATCCCATTTGATCCAGGTGCCTGCTATCGAATCGCAACTGCATTCTGCAAAAGACCTTATCATTCCCTCCGACCCAATCTTCTTCATGAAGGTACACGCTATCGTGAGACTTTAATTAAGCAGATCACGCCACGGCGCTCTCCATTGAAAAGACATCTTTAATTGCTCCCAATAATACCTTCGCCGCGAAGTCATTATCTGGAGGCGTGTCGCAGGTTATATCTCCGGGTTTGCTCGATCTCAAGGTATTCTCCAAACAAGTTGACAAGAACTTCGCATCGATTCCCTTGATCCGCAACGCAAGGTTCGAGTTGATTCGCGGTACGACGAAATCCTCCACGGGATTTAAGCCGTGGGAGAGTGAAATCGAAGGTATCCCCAGCGCTGCAGCTTCCATAATCGTTATTCGATTTCCTTTGGTGACCACCAAGTCGCTTGCGACCATCAACTGCTCAATTGGCCAATGCTTCCTCAATATCAGAATGTCCGGCATCCCCTGAGTTCTCGCTTCAAGCATTTCAAATTCATCGCTAGCAACCCAACACAATAGTTTCCGAGGGAAGCCGATTCCATAAAATGCAGGGACCAGTAGGTCAAAGATTGGGGCTCTTTTTTCGGTGGCCCATCCGCCTGGAAGTACGGATACGACGATGGCCTCGCTGGCAATGCTCATTTCTGAACGGGCTTGCTCCCGGTCTCGAAGCTGATACTTGAACTCGCGCATGAATGACCCGGCATATATTATTTTGCCCTTTAGGAACGTGGGTTCGTCGAAGACCCCCCTGTTTCCAAGAAAAATGACCTTTCCCGCATACGCAAGCGCCTGCATAGCAATGTGGTTTTCATTCCCGAACCAATCCGTGATGAATATCGATGGGACTCCCCTCGCTTTAGCTGCTACTACTGCGGCGAATTCTTCATGAGAAATCACGAGGCGCGGGGACGCTTCATCGATTACTCTGAACGAATCAATTAGAGTTTCCAGGAAGGGGTTTTCATCCGGCATCTGGAGGTCCACGACAGGTCTACCAAACTCAGATAACGTGGCCGCGCCAGTCCCATACGAGACGAACTTGCAGTTAATCTCCGGACATTGGCCATGTACGGCATCCATTATCGCCATGTCAGGTATGGCATGCCCTCTTCCACGGCCTCTTGAAAAGAACAGGATGTCCATATGTCCCTCCGTGCTAGACCTTGTCGAGCCCTAGGCTTGCAATTAGCCTCTGTCAGAGAAAGAGCGGCTTCGCCAATTCTAACTTTCTGGTTTGGGCCCAGACTGGTCCCCACAGCTTGTGCGCCTTAAGTGCCCCCTTTATTCGCGAAAGTCTGGCTTGGATGACGTAACGGAGTCTCCATACGCTTTTCACTGCCTAAGGACGTCAGATTAAGCCGATTACAACCGCCATAGTACAGAATACAGGGGGGATGGCAATGACAAACATCGGCAAATTAAGTTGGTACATATCAACTCCCGTCGGCGGGCGCTCTTGAGGACTACTGTGGAAACACGCCGCGATCGTTGATTTGAATCATTTGGCGGGGTTGATTAATATCAATCTGTCTAAATATACGACTTGACAATGATTATTGAGCTTGGCAGAATATCTTATCCTCAATAGGTGTTGCGACAGGAGGCATATATGGGCCACACTCCTGGGTGCGAATTCTGTTGGATGAAGGGTTCTTGCTTGCTTTCCTCGCAAGCCCGCGTTAGACCTTCAGTCCTCAAACAACTCGGATTCAAAAAATCCTCCACCGTATATTCCATGGATCTTCCAGCGGAAGGTGTGTTTGTGGTTCGAAAGGGTACCGTGTCTCTCGTTTATTTAGACGAGCTAGGCAACTCTCGAATCGCGAAGTTTGTGGTCCCCGGCCAACTCATGGGTCTCGATGCTTTGCTCCAAAAGCGTGTCCGCGCTTTCACAGCACAGTGCCGCGAAGATTCGATCCTTTGCTTTATTCCAACCGATGCTTTCGAGCAGCTTCTTCACCGAGACATAGTCGGCCTTTGGAGCCTTTGCTTGGGGCTTGCTGAACAAGTCCATGATATCTCGAAAGAGAAACTCCAACTTTCCGGCCGAAATGTCCGCAAACGGCTAAAGTTCGCAATCGAGAATCTGCCTGCAATTCCTAGAAGCTCAAACACAAATGAGTCTGTTATCTCGATTCGGCAGTGGGAATTAGCCCAATTTGTTGGTACGTCATGCGAAACAGTTAGCCGTGAGCTTAGACGTGTGACGCCAATGAGGGGAAAGGCGGAGGATGAAGTGAAGCGTGCGGTTGAATAATATGCAAATGTGTAAAGATTCATCCCCTCGTGAAATGGTTAATAAGCGGCATCTCGGTCGCTCGCCCAGATGGCCCGCCTGCTGGGGCGCGATGTGGACAAGCCCTGCTGGATGGGTTTGCGTCAGCTTCAGGCAAAGCACACTTCGAGTTCTGTGACGGTTATATTCTCGCGTGGCAATAGAGACGACTACGCGTCGCAAGCTCCCGCGGACGTCCAAATCACCGTGGGCGTAATGGATCCCGTCGGGTGCGTGGCGGTGGCCGCGCAGGACCGCTATAACTTGGCGATGCTGCGGCGCCGAAAAGGAGAGACCTTGCTCGCGTTGCTCACCCGCCTCGACCAGGCCATCGACCAGGCTCAGACCCTGGGCATCTTCACTGACGAGATCAACCACTGATCCTCACCGCAAGTGTCCATCTCCAGCTTGTGGACACATGCGACTACCCCACCCTTGTCAACACGGCCTGCGCCTGACGCTTACTTTCATGCGTATGTTAGCGGAGAAGAGAACTGCCGTTGATATAGCTCGAAGTACAGTCGACCTTGTGCAAGGAGCTGGGTGTGCGTACCACGTTCTACGATGCGACCCTTATTCACGACAAGGATCTGGTCGGCTTTGAGAATCGTCGAAAGGCGATGTGCGACCACGATTGAGGTTCGACCACGGAGCGCAAGTTCGAATGCCCTCTGAACGGCAGCTTCAGATTCCGAATCCAAATGCGCTGTTGCCTCGTCGAGAATGACGATGTCGGGTGCCTTAAGGAAAAGGCGGGCGATGGCCAAACGCTGCTTCTCCCCGCCGGACAAACAGTATCCCCGCTCCCCAATTTGTGTGTCAATGCCTTCAGGCAGGGAAGCAATTAGAGGAAAGATCTGCGCTAGGCGCAATGCTTGTGTAAGTTCAGTCTCGCTCGCGTCTGGTTTCGCATAGAGTAAATTTGCACGAATCGTGTCATGGAAGAGGTGGGCGTCCTGCGTAACGGCACCGACACGCTGACGCAGACTCGCGAGCCTCGCATTGCGAACGTCGATCCCATTTATCGAGACGGAGCCATTTTGCACGTCATAGAGCCTGCTAATTAGGTGAGTAATTGTGGTCTTGCCTGCTCCTGAGGGCCCAACTAGTGCGACGAGCCGCCCAGGTTCGGCAACAAAGGTGATATCAGACAAAACCGTTGTCATTGGGGTTTTGTCCTTTATAGCGATCGATTCAAGCGATCCCAATGAAACTTCGGACGCCATAGGATAACGGAATGAGACATGATCGAAAGAAATCTGAGCTGGGCCAGCGGGAATTTCGATGGCGCGCGTCCGGTCTTGTATAATCGGATGAAGGTCGAGCACTTCAAAGACGCGGTCAAATGAAAGGAGAGCGGTAAACATGCTGGCCTGGATGTTAGAAAGGCCAGTTAGCGCTCCGTAGAGGCGACCGAGATAAGCAACGAAGGCAACGACCGTCCCGAGATCCATGCGATGCCACACAACCAGGACGCCACCCCACCCGTAGGCGAATGCAGTGGCAAAAATACCCACGAGCATAATCGCCGTAAAGAAAAAACGGCTGTAGAGTGTGCGCTTGACGACAATTTGTGCAACACGTTCAGCCTTCGTCTCAAAGTCATTGGTTTCGCTTTGGGGATGCCCGAATAGCTTCGCGGTATGGGCGCCCGCGACGTTAAAACGCTCAATCATCAAGTTGTTCATCGCGGATATCAGGTCGAAGCTTTCGCGCGTGATTGTCTGAAGTTTTCGCCCCCAAATGTGGGCTGGAAATATGAACAATGGTAACAGGATAAGAGCAGCGACCGTAATCTGCCACGACATCGCGAACATCGCCCCGAGAACCAAGACTATTGTCACGCTGTTCCCCACAACATTAGAAAGTATGTCGGTGAAGGCGCTTTGAGCCCCAGTGACGTCGGTGTTTAGTCGAGTGACCAAAGCTCCGGTCTGCACGCGGGCAAAGAAGCCGAGCGGCATTTCCTGGATATGTTCGAAAAGTCTTGTTCGAAGCCTGAGCAGGACGCGGGCACCAATGGTAGCTGAAAAATAGGACTCTACGAGACTAAGGGCGCTGGTACACAATCCAAGAAAGCCCGCCAGAACCGCGAGCCAGATTACCAGCTTGGCGTTGCCCTTGAGGATGCCATTATTAATGATCTCGCGGTAAATCAGCGGAGTGACGACGCCAATTATTGCCCCCAATATGACGACGAAAAGAAACAGCGTTATGAGCCCGATGTAGGGCTTGGCGAACCCCACCATGCGCTTCGCCGTGCCTGGCCTCACTTTTTGATCCATTTCCTGCTCCTCGCTTGGGAGGTCGGATCACTGACAACTTTTTGTTTGTCACGCATCTATTTCAAGGACAGCACAGTTTCCATGTCTCCATCGCGCCGGTAGTTGATTTGATTTTCTAGAAGGTCCATCAGATAGACTATGTAAGTAATCACAGAGGTCCATGATCCCTTCCTTCTGCACGCCACACTCACTTCCGAGTCCCGAATCAGCCAGTAAATCTCCCCGCTGATTGCGACTCTCGGCATGAACTGTACATTTAAATATTACACAATTGGGGCCAACACCCTCGTGATGGGTGTCATACTGCGGGCTTGATCTTTGTCAAGCTTCAAGTATTTACAGAGATTAATCAATGCGTTTCGTTGTTAAGGAACTGAAGGAAGTCCGACCAGGCAAGATCGCCTATGTCGTTCGGATCGCCACCCACTGCTTTCGCCCGATCTATCCAGTCGGCAAAAATGTTGTCCCACGGCCTGTCAAAACGCGCTCCCATAATCTTCTCCAACTACCACAGTCTTTTTGGGCTTGCCGGCAGCCGAGCAGGTCCATTTCCCACCTCTTCCGCTTCCTACTTCCGACGCCGGTGGCTATCAGTGTAAGGATCACAAACTTCAAATTCTCACGCTTATGATTTCGTGTTCCGAACTGATATTCTTCTCGAACCTGATCGCTGAAGTGAGAGTTCGACGATCTCTCACTTCATAGTCCAGACTTGAGAGTCCATCGTGCGTGGGATTCACTTCCTCCCCCAACTGCCGGGATATCTTCGGTTGTAGCCAACACAGCTTTCTCCGAATTAGTTCAAGCTTGGCAGGATCTCTAAGAACGCGGCTCGCGTGAAGAAGCATTTCGAAGAAGCGTGGGTTATTTTCCAAGGACTCCGCAGCACATTCGTGCGGTAACGACCGAAATCGGCCGCCCGCGTATGCTGTTCCGATATTATGAATCCACAGTCTGACCAAGAAATCGTCGTCCTCGCGGCCCCAGCCCCAATACTCATTGGAAAATCCGTTGACCCGTTCAAAAGCTTCTTTTGTGGCCAAAATTACTCCACCGAAGTACATTGGGTATGGCAATACAAAACCGTTCTTCTCCACGCGTCCAGCTAGGTGAGTTACGGCTTTTGGCCGATCGTACGTGCAACTCTCATCCATGGGTAGCGTGTCAACGTCGTGGAGGCATATCCACCCCGCCCGCTTCTTTGATTCGGCAAATCCAACGTTGAGAAGCTTTCCCTTATTGAAGGGTTTATCATCTGCTTGATGTACTACGAGAATATGAAACGATTTCGGATACAGGAAATTTTCCAAAAGAGGGACGAACTTTAGAAGATGGTCAAACCGATCGCGATATGGAACGATAATCGTAAGGTACTCTGGCTCAGCAGGTTGGTGCATTGGCAGATAGTCACCTCCCTTTGAGTTGTATTTGCGTCGTTATTTTCCAGTGACAAAGTTATTGCGCCCCCTTCTGCAGCCAATGCAGATATGGGCGTAGACTCTTTGGACAGCGGACAAAAGCTGGCGAAGTTCAACCTCTAGCATGCTCATTCAGGGCTCTCAGGAGCGTGTTCTTGCCTGTTCCTTCCAACCGTGTTGAATGAGCGACATCCGAACTTCTCTCCTATCCGATTTCCACCATTTCCTCCGCTACTTGCAGTTTGCTGTGCAAACAGTCAAAAGATTACAGAAAATATGCAAGCGTTGCGGTTGCTTGCTGGTCAGCCAAGATTGCAACCACCCTTATGTCGAGATCATTCACACATTAGCCAATCTAGTCCTTTCAGCCGTCGGTGAAAAACAGCGGACTAGATGATCTACAGCCAACTGAGCGTAGCGGCGTAGGGTTTGCCGGCAACGTGCATATATAGAGCCTCCAAAGTCTGGAACTCCTCGCCCTCGCCGATGATGGGGCGCCCGGAAGCGAGCGGGCTGACGTCGCCTTGCCAAACCAGTCGCCCTGGGCCTGTAATGATAGCCACACGATCGCACAGGCGCTCGGCCGTTTCGAGGACATGGGTCGTCATGAACACAGTACCCCCTTTCCCGGCGATGCGCCGCAGCCACTGCTTCATCAGAATGACACCGGCCGGGTCGATGGACTCGAAGGGCTCGTCGAGAAAGAGAATCTCGGGAGCATTGATGACGGCGGCTGCGAAGGCAACGCGTTTGCGCATTCCGGCGCTGAACGTGGCAAGCGGCTTTTTGCCCTCGTTGGACAAATCCATGGCTGCAAGAAGCTCGTCCACGCGCTGTTCAGTAGTACGTTCATCCAGCCCATACATTCGTGCCTGGAACGCGAGGAACTCGCCGGCGTAAAGAGCCTCAAACAAGCCGAGGTTTTCCGGCATCACGCCGATCCTGCGCTTGAGGCCGATGCAGCCGGTGTTGAAAGGCTCGCCGAGTAGACGAATTTCGCCGCCCGTCGGGTCGAGCAAGCCGGTCAGACAGCCAACCGTCGTGCTTTTCCCAGAACCATTGGGGCCGAGAAAACCAAAAAGTGATCCGCAGGGCACGGCGAGCGAAAGATCTTCGACGGCCGTGGCTTCGCCGTATTGTTTTCGAAAATGAATCATCTCGATGGCGGTGGACATAGTTCAGTATCCGCCTTCAACCATTGTAAGTATTCGCTCCCGCCTTGCGTTGAGCACTCGACCGCCTACGCCCACCGTTACAAGGTAGAAGCAGACCGCTGCAAAGGCCATCACCGGGAGCACCCACCAGAATCGGGCCAGCGCGACCGGGCCCAACTTCTCTCCAATCATTAGACTGAGGATAAAGGGAACTGGCAACGCGAAAATCAACACCTTCGATCCCGCCACGTCTCGGGAAAAGGCAGCCGTGACGTCGGACATTCCAGGAAGGAGGATGCTCGTCCAAACGGCAAGGCCGTTGAAGAAAAACAGCCCCGCCAGCGCACTCGACACAAGCATTGCCCAAACAGCCCAATGGGCGGGACTGGCGAACATAATCCGGCAGCAGACCAAAGCGATGGGAATGAGCAGGGCCCCCAAGCACAGAGGAACAAGGCTTGCGCCGCGCAAGACGGACGAGGAACTTGTGGGAGCCAGGAAATATCGCCGGAATCCCGGGCCGTCGAATCCGAATACGTTCGCCGCCATGCCGGCTGCGCCGCCCCATCCAGCAACGAAGGGCAACATTCCGAGCACAAGAGGCAGGACCCTGCTGGGGTTGGCGGGCAAGAGGATGAAGGATGGAAACATCAATAACGCGAGCGCATAAGTGATCCTGACGCGATTGCAGCGAAGATGATAGCGCAAAGTTTTGGACACAAGAGGCGCCGAAGCGCCGAAAGGGGCCGCGATGCGGTCGCATGGCCCCACCCACGTGGTACGCGCACCCAACGCCCCGTGCGGCGGGTGTGGCAATTGCTCGGAAACGGTGAGCAAGGCGGCAAAAAGAAAGCACCAGCAAAGAAGCTCGACCAGGGAGTAAATGGCAGTGAAGGCTGAGACCTCAGTCATCGCCGTTGCGGCGGCAAACGGAGGCGTTATCTTCAATATGGATATTGCAACGGGGAAGAGGCCGTTCTTCCATATCTGACCGGAATGTCCAAGGTTGGAGAAAATGGGCAGGGCCACAATTCCAAGGGGAAAGATTACAGCCAGGAGCAGAGGCCAGATGCGGCTTGAGGCGACTCGGTCGGCCGCGACGGAGGCGATCCGGGCCAGCAAAAAGTTTGAAACCAGGAGCAGAAGGACGGCCGGGATAGCAAACCATAGCGAGGACGCAGCCCTAAGCCTGTGGAAACCCACCGCCAAGCCAAGGTCGAGTGCGAGAACCAGAAGCCATATCGGATCAAAGAAAGCCGTCAGTTCGCGAGCCGCCGCGCGTTCAAGACGCGAAAGAGGATAGCGCCGCAATTCTGAATCGGCGAATGCCGGGCTGGTCCCACTTCCGAGGAGGAGGGTAATTAGAGCCGCATCCAAATAGATGGAACCGAGAACCGTTGCCGCAACCAATCCGGCCTTCCCCGAACGGACAGCCGCCAAGCCGGAGGCAATTCCCCCCGTGTACAGGAAAATCACCAGCGGAAAGACCAGAAGGTACGCACCGAGAAGAAGGACAAGCCTGCCCCGGCTTGAGCGTGCCCTGGCCCACAACAGCCGATATCGAAGGCCGACAATGTCAAAGAGGGCTGACATGTTCATTCTGACAAGCCCCTCGCTGCAGGCAACCCTTGGTCGAGCCGAAGATTATCTAAGACTGCTAGGTTGGGCTTTGGCCGTTTCCGGAGTAATCCATTTGACATGCCCGCAGGCCATTTCTTGCATGTGACTATGCGAATGTCAAGCACTCGTGGTTTCCCGCTTAGGTTTTGCGTCATGTCTTCGGGCATTCGGCATTCTTCAGAAAAAGTAGCATCTCACCGTTACAATCTTTCAAGAACCGTGACGCACCAACCTTGCATCGACCGATCGAGGGGTCAAGGATGATCATGGAAGAATGAGAAGCGAGAGCTTCCACAACGACAAAGTGCCGCCTCTTTATCAAGGCGATGGAAGGAAGGGGGAGTCGCGACACATCGCCCAATGAAACTCGTTTGGCAAGCGCGCGGAATCCGTACTTCTGGGCTACTTCTTTCATTCGGCGGACGCTGGTACCCTGAGGGCGATCCAGAAGCTCGCGGCACAGGGACTCAAAAGGGACAATTATCCCATTAAGCTGCAGCAAGATCCGCATCGCCATAGGCCCGCAGGTATTGCCAGCTCGAGGAATATGAATTTCAATGCGACCCAAGTATCTTGCTCCGTTCCACCTTGCCAGCAGCCGGTTCCACGAATCAGGATGGGAAAGAAAAGCCTTAGCCCAGAGGCAAGAAGCTACTCCCAGCGAAACTATGAGCGCAAGCAAAATGGCAGCTTCCACCCTCAGGGCCGACATCCTTTTCACCTCACTTTCTGGCCATGCAGCCTGCCGTCCCCGGCTTCAATAAGGTCACTCAACCTGCAGGCTATCATTGAGATATAGAGGACGCTAGTACGCTTCTTTCTCCTCCCCCCATGTGCCGTTATTCGCAGCAGCCAGGACCTTATTAGCGGTTGCGAAAACCTCTGCCGACATCATCCTAAATCCTGTCAGCATCACCCAGTAAACAGAAACGATAACCAGAGAAGTGGCGCGGGAACATTCGCAGAGGGACCCTATGCCAACGACGGCGAACCAAAGAGTCAAGACCTGGTAAATGTTCATTGAGCCTAGAAGGATTGCTAGGCCGGGACGAGCGCCGGGAGCGAGATACCGTAATCCCAGGCGTGCCTCATAACTCGTCGAATTGAGAATCTCCTTGTTGCCTCGATGCATGAGCCAAAACAGCGCGTGTATAGGTTCGAGAAGGGAGATTAGTGACAGGGTGGAAGTCAGCGCCAACATTGGCAACAACCGACCTTCTCCCGCGATAAGATCTGCGACTAAGGTTAAAACGATCGCTCCGGGTCCGCACTTTAGGAACAGATGAAAGAGGCCAATTGCGATGGGTATTGCGAACATGCTCGCTCCCATCGAACGCGCAGGGCTATCAGGGAGCGAACCGAGCATTTGCTTCCTCATTGGTAGTCCCATGCACTTGAGCGTGTACCTGTGCGTACAGTACGCAAGAATGATGGTGGCGAGGGAACTGATTAAGAGTGGCTCGACCCAATACGGATGAGTGCGAAGGGAAGCGAAATATACTTCCGGCCAGATTACGATGTGCCAAACGTCTTCGAGAAAAGTAGGCAGCACCATGATCGGTTCGATGAGGGTCGTGGCCGACACGCGCGGGCATAATTACGCCCGGTAATGAGAGACACCTTAGGAGATCTAACCCCGGTGCGGCTGACCTTTCATCAGGTCTTCAGCGTCTAAGTGCCCGACTCCCGCCTCCCCTTCGCACAAAAGATTCTGGCCTTGAGGGATAGCTTCGAATAGGACTAAAGCGTCTGACATATATCCTCCACTGTGGGACCCGTTATAGCAAATTTCGCGAACCCGGCATGATCCCAATGGATCTGAAAGGCTCGCACGGTACCCTCCGGGTTGAAGGAACAGAAGTGAGCGCCGCTAGAATTCTCCTTTTTGCACTTGACTTCAGCTGCAGCGCAGTCGAGGCAAAGATATCTGAGCGCACACTTACTGCAGGGTTGGACGTCCCTTTTACTGAAAGCCCACCAGTCGTAAAGCGTTTCCCCTTTCAAGGCGGCACGAAGGTCTCCGCCAACGATCTGTCCGCAATGATCCCCGATTGCTGCACAAGGGCTGACCGAGCCATCGAAGTTGATTTGAAAGCGGGCGAATAGACATGTGCTAAAGAACGCGCGAGCATACAACTCGTCCCTGGACCGCCAGCAAGACAGAAGCCTACCGCGCGAGCGGATATGAGAAAAGCTAACGCCTGCCTGCGCCTCCTTCGCCGTATAAATCTCCGCGATCCGGGGCTT
Source organism: Terriglobia bacterium (assembly GCA_046706005.1). Classification (GTDB taxonomy): domain Bacteria; phylum Acidobacteriota; class Terriglobia; order UBA7540; family UBA7540; genus JBJKPU01. Next base: position 36,621 of record JBJKPU010000108.1, on the reverse strand, counting down.
GCGATGCCAGTTCTCCGACAGAAAATTGGACGAAACTTCACGGCGGCGACAGGTCCTTCCATTCAGCAGAAGGGTGACGGAAAATCGTACCTTGTGTTGGGTGAGTTCGCGCAGGAGAGCGAACTGATAGGCCATCACTTCTTCTCCACAACTGCTTTTGGCGGCCTGTACATCGACCGCGAATAGAGTAAGGTTAAGGCGAACGTGTGGGCGAGAACACAATTCGACCAAATCGTTAATGGAGCAGCCCGTGCCTGGGGTCGTCACGATGACGATAAGTTTCGGGTAGCGCTCAGCCTCACGAATTATCGAGATCAGGCGATCCCACGCCATAAGCGGGTTTCCTCCCCGAATGTGCAACCGGGATATTCCTAATTCAGCAATCTGCTCTACAATGTCTGACGTGTGCTCAAAGATTTCAGTGTTCTCGGTGACGGCTGGTTTCCGTAGGCACGTCAAGCAGGTTTGCCAGGACAACCCATCAGGCTCGGCAGGGCAATGAGAGCAATTGACATCACAGGACTGGGTAATGGTCCAGTCGACAAAACGATATTGCGGTCGCACCAACGGCTGGTCGAATAACCTCAATTTAGCAGGCGCGACGAACTTATCCACATAGACTGGAGAATCGTAGAAAAACCCGAGACCTTCCGCGCAAAGAAACTCCAGGAACATGCGGTCCCTTTCCTGCTGACAACTACAGTCAATAGGTGAGTTAGATTCACACTTTCGCAAAGCGGCACGAGCCTCCTCATCGAGGAGATAGAAGCGCCCCCCCGTAACGTCGTATAGCGCCGCATCGCGGGCACCTTCGATCAAGAAGCAGTCACTGTCAAGGCGAAAAAAGTTGGCCATCGGAGAACCTCAAGGTCTGTGTCTACCCACTAATTCATCGACGATAACGCGAGTACACCTCGTCGCTGTCGGACAGTTTGGGATACGCAAAAACAACGATTGTTGGTCGACCGACTTTGTGTGGCCTGACTTTCGTCGTTGATTCATCATGGGACTTACAACTGCACTTCCCCGGATCTGAACGGCAAATTTGCCGCGGGGTTGGCTTCCAAGATAGAAACGTAGTCGCGGAGTGAGTCCTTTGCACCTGCCAAAGAGATAGCGCATTCAGAGGAAGGTCTAGTGATGTTTCCACCCACCGCGGCGCGTGCAAAACAGCAACTGCAAAGGCGCGAGACAGAGCAACCAGCGCATCCGGGAAGGACTTTGCGCTGATATTGATCAATTATTTCTCGCACGCGTTGGCCATCTATCCCGCTCTCCTTCTCGATGCCCAGGTGGCCGATAGGAAGACTTCCGTCAACCCTTTCGCAAATGTTCAGTGTGCCGTCCACCTCAACTGCGATCTTCCAACCAGGAAAACACGTGCTCGTAAACGGAAAGAAGGGCAAGACAGGGTCGTCTAGTCGATTCCGCAGGGCGATATGTGTCATAGGCTGACCTGCAAGTGCCCTGACGAAACTTCGGACTTCGCCATTACTAATAAGCGTTTTCTTGAATTCGTCTCGAAATCTTCCCAGACTTGTGGAAAACCGCCTGAAGTCATCTCCCGTGGCTTCCTGCCAGTAACTCCCGTACCGGGATTCAACCGGATTGGCTCGCGTGCATGGTGGAATTTTGTCTTGATTCTGTTCGAAATAGCTAGCCGCAGCCTCTAAATCAGACTTGTAGCTAAATACTGAAAACGCTTGCAGGTGCTTACGCCAAAACGGTGGATACTTCTCCCTGATATTCTCAATGTTCTTCAAAATTCGTGCGTGGGTCCCGCGGCCTGATCTATCAACGCGTTCTCTGTCGTGCTCCGATTGGGGACCGTCTAGGCTCACCGCAGTGTGCACGTCATGATCGGCCAGCATTCTTACGCACTCATCAGTGAGACGCGTTCCGTTCGTAGTTATAACGGGATTCAGCAATCCGGGGTATTTCTCTTTAGCATGCTGAAGGGCCGCTTTCAAGGCCGGTACGTTAGTCAGAGGTTCGCCTCCGTAGAACGTCAGACCGAAGCTCTTCCGTGGGTCGCGCCTAAGTTGCGAACCTACAAGGCTGATGAACCAGTCGATTGCATGGATTGCTAGATCGGGCCGCATTCGCCGCGGCGAGTGGACACGCCTGTATTCGTAGATCCCCGAATACGCGCAGTAGCGGCATCTCAAATTACAGTCTTCGGTAATAATGAGAATCAATTGGTTGCAGTTATTTGCAATTAATTCCATCGCAGCAGTGGCCGAGGGTGGCTCGGCTGCCAGGCTAGATCCACGTGCAAATGCCCCGTACCTTTCAGCCCACTTTTTCACAAATCGGACAGCTGCTGTGGTTTTCGGTTGACCGAATTCTCGCTCGATAGGGCGTAGTTCCCTACTCAATTTATCGCCTAAAAAGGCGACCAGGACTGTTTCCCGAACCTGGGTCCAGGGAAAGATTATGCCTGTACTGTCATCATACAGATACTCATGTCCAGCCTCAGAGCTAAACGTCAGTGTGACACGCAGCGAGCCCACGGGGCCCGACATCGGCTGATTTTCAAACTGCATTGCTAAGCCGCTTTCCCCAGACCTGACAAAGCTTTCGAAGGCTGCGCACTTTGAGCCAAGCCTTTCGCGATACCTTCCCGGACCATGAGTTGGTACTCCAACAGGCAAACCGTGATAACCCAAACGCGCGTCCCATGAAGCCGACTGCAGTGGGACGGCCTCTTCGGGCATCGAGGCCGGCATCCCCGTCTCTTCGTGAACCGATTATCCTCTCAGACAGCCTGCAGCCCCACTCAACTTGGATTACGCGCGCCGAAACTTCGAACGGTAAGTGAGTTGGGATTCGCCCACTAACGGCAACCAACAAAGGATATCCGGGTCGATTCGGCTGTTGCTCGATCCAGTATTCTACACGTTCGATCCGAGATAACGGCCCCCCTTGGCCAGAGCCAAGCAAATATCCCAGGGAGCCATAAGATCAAGACTCAGAATGTCGTCAACAGTCCAAATACCCAGCCCCGGTTCCAAAGAGCCCAGCCCCTGCTGTTGCGAATGCGGTGCCTTCTCCGCCGGTTATGACACAGCCTTGGAAACATTGAAACAAACAGAAGTCTGCACAGGTGCTGAAGCAGCCGCCTACACCGAGCAAGACTTCTTCGTCATCCGATCGGTCAAAGAGATAACTTTGGTCCTCGCCAGGATCCTGGTCCATGACAATTCTCCTTCCTTTGGATTATGTGATTTCAACCTTCCTTCACTTTAGGCAAAGAAGAATTGAACGTTCCCTGAGAACTTGATCGCGAGGTTAGCCGCACACGCCCCGCGCCTCCTCTCAAGCCTGCCTTCGCTGGGCGACCAACGTCTTTTGTCAGAGCAGCACCGTCAATCGAGTCAACAAGTGAAAACGTATGACGCCCCTGCCGCTATAAGTGCGCCGGATGCTGCGGCCTCGACGGTGCCTATTCCTCCCGACAAACCGCATCCGTAGCCACAATCGACTGCACAAACCGCGGCACAATCCCATCCACTGCATCCACCCACACCACCCAAGATTTCTTCGTCTTCTGACCGACCGATGAGATCAATTTCGGGAAAATCAGTCTTCTGATCCATTACCTTCCTCCTTCGTTATTGAAATACGGCGCGAAGCTGCGTGAGCCGCAACAATAAATCCCCAGTACTTCCCGCTGTACATGCGGTGAAGCTCTTTGTAACCATCTTTGCTTCACCGCCCGTGACTTATGAGCGCCCCGTAGCTTAGTCCGAGGTCCGAACGGTCGCCATGAGGTTAATCAGCGACAGGAGTTGATAATTCTCACCTTATGCCCGTGGTGCGCAAACTGGTAAGCTTTCCCCCTGACATAAGAGACCTCCTGGCTTGAGACCGAACAGTCAGACTGCAGGATGTGCATGTGGGCATCCAATATCGAGCGTGGGCCCGATCGTAAGGCAGTGTCGGAGGAGGACTACAAATGTCGTCAACAACCGAATAGGTACGCGCCCGCGGCAGAGTACGTTGTTGCACCTGCTGACGCGACCACACTGGCACCCTGAACTGTAGGGACGCACCCGATCGCACACCCATTTTCGCACTCACCGGCACAATCCCAAAGACAGCCACCCACACCGAGCAAAACGTCTTCGTCTTCGGGCCGACCAAAGAGATCTACGTCGCTCACACCGGGTTTCGGTTTCATAAAGTCCTCCTTCTTTCGAATTTTTCACTTCGCAAAACTCATTGGAATCAAGCTGACCATCCTATGCATTCCGCAGCAAGGCTGAAGTGTCCGTTGTCACGTCCCTCTTGCGACCGAAAACGATATAGCCCGTCGTCATGAGTTCTCAGCGGCTATGCATGATTACAGCGCGCTTACACTTTGTCCTTCCGATCAGTCCACGAACAGGGCACTCACTCGTTGTTTGCTGCCTCACGCCCCAGAGCGTCCAGGCACACCATCCTTCATATGCGCGGCTGCCTTTCAGCGATGCATTGGAGCGTAGTACTGCCTCTGAGCTGTCGCAATGAGGCCAGTCAACTTCAAGCATTGATAGTTCTCACAGTAACCTTGTGGCACGCGCGAATACAAGCGCCGGAATTATAGATTGAGTCTTATCCAACGCCGGCAAATCGATCTTCGGTAGCCGATTGGAACGCGAATGGTCCAGCGGCCGCCAAGGCCGCAGGTCGTGTTGCCTCGACCGGGAGCAGGACTGTTTTCACCGCGAGTTCGACAGCATGGCATACCAACGACAAGGCTGTGGAAGACCCGGACAAGGTAGAAACCCGCCCGCTAGCAGCGCCCTTTTCGCCGAACAATAACAACTGCTCGTCCGCAGGCCTCAATCTCAATCAGTTGCGTGAGGAGTTTGAGATGGTCGCGCGCCGGGTTGCGACAGCCACAAAAATCGCCATAAGCTACCTGATTGGAGGCCAAAGAACACGCGCCCAGTTATTGGGGTGTCCGTCGCCTTACAGAAGGCGATGCAATGAGACTAAGGACGGCCATCGACCAATTGGCAAGCCGCAACTACCCCGAAAGTTGACGACATGTAAGTTCTCTTCCGTGAGAGTTTGCGAAACCTGTCGGTGAGCATTACCTAGAAACGTGCTACCGTAGGGGAACGCTAGCTTGGCCCACGACCTGAATCTAGCAGTGATATTGCAGCGCCACGACCCGCACGACGCAACTCCTGTTGCCGTGTCCTGGGGAAGTTATACCTGCGTGTGCTCCACTATCAATTGCGATGCCAGCGGGAACGCTAAAGCAACGATCGCCCAGCCGGCCGCAGCCACAAATGGAAACGAATGCGAGGGTCCAAGAGCCCAATAACAGGTGCGTATTAAGAGATTCAAAAGCGGGGGCAGGTGCGTCTTCAAGTAGGAGTTTGCGAGGTCCCGAAACAAGAAGGCGATGATAAGCAGCCCCAAAGCGTAGCTCTGCGCCTGCCTGGCGCTTCGAGTGGCGACGGTCAGGAAATAAGTTAAGCCGTAGGCTACCGCGCCGCAGAGAGTTAACGTGGGGATGGTGGCCAGCAGCCGCCATGTATAGAACCGGCCTGTAAAGTAAAATGACACTCCGTACGTTGTCGCTGCGGCGGCAAAGACAATAATGGTCAGATTTAGAACTCCGGCAGGCCATCCGGCCCACACCCAATATCGCCTGCGCTTTGGCCGGGTGAAGAGGACCTCCGCGGTTTTGTCTTCGAACTCTTTTCCAAGCCCCTTTGAGCCCAGCACCAACCCCCATATGAGAGCCATAAGTCCTCCCATGGGCCCTAGATTTGCCATGGCAGCTGCAAGCTGCGACTGCGCAACCGTTGCCGGGTGCGCGCCGACTGGAGTCACTCCAGGCGCGCCAATTTTGACCGCGACAAGCGTGTTGACCCCGCACAATGCCAATGTCACTACGACGCCAACGATGAGTTGAGCGCGACTCTCTCGCCAGCATTTCCAGAAGTACATGGCTCCTCCTTACGCACCAGTTCCAGGAAAATTTCCCGCAAACCGACCGGCGAAACATCGACGACCTTCGCACCGTCCGAGCCGAGCTTTGCCGCGAAAGCTTCGGCATCGTTGGTGACCAGATACCGACAGAACCGGTCCTCCAAAACCACGGACAACACGCTTGCCGATCTCGTTTGTGGAAGGTTGCTGCCCGATGCCGTGACTCGCCGGAACTGCGCCTTGATATCTTCCAAACTCGCTTCGAGGAGCATCCTGCCCTCGTCGATGATGCCCACCCAGTCGGCAATCTGCTCCAAATCCGCCAGGTTGTGAGAGGAAATGAAGATGGTTCGGCCTTCGCTGACGCCGTCTTCCACGAGGACGCGCAGCAATTTGTCCACGACGACAGGATCCAGTCCGGTTGTGGGCTCGTCAAAGATCAGCAGTTCCGCGCCCTGCGCGAGCGCCAGCAGGAGACAGACCTTGGTTCGGTTGCCTTGCGAAAGTTTTGCGAACGGCCGGTCCATGGGAATCTCGAACAGCCTCGAATACCTGGCCGCGGCCTCGTCGGACCATGCGGGATAGAATCCGCGAGTGAAGCGCACAAGCTGCTGCGCCGTCATGTTGCTATACAGTGCTTTGGTTTCACTGACGTAAGCCGTTCGCTCCAGAATCGCGACCTGCCCGCTGCCGACGGGAAATCCGAGGACCTCTGCACGTCCCGATTTGGGGCGCGTGAGGCCCAGAAGCATTCGGATCGTCGATGTCTTGCCGGCGCCGTTCCGTCCCAGAAATCCATAGGTCACGCCGCGCGGGACATTGAGATTCAGTCCGTCAACAGCTCTTACACGGCAATAATTCTTAACGAGATTTTCGGTCAAAATTGCCAAGTTGTTCATCGGATTCCTCCAACACTTCTACTTCCTGCCGAACCAGGTTCACGACTTCAAGAGGATCAAGCCGCAGTTGCCTTCCCTCGACGGCGATTTGCTGGGCATAAGGCCGAAGACGGCGAATCTTCTCACCCTTCAGCAGCCCGGGCCGCGTGTCGGCCACGTAGGTGCGCCCGCCCGGCACGGTGCGAAGGATTCCCTCTGACTCCAGGTCCCTGTACGCGCGGGCAACAGTGTTTGGACTGACCCGCAGGTCCGCGGCGAGACTCCGCACCGACGGGATGGCATCTCCGGCGGCGAGGGCGCCCGACGCAACGTAGTGCTTTACCTGATTCTCAATCTGCAGGTAGGTCGGGACGCCAGACGCCGGGTTGACATGGATAAGCACACTGTATCTATACTGTGCTACAGTGGTGATGTCAAGCGCTTTTTGGGGGACGAGAGTTTATATGGCTGCCAAGCGAACCCCTGCCGCTTGCTGGGAGCTTGGCGCGCCCCAACGGTGCTCGCGATTACTACTATTGAATTCGCCCCGTCCCACGAGACTAGCACGACAGCAACGAACACACATAACATTCGGTTTCGTGTGGTCATCGTGACCTCAGTTTGCCGACAGAAGGACAAATGCAATATCGGACGTATTAGCCCTTCGTAACGTTAAAGACAAATTATCCTGTCGTCCGTGACGCGGGTCACTTTTCAGTTGGCTGTTGGCTGATGGATGTGATCGATGACAAGGACTTGTACATGGCCTTTTTCCGGCTTTAACTTCAGCCCGAGCTGTTCATGGAGCGCGGTGAATATGGACGGTTCGGAAATGTCAGGCTTAGCTGGCTCAGGCATGGACAAGGGCGCGTTTCCGCCCGTTCCCGCGGAGCCCACAGCGCCGGGACCAGCCATCATCCCGGGTCCAGGGCCACCCATCATCATCCCGCCTCCGGCCCAATGCAGTCTGAAGTTGTACCTTCCTTCGAGTCCAGTCTTATCCACGAAGGTGCGCCCCAGCGATTGCGACAAGATCGTCACAAAAAACGGAATCGGCGAATCCTGAAAATTCAAGTGCCACTCTCCCCCGCCCACCCGCATTTGCACCCCTCTGTTGAGGCCAGGACCGCCGGGCCGTCCCTTATCGGCGGGTCCGGAGGTTTGGTCCTTCGCTTTCTCAAGCTTTGGCCCGTTCTTCGCCACCACTAAGGCATAGACCGGAAGCTCTTTTGTTTCGTGATGAAGCTTCAATCCGAAGCGGTCGGCCAAAAGCGCCTGAAGCATATGTTCCTTGACGAGCTTCGCCTGGTCCGGACTGAGTTTCCGCAGCTCCGCATCCACGGCGCTGTCCGCTTTCGCCTGAATATCGAAACGCTCCGAGTCAATCCAGTTCGGCCCTTCAAGGATCTGCGAGTCCTGAACATCGTATGCCATTCGAAGCAGCATCTTAACGGTTGGGCCGGTCGCGTAGAATCGCCCATCGTTGGGCGAATTCATAATTCTGAACATCATGCGCGGGCCGCTGGGTTTATGCCGCTTGATCGAGGCCACCTCGAATTTCGCCGTCGCAGTTCGCGACGTTCCGGCTTGGGGTGAGGCCTCGCTGCCTGGAGCATTAACAAGGGCAAACAGGACGGTCCCGACAGCGATGGTAAATAGAGCGCGGCGCTTCAGACCGTCAGCCAATCTTCTTTCGATGGTCTGGCATAACGTAGACAGGTTTTTAAGGGTCATGAGTTGGCCTTCCTCTATCGCTTGCATGTCGGGTACCCTTCGGCGGTTACCCTGAGTGAAGGAACCGGAACCGATGCGCTATTTTCCCTCGCAAGACTGCCGGATTCAATTACGATGCGCAATCAAAGGCTCAGTTTGCCCACCCTTAATTCTGAGAGGGCAACTGAATGCTTTCGAAAACGATAGTATCCACCGGGGCTTCGTTGACCACAGTCGCAGACCAAGCTGGTCCTCGAGTGAAGTCTGTCGCGCGACTCGCCTTGGGGAAGGCACGGCCCAAAGAGCCTTTGCCCGGATGCCCAAGGTTCGCGGACCTTCGGCAGATTGATCATGTTCGATACGATTGCGGGCGCGGAGGTTACTTGGCGGCCCTCAAACGATGGAACTTCAAGGAAAACTTGAACTGCACCCGTGAAGTAGACGGTTATTGCCCAATAACGGTGGAGGCCTGCTGGTCGTCTCAAGAATCACGGCAGGTTCCAATTCAAACCACGCCGTTCCGTTGGACCTGCAGGATTATGGGAATGTGGGCGGTTTCGCGCCCATGCGGGTGATGAAAGGAGTCGTGCTCGAACCCGAACACCGTAAGATAAAGGTGCGAATCATTTCGAAAGCGCAAGCGATCAGGCGCCTGGAGGAAACTGCTCCAGAGACGAAATCAGTCTTGAACTTTATCTCTTGAGGCCTCTTGCGGCACACGACGCCTAGCCCGTTATTTTTTTGGAGGGAACAGTGAGGGGAACAACAAGCCCCGAATATCGTGTAAAACGGTGCTACAAGACCGCAGAAGAAGCCAAGCGAACCAACAAGATACAAGTTTCTGATTTGCCTTGGGCGCAAGAGGTCCCCGGTTGTAAACGGACGCCTCTTCCACACACAACGGCTTCGCGATTTGCCAAGGTACGCGCTGAACCTTTATGGCGTCAGGGTGCGCTTGACCAGGCCGCTGTACCAAAACTGTTCCAAAACTCGATCCGTGACCGCCAAAGGGCGTTATGCTTGTAGCGAAAGCAGAGGCCCCGAATTGGTGAAAGCCCATTCAGAGAGTATGGAAATGGATGAGAGTTATGAAAATTAGCCGCGTTGCTGTCACGCATGAGGCCGCAAGCTGAGATTCGGACCTAGCGAAACTTGGCAACAATATGGCAACATTAAGCGCCGAAAACAATGCAAAACCGTGAGGCAGGGTGCGGGAAAGCACAAAGCAAACCAACAGGATAGAAATTCAGATCCAGACTCTGGATCTGCGTATCGGGGTTCGAATCCCTGCCTCCCAGCCAACCAACCTGTTATCCGGCGCCTGGAAGAGCCTCAGTTTTTCAAAGCAAGTATCAGACAAAGAGTTTTCGGGCACCGGGCATCGTTGAAATCTGAGTTGTGCCGGTAAAATATTCCCGGCCATACATCCCCCTTTTACATCCCCCGCCTGAATAAGGCTCGAAGTTCAGTTGTGCAGAACGCATTTTGGCGGTCACTTTGGTATGCTGAAAAGGTTCCCGGCATGTGCGGATCGCATTGACAGCAAGCAAGATAAAGCTTCTTCCTGATTTGGAACCAGGCGCTCTGAATCCACATTTACGGGCCGTTCGAATAACATGGTGGAATGGCAACAGGCTTGCACTCATTCCCGCTGTCATCTGCAAAAGTGGTGTGTCCGGCTGCAAGCGACTTCAAACGGGAGGAATGCATGAAGAATGATAAGGTCGGCCTGATTGTGACCTCATTTTTAGTTCTGGGAGCGGCATTTTTGGCGGGGTGCGGGGGCGCATCCACCAGCACAAACTCCGCCGTACAGAGCAATCAAGGCAAGATGGTCATCATGGGCACCGATTTCCCGACGACGTCAAATGTGATTTCATTCGTTGTACCCATCAGCAGCATCACTCTCTCGGATAACGGCGGCGCCGGCGTTTCCGTTCTCAACTCGCCAACCTCCATAAACTTCTCGCAACTCGTCGGACTGCGGTCGCTGATCACGGCACAAACAGCTACTCCCGGCACTTATACTTCCGCCACCATCACTTTCAACGGCGACCCGACGCTGAGCATCCTGGATACGACGGCGAATCCTCCCGCCGTCCCCACGCTGAAGGCGGCTTTTACCAGTCCAAGCGTCACAGTGAACTTCCCCACCAATACCGAAGGCAACGACGACGAGAAGATCTCGACTTCGACCGCGCTGGGCATGGTTCTCGATTTCCATCTGGACAAATCCATACCCGTTGATTCCTCCGGGAACATCGTCGAGACCAGTGGCGTGGTAGAGGTCAATCCCGTCATCAGCGTCCACTTCCTGCATGCCGACAGCGACAAGTTCGATCTCGACGAACTGCGCGGCGGAATCGTCAGCGTCGGAACGGACGGGACGTTCGTGATCGAAACGCGTAATCGCTCCCAGTTCACCATCGCGACCGACAGCAACACGAAATTTGAGCCATCGGGCCAAAGCTTCTCATCGCTCTCGACCAACGATCTGGTCGAGATTGAAGATGCTCAGGTCGATCCCTCTACGCTCCAGGTTCACGCACGCGAAGTTGACGTCTTCCCCGACAAATTCATGGTTTCCGGCCTTGTCACTTACGAAAATCCGCCGGCGACGGCCAACGCGACAACCTGCCCCTCGACCGTCAGTCTGCTGGTGCGCGACGTGCTCCCGGCCGACGCCACGTCCTCAATTTCCCAGGATCAGATTACAAACGTCCCCCTAGCCGGCTCCGAGAAGTATTTCTTCGTCCATGAGCAGGCTGACCTCCTCTCCGGTTTCAGCACCCTTCCCTTCAACTCCTGCTCCATCGTTCCCGGCCAGGCATTAACGATCGGCGGGACACTGAGCGGCAGCACCCTGACTCCCGCCAGCGTCATGCTGGCCAAGCAGGGATTTTCAGGCAGCGTGGCCTCGATTTTGGGCGCCGGAGCGTTCACTTTCAACGCCCGGGGGCTTGCCGGTGTGCTGCTTCCGAGCCCCGTCACGGTTGAGACTCTGCTGGGAGGAGAATTCAACACGGACGTCCATGACGATTCAGCGGGCGTCGCGACAGGACTGAACCTGCACGTGGCCGGACTCGTCCTCTTCAATACGTCAACGAATACGACAAACATTCTTGCATTGCGTCTGGTTCAGCCCGAGCAACCCTGAACCTTGAGGTGTGAGTTCGCAGCCACGAAACCCGGGGATGCCGGGACTGGGGCAAAAGCGTTCTTCCGATTGAAGGGAGAGTTTCCGCCCTGGATCCTGCTTGGCGTCACGCTACACGCCGCTGCGTAGCGGAAAACGAGCTGAAATGTCGAGATCCCATCGGCCGGAAGCCGGGCGCTGGCGGCATTTTGTCCCTGGGGCGAGAAGCAAGACGTTGCATTCCACCGCGGTCCGGCGTAAGTTATAATTTAACTCTGAGCTCATCAGTGAATTCCCGGACGTTGTCTCGACCGTATGCCCGACTCCAAAAGACGCCCGCGCCGCGCGCGCTCTCATCCCAAAGCCAGAATCCTTGTCGTTGACGACGACAGTCAGCTTCGTTCCACTGTAACTCAAATGCTGGAGGCTGCGGGCCTTGAAGCCGCGGGCGCCGAAGGCGGCGCGCAGGCGATTGAAATGGCCCGCCGGGAACGCTTTGACCTGATCCTGGCTGATGTCTGGATGCCGGGGATGAGTGGCATCGAAATGCTTTCCAAGCTCCGGGCCGAGCCATCGCCGCCGCGCGCCATTGTCATGACAGGTTACGATTCCCCTGAAACTCAACTCAAGGCGATTCGAGAAAAGGCCTGCCACTACATCACCAAGCCCTTCACGAAGGAGCAACTGGTTTACCTGGTTCGCCAGGTGCTCGCGGCACCCGCAGCCGTGCCTCCGATCGAAGTGCTTTCGGCTCGCAACGACTGGGTCGAACTCCTGGTCCCGTGCGATCTGGCGTGTGCTGAGCGCATCAACGACTTGATCGAGAATTTGAAGGGCGACCTGCCTGAAGACGTCCGTCAATCGCTGGGTCAGGCTTTTCGTGAAATGGTGATCAACGCTATCGAATGGGGAGGGCAGCTCGATCCGCGGCGCAAAGTGCGCATCTCCTGCATTCGAGGCCGGCGCATGCTGCTCTACCGCATTTCCGATCCGGGCACGGGATTCCGTCCCGAGGATCTCACTCACGCCGCGGTAAACAATCCGCCGGAAGATCCCGCCCGTCACGTCAAAGCCAGGGTTGAAAAAGGGATGCGGCCGGGCGGGTTCGGCATGGTCCTGGCGCGCACCATGGTGGATGAGCTCATCTACAACGAAGCCCACAACGAAGTGGTTCTCATCAAATATCTGGACCCCGACCCCAACCCGGAGCCGAAGTCCTGAATCGTATTTCCACGTGCCGCCTGAACCGGCGGTTCAATCTCCCGCCAAACGGATGTTGTGGCTCAGCGGCAAATCGCGTTCCGAGCCGCCCGCCCAGATCTTGTATTCTCCGGAAACGAGCTGCCAGTTGTTCTTCGCGACGTTGAAGATGGATAGATAAAGCGCCGGCACGCTCACCTCAACCGTCTTCGATTCTCCCGGCGCGAGCTCGACTTTGCTCCAACCCACCAGCCGTTTCGGAGGCTCGCCGGCGCTCGCGGGCAACGAGGCATAGATTTCCGCGATTTCCCTGCCCGCCCGATCGCCCGTGTTCCGGACCGTCACGCTGACGCTTAAGTCGTCGCCGTGCGTCACCTTCAGGTCCGAATAAGCGAATGTCGTATACGACAATCCGAAGCCGAAAGGAAACAGCACCGGTTTGTTTTCCGCGTCGTACCATTTGTAGCCGACATTCAGGCCCTCAGGGTAATGCACGTCGAAAATGGTCTGGTTCTGCCGGAAGAAAGGCTGGCCGGGAGTGGCCTTGGCCGGCCCGGGCGGCTGCTTGGCCTCCACGGGGTTTGGCAGCTCGGCTTCATTCATCGGGAAAGTGATGGGCAATTTCCCGGAAGGATTCACTTTGCCGAACAGAATCGCGGCGATGGCCTGTGCGCCGCGAATGCCCGGGTACCACGATTCCAGCACGCCGCTCACTTTGCCGAGCCACGGCATCGTGACCGCTCCGCCCGATTCCACGACGACGATGGTGTGAGGATTGGCGGCGGCGACGGCTTCGATCAAGGCATCCTGATTGAGGGGCAGCGAAAGATTCGGCAGGTCGCTGCCTTCCGATTCGTGCTGGATGGCGAAAATGATCGCGACGTCCGACGATTTCGCAAGCGCCGCGGCTGAGGCAGGATCCGTGCCGGGATCGTATTCGACCTTGGCATTGGGCGCCGCTTTCCGAATGGCATCAAGCGGAACCGAGCGGTGATAAATCCACCGGCCCAAAAACGAGGCGATGCTGTTGACCGGGCCGTTATGAGTTTCGACCGGATTGCCGCCCGCGGGATCGACCTGCCCCGAGCCGCCGCCCGAGAGCACGCCGGCATCCGCGTGGCCGCCGATGACGGCGATGGAATGGATGGTCGAGGCGTCGAGCGGAAGCTGCCCGTCTGCGTTTTTCAGCAGCACCGCGCCCTGCTCCTCAACGTATTGCGCCACTTTGAAGCCGTGCATCGGATCCACTACTTTCGTTTGCGGCGGATCGTCAATAATGCCAGTGGCAAATTCGGTGCGCAGGATGCGGTGCAGCATTTCATCAATGCGCGACATGGGAACCTGCCCGCTCTGGACGGCCTTCTTCAGCGCGTCGCCAAAGTAATTGTTGCCCGGCATCTCAATGTCGAGACCGGCCATGGCGGCTTTCACCGTGCTGTGCGTTCCGCCCCAGTCGGAAACCACAAAGCCTTTGAAGCCGAAATCGTGATCGAGAACGTCGTTCAGCGTGTAATCGTTTTCGCAGGCGTACGTGCCATTAATCAGATTGTAAGAGCACATCACCGCGCCCGTGCCGGATTTCTGAACGGCGAGTTGGAAAGCAAGCAAATCCGTTTCGCGCATGACTCGCTTGTCCATGATGACGTTGGCGAAATTGCGTCCGTCCTCCTGGTCGTTCAGCGCGTAATGTTTGATGTCGCCGATGACGTGCTGCGCCTGCTCGGCACGCATCATTTCCCCGTCCATAGTGCCGGCGAGAATCGGGTCCTCGCCCTGATATTCAAACGTGCGACCGCCGCGCGGCTCGCGCACCAGATCCACGCCGCCGCCCAAAGTCATATTGAAGCCCTGGTCCCGCAACTCGGTTCCAATCAGCGCGCCGAAAGCCGCAGCGACCTTCGGATCCCAGCTTGCGGTTTCAGCTTCGGCCGAAGGCAGCGCCGTCGAGTAGCGGCTGCGCTCCGCGCCGCGCGCCACGCCCACCGCCGCGTCCGACATTTGCAGGTCCGGAATCCCCAGTCGCGGAATGCCAGGAATGAAACCCGCGCCGCCCAGCGAGCGCACCGCCGGGCCGGATTGCGGCTGCCCGAACAGTGCCTGCCAGCCCATGCCGTGCAGCAACTGAATCTTTTCGTCCAGAGTCATCTGCTTGATCACCAGATCGGCTCTCTGGTCGGGCGAAAGGTTCCTGTTCATCCATGGACCCGTAACCTTGGGCTTCTGCTGAAATCCAAATTGTGCGGGCACCGAAATGCAAGCCAGCATCAGAACCGGCACCGCAAAACAAATTGCCCTTCTCCAATTCACACCCATGTTCATCCCCCGCTCCTCTGAGTATTCCGGATTTGTTTCCAGCCCTCGATTCGCGACTTGAACCTGCTCAGGCGTTCAGTCAGCTGCAATCGCCCGGTCGGGAAGAAGAACTTATACACCCGATTCCAGACAGATAGCAATAAATTGAACACGACCCCGGGCGGCCGGACTGAATCAACCTGCGGCTTGTGCATCGCTCTCGGGCCGGCGACACGTCCGCGCCTTCCCTCCAAATTCAGTTGAGTAAGCCGCGCTTCGACTTATAATGTCTCTGCTGTTATCAAACATCGAGGCGAAGTGCCATGATCAAAAAGAGAATTCTCTGGCCGCTGGCCGGGCTGGCAACATGCGTGGGCTTGATTGGTTTTCTCGCGGCATCGCAGGCAGCCGCTCCGCCGTCCGGCATCGGACTGTTCCAGCATCATGCCGACGTGGGCACGGTTCTGCATCCCGGCTCCGTAAAATACCGCGACGGCGTTTACACCATTTCCGGAAGCGGCGACAACATGTGGTTCACCACCGACGACTTCCAGTTCGTCTGGAAGAAAATGTCCGGCGACCTCTCGCTCACTTCTGATATTTCCTTTGTGGGAACCGGCGGCAATCCGCACCGCAAAGCCGTCCTGATGATTCGCCAGAGCCTGGCCGCCGATTCCGTTTATGCCGACGTGGCCCGGCACGGGATCGGCTTGACGTCGCTCCAATTCCGCACCGAAACAGGCGGGACGACGTACGAGATTGAGGCGAACATCAACGCGCCCCGGCGACTGCGCATCGTGAAACGCGGCGATTACTTTTACATGTATCTCGGCCAGGGCAACAATCTTCGTTTCATTGCCGGCTCGCCTTTGATTCGATTGAAATCCCCCTTTTACGTCGGACTGGGCGTCTGCTCGCATGACAAGGACCGCGTGGAGACGGCAAAGTTTTCACACGTCGAGCTTGAAACTGCGTCCGGAATGATGCCGCAGCATGAACTGCTCTACAGCACGCTCCAAACCGTGGACATTGGGTCCGGCGACCGCCGGCAGGTGTACACCACGGCGGGCCGCATTGAAGCGCCCAACTGGACTCCGGACGGCAAATGGCTGCTGTTCAACAGCGGCGGGCACATCGAAAAAGGTTCGCCCCAAGGCGGCGAACCTGAAACCGTGGACACGGGATTTGCCACGCGGTGCAACAACGATCACGGGATCACGCGCGACGGCCGCACGCTCGCCATCAGCGACAATTCCCAGGGCGGCCACGAATCCATCATTTACGTTCTTCCACTCGCCGGCGGCACGCCGCGCCGCGTGACCGAGCTTTCACCTTCGTACTTTCACGGATGGTCGCCGGACGGCAAAACGATCACCTTCTGTGGCGAGCGCAACGGAAAGTTCGACGTTTACACGATTCCTGCCGCCGGCGGCAAAGAAGTTCAGTTGACCAGGAACGAAGGCCACAACGACGGGCCGGAATATTCGCCCGATGGAAAATACATCTACTTCAACTCCGACCGCAGCGGCCTTGAGCAGATCTGGCGCATGCATCCCGACGGCAGCGATCAGGAGCACGTGATTACGGACGAGACCAACGACTGGTTCCCGCACATTTCGCCTGACGGCAAATGGATGGTTTTTCTCTCGTATGCCAAAGACGTGACCGGCCATCCGCCGGGCAAAGACGTTGAACTTCGGCTGATGTCCATGGCCGACAAAAAGATAAAAACACTCGCCACGCTGGTCGGCGGACAGGGCACGATCAACGTCGATTCCTGGTCGCCCGACAGCACGCACTTCGCTTTCGTCGGCTACAGCACGCCCTCGCAATAGCCGGTTTGCAAGGAGCCGTCACTTGATGCCCGCGGCGGCTCCATGTTATACATAAATTGTAATCAAGAATGACCTTCGGGGCAGGGTGAAGGAGAAGCAATTCTCCTAATTCCCGATCGGCGGTAAAGCCCGCGAGGGACGGCAACGTCCCACGATCCGGTGCGATTCCGGGGCCGGCGGTAAAGTCCGAATGGGAGAAGGTCGAGGCTCCGTTTGTGTGCCGGCGGTGAGGTTCGGGTGGAGTTTGGCCCGAGGACCGAGCAGGCATGCGTGCCCGTTTTTCTCTTTTCCCTCCCAATTGCCCCGAGTCATTCCAGCAATCAGCATTCGTGAGGCTCGGCGGTCGAATGTTCAGTGGAATCATTGAAGCCACAAGTTCTGTCGTTAGCGTGCAGAAGGCGCGCGGGCAGCACATCGTAACCATTCGATTGCCCCGCGGCTGGAAATTTCGCGAGGGCGAAAGCGTCAGCGTGGAAGGAGTCTGCTCGACCGTTCAGAAATCGACCCGCCAGACGTTTTGCGTGACTTACATGCCGGAAACACTGCGCAAATCTACCCTGGGTGCGCTCCGCGCCGGCAGCCGGGTGAATCTGGAGCGCAGCCTGCGGCTCTCCAGCCTGATCGGCGGCCATCTGGTGCAAGGGCACGTGGACACGACGGCGCGCATTCGCAAGATCAGCAAGGAAGGCGAAGCGCGCATTTACGAATTCGAACTGCCGCGCCGATTTTCGCGCTACATCATCGAAAAAGGCTCAATCGCCGTGGACGGCATCAGCCTGACCGTCGTGAGCCCGCGGCCCGGCCGTTTCTCGGTTTCCCTGCTCGCTTATACGCTGGCCCGGACAACGCTCGGCGGCAAGCGGGCGGGCAGCCGCGTAAACATCGAAATCGATCTGCTCGCCAAATACGTGGAGAAGCTTCTGGCAGCATGAGAATTAAAGCTCAAAATTCATCCGGAGCTAAAGGGCCGCTCGCGCCTCTGCTTGCGGCGCGGGCGCGCATTGCCATCATTCGGGCCGATTACAATCGCGAAATCGGACTCAGCCTGGAAGCGAAGTGCCTGGAAACTTTGCGCTCGGCCGGAGTGCGCGATCGCAACATTCATTGTTACGTCGTGCCTGGATGCTTTGAAATTCCCATCGCCGCTCAGCGTTTGGCCGGCACGCGCCGATATGACGCCATGATCGCGCTGGGCGTGGTCATCCGCGGCGAGACTTACCACTTCGATCTGGTCGCGAATGAATGCGCCCGGGGCGTGATGGAAGTCATGCTGAAGCATGATGTGCCGATCATCTTCGAGGTGCTGGCCACCTACAACCGCCGCGATGCCGTGCGACGCGCCGGAAACAACCGGCTGAACAAAGGCATTGAAGCGGCGCAGTCCGCGCTGGCCCTCTTGTCCACGCTAAATCGAATCAGGAAGTGAAGAATTCTATGAAGCAGTCAGAACCGGTTGAAGAGGCAATTCGAGAGATCCGGCAGGGATGGATGGTGATCGTCCGCGACAGCATGGAGCGCGAAAACGAAGCGGACCTGGTGGTTGCTGCGGAAAAGGTCACCGCCGCCGGCGTGAACTTCATGATCAAGAAGGGCGGCGGCTTGATCTGCGCCGGCATGCCCCGCGAGCGGGCGGCGCGCCTGGGATTGGGCGGCATGGTTCCGGAAGAAGACAATCACACCGCCTTCGGCTGCGACTTCACGATTTCCGTGGACGCTCGCCACGGCGTGTCCACGGGCATCTCCGCCGCCGACCGCGCCCGCACGATTCGCCTGCTGGCTGATGCGAAATCACGGCCTCAGAATTTTGTCCGTCCCGGGCACGTCTTTCCGGTTCGCGCCAGGAGCGGCGGAGTGCTGGCGCGGCCCGGCCACACGGAAGCGGGAGTTGACCTGGCGCGCCTCGCCGGCCTCAGCCCGGTCTCCGTCATGTGCGAAATTCTGGATGAAAAGGGAAATTCCGCCGGCGCCAAAACCGTCGAGCGCCTGGCGCGAACGCACCGGCTCAAGGTAATCACCATCGAGCAATTGATCGAATACCGCCGCTATCATGAAAAGCTGGTCCGCCGCGTCGGCAAGGCCAATCTCCCCACCGAATACGGAACCTTCACGGCCTACGTATACGATTGCCCTTCCCAGAATCGCGAGCATCTGGCTCTGGTGATGGGACAAATTTCCGAAAAGCGCCCGGTGCTGGTCCGAGTTCATTCCCAATGCCTTACCGGCGACACGCTGTATTCCGTCCGCTGCGATTGCCACCAGCAGCTTGCCGCGGCCATGAAGAAAATCCAGCAGCGGGGCGAAGGCGTGATTCTCTACCTCAACCAGGAAGGGCGCGGAATCGGGCTGGCGAACAAGATTCGAGCCTACGCGCTGCAGGACAAGGGTCTCGATACGGTCGAAGCCAACCTGGAACTGGGCCTGCCCGCCGACATGCGTGATTATTCCGTGGGCGCGCAGATGCTCGCCGACCTTGGCGTCCGCAAGATTCATCTGCTGACCAATAATCCGAAAAAAGTTTCCGGCATTCGCCGACACGGGCTCGAGATTCTGCGGCGCATTCCGCTTGAGGTCACGCCCGCGCCGACAAACCATTCCTACCTGAAGGTTAAGAAAGACAAACTCGGCCACCTTTTGAGCAAGGTGCAATGAATTTGATTTCTCCCCGCCTTTCCGACAACGGATTCATGGAACACGCTCTCCGCCTGGCGCGGCGCTACGTCTATCCACCTTATCCGAATCCATGGGTGGGATGCGTGGTGGTCAAGAATGGGCGCGTCGTCGGACGCGGCGCGCATCGAGCCGCCGGCGAGCCGCATGCGGAGGTCAACGCTTTACGCGAGGCGGGCCCGCGGGCTCGCGGCGCCACACTCTACGTGACGCTCGAACCTTGTGCGCACACGGGCCGCACGCCGCCCTGCACCACGGCCATTCTCGCCGCTGGCATCCGACGCGTGGTTTACGGATTGCGCGATCCCAATCCGCAAGTTGCCGGGCGCGGCGCGCGGATTCTGAGGGCTCAGGGCGTCAAAGTGACTTCCGGCGTCTGCGCCCGCGAGTGCGAGGCTCTGAACGAAGCTTATTTAAAGTTCCAGCGAACCGGTCTGCCATTTGTGACCGTCAAGGCGGCCACAAGCCTGGACGGAAAGATTGCAACCCGGACCGGCGACTCAAAGTGGATCACAAATGCGGAGGCGCGGCGCGCCGGCCGCAAATTTCGCGCACAGCACCAGGCGGTGCTGGCCGGTATCGGAACCGTGCTGTCCGATAACCCGCACCTTGGTCCGCGATTGCGTGGCGCACCCGAGCCGTGGCGCGTGATCCTGGATTCACAACTGCGCACGCCACTCGAAAGCAAAGTAGTGCGGTCGGGCCGATGCATCATCGCCACGACGAATTCCGCGAGCCATGCAAGACAACGCCGCCTGGAAGCAAAAGGCGCGCAAGTCTGGCGATTCAGAGGCAGGCGGGCGCCCCTCGTCGTGCTGATGCGGCGGCTTGCGGCAACTGGAATCATCAGCGTGATGGCCGAAGGGGGCGCCGAAGTTCTGGGCAGCCTTTTCGACGCCAACCTGGTTGATCGCGTTCACTGGTTCACTGCTCCCATGATCATCGGCTCTGGGGCCGGCCGCGGGGCGGTTGCGGGTCGAGGAGTCGACTTCGTGGCAAAAGCCTGGCCACTCCGCGGTCCATCGGTTGCGCGCGTGGGCAATTCCTTCCTGATTTCCGGCAATGTCAGCCAATGGGCTGTCGCGACGAACTTCCAAAATCAAATCCGTTGAAGGCAAAGCACTTCCCTGCCTTGCGAGACCGGCGAGTCATCGTTGGGGACACAATCTTTCTCCCGCCCGCTCCAACAGACAACCTACTGCTCCCCGCAAGCCCTCTAAACTTATGTAAACCAAAATCGATTTTGGGAGGAAAATTTGAGGAATATCAGGAAGGGAATGCGATTCATTCTTTCAATCGGCGTCGCAACCATCATCGCTGCGGGGCTTTCATTCGCTAAGTCGCATAAGGTTAATGTCATCTACAGGTCGCACGTTGGGACCAAGGCTCAACTGGCACCGGGAACCTACCAGGTCCATTTAATTCAAGCATCCAATTCGACAGACCTCGCATTTTTCAAGAACAATCGCCAGGTCGCACAAGTCCCGGTCACCATCAAACCAGAGAACCGCAAGAACCGGGCCACTGAGGTTGATTACAACAAGGTCGCCAAGAACGACCACGTCATTACTGCGATTCGCCTGGGAGGGTGGAACGAGGAGTTCGTCATGCCTTCCGGCGCCAGCGCTTCTACCCCAAAACCCATGAGCTCTGCAGCGGCAACGAAATCGAGCTCATAGACGCGTGATATTCAATCCTGTGTTTCTTGAGAGGCGGTCTTCGGGGGCCGCCTCTTTCATTTTTGGCGGACAGCAGGGGACGCGGCGGTGCACAACAAGGCAGGTCAATCTCAGGAAGGCATTCGATTGATTCCGTCGAAGGCGGCGTTTTTGTAGCACTCCGCCAATGTCGGATAATTAAAAACCGTGCTGATGAAATAATCGATCTTTCCGCCAAAAGCCAGGACTGCCTGGCCGATGTGAACCAGTTCACTGGCGCCTTCGCCGATAATGTGAACCCCCAGCAATTCGCGGGTTTCCAGGTGGAAGATCAGCTTGAGGAGACCCGTGAGGTCGCCGATGATCTGGCCGCGGGCAATCTCCCGATACTGAGCTTTGCCGACCTGGTACGGGACGCCTTGCTCGGTCAGCACCTCTTCATTCCTGCCCACCATCGAAATCTCCGGGATCGTGTAAATGCCGTACGGGAACAGCTCGCGGGCGCTCTTGGCTTCCACGCCAAAAGCGTGGCATCCGGCGAGCCGGCCTTGCTCCATGGAAATTGAGGCGAGGCTGGGAAATCCGATGACGTCGCCGATAGCGTAAATGTGCGGAGCATCAGTCTGGTAATTCGCGTTGACTTTCAGGCGGCCCCGGTCATCCACGGCAAGTCCCGCCGCGCTGAGGTTGAGTTGGTCGGTCGCACCCGTGCGGCCGATGCTGTAAAGGGCCTTCTCGGTCACAATCTGTTTTCCACTGGCCAGCCCGATCTTGACCCCCGGCCCGTGGTGATTTTCAACGTGCTCGATGCTGCTGACATGCTCGCCCAGCCACAACGTGACGCGATTCTCGCGCAGATGATAGGCCAGAGTGTCCGTGATTTCAGCATCCACAAACGGAAGCAGCCGGCGCTGGCGGTCGATCAGGGTAACTCGGATTCCCAGCGCGGCGAAAATGCTCGCGTACTCGCAACCGATCACGCCCGCGCCAACCACGGTCAGGGTTCGAGGAAGCCGGTCCAGGCCGAGGACGTCGTCGCTGGTGAAAACTCGCTGGCCGTCAAAAGGAATATGTGGATCGCGCGTCGCGCTGGTGCCCACCGCCACCACAATGAATTCCGCCGTCACGTCGCGATAGCCGTGCTCGCCCACGAAATCCAGGCGGACCGTGTGGGGATCGACAAAGGAGGCGCTGGCGTTGAACAACTCCACGCGATTTCGCTGCAACTGATGGCGCGCCACGTCAATTTCATGCCGGATGACGTGTTCGGTGCGGAAAAGCAGATCCTCTTTCGTGATGTTCTGCTTGACGGTGTACGAGTCGCCGTAAACCTCACGCTCGCGATAGCCGGAAAGATACAGCACGGCTTCCCGCAGCGTCTTGCTGGGAATGGTTCCCAGGTTGATGCAGATGCCGCCCACCACCGCCTTGCGCTCCACCACAGCCACGCGCTTGTCGAGCTTGGCAGCCTGAATCGCCGCATGGTGTCCGGCCGGCCCCGAACCGATGACCAGCATATCGAAATCGTAATTCCCCACTGTCCCTCCGCTGGCGCCCGCTCCGCCAATCTTTAGGTGGCGGCCACCAGCCTACCCGAATAAAGACGAATTCAAAAGTCTTGCACGGGTCGCCCCGGTTTGGCAAACTAAACGACCCGGGAGTAAAGGTTTGGAAAACGATCGCTGGCAATCGGCCCTTCGCCTTTACCTGATCGCCGCTCTCTTTCTGATTTCCCTCCTCACGCTGGCGCACATTTCCCTGAGCTGGTCGAACGACGCCTATCTCGATCACGCGCCCGGCGTGATGGTCGCCATGGCTTCGGACCTGGCGCACGGCGTTTTCTACCGGCCGCTGCTCGGGCCGCTCGGCTACGGCGGAAGCCGCTACTTCCCGCTCCACTTCGTGCTGCAGGCCGTCATGATGAAGCTGGGCGGCGGTCCGATTCTGAGCGGATATCTGATAGCCCTCGGCAGCTTCATCCTTCTGCTTGCCGGCGTCTTCGTATTGCTCCGGACTCTTGGAACGCCTGTCTGGCTGGCCATCTGCGGCGCGCTGATGCTGCTCTGTTCCGCTTCAATCCAATATGGAATTGTCGCCATTCGCAGCGACATTCTGCCCGCGGCGCTGGCCGTGTGGGGATTGGCCTTTTGCGCGGGATCCTCTGTCAACGCGCGGCGCATCCTGCTGGCAGCCATATTCTTTACTCTCGCCTTTTCGGCCAAGGTCACATCCCTTTACGCTCTTGCGGCGGCCTTTCTGTTCCTTCTCGCGAGCGGCAACCGGCGATTGGCCTGGCGACTGGCGCTGCTCAGCGCCGCCGGCATCGCCGCGGTCGCTTCCGCCATACTGATAGCAAGCCACGGCCGAGCCTGGCAAGTGTTGAGCGCCTCCGCTTCGGGCGGCGCAGGCTTTTCCAACATTCTCCATGCGCCCATCCGATTCGGCATCCTGACGACAACGGTGGATATCGGCGGGTTTGCGATTCTGGTGCTCGGACTGGCCGCGCTTCTGGCGTGGCCCGGGCGGTTCTGGCGCGATCTTCCGCCGCTATTCTTCGTCCTGGCACTCATCACAGTCCTGGTTATTTTCGGCTCACCCGGCACGGACATCAATCACCTTGTGGATCTTCAGGCTGCCGCAATCGTTCTCTTCATCACCTGGGCGCACAGAGCCGGCGGCAACGCCTTCCGTTTCGGGCTCGCAGCCCTGGCCACAGCCGCCTTGTTCGCTTATTTCCCCGCCTGGAACAGTTACACCCGCGGCGAGGATCAGCTGAATCGCCGCCAGGAATTCGCGATCGCGGTTCATATTATCGAGAGCGATCCCCGACCCGTTCTCTCAGAAAATCCGCTGGTCCCGATTCTGGCCGGCCGTTCGCCTTTTGTCCTGGACCCGTTTATGTTCCGGGTCCTTCGCAGCAAAGTCCCTCATTTTGAGGACAGGCTGTGGGCGATGCTCGACCGGAAGCAATTCGGAACCGTTATTCTGCTGGTCAATCCCGGGACCGACTTTGGGAAAAACTGGTATGACCGGGAGCATTTCGGGCCGGGTTTTGCCGAGCAGGTGCTGAAGAACTATCAACTGGTCTATCAGGCCCGAGAAGAATATATTTTCAAGCCCCGTCAGCCTTGATCATCGGCGAACCCGGCAGAGTGTCGCTCCCGTCCCGTTTCGAATTAACCCTTCCCTGTCTTTGAACCCGGCAAGCCCAGGCTGGGCCAAAGCGCATCAATCTTCTTCCTGGTCGCCTCATCCATTTTGATTTCGTCCGGCCACGGCCGAGTGAAACCTTCGCTCGCCCATTTGGTGGTGGCATCCACGCCCATCTTGGATCCGAAATTCGGCAGCCGCGAAGCGTGTTCCAACTGATCGACCGGCCCCAGAACAAACTGGATGTCGCGCTCAGGATCAATGTGGTTGAAAGCTTTCCAACTGACTTCACGTAGATTGTGAACGTCCACATCATGATCGACCACGGCGATGCATTTGCTGAACATGGCGCCGGGCAATCCCCAGATGGCATTCATCACTTTGCGCGCATGGCCGGGATAGCTTTTGCGGATCGAAACGATCAGCAGATTGTGAAAGACACCTTCCGCCGGCATGTGCATATCAACCACTTCCGGCATTTGCTTGCGCATGAGCGGCAGAAAAAGTCTTTCCACGGCATAGCCCATCCAATAATCTTCCATGGGCGGTGAGCCGACGATTGTCGAGACGTAAACAGGCTGTTTGCGGCGCGTGATGCAAGTCAAGTGGAACGCCGGGAACTTGTCCTCGAGCGAGTAGTAGCCGGTGTGATCGCCGAAGGGCCCTTCCACGCGAATGTCGTCAAGATCAACGTAGCCTTCCAGAACAATTTCCGCGTTCGCCGGAACTTCCAGATCCACCGTCTCGCATTTGACCAGCTCAACCGGTTCACGCCGCAGGAATCCAGCGAACAGGAATTCGTCCAAGCCTTCGGGCAGCGGCAGGATTCCGCTCAGCATCGTCGGCGGGTCGGCGCCGATGGCTACGGCCACTTCCATCCGCCTGCCTTTTCCCTGCCGTTCGAGCCAGCGGAAATGTTCCGCGCCGCCTTTGTGGACCTGCCAATGCATCGCCGTCGTCCGCGAATCGAAGACCTGCATCCGGTAGCAGCCGACGTTCCGCCTACCGTCGCGCGGGCTGCGCGTGATAACCATCGGAAAGGTGATGAATCGGCCGCCGTCCTGCGGCCAGCACTTCATAACTGGTAAGGATGCCAGGGAAAAATCTTTGCGCTCGATTACTTCCTTAACCGGACCGTCCTTGACCGTGCGCGGGAAGAACGAGCCCAGTTCCGCCACTTTCGGCAACAGGCGGACTTTATCGAGCAGGCCCTCGGGCGGCTTCATTTCGAGCAGAGCTTCAATTCGCCCCGCCACATCATCGATGGAATCGACTTCCAGCGCAATCTCCATGCGGCGCTTTGAGCCCAGAGCGTTAATCAGCAGCGGCATCGAATACTTTGCGCCGTCCCTGGAACTGCACGGGCGCTCGAACAGCAGCGCCGGTCCGCCGGCTTTTGAAACCCGGTCGGTGATTTCGGTGATTTCGAGGTCCACATCGGCCTCGGCCGGAATACGCTTCAGCTCGCGTTCCGACTCAAGCCGTTTGATAAAGGAACGTAAATCCTTGTAAGCCACTGGTCCGCCAGGTGCGCCGGCGTTCATGCTTCACCGGATTCCGGCGAAGGCAATCCGCGCGCCGACGCTTGAAGTTGAAAACCGACGGTTAGAATTACAGATTACGCCCGCCAAATCAAGACGCCAGCGCCGGGCTGCCGTTGACAATTCCGCGACTCGACCACACAATGAGTGTTGTCGTTGCGGGATCGAAATTTTCTGTCCGCGGACCCAACATCATTGACTTTCACTCCACGTAGGAACACTTCATTCCTGGGCAGAGTTTCAGGCGCTCATATTCCGCGAGGGCTGGCGGCAATCCTGCCTCTCTGTTTGATTGCAACCCTGTCCGCCGCGGGCGCGAAGCACAAAAGCTTGAGCCCGCGGAAAGCCCATCCACCATCAAAGACCCGGTCGGAAAAGGTGCCGGTTCGTGTCTGCGTGGTGGTGAAGGGCCGGGATGGAAAGGTCATCGCCGGCCTGCGACGGCAGAACTTCCGGCTATTTGACGACGGCCGTCCCCAGAGAATCACCAACTTTGCGGAAAATCTTGTAATTCCTCCGCCCTCCAGCCGGGCCACTTTGACCACGCCGCGCTACATCGCGCTTTACTTTGACGATTTGCATCTCGATTTTGCCGGCGTTGTCCGCGCCACCGACGGAGCCTTCGGGTACTTTTCGAAGCATCTGGGCCCGTGGGACCGCGTGGGCATTTTCACGGCCTCCGGCCAAAACACGCTGGACTTTACGCACGACCTCGCCAAGCTTCACCAAACTCTTCTGGCCATTCGCCCTCACCCGGCAAGCGACCCGGGTTGTCCGAAGCTCAGCGACTATGAAGCCTATCTCCTCCTTTATACCCGCGACCCCATCGTCCACGAAGTCGCGCTCGAGGAAGCTCAAAGCTGTGACGGTTCCGAACGCGTTGGCGGCCGGGTTCCATTGACGACTCTTCGTCGCGCCCGGCAGCTTGTCGATACGCAGGCGCATCGCACTCTCGCGGCCGATGAACCGCGCGCCTCCCAAGTGATCGAAGGGCTTGACCAGCTGGTTACGCGCTTCTCCAGGCTTCCCGACCCGCGCAGCATCGAGTTTATTTCCCCGGGATTTATCTCCGCCAAATTCGGCCACCGGATCGACGAGATTTCCGAACGCGCCCTGAAATTGAACATCATCATCAACTCGATCGATATGAGCAGCCAGATCTCCGAGCCGACGTTCAATCCGGCGGGCCTTTCAAGCAGCGCGCGGCACCGGATGGCGCTCGCCAAAGCCAAGTACGGAATCCAGGTTGACGGCGCTTCGATGGCCGCCGACGTCCTTATGGCTTTTCCGGGAACCACCGGCGGAACCTTTGTCCCGAACACCTACGGCGCGGAGTCCGCTTTTCCCATGGCCGTCCCGCTCCCGAGTTCCTATTACGTTTTGACGTTTTATCCCGCCTACCTCAGGCACGACGGCAGTTATCACCTCATTCACGTAAATCTTGTGAAGCATTCCGCGCTGTTCCTCCAGGCTCGCGGCGGCTACTTTGCGCCGGGCAATCCGGAACTGCGAAGACGATTCTCCCGGCAGCATCACCCTTCCCGCAGCACCCGCAGGTGAGAGGCGCAGCAAGTGACCGACCCCGCTCGAATTCGCCGCCGGCTGCTCGATTGGTTCGTCGCCGCCGCGCGGCCGCTCCCGTGGCGAAGGTCGCGCTCGCCCTATCGCGTCTGGATTTCGGAAGTCATGCTGCAGCAGACGCAGATTCAGACCGTCATTCCGTATTACCAGCGATTCACGCGAGCCTTTCCCACGGTTCAGGCGCTCGCCGCCGCGCCGCTTGAGCGCGTGCTCGAACATTGGTCTGGTCTGGGCTACTACGGCCGGGCGCGCCGTCTGCATCAGGCGGCCCAAGCCGTGGCGCGCGATTTCGGCGGCCGGATCCCCCGCGATTACAGACAGCTTCGAACTCTTCCGGGAGTCGGCGATTACACGGCGCGTGCGATTCTCAGCATCGCTTTCAGCCGGCCATTCATCTTGATTGATGGAAACGTCGAGCGCGTTGTGGCCCGGCTCTTCGCCTTGCGGGGTAATGCGGCAAGCAGAAGCTTTCGGAATTCCATTGAGCGCGAACTCGACCGGCTTCTTTCCCGCCGCCGGCCCGGGCAATTCAATCAGGCTCTGATGGAAATCGGCCAGACGATCTGCCTGCCTCGCGCGCCGCGCTGCGATCAGTGTCCGCTGCGGAATTCGTGCCTCGCGCGCCGGACGGGCGATCCCGAGCGATTCCCCGCGCCGCGGCGGCGGCGACCCTCGGAGCGCCATTCGCTCGCGGTGGCGGCTATCCAGCGCCAGTCCAAAATCCTGATGGTTCGAGGCCTCGACGGCAACCTGCTCTCCGACCTCTGGAACTTCCCCGCCGCATTCGGCGCGACCGACCGTGCCGCGCGCAAAAAACTCGAAATAACGGTCGCTACAATGCTTGGCGGCAAGCCGTTGCTCGAACGGCTTTCCGCCTTTCGGCACACAATCACCTACCGCTCCATTTTCGGCACGGTCTATCGGGCCGAAGCTCCCACAATCACAAAGAGTAAAACGGGCCGCTGGTTTGCGCTTAAGGACCTCGACGCCGCAGCCATTTCGCAGTTGTCGCGGAAAGTCGTGGCCCTGATCGCCCCAGTCCGTACACGGGCATCACCGGACTAGTCCCTGATGACCGCATCCTACTTCCGCGCCGCGCGGTGGTAGAGCTTGCGAATTTCATTCAAGTCCACCTGGGGGCTGGGCATTTTCATTCCCAGGTCCTCCATGGTGGCGGCGACAATTTGCGAAACGGCCAGGTTGCGAAACCACTTGTGATTGGAAGGAATCACGTACCAGGGCGCGTGGGAATGGCTGGTCTTCGATAGCGCCTCTTCATAGGCTTCCGTGTAATCGTCCCACAGTTCGCGTTCCTTGTAATCGCTGTTGCTGATTTTCCAGTTGCGGGCCGGGTCGTCCAAACGTTGCTTGAAGCGTTCGAGTTGCTCCTCGCGGCTGATGTGCAGAAAGAATTTGATGATGTGAGTGTGATTTTCGCGGTGCAGAAGCGTCTCAAAATCATTGATCAGCTCATAGCGCGCCGACCAGACTTCCTTGGGCGCAAGCTTATGGACTCTGGCCACCAGAACGTCTTCGTAATGTGAGCGATTAAAAATCGCCACGGTGCCGCGGGCGGGCGCCCATCGGTGAACGCGCCAGAGAAAATCATGCTCGAGTTCCTCCGCGGTCGGCTGCTTGAAGCCTGTGACCACCGTTCCCTGAGGATTCATGGCGCTCATCACGTGGGTCACCGTGCCGTCCTTGCCGGCAGCGTCGAGCGCCTGCAGAACGATCAGCAGGGCATGTTTCTTTTCCGCGTAGAGAAGATGCTGAAGCTCGGAAAGGCGCTGACAATGCCTTTCGATTTCGGGCTTGGCATCTTCGTGTGAAAGATGTTTGCCTTTGTAGCCGGGATCAAATTTGTGCAGTTTGACGGCGCTCCCCGGCTCAACCTGAAATTCCTTGCGATAATCCATGGCAATCCTCCAACGGGGATTATACGGCAGCATCGGCCGGCCGTCAGGATGGGCAGAGTTGGGTGGTTAAGCTTGGGAGAAGCTGAAAGGTCAGGAGATTGGAACTTCGCCGCGGACTTCCGGCGATTAATTACAGGTCGTGCAGACGAATGGCGCAGCGGTTGCGTCCGATTTGGTAGGCTTGTGCTCAATCCCGGGCGTGCTGAGGACAAAAGTCAACGGCGTGCCCGATTGAAGGACCACGCCTTTGTGGTGGCTGGCCAGTACCTTAATCAAGCCCGCGATGGCCCCCACGCCCGCGCCGATGGCAGCACCTTTGGGTCCGCCACCGATGTCCCCTGCACCGGCGCCGATGGCCGCTCCGACCCCGGCATTCTTGGCGGCCGTTTTACCGCTTTTTCCCGGACCTTGAACCGTTCCCTCATCGCCTTTCACCTTGACCGGAGAAGCGGCGCTGTCCGTAAGAGTGCCGGAGAAATTAAATTGCCGCCCGTCTTTCGTCGTGATGCTGTCCGCCACCAGCCGCATTTCGCCCTTGCCGCTCACGCGGCCCGGCGGCTTCACGAAAGCCACATGGCCGTGCAGCGTGCTGCCGGCGGAAACAATTTCCTGCCCCTGCGCGAAGATCGGATCCTGGGTTTCCGCCGTGAAGCCGTCGCCGGTCTTGTCGGCTGAAGAACTGACTGTTGTAATCAAAGTCACATCAATGGTGGTTCCGGCAGGAATCGTCACCTTGCCGCTATCCGCCGCATTGGCCATCACCGCGAAGCCAAGCAGGGCGAGCAGAACCCCCGATAACTTTTTCATTGGGCTATCCATTCTTCAAAGCCTTTGATTCCGCGGGGGCTGATCCCGTTGCATCAAAGGGGCGGCTCTCGACCCACCTTGCCGCCGACCATTACCATTCAAACTACTATTTTACTTTGGAATCGACGGCCCTGCGAGGAATCATTCGCCTCCACCCGGAGCGGGCCGGCGAAACCCCTGTCAGACCTCTCTCCGCGAGCTTTTCCATCGCATAGGCAAAAGCCTCATTGCTAACCATCTGGCCGCGCCACCCGTCAAAAAAGGAACAGAACTGCCCGGGTTTACGTATTCTGAGATTATGGAGAACCTGGCGATGTCCAATCTGGCGAGAGACCTTCGATATGCCTGGCGGCGTCTGCGGCAGGCGCCCGCGTTCGCGATCGTTTGCATTATTACACTCGCCCTGGGCATCGGCGCCAACACGGCGATATTCACTCTTGTTGACGCAATCATGCTCAGGACCTTGCCCGTCACCGATCCCGGACAGTTATACCGCATCGGGACGGCAGACAATTGCTGTGTCCAGGCGGGAATGCAGGAAAACTGGGACCTCTACTCATATGATCTGTACAAGCAATTCCGCGATCATACTCCCCAGTTCAGCGAAATGGCCGCCTTCCAGGCCGCCACGTCGAGCTTGAGCGTTCGCCGAAGCGGTGCGTCCGGACCCGCTCAGCCCTATGTCGGCGAGTTCATCTCCGGCAATTACTTCTCGATGTTCGGCATCAGCGCCTACGCCGGACGCGTCATTGCTGCTAACGACGACAAAGCGTCCGCTCCGCCGGTCGCCGTCCTGAGCTACCGCGCCTGGCAGACGCACTTCGGCCTCGACCCCTCGGTGATCGGCTCGACGTTCGCCATCAACATGGTTCCGTACACGGTGGTGGGTGTGACGCCGCCCGGATTTTTCGGAGACACATTGCGCTCCGATCCGCCGGATTTCTGGCTGCCGCTCTCGACCGAACCCACTCTGCAGGGCCCGAATTCGATTCTGAACAACCCTTCGCTGCATTGGCTCCACGCGATCGGGCGCATCAAGCCCGGCGCGCGGCCCGCAACCATTCAGCCTGAAATCACCACGGAACTGCAGCGATGGATCAGCGCGCAACCCGGCCTGACCGCCTACGAGCGTTCGCAAATCAGCAAGCAGCACGTCGTTCTCGGCCCCGGAGGTGAAGGCGTCGCCAGCATGCAGAACCAGGCACGCGCCGGCCTTCGCCTGCTGATGATTGTCGCCGGGCTCGTGCTGTTGATCGCCTGCGCCAACATTGCCAATCTGATGCTGGCGCGGGGCGCCGCCGCGCGCGGCGAAACGGCAATTCGCGTGGCGCTGGGTGCTCCCCGATCGCGGCTGATCCGCCAGATCATCACGGAAAGCGTTCTACTCGCCGTCATCGGCGGAGCGGCGGGGCTTCTCGTCGCTTTTCTCGGGACGCGCGCCATTCTGCTGATTGCTTTCCGCGGCGCGCATTATATTCCGATCAGCGCCTTCCCTTCGCTCACCGTGCTGGCCTTTTCCTTCCTGCTGTCGCTCGCCACCGGAGTGATTTTTGGCGCGGCCCCGGCCTGGGTCTCGACGCATTCCGATCCGGCCGAGGCGTTACGCGGAGCGGGCCGGGCCACGCGCGATCGCTCTTCTTTGCCTCGCAAATCTCTGGTCGTGTTGCAGGTGGCGCTCTCGGGAGCGCTTTTAATCGGCGCCGGCCTGATTACCGAGAGCCTGCGAAACATCCAGAACCAGAACTTCGGCTTCGAAACTCAGGACCGCCTGATTGTGCGAGTGAGTCCCGCCCTGGCCGGATACAAGCCCGACCAGCTTTACGGCCTTTACCAGCAACTCGAGCAGCAGCTCTCGCAAATCCCCGGCGTGATCGACGCCAGCTATTCCATCTACAGTCCGATGCGCGGCGACAATTGGGGCTTCGGATTTCACATCGAAGGCCGGCCTCCCGATGAGCGCGACGGCGCCTCCTTCGATTGCGTCGGCCCCGGCTACTTCAAGACGATCGGCACAAAACTGGTGCGCGGCCGCGCGATCGGTGACCAGGATACTCCCACCTCGCTCAAGGTCGCGGTAATCAACCAGGCTTTCGCCAAGAAATTTTTCCCCAAGCAGGACCCGATCGGCCAGCACTTTGGGATGGGCGATCCCAGCCACGCCGGAGACATGGAAATTGTCGGGATTGTCCAGGACGCGAAGTATCAGAACGCGCGCGTCCCCGCCTATCCCACTTTCTTCATGCCATTTTTTCAGATGACCAATGATCCGAAACTGGGGTTCCTCAAGACCGCCTCGGCATACCTCGGCGATATCGAATTGCACGTCCAGGGCCGGCCGGAGAATCTGGAGCAGGCCGTCCGCCGCGTGCTGGCGAACATCAATCCTAATCTCACCGTGCTGGAAATGATGAGCCTGTCCCAGCAGGTGGACCTCAATTTCAATCCGGAAAAGCTTCTCGCCCGGCTCACCGGACTCTTCGGCTTTCTTGCTCTGATCCTTGCCTGCGTCGGACTTTACGGCGTCACTTCCTATTCCGTGGCGCGGCGCACCAACGAAATAGGCATTCGCATGGCGCTCGGCGCCACTCGCTCCACGGTCGTGCGCCTTGTGCTGCGCGAAGCGATGATTCAACTCGCAATCGGTCTGGCGATTGGCCTTTCGCTGGCGCTTGCGGGCGGGCGGCTGCTCTCGAGCCAGCTTTACGACGTGAAAAGCTACGACCCGCGGATTCTCAGCGTGGCAGCGGCAACCCTCGCCGTCTGCTGCGTCGTCGCGGCGTTCTTTCCCGCGCGCCGCGCCGCCTCCATCAATCCCATGCAAGCTCTGCGCACGGAGTAGTACACTCTCTTTTCATGATCCTCGAAACTCCTCGACTGATTCTGGACACGTGGCAATCAGACAATTGGAAGGCTTTCCGTCCCATCGCCACGGACCCTGAGGTCATGCGATACATCACGGGCGGCGTTCCCTGGACCGACGAGCGGATTCAGGCATTCGCCGGCGCGCAAATCAAGCACTATGCGGAACGCGGTTATTGCAGGTGGAAGCTATTGGAAAAGAAAACCTCTCAGGTCATCGGATTCTGCGGCGCAGGCAGGTGGCGCGACGCCCCCGACCCCGAAATTGGATGGTGGCTGGCGCGCGCCTGCTGGGGCCGGGGACTCGCGACGGAAGCGGCGCAAGCGGCATTGCGCGATCTCACTCAGCGAGTGGGTGTGGGCCGAATTATTTCCATCGCCCGCCCGGAAAATGCAGCGTCCATCCGAATCATGAAAAAGCTGGGCCTCACGTTCGAAACTGAATTTGAGGCCGACGGCCTTCGTCTGGTGCGGTACGCAATGGAACGCGAACCCGATGAAAGGCCTACTCCCGTTTAGGTCCGCCTCGGATAGATTTGCAGTGTTTAATAAGTTGCCGTTGTGACTCGCCCTTTGTCCTCGCCGCGCAGCCACACGTACACATGCGCGCCGGGCGCGGGCGGAGGCCAGGGCATTGCAATTTTGAGCGTTTGATCCCCTGAGCCGTCCGGAACGGGCGTGGGAATGCCTTCAACCGAATATCCTTTATCGGAGTTCCAACCGGTCTTTGCGATCACCTGAAGATCTTTGCCTGTCAGAACTCCTTGGTAAAGAACCTTGCCTGCTTTCTGGTCGGTGAGCGAGAACTTTTCAATTTGCGGCAGCCGCACGAGCCGGCCCAGTTTGTAGGGATCGGAAACACCTGTGCTCTCGATTTTGACTCTGGCCGTGAGCTCGCAGCCCGATCCGCCCACGATTCCGGGATCGAGCGACAGAAACAAGACTCCCTTGCCGGCAAAATCCAGTTGCGCGGAATCGTTCTTGTCACCCGGCGCAAGTTCGAGCGGCTGCCGTGTCAAGCGCTGATCGGCGCAGGCAAGATCGAGGGACGGTCGGCCTTCGTCATTTGCCACGTGAATCGCAAAGCTTACCGGCGTGCCCGCGGGGATTTCATTTTTCTCGAGCGCCACCGTCCCTTTCCCGGTAAAGGAAACATCTGCCGTCTTGATTTCCGGCCTGGGTCCCGCCACGGTCGCAAGCCCCATGACGGCGATCGGACGGTTGATTCCCTCGACGTTCATCGCGGCATTGAGCAGTTCGCCCTGCCGGGCTCCGCGTTTGAGTTTAACCGTGGCGAGCCGCTTGGTCACATTCTTGGCGTCCGGAGGCGGGGGCGCAAGCGTCCACACAGCGTCCGGGCTCTTGAGAGCCTGAATCCGCTCCAGCCTCGTTCCGTGCAGCGTGACTTGCTGCTCGGGCTGCCCCAGATTGACGCGCAAAGGCAGGTTCTCGATTTTCGGTTGAGGCGGATGCACCGTCACGGGCACGGAAGCGGCCTCGCCGTTGGTCTGCGTCAGAAGCAACCGGTAGGAGCCCGGTTTGAGATTTGAGGTGTCAATCCTGGTCTCCAAAGAAAGCTGCGTTCCCTCGCCGAGCCCTTTCGGAATTTTGAATCTGAGGTTTTCAGGCGGGTCATCGTCATCGCTGGAGGACGCGAGTGCAACGTTTTTGACAAACTCGAAATCCGCTCCGACCAGCTCAGCCTTCACGGGGCCTGAGCCCGCTATCAGACGGTCTTCCGACGAAGGCGTCAGCGCCGCCGCTGCAATATCCCCCAGAGGAACCACATTGACCGCTCCGCTGACCTCGAAGGGCTGCCAATCCCATAGCGCTGCAAGATGGTAATTGCCCGCCGGCAAATGAACTTTGCTCAGATCCAGGGACAGCGAGTCGGCGGAACCTCCCACCGCCACTTTGACAGGCACGGGCGCTTCATGGTCGCCCGAGACGAGGCGCCAGTTACGGGCGCGGTCCAGAATACGAAGCTGCTTGTGCGTGGCGCAGGTCACCTTAACCTTGGAAGTCAGACCCATCGGGACGTTCTGAGTGGCCGTGAGGGTGGCTGTCGGCGCATTCGCGTCCGGGATGCTGAGCATCCAGAGATAGGCCACGCGCGAGCGCGCGGAAGGCTTCTGATTGTGCGAGCAGAGCTCCAGGTCGCTCTCCGGCGAGGGTTGCACGAAGGCGGCGCGCAAATCCGTGTTGGGAAATATCATATTTCGCAGACCCTCCACGAGCGCGGCGCCGCCCGCCGCCAGGCCTACGGGCGACCCGTAAAACAGCGCCGCCAGCGAGGCCGCGATTCCGGCGCTCTGCTGCATCACGATGCCGCGTCCGGAAAGCAGCGGGTCATAATTGGAAACAGTTGGAACCAGCGCCTGAAGCAATTGCTGCGCCTGCTGCGAAGCCGGCTCGCCTCCGTCAAGATGAGGGAGCGCCACTCCATATTGAGATGAAAAGCCCTTCAAAACCGCGTTCAAGTCCTCACTGCCAGGCCGCGAAGCGTCATACTGGGAGAGCGTGGAAATCAGGGCGTTCACCGTGGCCGTCTGCTTGGCATAAGCGGCCAGTTCCGGGATCAGCTCCGGATCCCGGTTGACCATATTGCTGATCTTCTTGACGTCTAACCCGTGCGTCCCAAAAACCACCCCGACAATCGAAGATCGCGCCGGCACGTTCCACTGCGCAGGCGATTTGGCCTTCTTCGCGTCCAGCACGACGAGGTTTCGCTTTGTTGTTTCAGAAGCCGGGACGAGGACCAGAGCGATTCTGGCCTTGTTACGAATCAGGGGCGGAAGATTAACCGGTTCATACCTTAATCTGTCGCCTTCTTGAATCCGATTCACCGAATCAAGCGGCAACGGCTTGGCATGCTTTTCCGGTGGGATAACGAGCAGCTTGAACGTTTCAACCGGAAGATCTCCGCCCACGCAAGGCCGCGGTATCGCTGCAGAAGCGGAAAGCGCAACGCTTGCAGCGGCCAGTATAAGGAACGGGGTAAACCGGCGGGAAATTACTGAGATGAACTTTCTGGAGCCCAGAATCATCATCGAACCTTAAGTTTCCATTTTAGCTTCAAGCGCCGCACTTCTGCAATTCAGATAGAATGATTCTCGCCAGATTAAAGGGCGGCATCCCCGGCGCACGTGGGGGAACCCTCGGCTCGTCCTCAGGCGGGCGATTCCCCATGGAATTGACACTTTTGGGGACTCGCTTAGAGTAGAATTACGGACTTATATTCGATCTCTGGAGGGACGCTGATGTCTTTGCTGAAGAAGCCCACACTGATTCTGGCTTTTCTTCTTGGCACCGCGAGTTTCGGCCAGTCTCTGCCCGAAGGACGATTGATGCGGTTCCCGGACGTGCATGGGAACAGGATCGTCTTCAGTTACGCCGGAGACTTGTGGCTGGTCTCGACCAAAGGCGGAGTGGCGCGCCGAATCACCACCAGCCCGGG
>JBJKPU010000107.1:0-37390 GCA_046706005.1 Terriglobia bacterium | reverse complement strand
TGCCGAGGGGTGCTCGTCTGCTCACGGGATTGGCTGCGGCTTTCGCTGTCGCCGTTCCCCTGCTGCCGGGCTCGGCAACGCAACGGCTGTTACAGGTTCTGGGCCTGCATTTCTTCCTTGTCCTTCTGCCTCTGACTCTTGCAATCGTCATCTATACTCTCAGCCGGCCGCCGGGCGGCACGGTAGAAGCAGTGGCGTCCGGCAATGCCGCAGGCTGAGTGCCCGGTTGACGGCCTCCGTAGCGCCTGGCCCCCGTCTGGCCTCTTCCTTTAGCGTTTGATATACTTGCCTCAACCGGCGATCATCCGCCGTGATTGGGGGCACCATGCGTGTCGCTGAAGCCGACAAAGAACTGAGCGTTTATGAGTGCATGGCCGCGCGTTTTGACGTGGCGGCGCAGAAGCTCAATCTGGATCCCGGCCTTGAGAAGTACATGCGCACTCCCAACCGGGAAATCATCGTTCACATTCCCGTCACCATGGACACCGGCAAGCTGGATGTTTTTGACGGCTTTCGCGTGCAGCATTCGATTGCGCGCGGCCCGTGCAAGGGCGGCGTGCGCTACGGCCCCAACGTGACGCTGGATGAAATCCGCGGTCTCGCCGCGGAGATGACCTGGAAGTGCGCCGTGGCCAACATTCCTTTCGGCGGAGCCAAGGGCGGAATCATCTGCGATCCGGAAAAACTTTCGCGCGCCGAACTGGAGCGCATCACGCGCCGCTACACGGCGGAAATTCTGGATTACATCGGCCCGGAGCGCGACGTGCCCGCTCCCGACATGAACACCAACGAGCAGACGATGGCCTGGATGATGGACACTTATTCCATGCACGTCCGCCACACCGTGACGGCCAGCGTGACCGGCAAGCCGATTGATCTGGGCGGCTCGCGCGGACGCCGCGAAGCCACCGGGCGCGGCTGCATGATTGCCACTGACCAGGCGCTGAAGCGATTCGGGCGCGAGCGCTCCGCGACGCGCGTCATCGTCCAGGGCTGCGGCAACGTGGGCTCGCAGGCGGCGCGGCTGATGCACGAGGCGGGTTACAAAATCATCGCCATTTCCGACATTCACGGCGGCGTGCTCAACACTCGCGGCGTGGACATTCCCGCGCTGCTCGAACACGTCCGCGGCGGCGGCAAGGTTCCGGAGTTTCCGGGCGGCGAAAAAATCGACAACCAGGAAATGCTGGAGCAGGATTGCGAAGTCCTCCTGCCCGCCGCTACCGAAAGCGTTATCACCAGCAAGAACGCCCACCGCATCAAGGCTCGCATCCTCAGCGAAGGCGCCAACAGCCCCACCAGTCCGCCCGCCGACGCCATTCTGTTCGAGCGCGGCGTTTTCGTGATTCCCGATATCCTGGCCAACGCCGGCGGCGTCACCGTTTCCTATTTCGAATGGGTGCAGGACCGGCAGGGATATTTCTGGCCGGAAGGCATGGTCAACGAGCGCCTCAAGCACATCATGGTCGCCGCGTTCAATGACGTGGTCCACTACGGCGAAAAGCACAACGTCAACAACCGCATCGCCGCTTACATGCTCGCCATCGACCGCGTCGCGCTCACTCTAAAGCTGCGCGGAATCTACGCGTAGCGATGGCGCCGGCGACGGAGCGGAACAACGATGCCAACCATTCTCCGAAGCGCCGGCTGGCGCAGGGCGTTCTCCCAATCCCAGACCCACACGATCTGCGCCGCCCCGAATTAAATCGTTGCGTTCAATTGTGCCCAGCGTTAATATCTTGGACACTACGACCCGAGGTGCCATATGAAGCCGACCGTTGTCGCAGCAATTCTTCTTGCCTTCCTTTTCTCAGGGTGCGGGAGCAGTGGAAACAGCGGAAACAGCTCCAGCCCCAGTTGTGCCGGACAGCTAAAGCCGAGCCAGGCGGCCTATGTTGCGAACACGGGATCGAGCAGCATCTCGGTGTTTGACATCGAGTATAATCCCGGTTGCGCCGGCGGATCCGATACACCCACTTCGACCTTGGTACAGGTGAGCGGCTCGCCGTTTGCTGTGAGCGCGCCGCCTACGGCTCTTGCGGGAGAAAGATTATCATCGCAATCTTCCGGCCAAACGATTGACAACACTTTATTCGTTGCCAGTGCCTCGGCCAAAACAATCACGGTTTTCGATGTAGATTCTGTCACCGGCGCCGTCAAGAGTCTGGTTACCACTCTGTCGGTGCAATATACACCCGAAGCTCTCAGCATCGGAGGCAACAACGTGATTTATGCCGCCGACAAGGAGGGATACGTCTCCGCTTACACGTATTCCAATGCAGCGCTGACGGAAATCGCGGGCTCGCCTTTCCCGGCCGGAACGGACCCCGTCGCCATCGCGCCAGGCAGCGCGGGGACGATCTACGTTGCTAACGCAGGTTCCAACAACATCTCAGGGTATAGCGCTGACGCATCGGGAGCGCTCGCGCCCTTGCCGGGCTCGCCTTATCCCGCCGGCACGTCCCCCGGTTCCATCGAATTATCTTCGCCGTATGACCCGCAATGGGGCTCGGATTTTATCGTCGTAACCAATCAAGGCTCGAACAATGTATCCGTCTATAGGGAAAATGTCGATGGCAGCCTCACCCAGGTTTCCGGCTCGCCATTCGCTGCGGGCGAGAAGCCGTCATCAAGCACAAGCGACCGGACATCCGTACCCACTTCCAATTTCGTCTTCGTAACGAACTTCGGCTCGAATACCATTTCGGGTTACTCGCTGGACCCCACCGCCGGCATCCTCTCGCCCATGTTGGACTCGCCCTTCCAGACGGAAGCCAGCCCGGTTTCGATAGCCTGGTCTTTACAGTCGAGGCTTATCTTCGCCGCAAGCCAGGGATCGAACGAACTCGCCGTATACTTGACGCCGTTTACCAAGAACCAGCCGCTGGTTTCGATCCCCGTTTCGCCTTTCCCGGTAGGAACCTCCCCGGCCCAGGTGCTCTTCCTGGGTTCGCCGGCCCCCCTTCAGTAAGACTTGGCCCGCCGGCCCCGGATGCGCTGCTTGACGTGCCACGCGCGGCGTTATATGCTGCTCGGGTGATCAAGAGTTTTCGCTCCAAGGAGACTGAAGACCTTTTTCATTATCGGCCCGGCAAACGGTTCCGAGCCATCGGGAGGGTTGCCCTTCGCAAGTTGCTGCAGGTCCACGCCGCTACGGATTTGTGGGTGCTTCGCTCGCCGCCCGGAAACCGGCTGGAATGCCTGAAGGGCGACCGGAAAGGACAGCATTCCATCCGCATCAACGACCAGTGGCGGATCTGCTTCAGATGGCAGGACGGAAACGCCTGGGACGTGGAGATCGTTGACTACCATTAGGGGAGCCGCACCATGAGCAAGCGTGAAAAACTGATGCCGCCGGTTCATCCTGGAGAAATTCTGCGCGAGGACTTTATGCGGCCGCTGGGGCTCACCACCAACCGGCTGGCGCTCGATTTGCGCGTCCCGGCCACGCGCATCGGCGAGATCGTGCACGGACGCCGGCGCGTCACCGCGGATACCGCGCTTCGCCTGGCGCGCTACTTCAACACCAACGCCGAATTCTGGCTCAATCTTCAAAACTTTTATGACCTGGAAGTTTCCCGCCGCTCCGGCGCGGCTTCGGAAATTGAGCGCCAGGTCCACGCCATGCACGCGATGGCTTTGTAGAGCGGGTAGCGCAGACTGCCGTTGCTGCGGTCTGCGGATTTTCTGTCAACCAGCTCGGCTGTCCCCGATCTCAGATTCCATCGTGCGTGGCCGAAAAGAACCGCGGACCACAAACGCGGTGCTCCGCGCTACTTGCTCGCCTTGGCTCGTGGAGGCCGGACTGCGTAGAGAAAGAAGCGGAGCGCCAGGGCCAGCGCACCGAGAGAAAGACCCCAGATGAACATGTTCCCGAGTATTGCCGTTCGCAGGCTTGCATGCGGTGAGTGGAAGTCTGACAATTCAGGAATAGCATAGGCCATCAAAGCTAAATATCCGGCCAGTCCCGCTATGACGGCCAATATCGCCGACACCACCCTCCGCAGGGCGAGCCGCCGGCTGCACCACAATACCAGAGCTTCGGCGACCACCACGACTGAAAGCATTGCGAGTTGCGGCTGATCCATGTCTCTATCCTGCTCGTTTGTCCCTCACGGCTCGCGCGCCGCAAGCCGTCCGCCAAATCTCAGACCCAGAGGGTCTGCGCCAGCCCCGGTACGCGTGGCGCAATACGGCGCAGGCGGCGGCCACCAGCACGTACGCCATCGGATATGACTCGGGCCAGGGGCTGCGCCACTCGACTCCAATCACGAGGAACGCCGCGCCGGCCCACCCTGC
Organism: Terriglobia bacterium; assembly: GCA_046706005.1. Classification (GTDB taxonomy): domain Bacteria; phylum Acidobacteriota; class Terriglobia; order UBA7540; family UBA7540; genus JBJKPU01. Next base: position 33,091 of record JBJKPU010000107.1, on the reverse strand, counting down.
AAAGCCAATGCCGATGTCCTGGAGCAACGTCTTTGCGCTCCATTTCAGTCCGAATGCCGAACAGGCAAGGCGCCCGCAAAGGGCGGCGGCGACACAGGCGAGGAGCAGATATTGCGCCAGGTCAAGTAGCACCACACTGCTCGTGGTTATCATTCCCGACCCTCTTCAGCGGCAGCGCCGCCTTTTCCAACGGATAATTGCCGCGACATTCTCGATGGTGACCCCACCCTTCCCCGTCGCGGACAGCACCCTGCTGTAAATTTGAAGAGACACGTTCTGAAAATTCTCGGTGGTTGTGATGCCTTCGCCCACTCGCGTGATTAGCTCCCCTTCGGGGCCCTTCGCTTTGGGGCCACTCTCGTTAGCCGGCACGAGCTGCTGGAACACCTGAATGATTACCTTTCGAGAGAAGCCGGGACTGAGCCTGACTAGGCCCTCCGAGTAATGGAGCGGCTCCAGGCCAATCTCGCAAACTTGTCCGCTCGCGGAATACCTGGGCATCATCAGAACCCCCGGCCGAACCTGATATGCCTCGACTCGTTTGTAACCGGCAAACTTTGTACCTGCAAGGGCGGCGACGCCGACCAGGAAAAGAGCCGCGAGGGCTGACCCAGCAAGTCTTGGCATCTCCAACCTCCTCGTGCCAGCTGGCGCATCCAAGCGGGTAGATTTTCTGTCAACCAGCCCGGCTGCCTCCGATTTCAGATTCCCTCGCGCGTGACCGAAAAGAACCGCGGACCACATACGCGGTGGCGCGCGCTACTTGCCAGCCTGCCGGCCAAGCCGCCAATACGCCAGGTTGAGGGCAACAAGTGCGATGACAGGGTAGAAAGTAATAATCTGAAGCGTGATGCCCATGTTGCCAGTCCCCGCCGTGTCGGCGATCGCCTGCCCTATATACGCGGCCGTTCCACCATGGTGGCCGACAAGCGCGTCGAGGACGGCTCCGCCGACCACGTAAGCGAGTTCGCCGACGAAGACGGCGTTGCATATGCGCCTGCCTCTGCGCGTCATACGCCAGAGTCCAAAGTTTCCGACCGCCAACGCGACAATGAAGCCGAAGTTTAGAACGCTCCGAATATAAAAGACCTGTGGGTAGTAGGGGCCCTGGATCGCCAGAGGTCCCAACTCCTGATGGCGCCAGAGTGCCTCAGCCAGGAAGTACAATCCTCCCGCCACGAACGCTGCGTTCGCGATTGCGAATGCGCGGATTGTCCTGGCCCCCCAGCCTGACACAACTTCACTCCTTGTTTGGCGTCCGCCCTTGCACACCGCGCATTATGCCACGCCCCCCGGCGGCATTCCATTGCCTCTTTCCGTAAATTTCAGTACCATCGCGAGTCAACCTGATTCAGCGCGCAGCAATTAAAAGCGATCAGGAATCGCACCCGCCGATGGCTGAAACCCCGCAAACTTCCCGGCCGAAAATGCGAATGCTGTGGCGCGTTCTGCTCTATGCCGCGACCGTGCTGATCATCTTCATCGCGGGGGCAGCCGGATGGTTCTACTGGCACATCCGGTCGGCGTTGCCGCAGCTTGACGGAACGATTCACGTGGCGGGGCTCAAAGCTCCGGTCGCGGTTCGGCGCGACGCGCGCGGCGTGCCGCACCTTCGCGCCCAATCGATTGACGATCTGGCCTTCGCCCAGGGCTACGTGACGGCGCAGGATCGCCTGTGGCAGATGGACCTGACGCGGCGAAACGCGTTTGGCGAGCTATCGCAGATTCTGGGCCGCCGCACGCTGAATATCGACATTGAGAACCGCAAGCTGGGCTTTCATCAGGTGGCCGAGCGCGCCGTCAGCGGGCTCGATTCCGAAAGCCGCGCCATGCTGGAAAATTATTCGCGCGGCGTGAACGCCTTTATCCGCACGCACCGCGACCTGCTGCCCATCGAGTTCATCATTCTGGGCTACCGCCCCGCTCCGTGGACTCCGGCGGATTGCCTGGGCGTGGCGCTGACCATGGATAAGACGCTGAATTCCTCCTGGCGAACCGATTTAATGCGGGAAGCTATTTTGCAAAAGCTGGGACCGCAACTCTATGCCGATCTGTTTCCGGACACCTCGCCGCTCGACCGGCCCGTAGCCGAAATGGTCAAAGGACCGGTGCGCTCGGTTCAGCCGGACGCGCAAGGGCAACTTGCCCGCCTGTTGCGCCCGCCCGATCTTACAGGGCTCGATCCCGTGCTGGCGTCGCTGCTTTCTGCCGCAAAGCCGCCCGACGTCGTGCTGGGCAGCAACAACTGGGTTGTCAGCGGAGCGCACACTGATTCCGGCAAGCCGCTGCTTTCAAACGATCCGCACCTGCACCTGGGCGTTCCGAGCATCTGGTATCAGATTCAGCTTGAAGCGCCGGGGATTGATGTGACCGGCGTCAGCCTGCCGGGCGCGCCCACCGTGATCATCGGGCACAATCAGCACATCGCCTGGGGATTTACGAACACCGGCCCGGACGTTCAGGACCTGTTCATCGAAAAGATGAACCCGCGGAATCCCGATCAGTATCTCCACAACGGCCAGTGGGTGAACGCCACGGTGAGGAATGAAACGATCCACGTTCGCGGCCGGCAGGACGTTCATCTGAAAGTTCTGGCCACGCGCCACGGACCGATTATCGCCAATGAAGGCGGAGAGGCGCTGGCGCTCGAATGGACGGCGCTCCAGCCGCACGCGCTGAATCTGGCGACGTTCCTGAAGCTCGATGAAGCCGCGAACTGGCAGCAATTCACGCAGGCGATCCGCAGCTTCAGCGGTCCGGAACAAAACATGGTTTACGCCGACACGGACGGGAACATCGGCTACTACGCGCCCGCCTGGGTTCCGGTCAGAAAGCGCGGCGACGGCTCGATTCCCGAACCGGGCGATACGGACGAATACGACTGGCAGGGTTACATTCCGTTTGAAGACCTTCCGCACGCTTTCAACCCGCCGGGCGGAATCATTGCCACGGCCAACAGCCGCGTGGTGCCCGAGGGCTACCCTTATTTCATCACGCACGATTGGGCTCCGCCCTGGCGCACGGCGCGAATTTTTCAATTGCTGGAAGCGGGCCACAAGCTGACCGTCGCCGACATGCTGCGCATTGACATGGACACCTATTCAATGGAAGACATGTGGCTGGCCAGGTGGCTGATCAAAGCCGGCAAAGCTCGCCCGCCGCAGAATCCCGTCGCAAAGCAGGCGCTTGAACTGATTGAAAATTGGGATGGCGAAGCGCGCGAGGATTCCGCCGCCACGCTGATTCTCGAACGAACGCGGCCGATTCTGCTCGCTCGCTTGCTGCGTCCCAAACTCGGCAGCGCTTATACTGAATATCATTGGGGACTGGCGCTGACTTTTGTGGATAACGTTCTGAAGAACAATTGGACGCGATGGCTGCCGCCCGGCGACCGCGACTTCAATGACACGCTGATGAAAAGCATGGATGAAGCGGTTCAGGAAATCGCGAAATCAACCGGCAATTCCAATCCGAAAAGCTGGCAATGGGGCACGACAATTCCCCTGCTCTTCCGGCATCCGCTCGATCCGCTGCCTTTCGGCCATTGGCTTTTTGATGTGGGACCGTTTCCGCAATGGGGCATGGGAACAACCGTGAAAGCGACATCGCTTTCAACGGGACCTTCGATGCGCATGGTGGTGGACGTTGCTGATCTCGACCGTTCCGTGAACAACATCACGCTGGGCGAATCGGGTGAAATCACCAGCCCTTATTATAAGGATCAGTTTCAGGCGTGGTACAACGGCCGAAGTTTTCCCATGCTGTTTTCAGATAGGGCCGTTCAGGAAGGGACAGTCCATAAACTCGAACTCGAACCGTGAAGGCAATTAATCATTTCTGCGGCTCACGATTCGGCGTTTCAGAAAAAGCAATCATAAGGAGGCTCTTGACCATTTCGGAATTTTCCAGCGCACGATTCAGATTTTCCGTCATCATCGTTTGTTTACTCGCCATCGCTTCCGCCGCGCAGCCCGCGGCCGCGCAGTCGGCGGACGCGAAGCCGCTCTCGCTCACTTATCACCTTTCGTTCGACCGCCCCACGACTCACCTGATGCAGGTTGAAATCACGGCAAAGCAGGTCGCCGAGCCTTCCATTGATTTCGTCATGCCGGCGTGGGCGCCGGGCCGTTACGCGATTTACAACTTCGCCAAAAACGTGCAGCAATTTGAAGCCGTGGGCGCAAGCGGGCAAACCTTGCCGTGGATTCAGACCGACAAGGAAACATGGCAGGTTGACAGTTCGCAAGCTGGCGGCACCGTGACCGTGCGCTATCGAGTTTTCTGGAACGATCTCACCGGCTCATTTTCGCAATTCGATTCCACGCACGCCGCGATCAACGGCGCTTCCGTTTTCATGTACGTCGCCGGCCACAAGCCCGATCCCATTACGCTCACCGTCAGCCCGCCCGCGGGATGGAAAATCGTCAGCGGCTTTTCGCTTTCGACCGACCAGACAACTTTTCAGGCGCGCAATTACGACATTCTGGTGGACACGCCGCTTGAGATTTCGCCCCATCTGATGATCGGCCAGTTCCAGGATCACGGCAAAACGTTTCGCGTGGCCGTCCACAGTTTTGACCCGGACGACAAGGACATTCAGCCGCTCGTGGACGGTCTCAAGAAAATCGTGCAGGCGGAAATGGACATCATGCCGGCGCCCGATTTTGACAATTACACTTTCATTTATCATTTCGCGCCCGACATTCCCCTGGGCGACGGCATGGAGCACCTGAACTCGACTTCAATCATCATGCACGGCAGTCTCTCGAGCGGCGGCCTCGAGGAGGCTCTCGAAACCGGCGCGCACGAATTTTTTCATCTCTGGAACGTCAAGCGTCTGCGGCCCGCGGGCCTGGGCCCGTTCAATTACCGGCATGAGGTTTATACGAAGTCGCTCTGGTTCGTCGAAGGCATCACGACGTATTACTCCTACGTAGCGCTTCGGCGCGCCGGCATCTGGGACGAGAAGGCGTTTCTGGGCCGGCTGGCGGGAGAAGTCCACACGCTGCGTGACGATCCCGGCCGCAAGCTGATGTCCGCGGAAAGTTCCAGCTTTCACGCCTGGTTTTACGATCGCTCGCCGCAGATGCAGGAAACGAATTTCGCCAACACGACGATTTCTTATTACGACAAGGGCGCGCTGCTTGGAATGCTGCTCGACCTGGAAATTCGCGAGCGCACGGGCGGGCAGAAATCGCTCGATGACGTGATGCGCCTGATGTACAAGACATTTTTTGAGTCGCCGGCCACAACTTATTACGAGCCCGGCCGCGGCTACAAAGAGAGCGACATTCTCGCCGCCGTGAATGAAGTTACAGGAAGCGATTTTTCCGATTTCTTCAAGCGCTACGTTGCCGGAACCGATCCACTCCCTTACCAGAGCGTGCTTTCCGATGCGGGATTGAAGCTCGATGTTTCGGTTGCTCCGGGCGCGGCGCCCAGCCTGGGAGCGATCACCACTCCGGTGGATACGGGCGTGAAGATTCTCGACGTTCTGCCCGGCGGCGCCGCCGACCGCGCCGGCCTTTCGCGCGATGACATTCTGCTGGACGTGGACAATCAGTCGCTGGCATTGAATTCCCTGCACGACATGCTGGCGATTTACGCGCCGGGCGAAAAAGTTCCGTTCGACGTTCAGCGGCACCTGGAGCGCAGCATGATCTTTGTCCAGCTCGATCCGCCGCGGCCTAATGTTTATGTGATTTCAGATTTGCCCGGCGCAACCGATCAGCAGGTCGCGATTCGCAACGGATGGCTGGGACAATAGAAGCGAATCGAAGAAAATCCTCAGGCGCCTTGCCCGCCTTTGGCGCGCTTTCGCAGCCGGCGGATTCCCCACACAACGGCCGCGGCCAGAATGCCGAGTGCAATAGCAATCAGGGTGATCTGGTCGAACCGCATCAGGAAATGAAGAATTCGCCTCCACTGATTTCCGAAAACGTAGCCCAGCGTCGTGACCGCCACGGCCCACGCCGTTGCACCCGTGAAGTTGAATAGAAGGAAGCGCCGGTAAGGCATTCGAAAAAGCCCCGCCAGAATCCCCGCGAAGACGCGCAAGCCGGTGATGAAGCGTCCAACGAAAACCGCCCATTGCCCATATCTTAAGAACAGCACTTCCGAATGATCGAACGGTCGCGCAACCAGCCGGAACCGGCGCAGGTATTTGTCAACGAACGGCCTGCCGCCGGAGCGCCCAATCCAGTAGCCGCCCGTGTCTCCGAGCGTCGCGCCGGCAATGGCCGTCAGGATGGCGGGGAGAAGGTCGAGTTCTCCGTGGAAGGCGAGAAAACCGGCAAACAGCAAAACCGTTTCGCCGGGCAGCGGAATGCCGGCGTTCTCCAGCATCACGCCGAAGAAAATAACCCAGTAGCCGTAATCGGCGAAGAAGTGAGACAGAGTTGAGAAGGCGGTTTGGAGCACAGGAGCCGAGCCGGCTGAAATTCAACTCCGCGAGATTTGACGGGACCTCACTGCGCCTGCATTTTAACACGGCTTGCGCCGCGGGACCTGCGGAAAACGCGGCCTGTCCGCATCCGATTTCCTGCTCCCGGCGCGGGCTTTTGACTCTCGTCACGCCTGTTGCGGCGTGCTAAACTAGGGGCATCGTGCGGGAACCTTTTCTGGAAAGAATTGAAAAGCGAGTGATCGTTTGCGACGGCGCCATGGGCACCATGCTCTACGCCCGCGGCATCTCCTTCAATCACTGCTTTGACGCGCTGAATCTCACGTCGCCTCAACTGGTGAAGGAGATTCACGTCGCCTACGTCAAGGCCGGAGCGGAGCTGCTGGAGACGAACACTTTCGGCGCCAACCGCTTTCAGCTGCAAAAATTCGAGCAGGCGCAAAACGTCCGCACCATCAATCTGGCGGGAGCGAAACTCGCCCGCGAAGTGGCAGGCGAAGATCTTTACGTCGCGGGTTCGGTGGGGCCGCTCGCGGTGCGCCTTGAACCGTTAGGGCCCATTTCGCTCGAGGAAGCGCGCGCGGCTTTTCGCGAGCAGATTCAGGCGCTGGCCGAGGGCGGCGTGGACGTCATCATGATTGAAACGATGACCAGCCTGGAGGAAGCTCACCAGGCCCTGCTGGCGGCGCGCGAATGCTGCAAGCTGCCGGTGGTCGCGGAAATCACCATCGGCGAGGACGGCAGCGCTCCCTCGGGCACGCGTCCGGAAGATTTTGCGCGTCAGCTTGACGCCTGGGGCGCGGATCTGATCGGCGTCAACTGTAGCGTGGGACCGGCGATCGTGCTGGATGCTCTGGAAAAAATGGCCGCGGTGACTTCGAAAAAATTCTGCGCGGTGCCCAATGCCGGATTGCCGCAGACAGTCGGCGGCCGCAGCCTCTATCTCTGTTCGCCGGAATACATGGCCGAATACGCCGGGCGATTCATCGAAGCGGGCGCGCGCCTGGTGGGCGGCTGTTGCGGAACCACGCCGGAGCATATCAAGGCCATCAAGGCGGCCGTGCGCTCGCTCACTCCGCACGCATCGCGCGTTATCGTGGAGGCCGCATCGCACACTTCAAAATCACTCGAGCCGATTCCCGTCGAAGCGCGGTCCAGCCTGGGGCTGAAGCTGGCGCAGGACAAATTTCCTGTCGTTATCGAGATGATTCCGCCCAAAGGCAGCGACCCCTCGCGCGAAGTCGAAGGCGCCCGATACCTTCGCGAGCAGGGCGTTGACGCCGTCAATATTCCCGACGGCGCGGGCTCGACGGCGCGCATGAGTTCCCAGATGCTCGCCGCGGTCATCCGCCAGCAGGCGGGCATCGAGCCGCTGCTGCATTTCAGTTGCCGCGGCCGGAACATCCTCAGCATGCAGTCGGATCTGCTCGGCGCCCACGCGCTGGGCATCCGAAACATCTGGGCGGTCACCGGCGACACGGCGCAATTCTCGCCCTTCCCCGCCGCCACGGCCGTTTTCGATATTGATTCCATCGGCCTCGTCAATCTGCTCAACAGCCTGAATCGCGGACTCGACGTGGGCGGCAATCCTCTGGGCACGCAGACCGGCTTCCTCATCGGCGTGGGCCTGAATCCTTACCAGCCGAACCCGGAAGAGGAAATCCGCCGCTTTCGATTCAAGGTGGAAGCGGGAGCCAACTTCGCCGTCCTGCGTCCCATCTTCGACGTGTATCACGTCAAACATTTTCTCGACCGCGTGCGAGCCTCCGGCGTGCGCATGATTCCGCTGCTGGCGGGAATTTTTCCGCTGACCAGTTTCCGCAACGCCGAGTTTCTGAATAATGAAATGGCCGTCCCCGTTCCGCCCGCTATTCTGGAACGCATGCGCCGGCACGATACCGGCGACGGCGCGCGAGCCGAGGGCCTGGAAATCGCCCGGGAAATCCTGCGGGAAGTCCGCGGGCTGGTCCAGGGCGTACAAATCGCCGCTCCCTTCGGGCGGTATGCCACGGCGGTCGAGGTGGCGCAGTCGCAGGCCGGCGGCCTCCCGATTCCGGAAGCGTCATCCCAACCCGCAGGCCGGAAGGCCGCGGAAAGCTGAGAATTGCTCTATGAATCAAACCGCAAAAACACCCAAAGGCGATCCCTTCGAAAAAAATCTCGAGCGTCTGGACGCTATCGTCAGCCAGCTCGAGGATGCCGAAGTTCCTCTCGAAAAGGCCTTGCAACTTTATGAAGAAGGGATGAAACTCTCAGGCGTCTGTCACAAGCAACTGGAGGAAGCGGAGGGCCGCGTTCAGTTGCTGATGAAGAAAACCGGCGGCAAGGTGGAAGCCGAGCCGTTCGACAAAAAGGAGACTGACGAAGCGTGACCGCAACCGTGAAGGCCGCGCGGTATCTGGAAGAACAGCGCGCGCAAATCGACGCTGAACTCGACCGCCTGGTTCCCTCTGAAGACGCTTATCCCGCTTCGATTCATCGCGCCGTTCGCCATTCGCTTTTTGCGGGCGGCAAGCGTCTGCGACCGCTGCTTTGCAAGGAAGCAGGCCGCCTTCTGGATGGCGATGCGCAAGCCGTTTCGCGAATCGGCTGCGCGCTGGAAATGCTTCACACCTATTCGCTGATTCACGACGATCTTCCCGCGCTCGATAATGACGACCTGCGCCGCGGCCGCCCCACCTGCCACAAGGCCTTCGGCGAAGCAACGGCCATTCTGGCGGGCGACGCGCTCCAGACCATGGCTTATGAAGTTCTTTCTGAGACGCGCGGCATTCCCGCCGAGCGGCAACTCCAGATCATTTCAGAAATTGCGCACGCCACAGGAACCTGCGGCGGCATGATCGCCGGGCAGGTCGTGGATATGGAAATGACCGCGCGGCCCGTGGACGCGGCTTCGCTCGAATTCATGCACTCCGCCAAAACCGGCGCTCTGCTGCGCGCCAGCGTGCGCGTCGGAGCCATGGCTGCCGGCGCCGCCCAGACTGATCTTGACCGCCTCACCACATACGGTGAGAAAATCGGCTTGGCGTTTCAGATCGCCGACGATTTGCTGGACGAGCTGGGTTCGAGCGCCGAACTCGGCAAGACGGCGGGCAAGGACCGCCACCAGGGCAAGGCGACTTACCCGGCGCTTTACGGAATTGAAGAATCCCGCCGCACCGCCGCGCGCCTGGTCAAGGAGGGCTGCGAAGCTCTTTCCGCTTACGGCGGCCGCAGCGAGCGCCTGGAAGAAATTGCCCATTTCCTGATCGAGAGGACGTCCTGATGGAATATCGTTATCTGCCCAAAATTGATTCGCCCGCCGACCTGAAAAAGGTTCCGCGCGAGGAATTGCCGCTGGTCGCGGAAGAATTGCGTGATTACCTGATCAGCGTGGTTTCCAAGGTGGGCGGGCATCTGGCATCGAGCCTGGGCGCCGTGGAACTGACCATCGCGCTTCACTACACTTTCGATACGCCGCAGGACAAGATCGTGTGGGACGTCGGCCATCAGGCTTACGGCCACAAGGTCCTCACCGGCCGGCGCGACCGCCTGCCGACCATTCGCCAGTACGGCGGACTTTCCGGCTTCCCCGTTCGCGATGAAAGCCCCTACGACACTTTCAACGTTGCCCACGCCGGCACGGCAATTTCCGGCGCGCTGGGCATGGCCGTGGCTCGCGATCTGCGCGGCGAGGATTTTCACGTTGTCGCCGTCGTCGGCGATGCCGGCCTGACCGTTGGACTCGAACTCGAAGGCATCAACAATCTCGGAACGCTGCAGAAAAAGCTTCTGGTCATCGTCAACGACAATGAGATGTCCATCTCACCCAACGTCGGCGCCATCGCCGGCTATCTGAACCGCATCGTTCACGGGCAGGCTTACCACCGCATTAAAGAGGAAGTGGAAAAAATGATGCTCGCGGTTCCGCGTGTCGGCCCGCGGCTGCTCCGGATGTCCAAGGACGTCGTGGAATCCGCCAAAACAATTCTGATTCCCGGCCTGGTTTTCGAGGAGCTGGGCTTCGATTACGTCGGCCCGGTGAACGGCCACAGTCTCGACGAACTGCTGACCGCTCTCAATAAAGTAAAAGATAATCCGCGGCCCACGCTGCTGCACGTGGTCACCCAGAAGGGCAAGGGCTATCCTCACGCCGAGCAACTGCCCATCAAGTATCACGGCGTCACGCAATTCGACGTGGCCACCGGCGCCATGCACAAAGCGCCCGCCAAGGCTCCCTCTTACACTTCCGTTTTCGGCAAGGCGATGTGCGAAATCGCCGAAAAGGATTCGCGCGTCACCGCCGTCACCGCCGCCATGTCTGAAGGCACCGGCCTGGTCGAATTTTCCAAGCGCTTCCCGACGCGCTTCTTCGACGTCGGCATCGCCGAGCAGCACGCCGTCACGTTTGCCTGCGGCCTGGCCTGCGAAGGAATGCGGCCCGTGGTCGCCATCTATTCCACCTTCCTGCAGCGCGCCTACGATCAGATCATTCACGATGTCTGCCTGATGCGCGCGCCCGTGACCTTCGCGCTCGACCGCGCCGGAATCGTCGGCCAGGATGGCCCCACGCATCACGGCCTTTACGATCTGGCATACCTCACGGCCCTGCCCGGCATGCTCGTCATGGCGCCCAAAGACGAAAACGAACTGCGCCACATGCTCTGGACTGCCGTCAATTCCGGCGTGCCCGCCGCCGTCCGTTATCCGCGCGGAAACGGAATGGGCACCCCGCTCGAACCGGAGTTTCGAAAGCTTGAAACCGGCAAGGGTGAAATTCTGCGCGAAGGCCGCGACTTCGCCATCCTGGCCCTGGGCAGCATGGTTTATCCGGCCCTTGAAGCGGCGGAAAAACTCGCGGCCGCGGGCATGGATGCCACGGTCATCAACGCGCGCTTCGCAAAGCCGCTGGATGAAGATTTGATCTGCTGCCTCGCGGCGGAAAAGCCGTTTCTCGTCACGCTGGAGGAAGGCACGGAAGCGGGCGGATTCGGCACGCTCGTGGCGGCGCTGCTCCAGTCGCGCAGAATTCCCGCCAGCCTGCTGCGCATCGCCGTGCCGGATCGCATCATTCCGCACGGCGCGCCCGATCTGCTTCACGCCAAGTACGGCCTGGATGCGGACGGCATCGCGGAACGCATTCGCACCTTCGCCACCAACTGGCCGGGGCAGTCGAAGATCAATCTGCGCTCGGCCTCAAAGCAGTGAGCCCCGTTCGAAAGGCCTCATCGCTTCCCCGCCTTCGCCGCCGCTCCGTTGCGGCAGCTTGAAACCGCCATGCCCTCGACTTCCGCAGCCCGAACGCGGCTCGATTCCCTGCTCGTCGAGCGGGGCGTCGCCGAATCGCGGCAGAAAGCGCAGGCCTACATCCTGGCCGGACAGGTTCTCGTCAACGGCCAGAAAATCGAAAAGTGCGGAGCCCGCGTGGATTCGAATGCCGAATTGCGTCTGCTCGGCGCTCACCTCCGTTACGTCAGCCGCGCGGGAATGAAACTTGAACCCGCGCTGGACCAGTTCCGGCCCGATGTTTCCGGCGCCGTCTGCCTCGATGTCGGCTCCTCCACCGGCGGTTTTACGGATTGCCTGCTGCAGCGCGGCGCCGCCAAAGTTTATGCCGTGGACGCCGGAACCAATCAGCTTGACTGGAAACTCCGCCAGGACCCGCGCGTCATCGTCCTGGAAAAAACGAACGCGCGTTATCTGAATTCCGCGCTGATTCCTGAAAAAGTGAATCTCATCACGATGGATGTGTCGTTCATCTCCGCCACATTGATTCTGCCTTCGCTCCCGCCGCTGCTCCAGCCGGGCGGCGAGATTTTCGTTCTGGTCAAGCCGCAATTCGAGGTTGGGCCGGAACACGTGGGCAAAGGCGGAATTGTGCGCGATCCCGCGTTGCACCGGCAGGTAATTGCCAAAGTCCGCTCAAAGCTGGAGGAACTGGGCTTTACTGAAATTGAATCCGCGGAGAGCGCCCTGCCCGGCGCCGAAGGCAACCGCGAGTTTTTCCTTCATGCGCTTTGGAAGAAAAATGTCTAAAATAGTCTTTCCGGACTGAACCGCGTTCCAGCCGGCCCGAATTCGACGGCCGGGGAGTGAAGCATTCGCATGCAGATCAAGAAAATCGGCATCATCTCCAAACCCAAGAAGCGCGAAATCCGCGAAATCGTTCCCAAGCTGGTCGAATGGCTCAAAGAGCGCGGCATCGAAGCGTTCATTGACAAGGAAACCGGCTCCATTCTGGAAAGCACCGAGAAATGTCTGACGCGCAACGAAATGCCGTCGAAGGCGGACTTGCTGCTGGTCCTGGGCGGCGACGGCACGCTGCTGGCCGCGGCGCGCGCGCTCAACCGGAAGAACGTGCCCATCCTGGGCGTGAACCTCGGCGGCCTCGGCTTCTTGACGGTGGTTCCTCAGGAAGATCTCTACCCGGTGCTCGAAAGCGTGATTGCCGGCAACTTCAAATCCGACCGGCGCGTTCAGATTGAAGGCGAACTGGTTCGCGCCGACGAAATTCTTTCCACCTTCCGCGCCCTGAATGACGTGGTGCTGAACAAGGGCGCGATCGCCCGCATCCTCGGCTTTGACGTCTTCGTGGACGGCGGATATGTCTCTTCCTTCAAGTCCGACGGATTGATCGTTTCCACGCCCACCGGCTCAACCGCGTATTCGCTCGCCGCCGGCGGACCCATCGTCGTGCCCGCCGTCGAGTCCGTGATTATCACGCCCATCTGCGCGCACACGCTGACCAATCGTCCGCTGGTGCTGCCCGACAAAGCTGAAATTGAAATCATTGTGAAGAGCCAGCGCGAAGCCGCCTACCTGACCGTGGACGGCCAGATGGGCATCGCCGCGCACAATGAGGACACCGTCCGCCTGCGCAAAGCGGATTCTTTCGTCGAGCTGGTCCAGCCGCCGAATAAAGATTATTTTGAAATTCTGCGCGGAAAATTAAAGTGGGGAGAAAGATAAGAAAAGCAGAATTCAGAAGTCAGAAGGCAGAAGTCAGAATTAAAAAAGCCGCCGCCGCTTCAAAACACTTCGCCCGACATCAGGTCTTCAACTTTTTCCCTGGCGCGAATCAGTTGCGCATCCGTTCCGCTCACCAGCACCTCGGCCGGTCTCGGCCGCGAGTTGTAATTCGAAGCCAGCGCGAATCCATAAGCGCCCGCGGTCATCACCGCCAGCAGATCGCCGGTCTTGAGCGGCGGCAACATGCGGTCGCGCCCCAGAAAGTCTCCGGTTTCGCACAACGGCCCCACAACGTCGGCGCGAAGTTCCGCAGCCTCAGCTTCCCTCACGGACAGAATCTGATGCTCGGAGCCGTAAAGCGCGGGCCGCAGCAGGTCGCTCATGCCGGAATCCACAATGACAAAATTCTTTTCGCGATTCTTTTTGACGTAGAGAACCCGCGTCAGCAGAATTCCCGCGTCGCCCACAATTCCCCGCCCCGGTTCAACAATCAGGGATTGGGATCGCCCGGCAAGCCGCTGCTTTAAATCCCGCAGCAGCGATTGCATTTCCAGCGGCTTCTCATCCACATACTGAATCCCGTATCCGCCGCCGAGGTCGAGATACTCCAGTTCGATGCCCTCGCCGGCCAGCCGGTCCGCGACTTCCAGAATTTCATCCAGCGCTTTCAGGAAAGGTTCCGCCTGCAGAATCTGCGAGCCGATATGGCACGCGATGCCGCGCACCTGCAGATGTGGAGATTTTGCGGCGCGGCGGAAAAGTTCCAGCGCTTCGTCCTTGGGCACGCCGAATTTGTGGATGAACTGCCCGGTTGAAATGTAGGGGTGCGTTTCCGCTTCCACGTCGGGATTCACGCGCACGGCCACCGGGGCCGGCGCGCCTCGGGCGCGGGCGCGCGCTTCAATGGCGTCCATCTCGCCCGCCGATTCCACGTTGAACATCAGAATGCCCGCGGCCAGCGCGGCGTCAATCTCTTCCACCGTTTTGCCCACGCCGGAAAAAACGATGCGCCCGGGGTCCGCTCCGGTCTTCATCACCCGCGCCAGTTCCCCGCCCGAAACGATGTCAAATCCCGCTCCCGCATCGCGCAGCAAACCGAGAATCGCCAGATTGGAATTCGCTTTGACGGAGTAGCAAACCAGGCTGGGCACGCCGGCCAGGCCCTTCTGAATCCTGGAAAGATTTTCCAGAATGGCGGCCCGGCTGTAAACGTACGTCGGAGTCCCAAAGCGCTCCGCCAGCGCCGCCAGCGGCGTCTGCTCGCACGCCAGTCCGCCCGAATTGTAAGCAAAAGCTTTCATGCTTTTATCGATTCGCAAATTCCATGTCGCGGCGAATCGGCGCGGCGAACTCTAGACCACGCGAAACACCAGCAGCGTCTGATCATCGCGCTGCGGCCGCCCGCTTTCAAAGTTCTTGATCGCCTTCAGCACCGCGTCCGCGATTTCGCCCACGGTGTTTTTCGGGTGCCGGCGGATTTCCGCCTCCAGCCGCCGCATGCCGAATTCTTCATCTTCCGGATTCATGGCCTCAACCAATCCGTCGGAGAACATCGCGACCACGTCGCCCGGCTCGAGCTTCACCGCGACCTCCGCATATTCCGTCTGCTCCAGCAGCCCCAGCGGAACTCCTTCCGCGCGAATCGGACGGCATTTTCCGCCGCGCAGAAGAATAGGCAGCGGCATTCCGGAATTCGCCAGCTTCAGCATCCTCGTTTTCGGATACCACAGCGAATAAGCCAGCGTGATGAAATGCCCTTCGATTCTCCGTTCCAGCAGCTTCAGATTCAGCTTGCGCAGCATTTCGCCGGGCAAGGGCCGCTCGGCCGCCAGGCTGCGCAGGATGCCGCTCGAAAGCGCGCCGTAGAGTGCGGCGGGCGCGCCTTTGCCGCTCACGTCGCCGACGGTCAGCACGTGGCACTCGCGTCCGTAGGCGAGAAAGTCGTAAAGGTCGCCTCCCAGTTCGCGCGCCGGCTGGAATCGCACGGTCACCTGCAGTCCCGGAATCTCCGGCGCCACGCCGGGCATCAGGAGCATTTGGATTTCCTGGGCGCGTTCCAGATCGCGCTCCAGGCGCGCTTCACTCCGCAGCACGCGCTCATACAGCCGCGCATTTTCAATCGCAATCGCGATCTGCGGAGCCAGCGTTGAAAACACCCGCACGTGGTCATCCGTAAAAGTGTTGACCTGCGGGCTCTCCATATCGATCACGCCGATCACGCGGTCGCGCAGAACCAGCGGCACCGCCATTTCCGACCGCGTATCGGGATTGACCAGGATGTAGCGCCGATCCTTGGTCACATCCGGCAGCACGATCGTCCGGCGCTCCTCCGCCGCCGCGCCCACCACTCCCTGCCCGAATCGCACCGTCAGCTTGTCCGGCAACCGCTCGTCCTCGCGAATTGAAATCACGGTATTAAAAGTTTCCGCGCGCTCGTCCGCCAGCATGATGCTGAACCGGTGATAATTCACCAGGCGCCTGGTCAGCCCGCCGATCCGCCTCAGCAATTCGCCCAGAACCAGCACGGAACTCAGCTCGCGGCTAATTTCGTTCAGCAGTTGCAGCGTGCGTGATTGGCGCAGGCTGCGCCGGTAAAGCCGCGCATTGTCGATTGCCATGGCCATGCGCCCGGCCAGCAGCTCCAGCAGATAGATGTGCTGCTCGGTAAAAAATCCGCTCACCGAAGCTTCCAGATCCATCACGCCGATCACGCGGTTCTTCAGGATCAGCGGCACGGCCAGCTCCGACTTCACTTTTTGCAGAGACTGGATGTAAGTCGGGTCACCGGCGACGTCGTTCACCAGCACGGATTTTTTTTCGAGCACAGCGCGGCCCACAATGCCCTCGCCCACCTTCACGCGCAGGCTCTTGATAATCTGCGGCGGGTGGCCGACGCTCGAACGGATTCGCAATTCCTGCGTCTTCTCATTCAGCAGAAGAATGGCGAAAATCTCGTAGTCAATCACCCGCTTCACCAGCTCGGCAATCCGCTTCATCAGCTCGTCCAGATCGAGCGTTGAAGTGATCTGCTCGCCCACTTCCAGCAGCAGGGAGAGCAGCTCCGTCGGGTTCAGCAGCCGGGTTGGAGATTTGGTCTGTTCAGTCATCATTCAGCTCGTTCAGTTCATCCGTCCTGCAGCTTCCGCCAGAATGGATACGGTCGCCGAAGTTTCAACCCGGCTCGCGCCCGCCCTCAGCATTCGCAAACTTTCCGCCAGAGTCTGCACGCCGCCCGCCGCGATCACGCACATATCGGGTCCCGCGGCATCGTGCATCAGAACGACATCCGTCTCACTGGCTCCGGCCGGACCGAATCCCGTCGAAGTTTTCACGAATCTTGCTCCCGCTTCTTTCGCCATCCGGCACGCCGTTGCTTTTTGCTCATCGGTGAGAAGAGCGCTTTCCAGAATCACGCCGCCCGGCACGCCCGAGGCCCGGCAGATTTCCATCACGCCGCGAATGTCCAGTTCGGCTGCCGCGCAATCGCCGGAGCGCACCGCGCCGGCATTGATCACCAAGCCGATTTCCCGCGCGCCGGCGCGAATCGCCGCTTCCGCCTCCGCCCGTTTCGCCGAACCCAGTCCCGCGCCGAAGGGAAAACCCACCACCGTCGCCGCCTTTACAGATGTTCCGCGCAATCGCGATGCCGCGAGCGTAATCCACGCAGGCTGGACCACCAGCGCGGCGCAACCCGGTTGCAGCGCTTCCTGGCAGGCGCGCTCGATGTCCTGGCGCGTGGCTTGCGGTGCAAGCTGCGCGTGCCGGAAAAGCCTCGCCAGCCGGGCGAGGTCCGCTGAATCTTCGCCGCTCGCCGCCATCGCGGGCATCAAGCCAGCAGCCGCGCCCGCTTCCGAAATGCCTTTCCCGGCCGCGACTTCGCGCGCCACGGCGGCCACCAGAGCCTCGAGTTCACTTCGCGTCAGCGAAATTTCCTTCATCTGAATCCTGTTCACCGTCCCTCTAACATCCGAATGCCCTCCGCGGAGAAAACTCCTTTACGCCGAGCTCCTGTCGTATCGCGAAGCAAGTCATTTTAACATAGGCGGCTTATTCGCTTTGCGCCCTGCCTGCGGCCGCGGCAAACGGCCTTTCGACGCATTGAGTTTCCTGAAGACACAGGACCCGCTCGTAATGTCTGAAAGGTGCGTCGACAGCTAAAGGCCGAGGGCTTCGCCGGCGGCTGCGTTTGACCGGCCCGTAGTGCCCCAGGAAACGGCCAAGTCCCCGCTACAAACCTTCCAAAACTGCACGGCGCGGTGTAAACTCACAGCGCCGGGGTTTCCGAGATGCAGGCCCGGCGCTCAATCTCTCATGCTTACCAAGCCCATCGTTCCGCTCCCCGCAAATTTCACGGAGTACCTCCAGTCCTATTGCGACCAGATGTCGGCGGCGATCAAGAACCAAAAGCACCACGACTACCGCCGCGCGCTGCTTACTGACCTTCTCCGCAAGGGGTTTGGAATCGAGGTCAGCGAGGTTGACCTGGAGCGGAAGGTGAAAGCTGCCTCGGCAAGGGGCCTGATCGACGCGTTCTACCGGTTTGTGATCTTTGAGGTCAAGACCGACCTTGAACAAGAGCGTGGAGATGCTCTGAGGGAACTCAAGAAATACTTCGAGGCACAGGACAACCCCACCGACTATGTCGCCGCGGTCACGGACGGCTTACAATTCGAAGTGTACGATTACGACCCGGGGGACCGGTCCGCGAAGCTGGTCCGCGCCTTCGAACTGGAGTCCGCCGCGCCTGTCGTCGCCTACAGCCAGCTTGACGAGCTGCTCGCCGCAGGCCGGAAGATGCCACCGCTCTCGGGTGAAATCGTTCTCCGCTTCGGGCAGACCAGCCTCACATTCATAAGAAGCGCACAGGCGCTCGCGGCGGCTCTCAAGAGCGTTCAAGACAAGCCGTCCGTGCAGACCAAGTTCCGCGAGTGGAACGCACTGCTTGCCAAAGTCTACGGCAACTCCTTGGGTGATGTGAATTTGTTCGTCAAGCACACCTACCTGACCATGGTTTCCCGCGCCATCGTCACTTTGGCACGCTTCCCCAAAGCCCAGCGCAACACCGCTCTTTACCGCGGCCTGATCGATGGCGAATTTTTCCGCACCCACAAGATCCAGAATCTCGCTGAGCCGGACTTCTTCTCCTGGGCGCTCAGCACCAAAGCCGAGCCCGCCTTTGTGGACTTCCTCGCCAACATATTTCGCAGGCTCGAAGAGTTCGATTGGAACAAGCTCGATGAAGACCTGCTCAAGATGCTCTACCAAGAGTTAGTTGACCCTGCCGACCGGTCGGAGCTTGGGGAGTTCTACACCCCTGACTGGCTCGCAGAGCTTACGCTTGAGCAAATTGACTACAAAGGTGAAACGCTTCTCGACCCGGCCTGCGGCTCGGGGACATTTCTCTTCTGCGCCATCCGCCGAATGCGGGAGGCGGGACTCAGGGGCGATAAGTTAGTGAAGCGTGCACTGGAATCAGTCGTAGGCATCGACGTACACCCCGTGGCCGTTCTCATGGCAAAGGCCAACATCCTGCTGGCGCTCGCCAAGGAACTCGCCCACTACCCGGAAGAAGTGAACCTGCGCGTTTACATGGCCGACACGCTAATGACCGAGGAGAATAAGCGCAAAGGGTACCTCGGGGTCAAGGTAGGCCCGAAGGAAGAGTTCCATATACCACTGGAAAGCCTGGAGCGCGGACGCGACCTCGACAGGCTGGTGGACAGCATGCTGCAATTCGCCAAGCGCGGAGCGGCGTCAAAGGATGCGGAGAAGCGGGCGGCAGGAGGGTTTGAAAAGCGGCTTGAGGCTTTCTCTAACGGTGAGTTGTTTTTCTGGAAGCACAATTTCGGACTTATGGTTCGACTGGTGAAGGATGACCGCGATTCCATCTGGGCGTTCATATTGAAGAACGCGTACCGACCCGCGTACCTTCGCCGTCAGAAGGTCGACGTAATAGCTGCGAATCCGCCGTGGCTTTCGCTTCGGGACATTGCAGACCAAGCTTACAAGGACAAAATAAAGGAATTAACCTTCCAGTACGAACTGCTCGGCAAAAAGGAAGTGAAACTGTTCACGCAGATGGATACTTCGACGGTGTTCTTCGTTCACACCGAGCACGAGTTTCTGAAGGAAAAAGGGAAGATGGCCTTCGTCATGCCGAAATCGGTCATCCTCCCAGCGAAACAGCACTTCGCATTTCAAAGGCACGGATTCAGCGCGATTCATGAATTTAGCGATGTTGACCCCCTATTCCGAGTTCGGTCCTGCGTCCTTATCCGGGACAGACGGGCGCGAAGAGAGAAGATTCCCCTCACGCACTGGGGCGGGAAACTGCCACAGAAGAACTTGCGCTGGCCGGGAGCAAAAGCGATCCTCAAGAAAGAGAAGGAAAGCTACACATTCCTAGGCGAAGGCGGCGGACACTCGCCCTACTTCCCGCTCTTTTTGCAGGGCGCGACCCTAGTACCCCACTGCTTGTGGTTTGCGGAGCCACCCGAAGACAGACCGGTAAACCGGACCGCCCCTTTCCTACGAACAGCAAAGTCGGCGAAGGCCACAGCCAAGGGCCCGTGGAAAGTTGCGGTGGAAGGAGCCGTTGAAAAGGAATTTCTGTACGGCACTGTGCTCGCGGAAGACATTCTGCCGTTTGCTGTGCGGGCGCTTCGGCTCATAGTCCTTCCCGTGACCCAGAAGGGCGAGGAACTCGTCATGCGAAAGCACCTTGATGTGCTCGCCGAAGGCGCGCCTTACGCCTCCGACTGGGTGAAGG
The DNA here is from genome assembly GCA_046706005.1 of Terriglobia bacterium. Lineage (GTDB taxonomy): Bacteria > Acidobacteriota > Terriglobia > UBA7540 > UBA7540 > JBJKPU01. Next base: position 12,971 of record JBJKPU010000107.1, on the reverse strand, counting down.
AGGCCGAAAGGATATGGGAAAAGAAGAAGAAGAAGGGGCAACCGACGATCTATGAGTACCTCAACTATAACCAGAAGCTAACCAACCAGCACCTGAGGGAGCCCTTCATCGTGCTCTATAACAAGTCGGGCACGAATCTCGTAGCGGCTTATTTGACGGCCACGGAATCCACGAAGATTCACAACCTCGATATCAGGGGCTTTGTTGCAGACGACGTGACGTATCGGTATTACGCTGACACCGAGGATCACGCGCTCTACCTCGTCGGGGTCCTCAACAGCACGATCGTGAACGAAGCCATCAAGCCTTATCAGTCGCAGGGGCTAATGGGGGAAAGAGACATCCACCGGCGCCCGTTTGAGGTTTGTCCCATCCCTCTTTTCGAGTCTAACAAGGCCCTCCACCGGAAAATTGTGGAAGCGGCCCGGGGTGCCCGCGGGAAGATGCTGGCATGGAAGTCCAAAATTCTGGGTAACGCCGCGCAAGCCCGCGAGGCGGCGCGTAAGGTAGTTTTCTCAGAAATTGAGCAGCTCGATGAACTCGTCGCCGATCTCCTCGACGGCGAGATACTCGCTCCAGGGAGCCGCCGCAAAGGCCCCGCCTCAATCCCGCCCCTCTTTGACAGGCCGTGACAACCTGAATCACAGCCTCGCGCTTGGCTAGGAGACGAGGTTCTCGGGCATCTGGACGCTGCGTCTGCTGGACCCGTTCCTTGCGTCTTGGCCTTGCGGCCATACGGCGCGAGTAAGCAAGAGCCCATCAAGGCACCTTTCATACACAACCGGTTCGCTCCCTCCGGCCGACACTTTTCCGTATAATGGCTGTGCATGAAGATTCTCGCCATTGACACCACCAGCGAGCTCGGCGGCGTGGGGGTTTTTGACGGGGGCGAAATCCGCTCGGTTGTTGCCAACGACCGCCCGACCAACTTATACTCCGTTTCGCTGTTTGATATGGCGGAGCGCGCGCTCCGTGATTCCGAGTCGGCTTTGCGCGAGATTGATCTCTTCGCCGTTTCCAACGGGCCGGGATCTTTTACGGGAATTCGCATCGGGATTGCCGCCGCGCAGGGCTGGGCCAGAGCATTCGGGCGGCCCGTCGCCGGCGTTTCAAGCCTGCAGGCCATGGTGGAGGCCGCCGGTCCCTCAGCCGATTGGGCCTTCCCCATTCTCGACGCTCACCGCGGCGAATTTTATGCGGCAAGCTACCGGCGCAGCGGAGCTTCGGCGTTTGAAGCCGTGGATGAAGGCTTGATCATCGAATCTGCGGAAGTCGCAAACCTCCCCAGCCGGGTTCCGGCCGGAGCTTCCGCCGGGATTGCATGGATCGTTCGCGAGAGCGACGCGGCTGCGGGCGCGTTGCGCGAATCGCTTGCCGGCGCGGGCCAATGGATCGTCGTGCCGGGAACGCTGCTTCCCGCCATTGCCGCCATCGCGCTGCGGGAAAACCGGGACGGGCAGAATCATCCGCCGGATGAACTTCGGCCGCGCTATATCCGGAAACCTTACGCCGAACTGAACTGGCGCGGCTGATAAAAAGGAACGAATTCAAATGCGCGTCCGAAAATTTCACAAGGAAGATTTGCCGGCGGTCCTCCGCATCCAGGCGGAGAACAAGAACGCCGCCCAATGGCTGGCGAGGGATTACGAAGGCCTGGAGTATGACCCGCACGGCCTTCTTCTTGTCGCCGAACTCGACACCACCATTCCGCCCACCGTGGTCGGATTCGTCGCTCTGCATCGCATCATGGACGAGGCGGAAGTCAGAAACCTTGCCGTGGATTGCGAGCACCAGCACCGCGGATACGCCCGCGCTCTGCTGGCGGAATCCTGCAAGCGGCTGACGGAAGCCGGCGCGCGCAAGGTGTTTCTCGAGGTTCGCTCCTCCAACCAGGCCGCTTTCAACCTCTACAGCTCCGCCGGATGGGCGCTGCATTCCCAGCGCAAAAGCTACTACCGCGATCCCTCGGAAGACGCCGTCATCATGGCGCTCGATCTGTTCCCCAGGGTCGCCTGAGCCGCCGCCCCGCCGATTACCCCAGACCGTGTAAAACATGCACCATATGGTGACTTCAATCAGCCCGAGACGACCATCGGCGGGAAGCTTCGGAACATGATATTCCGTTGCACCTTATTCATTCGGCAATGGTTACAACGAATTTTAGGCGCTCACTGCTTTTTGGCTACCGAGATGCTTTGCTAAACCTCGTAATAAAAATCACCGGAGGTTCAGAACAATATGTTGAAGAAAGCACTCACAATCCTGGCAACGATGGCGGTTGCATTTTCGCTCTCGATGCCGGTGTTCGCTAAGAAGTCAAAGAGCAAGAAGAAGGAACACAAGTCTTCCGTCGTGCACAGCAAGAAGCACGCCAAGCACGCCAAGAAAAAGGGTGCAACGAAAGGCGAAAAGAAGGGTCAGTAAGACGACGAATCATCCAGCGGATCGGTAATGCGGATGCACTCCGCTCGCTCCGCGATTGATAGCTGATTTCATTACGCCCCGGCCTCGCGGCCGGGGTTTTGTTTTTCTGGATTCGGCAGGTAATTAAAAGCTGGTGAGCAACGCTGCAAAACGAGGCTGGTCGCGCAGTGCGTTCAAGTCGGGATCATTCTCAATCCATTCCTTATGCCCGAATCCGCACTTGACCGCCTTTTCGAGGGCGCTTAGACCATCCTCGACTTTCCCCTGCACCGAATAGAAACAGGCCACGTTGTAAAGCACCGACGGCTCGTCGGGCGCCATCGCCAGGGCGCGGTCATTCCATTCCAGCCCCCGTTCGCGCTGGCCGAGCGCCACCAGGCATCCGGCGCCCAGGTTCAGCGCTCTCGCGTCATCGGGATGAAGCTCCAGATGCTTTTCCATAATCTGCAGGGCTTTTCTGTAGGACGCTTCCGCGTCCGCCTTGCGTCCCATGCCGCTGTAAACCGCGGCGACCAGCGACGGCGCCTGGTAATCTTCAGGATTAACCTTCGAAGCCTGCTCAAAGAGCTGCGCGCACTGGAAGAGTTTGCCCTGCTGCTGGCAGCCGCGCGCATAAAAGTAATAGGCCTCAAACAATTTCGGATTCAGGCGGATGGCGGTTTCGAATTCCTGTTCCGCCTCGCCGTAGCGCTTGTCCAGAAGAACGGCCAGCCCGCGCGAGGCGTGGGCTTCCGCCAGCTCCGGATCGAGCGTCAATGCCTTGCGGCTGGCGGTATCCGCTTCCTTCAGGTTCGCATCGCTCGCTTCCGAATACATGTACAAGAACGAGCAGCAATCGGCGACGCCTGCGTAAGCGCGCGCATAATTCGCGTCAATCACGATGGCGCGTGCGAACATCTGTCGCGCGTATTCAAATCCCTTGCGCCGGAATTGATGGAAGAACTGCCGCCCGCGCAGGTAGAGATCGTACGCCTGCACGTCCTGCGTTTGCGGCTTGACGATTCCCTTCTTCTCCTTTTCGGTCAGCATCAGTTGCAGGGCGCGCGTGATGTTCTGCGCGATTTCATCCTGAATGGCGAAAACGTCTTCCAGTTGGCGGTCGTAGCGTTCCGCCCAGACGGAGCGGCCCGTGCTGGTTTCCACCAGTTGGGCGCTGATGCGCAGCCGGTTGCCGGCGCGCCGCAGGCTGCCTTCCAGCACGTGCGTGGCGTTCATCTGGCGGCCGACCTCGGCCAGCGTCACTTCCTTGTCGCGGTAAGGCAGCACGGCGGAGCGTGAAAACACCCACAGCTCTTTGATCTTTGAAAGCTCCGTAATGATGTCTTCCGTGATTCCGTCGCGGAAATATTCATCCTCCTGCGCGCGGCTCAGGTTTTCGAAATAAAGAACGGCGAGTGATTTTTCCTTCTTAACTTCCGCGGGAGCAGGTGCCGGCTGGCGCTCTGCGCGCGCCGCCTGTCCGCGGCCGGAATCGAAGTCTCGCTTGAGCCGCTTCAAATCCGAGAGCATTTCGGAAGCCACCTGATAGCGCAGATCGCATTCCTTCTCGAGGGCCTTGTTGATGATGCGCCCCAGCTCCGCCGGTGTTTCCCGGTTCAAATCCACCGGCGATGGAGGCGCGCTGTGCAGGATGGCGTCAAACAGCGCGGCGGATGTGCTTCCGCCGAACGCCTGCCGTCCCGTGGCCATTTCATAAAGCACCACGCCGAAACTGAAAAGGTCGCTGCGCCGGTCGATTTCTCGTCCCAGCGCCTGCTCCGGCGACATGTAAGCCGCCGTGCCCATCGCCACGCCGGGGCTGGTCAGGTTGTCATCCATCGTTTCGGCTTCGGAGCCTTCGTTCCTGCTTCGCGCGGCCCGTTTCTCGGTCAGCTTGGCGAGGCCGAAATCGAGGATCTTCACTTTCTCGCGGTCCGTGATGAAAATATTCGCCGGCTTGATGTCGCGGTGCACGATGCCTTTGCCGTGCGCCACGTCGAGCGCGTCGGCGATCTGGATGCCCCAATCGAGCAGCTTTTCCAGCGGGAGCGGCCGGCCCTCAATCCGGTTCTTCAGCGTATGCCCTTCGAGGAGCTCCATGGCGATGAACTGCTGCCCGTCCGCCTCTTCCACCGCATAGACCGTACAGATATTCGGATGATTCAGCGCCGAAGCGGCGCGCGCCTCGCGCTGAAAACGTTCCAGCGCCTGGCGATCCTTCGCCAGCCCTTCGGGCAGGAACTTCAATGCCACCTGCCGCCCCAGCCGGGTATCTTCCACCTGATACACCACTCCCATGCCGCCGCCGCCGAGCTTTGAACCCACGCGGTAATGCAGAACTGTCTGACCGATTTCCAAGAGCTTGCCCCTTTCGAGAAAGGTTTCATCTTAAGCGGCGCTCCGAACTCAAGTCAACATGCCGGTGGAAATCGGCCGCGGCGTAGTGCCTGTTGCGTCAATTTCGAACTGGCGGGGAGGGTGTGACGTGCGGGAATGCCGGTGAGGCGACGGGCAGACATAAGCGCAGAAGAGCTTGACATTGTTAACTTATGTGATATCATACACAAGTATTCCACAGAGCGCTGCCTGTGGGAGGCAGAAACTATGAGGAAGAACGTGGACATCGTTTGCGGACATGGCAACTGGATTGGAGCCGCTCCAATTAAGGCTCCAACGCGTGTCGCCGCCCGCGGACGCGCACGAAACATGCCGTTTTGCGCATCAGCGAAAGTGCGCCAAACCCGCTCCAGGAGCGGCTCCAAAGCATGTGAGAGGCCCGAAAATGCGCAAAACAAAACAATCTTTTTTTTACGAACGAAGCCATTAAGTAATTGATAATAAAGGATCGGCCCTCCAAACGAAGCCGAACGAACCCGAACGAACCCGATCCTTCCGCGACTCTGACCGGAAGTTGTTCTGAACGGAAGCGCAATTGACATGAACCGGCTTGACATCCGAACTTCAGGGTGGTACTTTTAAGCGAAGAAAAGGCGAAGATGATGACCACCCCTCCTGAACCTAAAGTCCGCTTCGGACCCGCCGGCTGGTCCTACAACGACTGGAACGGAATCGTCTATCCGGCCCATCGCACCCGCGGATTTCATGAAGCGGAATACCTGGCCGGCTTTTTCGACACCATCGAAATCAATACGACTTTTTACCAGCCGCCGCGGCCGGAAATCGTTCGCGGATGGGCTCGGCGCGTGCAGCACAATCGCAATTTCAAGTTCACGGCCAAGCTCTGGCAGCGCTTCACGCATGAGCGCAACGCTTCGCAAAAGGACGAAAAGCTCTTCAAGAAATCGGTTGAGCCGCTGGCGGAAGCGGGAATTCTGGGCGCGCTGCTGCTGCAATTTCCCTGGTCCTTCAGGAACACCAAAGAAAACCGCGAATATCTGGGCGGGCTGGTAATTCAGTTCATGGAGTTTCCGCTGGTCGTGGAGGTCCGGCACTCATCGTGGAATCAGCCGGACGTTTACCAGATGCTTCACAATCTGGATGTGGGTTTCTGCAACATCGATCAGCCCGTGATCGGCAGCTCGATTGGCCCCAGTTCGCGCTCGACGGCGCCCACTGGCTATGTCCGGCTGCACGGGCGCAATTATGAACACTGGTTTACTTCCGAGGAGCATCCCGAGGAGCGCTACAACTATCTCTACAGCCGCGAAGAACTCGAGCCCTGGGCGGAGCGCATCCGCATCCTCGCCGGCCATACCCGCGAAACCTACGTCATCACCAACAACCACTTTCGCGGCAAGGCCGTTGCCAACGCTCTGGAACTGGCGAACCTGGTGCGCGGCGAAAAGGTGCGTGTGCCGGAACCCATGTTCCGCGAATATCCCAAGCTCGAAGTCCTCGCCGTCACCGAAGCTTCCCTGCCCCCGCCCGCCGAATCCGGGCTGCTGTTTCAGGATCCGGCGCCGCGCGGCTAGCATTACAAATCGGAACAGCCCTGAATTGATGACCGGCCGCTACTCCAATGGCGCGCCAACCATTCCCTCGCCGCGGATGATCCGGCCTTCGCTGTTGAATTCCAGCAGCTCGGCGGCGCGCGTCCGCGTTCCGTTGATCTCTGAGAGGTAAACGATCGTCAGGCGCCGCGCGGACTCGTCATTGATAACGTAGTCCAGCGTGAAGTGGATGGTTTCAACGGACTTCAACGCTGCGCGCCAGTACTTTTCCAGCTCTTTGCGCGAATGGACGGACGGCTTGCCGGTAACAGCTGCGGCCCGCGCGCTGATAAAAACAACCTCGTCGGCAAAATGGGAAAGCACGGAGTCAACATCCTTCGCGCTAAAGTCCCTTGTCCATTTCGTCGCAAATTCGTGCGCTTCGTGTCCCGTCATTTCAATCGCCTCCCCAGAGTCAGTCCGCCAGCGAAGGTTGCGGCCCGTCGAAATCACCCAAGGGCGAAGTCTTGTTTTCTTCGCCGCCCCCAGAACCAAATTCTATGCGCAAACGAGGGCGGATGTCAGGGGAATGTTTGACAGTTTTCCGCGAGGGCTGGTAGCATGAAAAATCCGTGCGCCAAGGCCTTCTTGTCCCCGTCGTCTAGCCCGGCCTAGGACATCGCCCTTTCACGGCGGTAACGCGGGTTCGAATCCCGCCGGGGACGCCAAACCTTTCAAGCACTTACGGAGCTTGCCTCAAGTAGCTCCGCCTTTCTGTGACTAATCTGTGACTAAGAAGCGTCTTTAAGTGCCTTTTCGATTCACTTCTCCGCTTCCGAGAGGGCGCAAGAGTGGATCTGGCGTCTCGACCCCGGCGAGAGACCTGCCCTCGCGCCAGTCGGCAATCAAACGAAGGATAGGGAACGAGAATCCCGTTTATCAGGCGGTATCGTGGAAGTAAATGTTTTTGGCAGTTCGGGGCCTCTGTTTTATACTGCTCCACGGATATCTCAAGGTTTCACAACGGCATGCGCAGTGGTATTCTGCCCTCGACAGAAGACCTGAGGGCCTCACCGCGCTACGCTGTCGACGGCGCAAGGCTAATTGATATGAAACGCATTCCGGCGATTTTGCGAATTGATATTGAGCCCGATGAGCACTCGCCAAAGAACGATCGCGCAGCGTGGAACGGCTTTGTCGCGATGGCCGGGCTAGTGGGAAAACTCCGCCAGCCTTTGGCGGATTGCTCCGGGTCGGCCGTTCACCCCAGCTGGTTTTTCCGGTTAGATCCCCAGATTGACCGCTGTTTCGGTCGGGCCGATTTCGTTGTCAATTGCCATCGCACCCTTGTAGACCAAATCCGGGCGCACGATGACCCTTTGGGGGTCCATGTTCATCACTATCGCTGGGACGAAAAAAAGCTGGTCTGGTATAGCGATTTCGCCGACGCTGGCTGGACCAGCCATTGCATCCAGACTGCCGCAAGAACCTTTGAACAATGTTTCGGCGAGCCGGTGCGTCGTTCGAGCCAAGGTGCCTACTTTCTTTCTGAGGCGGTGGTGGATCAATCCATAGCCGCCGGCATCGAAGTTGACGTCACCGCAGAGCCGGGTCTTCCTGCGAAGAATGGCGACATATCGATGGGCGAGTATACGACGGCGCCGTCGCCGGATTACAGGCGGTTTCCTCAGCGCCCGTATTACCCGTCGCGTAGTGACATTGGCACACCGGCAAGAACTAAGGGTAACGCACGCCCGCTGTTGATCGTGCCGCTGTCGGCCTACGATTGTGCCGCCGCCAATTTCTCGCGGCTCCGCCTAGATGCCAAAAAGATCCTGCGCAGGCCGAAGTACCATCTTCCGCTCAGCCTTTGGAAGCCGTGGCCTGACCCGGGAACTTACTGGGATTTTGTCGCTCGAGCAGCGGACGAAGGTCCGGCGCGCTATGCGGCGTTTGCTATTCGAACCGACGCTCAGGATTCAACGGCCTTTCAACGCGTAAGCAGACTCCTGGAGTATCTGCCGCAGCACCCCGTCGCCAAGCGATTGTGTTTCGTGGATCCGTTATCGCCCGAAATTCGGAGTCTTGCGAGTGTGCAATTGAAGGATTGAGCATCGAAAGCGGGTAACGTGGCGGGACGGCTGCGAGGCCCGATCCTTCCCAAACCGACGACCAGTGAGGTGATCTCTCCTTCTCGCCAGCTTCGAGCACCTTACATTGTCGCATGTATTATTCCGAGCGGCTTCGCGGTGGACCGTACCAGGCGTTGGAGATCCAGTGAAATCTATGCCTATGCCGCCCGCCTGAGGGCCTGCAGAATAGCTCTGCACCTGAGGCGTGCCTACGCTGGCCCTGAAGACAGCCGTTCCAACTAGAATCCTGAGAATGAATAGCAGGATCCAAAACTTCTAAAACAATTTCAATGCCGGAGACTCCGGATATATCGATTTAGGACCGGCGATCCCTGTGACGAATTTGTGACCAAGCACACGAGAAACGCGCCCAAACCTGTCGATTCTTGTCCATGCGGCTTGCGGCCCCGCGCTTCGGAATTGGCCCGGAACCACCTGATTACCATCTGTCTGTCTTAGCCTGTCTATCATTGACAATATCTCCTTTTGGGACTTTCACGGCGGTAACGCGGGTTCGAATCCCGCCGGGGACGCCATCATTCCCAAGCAGCTAGTGAATCCCCTTCCTTCAACGCCTGCCGTTGAGTGACCAATGGATGACTAACGGGGCCCGGCCTGAAATTTTCCGAAAGCCTCTTACATCGAATGCCTTGTCAGCACATCCTGGGTTCGTTATAGTCTGGAACGTCAATTCTAAATTCGACTGGAAGATTGCGCGGCGGATCTCCGGGCAGACAAGGGAATTATTGATATGAAGAAAACAGCGTTTGCAATCGCATGCGGAATTTTGATGGCGCTGGGTTTGACCGGCGCAGTGAAATTTCAGCCGGCAATTCAGGCAGCCACACCAGAACAAGCAGGACGGTCCAAATCCGGAGTGCTGCCATCGAAGCTTAACCAGGCGGAGTCCTCCGCCAATGCGGCGCCTGACGGGGAAGCCAGCATTGAAGTGACGGTTCATCCTGAGACACCGGGACTTTCTATTGCTCCTGAATTTTTGGGGTTCAGCTACGAAGCCCCGGTTCTGGCGAAGGATTATTTCGACGTTCATAACAAGGAATTGCGGCGGTTGCTGGCGAACCTTGGGAAGGGCGTATTGCGGTTCGGCGGAAACTCGGTCGAGTTCACTTACTGGTCGAGGAATGGCCAAGTGAGTGCTCCGCATCCGAAGGCGAGAGCGATCCTGACGCCCGCGGACCTGGACCGGGTATTCAAGTTTTCCAGGAAGACAGGATGGCCCGTGATGCTGGGGTTGAATCTGGGCCACTACAATCCAGAGATGGCGGCCGACGAGGCAGCCTATGCGGTGAAGGTCGGCGGAAGAAACCTGCTGGCGCTCGAAATTGGGAACGAGCCGGATTTATATACTCATTGGAAGTTGCGGTCGAAACCCTGGGATTATGCCGAATTTCACCGGGACTTCGTGGCTTATCTGAATGCCATTCGGGCGCGCTCGCCGAATGCTCCGATTGCAGGTCCCACAACGTGTTGCAAGACCGGTCTCGGGTGGTTTCCGAAATTTCTTGATGATGAAGGGTCACAGTTGGTGATGGCGACTCATCACAACTATCCGACGTATGCATCGCGCAAGCTTCCTCGCACTTCGCCGCGCTATCCTTCGATCGAGCGGCTGCTCAGCCCGGAGCTGATGCAGAAGGTTGCCAAGGAAGTCCACGAACTCGTTCAGGAATCAGAGGAGCACCATCTTCAGTTCAGAATGGCGGAAGCGAATTCCAACGCCTATGACGGCGGCGTGGACGGACAGGGCAATGTTTTTGGCGCCGCGCTGTGGGGCGCGGATTATTGCTTCACGCTGGCGCAGCAGGGCGCCGTGGGAGTCAATTTCCATGGCGGTTTTCCCCGCATCTACTTCAGCCCTCTCGGCATGTCGCAGGGCCACTACGTGCCGCAGCCGCTCTACTATGGAATGCTGCTGTTCCATGCTGCGACGCCGGGACGCTTTGTGCCGGTGGACCTTCACACCCAGGAGAATGTCTCGGCCTATGGAATCCTGGCCGCGGATGGCAAGTTGCACCTGGCTTTGATTAACAAGGACGAAAAGAAGTCTGTCGAAGTGCGGATTGCCGGTCTGGGGTCCTACAAACATGCCGGCGTTTTGCGGTTAACGGCTCCGGGGCTGTCGGCGCGGACCGGGATCACGTTCGGCGGGCATGCGGTCAGCACAAGTGGGAAGTGGTCGCCGGGCCGGGCGCAGAAAGTGGCTCGCGAGGGAGAAGATTTCACTTTGCAGTTGCCGGCGGCAAGCGCGGCGTTAGTGAATTTCAAGAAATGAAGACGTTCTGCGGCTTGATTTTCACTCCAGGGCGCCGGCAAAAGACTCAGGATTCTGCCTCATTCGTCCCGATCATCCCATTCCGGCGTGATCTGCTAGGGGCGGACGCCGTTCAACCCGCAGGCGTGCCTAAAAACGGGGTACGGCAGGTTCATCACTGGAAATCCCTGATCAGGACCACGTCGCTCGACTCGGTGCCGCGGGCGAGTGCCAGTTTTCCGCTTCGCGAGATATCAAACCAGAAGATGTGGCCGGAATCGTAGTGGGTCAATTGCCGGGGCGCGGCGCCCGAAATTGGCTGCTCAATGACGTTCGAAACGCCGCCTTTCTGCGCGATATACGCGAAGGCGCGGCTATCGGGCATCCAGGCAAGCGCACCCGAGTTTCCCAAGTGGACGAAAGGCGTGTGAAAAGTTCTGACCGGCTTACCGCCCGCATAGGACCTGAGCGTGTATCGCCAGGGGCTTCGAGCGCCAGTCGAGTGGTAATAGAGTATCCATTTGCCGTCGGGAGAAACGGTCGGAGTCCAGCTTGTCCCCTTTGCGGTGAGCTGGACAGGCTTGCCGCCTCCAACAGGGATCTTCCAGAGCCTGACGTTGCCGCGGGAAACGGAGGAGTAAAACACCCAGCGGCTGTCGGGCGAGCAGAACGGTTCCGCATTGAATCCCGCGTGGCTCAGTTGTTTCAGGCCGCTGCCGTCCGCGTTGGCACGCCAGATTTCCAAGCTGACCCTGCCAGACGCCGTCCTGCCGAGCGCAGAAAACAATATCAGTCCGGCCTTGCCGCACGCAGAGGGCTTGAAAGGGAAGCCTTTTCGTATCAGTTCACCGGTATGATTGCTTGTAGGATCCGCCAGCCACAGCGAGTTGATCCCGTTTGCCGCCGAGGTGTAAACAATTTTGCCGTCCACGGTCCATGACATGCCTCTCATACCCTCCGCATTCGAGAGGCCTCGCGTCACCCGCCGCGGATGGTCCCATTCGCCTTTCCGAGCGGCCCAGATGTTGGAGGCGGAGCGAGTCTGGACGGTCGCAAGCGCCGCGCCGTCGCCCGTCGCGCTGACGCCCCGGTAATCGTTCAGGTCGTTGGTGACGCGGCTGAGTTTACCGCCGGGGTAGGACAGCCGCCAAATCTGAGGTCGCCCCTGGCTTGAGGCGTCGCTTGCCTCGAGCAGCAGACCCTTGCCGTCCGGCTGCCAGGCCAACTGTTCGAGAACGGTCCAGCGCTTGGACCCAATTCTCTGTTCCTGCCCGGTCCGAACATCATAAACAGCGGGGTTCCACCCCCAGGGCAAGTACGCTCCCTCACTCACAGCGATCACGCGTCCATCGGGCGACCAGGCGGGCCTTCCGTAGCCGAGGGCCGGCACAAACTTTTGTGGAAGCGTCTTGGATGCCAGAACACGCTCGCCGCTTCCGTCAGCGTTGGCGATGACAAGCTGCGTTTCACCTCCTGAATGTCCCCGCACAAAAGCGATTCGCTTGCCGCCGGGCGAAAAGGCGACCGCCGATCCCACGTTCTCCAGCAACTTGTGCGTTTGCCCGCCCAGCACCGGAGCCTGGAAGAGGGCTGGAAGCTGCGCCCCGCCGTGCGGCGCCTCAACGTAGTCCAGGTAGTTGCCGTCGGGTGAGAACGTCAGGCCAATGTATTCGACGCCGGCGGGAGGAACAATCTCGACGGCGCTGCCCGTGGCAATCTGCCGCAGCCAGAGGCTTTGGCCGCCGGCGTCCTGCTGAGCGTAGGCTACATACCGGCCACCGGGCGAAATCGCAGCGAGAATCGCCGTGCCGCTGGTCGTCACTTGCGTGACCTGCATGTTGGCGGTGGACAGGGACTGTCTCAGTGCGCTTTCCACACGAGCTTCGCGATGACTTTCTCTAAAGGCGGTCCCAAGCACTGAGTTCACCAGACGGAATACGCCGTACCCGGCCGCCAGCACGATTGCCCCCGCCAGCGCCGCCACCAGCACCAGCTTTCCCTTGTGCCGCCTGGCCAGCGCCGAGATGACTTGCGAGTCGGATGCGCCGAGGTGTTCCGGCCCGAATTCTCCTTGCCTCTGATGCCGGCCTTCATCTCCAACTGCCACAGAATCCGTACCGCTCAATGCTTCCTCAATCACGATCCGTGCGTCGCCGATGTCGCGCAAGCGGTGCTTGGCATCTTTCACCAGGCATCTGCGAATCAGGTCGCGAATCGAGCGCGGCGTGCCCGGCGCGAGCGCATCCAGGTCGGGCTCAGCCTTCAGGATTGCTG
>JBJKPU010000106.1:0-64800 GCA_046706005.1 Terriglobia bacterium | reverse complement strand
GAGCTTCGAGCCTGAGCCGAACGTCCGCAGGCGCTCCGTGCCCAGCCAGTCGGAGAAATTGAAATAAGTGCTTCCGCCCGAGCCTGGATTCCACGTGGCAAGATGGCGCGCGCCGGCGAAAATCTCCGCCCGCAGAACGCTGCCGCTTCCGTCCGTTGCTTCAATCATCTGACCGCCCGCGTCATAATAATACTGCTTCACGATGGAACCCGATTGCAACTTCGCCACCCGCCGCCCGGCAGGATCGTAAAGATAGGTCATGGTGACCGCGCCGCACACATTCGTGCCCGGCGAAGTCTCCTGCGCCACGGCCACCAATCGATCCTCGGCATCGTAGCTGTAGCAGTTGACGTTGTCCATCAGCAAGTTGCCCGCCGCGTCATAATAGTAGCCCAGGCTGGTGATGCGATTCGAGCCGTCAAAGGTGAGCGATGACCCCGGCCCTTGCCCCGCCGTCAGCGTCTGATGCCAGCGGTTGCCAAAGCGGTCGTAATCGTAGGTGTACGCCAGCGAGTTGAGCGCGCCGGGACAAGTTGACGTGCTCGATGTGCAGGAACTGCTCGCCAGGCGGTTGAAGCCGTCGTAACCGTATGTCCAGTCGCCGTTCACGCTGTCATCAACCGAGTTCACGTCTCCGTTGCCAAGGTAGCTGATGAAGTTCCCCGAGGCCGGTCCGGTGATGGAATAAATCGTATTGCTGCTATTCTGGACGGAAAGACTGCCCAGCCACATTCGATTGTTGCATGTCCAGACCTCAGTCAGCGTGTCCGCCAAGCCGGCACTGGTATTGCACGGAGTGTCGTGCACCATGGTCATCAGGGTGCCGGGGAAGTTCGCAAGGCCCGCGCCAGTCACGCCATTGAGCCGCTGCGAGGTATCGTAGGAATAACCGAGCGTTGCGCCGCCATTGTAGCCCAAGGTGAGCAGGTCACCGCCAGTGTCGTACACCTCCTGAGCATGCCAGGCCGTGCTGCAGGGAAAAGAAATACACTGCCACATGTCCGTGGTGCGGCCCATTTGATCATAGCTGTAAACGTCCATCACCGAGTTGGGCGTGAAGGCGTAGGCGAGCCGGCCGATCGAATTTGAAACAGACCCGACGCCGCCAACGCCGGGGCTTGCCTGGTCGTAAACGTAGTCCGCTTCGGGCGTGACACCATCGGAATAGGTTTTGCGGATGACGCGATTCAAGGCGTCATAGGTATAGCTGGTGGTGACCGTGACGGAGGGATTCACCTGGTCGGGCGCGGGCCGCGTGCGGGTAAGCACATTCCCATTGCCATCGTAGGCGTAAGTGGTGAGGCCGGATTCCGGATTCAGCGCGCTCACAAGGCGCGACAGGCTATCGTAAGCAAATTGGCGGTCGGCCTGCTCGTTGCTTTGGTGGACGTCGATCAGGTTATTCAGGGCGTCGTATTGATACGAAGTCAGAAAACCGTTGCCGCTAATGGCCATGCCGCAGTTGACAGGATTATTGTCCGCGCCCTGTTGGCCTCCACCTGCGACTTCACAAACAGCCGCCAGCCGACCGAGGCCGTCCGTTTGGTTGATGTGAGTGATTCCGGATTCATCAACGACCTTCGTGGCCGGGCCGTAATAGGTATAGCTCAAACCCGTCCCATCCGGATGCGCAACGCTCAGTACTCGGCCCAGGCCGTCGTAAGAATATCTCGTGACGCCGTAAGACGAATCCGAGGTTGATTGGTAAGGATTTGTAACAGTATAAACCTGGCCCAGGCCCGTGTAAGTGGTGTCGGTAAGAATAGCCCCGTTTTGGTTTGTGTGAAGCACGTGTCCGAGGCCGTCCCGGGTCGCCGTCGTGCAATCGCCGACCGGATTGCAGGTTTCGACACTCACCGGCGGTGTATCAGTATACTGGATCGTCGTGTGGCCACCGTCCGGATAGAAGATGTCTGTGAGGCGGTCGAGAGGGTCGCTATATTGGTATTGCGTCGTCTGGCCGTTTTGGTCCGTAGATGAGGTCATGAGGCCGCCATAAAAGCTGTAGGTGAACGACTCGTCGTGCGGGATGCCGCCATAAGTGCTGGGATAGGCGATTCCGGTGAGGTAGGCGTATGTCGGCTGCGACGTAGAACAGTCACTAAACCGATCAGCATACGAATACGTAGTTGTGTTGTTGTCCGGATCCGTCATGCTGGTCATGTTTCCGTAGCTGTCGTATGTGTAGTGGGTAACAGGAGCGTCGGAACAACCGTAGAGGCATTGCTGGGTCTTGGTGATCGGGTTGCAATGCTGATCGTACGTGTAGTCGGTTTCCGATCCTCCCGGGGAGCCGGAAATTGCGACATCGGATGGAAAGTCCACCGCATTTGTGACTGCGGAACATAAGGTGGTATAGCTGACGCTGGTCTGCCGCTCCAATGGGCCCATGGAAGCAAAATTCCCGCTGGCCGCAGGCGTATAACACGAAGGCACAGTCCCACCTGCCCCCTCGCTTTGGAAGCCGTATTCATAGTGGCCGACCATTTCCTCATTGCTGTCGTAGCAATTCAGCGTTGTTTCAGTTGCTCCATTGTCGAGTTCCGTCTGATTACCCGCCATTGTGAAGATATCGTTCCAGCTTTTGAAAACAGTTTTCAGCGTCGTTCCGCTTCCATTCTTGTAGACCGCGCTTACTTCCACGGGAACTTGGTTAACGGGCCAATTGCTGTCGAGCGGGCCCTCGTCTGCCGATAACGGGCTGTATGTGTAAATTGTCACTGACTGGTGCCCTGTAACCTCATCCGTCGTCGTGACTGTGGTGGTCTTACTGTCCCAGTGGTATTGCGTCGTCGTGTCCCATTGAGTCGTATAGTCAAAGTGCTGGTGGAGAACCTCAGTCGTTCCGTCAAAGCTGACGTATCGGTCTGTGATGGCCGGGCTGTCGTAGATGAAATAGCAGGGTCCACCACCAGTCCATTTGATGATCGCTGTATTGGACGATTGGTTCAGACCCCACACATAGCGAACATAGCCGCCGTCGGGAAAGATGATTTTCGAAATGGTTCCATAGTTGGGATCATAGCTCAGTTCATATTCCTTTTGGTTAGGAAGGACAATGGCAGTCGGGACATAAATCGTTTGCATAGACGGGTTCTCTGTTTGCATGCTGCAAGAGGACGCAGAGCCCGTTGCCGTATATCCGCTACCGGGCATAGGAGTATTCTGGGTGAAGCTTGCCCACGTCACGTTTACCGCCATCGAGCCGCCGATTGCAGGCACTGTCGCAGTGTCAGTCCGGCTGCCGTTAACCCCAGAAGATGTCCAAGCGACCACGGAACGCTGCAGCGCATCCGTGTATCCGTTGCCGTTCACGGTGAACGAGTTGTTGTTTCTGTCCGTGATCGTTTGAGGAAGACAGCTCCAGGGCCCCTGGTCCCCGAGATGCCCCGGCAGCGTGCAATTCACGAACGAGTACTGTGTTCCAGATTGGTCAGTCACCGTCGTCGCGGGGAGCTGAGGACCTGTAGGAGGTACGTTCCCTGATGCCCAAGAGTTCCCCATGGAGTATGCCATGCCGTGCCCAGCGCTCGGCGAGCCTCCCACGGTGCCATTTTGGCCGCAAACCGAACCATAGGTTGTCGTGTTCCCTTGCAGGATTTCTCCGTACCAGCCCCCGAAAGGAAGCGTGTACGTCGGCCCACTGAGGCCGCGGAACACGAATCCGGATGCCCTGTAGCAGTATTCCGAGGGGTATGGCGGATCTTGGATAAGACTACTAACCAACGAATCACTTCCTGTAATCTGCGGAATGTCCCAGCTCCAGCCCAGTCCGATATACGACTGTGAGCTGGAGCGTGCAAGCGTCCAATGCACTTCGCCGCTGTTGGTGTAGACCGTGGAAAGATAGTACACTCCACCGCTGCCGTAGCGAATCCCGAATGGAAATGAGATGCCACGTTCGGGAGGAGTTTGAATCGGGAGATCGAAGGTCAATGACCCGTCCGCCGGGTTCACTGTCTCAGCCCCTATGCCGATGTAGCTGTGCCCCGCCCCCGGCATGGGCGCCTTCGCGGCAACCACTGGATCAGGGTCTTGGGCCAAGAGTTTGCAAGGAAGTGTAATAATGAGTAGAAAGCTTCCTACGAACAGCCATCGAATCATTGATGCGTCCTTTGAATGCACAATGGCTTGTCGATACTGCTTGGCCAACTCACCCTGCGCAGGTGCCTGGATTTGAACTCGTCACGGTGAACGTGACAGGATTGCTCGCGTAGCCACCGACCGTCACAACCACCGGGCCGGTGGCCGCGCCGCCTGGCACTGTGACAACGATGCTGGTTGCGCTCCAGCTCGTGACCGTTGCCGTGATGACTCCGCCAGACCCGTTTGAGAACGTAACCGTACTCGATCCTTGCGTCGTTCCGAAATTGGACCCGCTGATCGTCACTACTGTCGTGCCGACTTTGCCGAACGACGGCGAGAGGCTGGTAACAGCGATCACAGGCGTGACCGTAAAATTGGCGGTGTATGGTGTGCTGCCGACCGTTACCGTAACCGGGCCGGTGGTTGCTCCAGACGGAACCGGAACAAGTATAGTGAAGGTCGTCCAGCTCGTGATAGTTGGCGGCTGATCGGTTGTACTCAGTTGCACACCGCCGAAATTGATCGTTCCTCCGCCTGTTCCAAAATTGATCCCTGAAATCGTGACCGGCGTTCCGGCCGGTCCGGATGAAGGCATCAAAACCAGCTGATTCCCCGAAGGCGGCGCTGGCGTCACCGTAAACGACAGCGGGTTACTGTAAACGCCACCGACGTTCACTTGAACCAGCGCGTTGCCAAGCGGCAACGAAGGTGGAACGACCACCACGATACAAGTGTTAGTCCAAGCGGCAGGACAAGGCCCACTCCCGCCCTGAACAAATGCAGGCGTCACGCCACCGAAAGAGACAGTGCCTGTGCCCTGCGATCCGCCAAAGCTGATCCCTTCGATCACCACTGTCGTGCCGACCGGCCCCGAGTCCGGCGAAAGCGAAGCCAAGCTCAGCGGGGGAATGCGCAATGTGACGTTGCCGCCAAATTTCACGTTCCCGTGCAGTGTGACCTGAGCCAGGCAAGTAGCCGGGAGCGCGAGAGCCAAGAAGACGATGAAATATTTCGCGCGTCTCATCAGTTTGGATTCCCCACGCAAACGTAATTAAATGTGATCGGATTGGAATTTGGATTCGCGCTCACCAAGTTGAGAGTGAACGAAGTGTATTGGCCGTTCGAGCTGGTGTACGTTATGTACCATGCAGGAATACCCGATGTCGGCGGGTTCGCGCCGGGCGCCACAAAAGGCGTAGCGGTGCAAACGGGCACATATGCGTATGGAGTTGCGAAGGTTTGCGTTCCCGATGTCAATTGCCCTGATGCCACGCTGATCGTCGCCCCTGCGAAGTCGGAATTGGCGGAACCGGTAGTGATGTGTGAGCCGGTCCCTCCTCCCACGGTGACAGTGCCCAGGTTATCGACCGTCAGCGCGTCATTGCCGCCCACTTTGACATCGAGGGCATCTCCCGAGGAACCGCCGTTGATCGTCTGATTACCCGTAAAGGTGTTGCCGACATCCACGCGGGCGTAGTCAGTCGCAACGACGCCGCCCAGCAGGCCGACGTTGAGGTTCGACACTTCGGTTGTCGAGTTGACCGAGAGCGGCGCCGTCCCTCCCCCCACAGTTGAGGTCAGCACACCACTTGTCGTGATGGGCTGTGCGAAAGTAACGGAGCTATCAAACTGAGCAGTGCCGTTGACTTCCAGAGAGGCCGCGGGAGACGTCGTCCCGATGCCCACCTTGCCGTTGAAGATGGTCAGGGCATCAACTGGGGTGCTATACCCCTGTGTAGTCCCCAGGGTCAGTTTCTGAGTGTTAAACGTGTATGCGCTCGTTTTTAAGTAGGAATAGTTCGCTAGTGCCTGGCTCGGGTCCGATATTTGCAGCTGGGTTCCCGCGATGTCCAAGGTTGATTGAGGTCCAGTCGTCCCGATCCCCACGTTACCGGATTCGTCCATGAACAATCCTGTGTTCCAGGTATCAGAGGAAGTTGAGTGCGTCTGGAGTTGCAACCTGGTTCCGACCGTCGCGTAGGGGTTGCTAAAATCGACCAGCCGGGACGTGTAATGCCCGTAAACTGTGTTGCCCTCACCAAGTTCCAGCGCAATACCACGGGTCCAGTTACTATTGCTTGCATAATTCCCTTCAAGCCAAAGCGCGGTAGTTACGGCTCCCATCGGCAAATTCCCAGATGGTGTTATGGCAGCAGTAGGAGCGTTGATGGTGTAGGTCCCCGACCCAGGCGTGACGGCAGCCGGGTTCACTTGAAAGAGCGACGTCACCGAGGTCGTTCCAATCCCGATATCGTTCGTCGTGGGGTCCTGATAGACGTTCGAAGTTCCAAGCGTGCTTGAATTCACCCAGCCGGCGAGGTAGTTTGTCGTTCCTCCAGAGCCGATGCTCAGCTGCTTGGGATTTCCCCGTTTTCCTCCGGCCGAAGCCGTAGAAGACCCTCCAGGCGTCGTCGCAGAGCTGCTTTCGCTTGGGGTGGCGAGCAGAAAGTCGGAAGCCGGCTTGCCCCCCAGCGTCTCAGCGTTCCCGGCCGTCATCGCGTAAGGCACGCTCACCAGCAGGATTCTCGGTTGCTCGGGCAATCCGCGCACCATCACGCCCAGCCAGCGAGCCTGGCCCGAAGCAAACAATTGCATCGGCACTCCCGCAGTTGTCATCTCGCCCAGCAGGGCCGTGTATTGTCCCGCCGCGTCGGCGTTCACTGTCTGTGACTCTGACCAGAGTGGCGTTCCGCCCTCCTGCCCGGTGTAAAGGGAAAAAGTCACGTCCGCCGGCCCCGAGATGGGCTTGCCGGCTAAATCCGTCAGTGTCCCTGAAAATTTGATCAACTGTGGCACGAACGCCTGGGCGTTGCTTGCTGTAGGTGTGTTTGTCGTCGGTGCTGTTGGCTGTGCTCCTGTGACGGCGGCCCTTGCCAGGTTCGTCGATGAGCTGTCCTTCCTCGCGACCGCTGTTTGTCCAAAAGCCGAACCCATGAAGCAGAGGACCAGACCCAGAGGAAAAACACTTCGAGCGCGCACAGTCCACCTCCTCTTTATCGGCAGGTGAATCTAACCTCGCCTGCAACTACGATATCATTGTGGTTACAGCCTAATAAACCCAAGGGCAGGTGTTTGTCAAGAGAAATTTCCCGCTAATTTTTGGTGAAGGAAGATTTCAGTAGAGCGTGCGAACAGGACTTCAAGGCAGAAAGAGCGGGCCATGGTTCAGAGAAGGATTATCGTAGCAGGCTGCTACCCCCTCACGGCATCATCGTAAGGCTCGTAAGGGATAGCAAGAATTGAAACACGTCATCCGGTGACGCATCGCATTTGATTTTTTCCTGAAGCTCGCGGAGATTATCCCCGTTACAGAGCGCCACCGCGACCGACGAAGAGCCTGAGTGATATGCGCACACAGCTTGCCCACCATCCATCCCCAACCGGCCCGCGGTTAGCTCGGTAAAATAAGGTTTCCGCGCCGAGCCAGGTCGAGCTCGGTCTGTCTCTTGCCCCGCAAACTTACCGCTGCGGTAAGTTTGCCTACCTATCGTGAGACGGGGAGGAGCGTACCTTGAAAAATAAATCCCATCATGTCGGCTCCCCTCAATACATACCTGAAGACCCATCGCCTGCGCACCGGCTTAACGGAAGAGGATGTGGCGTTTCTCATTGGCGCCGCGAGCGGAGTCATCGTCTCGCGCCACGAACAGCTTGGCCGACAGCCGAATCTTCTCACGGTCCTTGCTTATGCAGTCATCTACCGAGCGCCGGTGACCGAGTTGTTCGCCGGGCTCTGCCAAAAGGTCGAACGCGAAACGCTGGCACGCGCCCGTTTGCTGATCGAGAAACTGAATGCGGTGAAACTTGACCGCATCGCGGCGCATAAGCTGGCGATTTTGCGTTCTCTAGCTGAAGGTCCCGTTCCCGCCGATTCAGCATCTCAGCGATGACGAACTTTAAAGTGCAGCGTGTCCTCGCCGTCGATCCGACGGATAAGGGGTTCGCTTACGCGATCCTCGATGGTCCTGCCGTACTGGTTGACTGGGGATTGAAACGGGGGAAGGAAAAGTCGAAATACCGCGAACGTGCTACCGCGCTGATCCGCCGCTACCAGCCCGACGTATTGATTGCGGAACGGGCCAGCGCCCCAAGTTGCCGCCGCCGCGTGCGCGCCCGCCGGATGATCCGCCAATTGCTGGCCTTGGCGCGGCGGCATCATTTGCGCGCCTATCAAATCTCGCGGAAAAGTGTTTTGCGGTGCTTCTCGCCTGATAGCGCAATCAACAAACACAACATAGCCGTGGCGCTCGCCGAACGGTTCCCGGAACTCCAATCGCGTTTGCCGCCCATGCGGAAACTCTGGAAACCCGAACGCGAACGCATGGGTATCTTCGATGCCGTGGCCTTCGGCTGGACCTCCTATGAGTCATGGCGAAAGGAGAGACGCGCTCTCGCCCTCCTCGAAGAAGACAATCCACTGCGCGATGCCTAAGAAAAATAAAATCCTGGCGATTGATCCCGGCACGCGCGAAATGGGCGTGGCGGTGCTTGAGAGCGGCCATTTGCGCTATTGCGGCGTGGAGACTTTCCGTAAACTCCCGTCACGGGAAGAACGATTGAAGCAAAGTCGGGCGGCGGTTGCCCGACTGATCAGCGATTTCCAGCCCACGTTGCTTGCGGTCGAGAAAGCGTTCATCGGAAAGAGCCGCTGTGCCGCGCTTCTCAATGTCCTGTCCGACGCGATAGTCGCCATCGGGCGGCGCAACGGGATCACCGTTGTAAGCTTGGCTGCCAACACCGTCAAAAAGGTCGTGGCCGGGAACGGCTGGGCAACCAAGGAGGAAGTCGCCCAGGCCGTCACCCGCCAGTTTCCCAAGCTCATGGCCTTCCTCCCGCCTGACCGTAACTGGAAGCGTCGCTACCGGCTCAACATGTTCGACGCAGTAGCCCTGGCGCTCGCCTGTTCTGCCGCCACAAGAAACTCCCCCGCACCCCGGCACCCGTGATTCCCGGCCAAACGTCCGCGGCAGAGGGTGAACCGCGCCGCCCTCTGCCTCGGGGGCTCGCGCCCGAATCGCACCTTAACAAAAAAGGAGAAAACCTTATGGAACCATCCTCTCAGCTCATCGCCCACGCGGGCGCGCGCAAGCTTTCGCGCGAAGAATTGAAAGCCGTCTCTACCCCCGAAGCGACCGCCACCCATCGGCCCGTCCCTCACGCCGAGATCGTGGAGGCACTCGCCGAAACCCTGAGCTTCCGCCACATCGGAGTCGTCCGGGACGAATACGCGGTGTCCTCGGACGGCATGAAGATGTTCGGCGTGCTCGATCTTGAAACCAGCTTTGACGGCTGCCGGTTCTCGATTGGCGTCCGCAACGCCAATGACAAGTCGATGCGCCTTGCCCTCACGGTCGGCTACCGCGTCTTCGTTTGCGACAACATGGCCTTCCACGGTGATTTCACGCCCGTGCTGGCCAAGCACTCGAAGCGCTTCAGCCTCGTGGACGCCCTCTCTATCGGCGTGGACCGGATGCAGCGCAACTTCGAACCCATGCGCCGGCAGATCGAAGTCTGGAAAAGCCTCCAGCTCCCGGAGACTGAGGCCAAGCTCCTGATCTACCGGGCGTTCATCGAAGAGAAGCTCCAGGCTCCGAAGCATCTGGCCAGGAAGGTCCACGATCTCTACTTCTCGCCGCCCTATGAGGACTTCGCGCCGCGCACCATGTGGAGCCTGTCAAATGCCTTTACGTCCGCCTTCAAGGAACTCGACCCCATCCCGCAGTTCAAGGCGACGGCCAAGCTCGGCGCCTTCCTCTCGGGGGCGGCCTGAAAGGAGGCGTGATGACACAAGCGGAATATGACGCCCTGTGCGCACGAGGCCACGACCTGTGCCCCTGCCTCACCTGCCGGGCGCTGACGTGGTTCACTCACGACGGCCACGGCGGACTGTTCTGCATTTCCTGCGGCCACGAAGCCGAGGTCACGGGAAAGGAGGCGACATGGAGCGCGTGAATACCCACCTCTACCAGAACCTGACCGTCCAGATCGAATCCCAAATCGAGGCGTGGAACCGGGAGGCTGTCCGGCACCCGAATCCCGAAGAGGCCCAACTGCTTTGGCAAAAGGCCGAAGGGCTTCAGTACGCACTGCGCGTGCTCTACGCCTTCAAGCCCGAATTCGACGGCCTCGTCGAAGCCGCCACGCAATCCACCAAGTAATCCCCCACGAAAGGAGGAATCCATGGGCCAGTACCAGCTCGTCGTCAATCTCGACAAGCGGCAATATCTCCATCCTTGCCGACTGGGCGACGGGCAAAAACTGCTTGAATTCGCAGATGGCGGGGCGACATTGACGGCGCTCGCCATTCTGCTCGCCAGGGACAACGGGCGCGGAATCGGCGACCTCCACGTCGCCCTTCCCGATGCTCCCCGTGAACGTTGGGAACGGAACGGGTGGGCGCGCGCCCGCACGGCTCACGCGCACCTGGTCGGCTCGTGGGCCGGCGACCGCATCGTGATTGCCGGCGACTACGGCGACAAGCTGCCGGGGAGCGATGAAACCATTTACGCCCTCGCGAAGCGAACGTATGAGGATATTTCAGCGCCGCTCTGCGAGCTGATCGCCTGCGATCCCTGTCTCAAGCGGCGCCTCTCGCCCCACGCGAAATCGCTCCGTCCCGACCTCATCATCCGGCCAAGAGAGAATTGAACCATCTTCGCTCTTTGACCAACGGGTTGGCCGTCATCCCTTTTCCCAAAACGGCCATTCCCAAATTCAATTCGAAGGAGAGAAAACAATATGAGCATTACCGAAGTGATTGCATTGGCTGAAAACCCGAACCGCAGTCAACCTTGGATCGAGGAAATCCCTCTCGACCGAATCCATCCTTCAAAAGCCAACCCTCGCCACCGGAGAGATGAGGCGGCCCTCGGGGAATTGGCCGCAAGCATCAAAGCGCGCGGCGTCCTGCAGCCGATCCTCGTCCGCCCTCGCTCCGAAGGCGGCTACGAAATCGTATGCGGGGAGCGGCGCTGGGATGCGTCGCGGGCGGCGCTGCGGGAAACCATTCCCGCCCGCATCGTCCATCTAAGCGACGCTGAAGCCCTGGAGCTTGCCGTGATTGAGAACGTCCAGCGCGAAAGCGTCCATGAACTCGATGAAGCTCGCGGCTACCAGGCGCTGATGCGGCAGAATCCCGAACTCTATACCGTAGAGGTCCTGGCCTCCAAAATTGGCCGCTCGCAAAAGTACATTTACAGCCGACTGAAATTGGCTGACCTCACGCCCAACCTCCAAGCCGCGTTCTACGAAGGCAAGCTTATGGTGGGCCATGCGAACGAGATCGCAAAGCTCCAACCCCGCGATCAGGAACGCGCCTTGCAGGAATGCTTTCCCGGGCATCGCACCATGAAAGCGATTCTCAAGGACAAAGACCCGCGCCCCATCAGCGTCCGGGAACTGCGGGAGTGGATTCAGCGGGAAATTCACTTGAGCCTTGCGAACGCGCCGTTCGACGTAAACGATGCGAATCTTGTCCCCGCCGTCGGGCCGTGCTCGACTTGCCCCAAGCGGTCGGGATCGAATCCGCTGCTTTTTGCCGATAGCATCCGGAAGGCTGATGTATGCGTTGATCCTGAATGCTACGGCCAGAAAGAGGCCGCGCTCGTAACTCTTCGACTCAAAGAAATCGAGGCCGCGGGCGAAAAGCCGGTCAAGGTGTCCGATTCGTTTGTCTATTACGGCCACAAACCCACGCCCGGTGTTCTTTACCGGACCGACTACAACGATGCGAACGCGGGCGAATGTCCCTCAACTTCCGCCGCAGTGGTCGTCGAAGGAAAACGTGCTGGCACGAAGCTCTACGTCTGCACCGACAAGAAGTGCCGGACGCACGTGATTCACCGGACGCCGCTCACCGCTGAACAGAAGGCCGAGCGGAAGAACCAGAATCAGGCAATTCGCGTGCAGCAAGATTATCGCCGCCGATTGCTTAAGGAAGTTTGTCGGCGCGTTCCCAGTCCGCTGGGACGGCGCGAACTGAACCTCGTTGCCCTCTGCTACTTTCAGCAACTCGGCCACGACACCCAGCACCGCTTGTTCAAATTCTTCGGCTGGGATGTTTCCAAGCCCAAGAACGGGAATGGCGGCTACTCGGACTATCCGAAGCTCGCCAGTCCCAAACTCGACAAGATGAGGACGGGCGAGATGGGAAAATTCCTGGTCGCCTGCGCGCTGGCCGGGGAGCTGTACTGTCCCAGTTATTCCTCCGGCGCGTCCCTGGCCAAAGACTCGACATTGGCGAGGGAAGCCGCGCACTTCCGGATCAATTCCGCTAAAATTCTCCGCGAGGCGAAGGAAAGGCTCGCGAAGAAATCACCGAAACAAGAAAACCACTCCAAAGCACGACTGTCAGCCGCACCAAAGCGGTAAGGGACGCGGTGATCAGACCCATTCAAGGCAGGCCCCCGAGAAGCGCCTGCCTTTTTCTTGTCCCAAAGGGGTGACCTGTTGCAGGCACGCCTCGACCTCGCTAGTATTTAACCTTAATCTACCCCTCTTGCATGGACTTCAGCGATCGAATCCGGGAGTTGCGAAAGGCGCGGGGCCTCACCCAAAAGCAAGTCTCGACGCTCACGGGAATCAGCCAGAATTACGTATCGCGCCTTGAAGTCGGCCGCAGCGTGCCGACCCTGCGAACGCTGGAACTCCTGGCCGGGGCTTTCGAGATTGACCCCCGCCGGTTCCTCGTGGGCGCAGGGCGGCTGCCGCCTTTCCGTCTCCGGCCCGCGAAGCGCGTGCGCCTGCGCGGTCGGGAACAGCGAATGTTGGAGGTATTTCGAACTCTCGCGAAGCGGGACCAAAAGCTGCTCCTGTCGTTGGCTCTGTGGGTGAAGAATCGCGGGAGGGGCCGCTGAGGATGAGTATGGCGCGCCTTCCAGGAGGCCGGATATCCCGGCCGGGCCAGCTTCAGAACTTGAAATGGAGTGTAGCCCCGACGCTATTGCTGTGGTAGGCAGGAGTTTGGGCGGGGTTAATAGGGACGGCGAGAAACGCCGAGGCTGCGTCGAAATAGTCGTAGGTGAGGCTGAGAGTCGCTTTCGGAGATAGATGCAAATCCAGCTTAGTGCCCGCCGTGTAACTTAAGCTAAATTTGCCGCCGTGATTGATCTGCTGAGGGCCAGCCGTTCCGTGCAGGTCCAAATCCAGAAGCGGGAACGGGTGCAGATCGAGTCTCGTAAGTGCCGCATGGCGCTGGTAAAAGCTGGGCGTAAATGCGCCTGGATTCACGTAATATGACGGAAAAGGGAGTCCGTTTGGATGGTTGTATCCGAGAGCCGTTCCGTCGTAACCGACAGCGAGCTGCGCAGCCTCACCTTTGAAGATGTCGTAGGTACCGGTCACTTCGACTCCGTTACCATGCATTTTGAAGTCTCCGCCGACCACGCTGCCCACTGTTGGAAACTTGAATCCAGGAAGGATATTCCTGTGAAAACCGGAGACTTTAATTCTCGATCGGAGGGTTGGGGTGTAGGTGACTGCGAGGGCCTCTTCGTTGGCGTGGATTCGTTCACTAATGGAGCGGGGCGTATAGGGCCAATATTGTCGCGACGCCGTGAACTGCAAACGGAATGTCCGCCCCCACTGGAAAGCCGGAGAAACACGGTAAATGAAGTGACTGTCAGTGGAAGCGAACCCTTGCGAGGCAAGGTCAGGGGTTCCGTGCCGCAGTGTGATCATGCCAAACCCCGCGGTCCAGGAAAACCAAGAGTTCACCTTCATGCTCCCCCCGGCAAGGAACTGAATCGCATTCTGGTGGATGCGGACATTGCCCGGCACAAGGAGGGCCGAAGGAAAAGCATTCGCTCCGAGCACGCCTGGACCCGGAATGGGCTGATCGGCAGGCACGCGGGGAGAGAAGACGAGCCCGGTAGCGCCTGCCACCGGGTAGCCGAACGTGTCGGCCGGGGCGGAAGTCGGCAGGACATCCACCGTCACAAAATTCCGTAATCTCGGCGTGAGGCTGAACCGCGCATCGAGTTCATAGCGCCAGACATTCAAGCTCTCGTTATCGCGCAGGTAACTCCACCCAAGCGAAAGCTCGGGGCGAAGCGGATCTTCGATGGCGGAATAGAGCGAATTCACGTCCGGGTTGCCGGGAGAGAGGGACCGTGCGCTCTTGAGCAACGCAAGGGCGTGGTCGGGTCGGCCCGTGGCGTTTTGGGCGGACGCCATGACGAGAAGCGCCGTAACATCCTTGGGTTTCTCGGCGCGGAGCGGGACAAGAAGTCGTTCTCCCGCCTCGCCGTCCCCGGACCAGACGAGCGTCTGCGCTTTTGCCAGCCTCGCGTCATAGTCGCCAGGCTTGACCTTCAGCGCACGATCAAGGGCCGTCAAGGACTTCGGCCAGTCCGATTCGTACGCATACACTTGCCCGAGTTCGAGAAGGGCGTCGAAATCATCGGGCTTCTGACGGAGAAGCGTCTGAAGTTCCTGGACGGCACGATCATATTGCTTGGACCACGCAAAAATACGGGCCTCTTCGAGGCGCAATTCATGGTTTGTTGGGTCCGCCTTGAGGAGCTTGCCGTACTCCGCAAGCGAATCCGGATAATCCTTCTCCCAGCTTAAGACGCGCGCAAGTTGAAGGCGAATCTGGGGATTGTCCGGATGGCTAGCCGCAAGCTCGCGGTACTGTGAGGCCGATTCCTTGAATTGTTTATTCCAGCTTAGCACTTCTGCGAGCTTCACCCGCAAGGCATCATTTTTGGGTGAAAGGGCAATGGCTTCGCGGAGGTTCTCAATTGCCGGCGAGTAGTCTTTTCGAGAAAGGTCAAAATCGACGAGGACGAGGCGTGCTTGCGTATTTTTGGGGTGAGCGGCGACAAGACGATTGAGGATCTGAACCGCTTTAGGGTTTGCCGGACCTAATTCCTGCGCCTTGTTAAGTTGTGCGTCTTCAAGGTGCCGATCGAGCTGCGGAATCGCGTCGCTCTTGGGCTTCTGGGTGCGCAATGTCGCTAGCGTCTTCTCCGCCCCCACAAAATCACCAGAGGCCGTTTCGGTCCGAGTCAGCCCTTCAAGGGCATCGCTGTTTTGCGGCTCCATTTCCAACACGGTTTGGTACTGTCCAGCAGCGTCGTGATAAGAGGGCATTGCGAGTAAGGCTCCCGCAAGCTCTAGGCGGGCTGCCGTGTCCTTTGGCTTCAGAGCCAAGTAGTGCCAGTAATTCTGCGCCGCGTCATGGTAATCCCGGTCCCAGTTATAAACTCTTGCGAGTTGAAGATAGCCTTCGGGATTCCGGGGGTGCTGGTCGACCCACTTAACCAGTACAGCTTCCGAGTCGGCATATCGCTGATCCCATGCCAAAACTCGCCCCAAACGGAACTGGGCATCCGCGTCATTGGGGTGGTCAGCGAGGTACGCCTGATAGTCGGAGATTGCCTCGTCATACTTTCCCTGCGACTCGTTTCTTTCAGCCAGACGGAGTTTGTCTTCCTTTTCTTTCTTCGCGGCACTTTGTTTGGACGATTTCTGAGCAGCCTCCACTTCCTTCAGCCCTTCTACAACATCTCCGTTGCGTGGCGCTTCCTTGTGCAGGTCCGCGAAGAGCGCTCCCGCCGCTTCGTCCTTTCCCAGCCACAAGAGGTCATACGCCTTGGCAAGCCGGGCGTCGAAATTGTGCGGCGCAACGCGCAACACGGCGTCGATCTCCCGCAGCCCTTCGGCAACCTTTCCCCGCCACGCGAGAATTTGTGCGGTCCCTATTCGTGCCGGAATGTTCTTTGAATCAATTCTGAGAACGTAATTGTATTGATTCTGAGCCCCGCGATAGTCTTTTTCCTGGCTCAACAACTTCGCCAATTCAGTTCTTGCCGCAAGGTTTTTAGGGACACGCGACAAATATCGGCGATAAGCGGCAATGGCCTCGTGCGTCTGCCCATTCCAACTCAGCAAGCGTGCGAATTCGAGCCAAGGCCCGGAAGTGCCGGCAG
This sequence comes from Terriglobia bacterium, assembly GCA_046706005.1. Classification (GTDB taxonomy): domain Bacteria; phylum Acidobacteriota; class Terriglobia; order UBA7540; family UBA7540; genus JBJKPU01. The sequence goes on along the minus strand of JBJKPU010000106.1, from coordinate 48,781 downwards.
GTGAAGTAGCGAGCCATTGCCGGTAAAGCGGGATAGCCTCCTTGAACAACTTCTCCGCAGCGGTGGTCCGAGCCAAGTCTTGAAGAATGAGGGGATCGCCCGGCTTGAGGCGGTGGGCTTGCCGAAGGTAGGGAAGCGCAGACTTGGTCTCGGGGGGGGTCTCATGCTCATAAAGCCAGACAATCCTTTGATTGACTTCAAACGAATTCCGATATGCGGGATAAGCGTCCAGGTACTCCGAGAGGGCAACCTTATAGACGCCCGCAGCAAATTGCTGATCGGCGAGTGCTTTCAGTTGGGCGGACGATGCGGGCGTTGGCGCTCGCTTCGATCCTCGAGGGGCACGCGACACTTGCGCCAAGCCGGAGGGAGAGTTTACGACCAGGATGACCCCGATCACCCCGATGGTCATGGTCCAGCTGGCCAGCTTCCGCCTATACATGTGCCTCCTTAGCGGCCGTTCGCGTATCCCGTCAACCCCGGAAAGATCGAGCTGAGAGCATCATAACTCTTCTTCAAGGCCTCTTGATAATTTACCGAGGACCACGTAGGCCATGGCAATGTCCAGCATTTGGTCACCCGGGTCCCCGAAACCGATGCTGCCATGATTTCTGATGGCACCGTTCCCGTGGGGGCTGAAGCCGAGTAGGCTACGAGCGCGATGCGGATCGTGTGGGTGATTTTGCCCATCGGCTCTCCGGTATTGTCAGTACCCCAAAACACGAAGCCCTCTGAAGGATCGAGGGCTAACAACAGTCCCCAAGAGAGCCGCAGGCGGATGACTCCCAACTGCTGGTCATAATACCATTGGCCCAGAGAAGAATAGTCCGGGGCTCCTTCTTTGAAGTCTCCGTAGTGCAGGAGACTGCGGTCGGCGTCCACTTCTGGATACATGGTTCCATCCGCCGCGAAACGGAGCCGGTTCGTCTCTACAACGGCATCCTCAAAAACTCCATGAGGGTCGAGAGTAATCCTCATGTTGCGGGGAGTGCCAATCTCCGTAATTTTGGTGTGCGGCCCTACCGCCATTTTCCGCCAGGGGTTATATTCCCGGGCGATTTGCAAGCGACTTGTGTCAGGGCCTTGAAGTTCAATTGCAAAATTCGCCCCTTCAGCTATTTGCACGGGACCGGGCACTGGAAGCTTTTGAGCCCCACATGGGTCATCGCACGTGTTGAGGGCGATGACGTAGCGGTCCTTCGACCAATCCACGGCTCTCTCTGTGGACCGGTCAAGGAATAGATTGAGGTAGAGCGCCGAGTCGTCGTGGGATGCATAGATACTTGTTACTTGGGGCGGCGCCTCGGGAAGCGAAGTTTGTCCGCTGGCTTCCCCTTGGACTTCAGCAGTCCCAATCGGAACAAAGGAAAGCGGCTCTGGAGGGACGAATTTGACAAGTCCGAAGAACTGCTCGGGGTCGAGGTCGTTGTGCCAGAGGGCTTTGCGCTCGAAAGGCTTTTCAAAATCGGTGGTGATCCAGGTGTGTTTCCACCACTCGTCCATCCACTCAAAAACGACGCCGCCGGCATATCCAGCATCTTTGATGTTGTCGGTCATCCTCACGAGCCCGGCGGCCTGTTCTTCCTCGCTCAGGCCTCCGTGATTCCATCCGCTCGGGTTAATATGGGCTGTTCCCAAGCTGGTTGAAAGTCCATATTCGCCGATGACGATTGGCGTGTTGCGGTAATGTTGTTTCAAAGCCAGCAAATACCCCCAATAGCTATCGGGGCCCTGCTTGTCCGTTGCCTTCTGGTAGGCCGGGTCGAGGAAAATGAAGTCTGGATTGAACGGATAGACATGATAGAGCGCGAAGTAACCCGCCTTATCATCGGGCTGAGAAGATATATGCTCCTCGTCGAGCGACACCCCGTCATCCGTGTCCGGTACGCCGAAGGGAAGGGGGGCAAAGACAAAGCCCAGCTTTTCCAGCATCCGACGTCCTTCCTCAAAAGGCGCGACGCTCGGATGCATCAAAGGGTCGAGCGGGGGCCAATTGACGAACGCAACCGGGCGTTCGGTGTTGTACTTGGACACATCGTAGTCAACCGCCCGGTTGCACATCTCCGCAAGCCATACTTCGGACGGGCTTCCATGGGCAACTTTCAAATATCGGCCATTGAAAGCGTGCACTCCAGGGTTGTCCTGGTTCGTGATGGTCACGACGTGCGGCTCGATTTCTCGTCCGACGAGCCAGGCCAAAACGTAAGGGGAAACATCGGCGGTGTATAAGCCCCCGGCATGGCCTGGACGGATCGGAATATTCGCCTGCCCATGCGCAGCGTCAATCACGTCTTCCATCGCGTGTGTAAAGTCTTGGGTAAAACCCTTGTTAAAGAAGTTGCTCTGGGGCGGGTCCTCAAACCAGATCTCCTGCAAGAGGTAAAGCGGCTGAAGAGGATGCGCTTGATCGTAGGAAAGAAGTGCACGATAAAAGGCGGGTGGCAGGAGCGTATAGACTCGAATCGTATCCGCTCCCATCGCGCCGATCTCACCAAACCATTTGAGATAAACCTCGGTGCTGGTGGGGGCTTCGGTCGCGAAGTGACCCGGCAAGGCGGGGCCGATGTTGACTCCGGCGATGTAAAATTGCTTCCAGACACCTGCCTTGGGAACCTCGAAATATCCGTTTTTAAGCTGTGCGGCCAACATCAAGTCCTTCGGCCGAGTGGATGGCCCGCTGTTGATAATAGAGGTGCTCGGCAGCTTCGTGAAACCCGTTAGAAAACTGAGTTCCTGCTCGGCGGGACCGTTCGAAGGGTCGCCCTTGAGAATTGTGGCTAGGCATTCCACCGCGTCGCGATTGTCGCCAACCATGCGATACGCGCGTGCCATTGCCAGGCGAATCGAGTTGCCTTCGCGCACGTCGTTCGGAAGTAGGCGGAAATAATCGAGCGCTCTGACACCGTCCCCCGCCTCAACAAACGAGAGACCTAATCCTTCCCGCGCCGAGGACGACAGCGGGTCGAGCCACAAGGCCTTGTGAAAGAACTTGATCGCAACTGGATAGTCCCGCAACTGGAGATGGCTCCAACCGGCGAGCGCAAACGCCCTGCTGTTTAAAGGATTCCACCGCTGGGCTTCATTCGCTAGGGTTAGGGATTCTTCGAAATGCGCTGCTTCGTAGGCCGCTCGCGCCTGAACGCACAAAGCGTTTGATTTTGGGCGCAGCCAAGCGATCCACAAGAGGGCAACAAGGAGAAGTGCTAGGATGAAGAAACGTGCTCCGGTCTTGAGGCGATGATGACGAACGTTTTCGACCATGCGGTTCGGGCCGGATTTGAGGCCCGCGTTCTAGGGCACACATCCGGACATCAGGCTCCAGAAATTATAACTAAAGAGGGAGCCGACGCAAAAGCTCTTTATGCCGTTTTGGTCTCTCTGTACGAAAGGACGGGAAGTGCGAAATGATCTCCTAGAACGGAATCCCCTGGATCCGAACAATACATCCTTTGATTGGAAGCGATGTGACTAGACGCCATACCCAGCGCTTTTCTTGCACGCCTGAGATGGGCCTCTCCCTTGCCGCTGAAAGGAAATCACAAATCGAGGCTACTGCGCCAACGTGACATCAAACTGAACCGGCATGCTCACCACGCCGAAAATTTGCTTGCTATGCTTCTTGATCACACTTAATGTCGCCTGGTCGCTAGGCCAGAACCCCGGATACCCTGGAAGCTCGCCCGGGTCGGAAGTAATATGCCATGTGTTCGGATCGGTAGGGTCTCGCCTCGCAGCGATTGAAGCGTAAGTCAATTCGTAGGTCATCGGACTCGTGCCGAATTTGAACTCGATGTCCATCTGAAGCTGGGCAGTCGTGCCAGCTCCCATCGATTCGAACGGGCCATAGTAGTTCACCCCATAGAGGGTTACTGCAGAATCCACTTCCTGGCTCAAACCCGAATTTTGCCATGCTGTCGATGTTGGATCAAACACAAGGCGGAGCTGTCGGGGAGTATTGTACGTGATGAGGTTTACATTTCGGCCATCAACGCCGAAATAGCACTGGACGTTCTGGATGCCGTTTTCGTAAAGGTCGTACCCATCGTCGAATACGCCCGTGGTCGAGGGGGCAACGTTGACTGTCGGCGCTAACCAGGTGGCATTCAGTGGGGGAGCACTCCCCTTCCTACCGCCGTGAGCCCAGGCTGTTGTGCAGCAAAGCGTAATTGCGAACAGAACAACGAGGCCAATGCGTCTTTTCATAAGGAGTCCCCCTCCCTCGCGCGATCCTTAAATTCGTTGCCTTTTGGCTAACCCGGGAAATCAATGGGGAGTGTACCCTAGACCCTGGAAATATGCAAATAGTACTTTCGTACCACCGTCACGAATGGAGACCGAAAGGCTGTCATTAACCGAATCAATTCGGCCATAGGACCCAACTGCCAAGGATGGGCGTCGGGATGTCGGCAAGCCGACCGGCACCTGGTACCGCAGAAGCTTTTGCAAAGTCTCCGCCCTTTGCCCGTGCGATGTTAGGTGGCGTAACCTCAAACAGAAGGCGTGATTTCCTTGTCCGATAATTCAGGAGGCGGATTATGATCTCCTGTGGACTTCCTTCTCGTGTGGCGACGATGAGATTATTGCGCGGGGTCCATTCGATGCCGATAGGCCAGGCGCCGTGAGGAAAAAGGTACGTCCAGACGGTGCGTCGCGCCAGCGACGCGAAACTAATGCCATATGCCAACCCGCTTGAATCACCGCCTTCCCACCAAGCAACGTGCGCGAGGTCTCTTGACCAGTTGACGGGAACTCGTGTGGGATCCTGCGGGATCAGAGGAAACTGTTCGAAGGTCCCGCCGTCAGGATTTAACGCCGTCATTCGGGTTTGGACCTGTTTCGCGTCCGGGTTCCAAATTCCTTCCAGAATGCCTGCGAGGCCGTAGCCAAGGTATTCCGCCCTCCGGCATTCGTGTTTCCACTCAATCCTCCCAGTCTTAACGTTCCTGGCGGTGACGAGGCCCTGACCCCCAGGCAATAACGTCACCTGGCGGGTAACCAACAAATGCTCTTTCGGCTGCCAGCCAAGGAACGTGTCCACCGGGCCGTAACGGATCTGCTGCTCGGCAGTAAGGAGCAAGGTCGGTGTTCCCGTTGCGAGGCGGAAGGCGATCAAATCGTCTTGCGGACACACGGCGTCGGGATCGCATTGGACTGCCTTGGTTGCCATCCGTCCGGCGACCACGCTCGAATCGTCGCTCGACCAGCCCAGGGCGTAGCTCCGACAATCGTGCGTCACGGCGCGCTCGGAGAAATCTGAGGCGCTGACTATGACCACGTCGCCGTAGCGGGATTTTCCCCGGCGTGCGGGTCGAAATTGATTGCAGGCTGCATCCTGAACGGTCAAAGCGATCTGATCCCCCTTATGGTTCCAGACGTATGGCGCTCTCCCGGCGGGCTGCGTGGATTGTTTGTAGTGGGGAACAAATGCGCGGCGTGGAGGTCTGCCGCGCTTCCCGATCCAGAGCGACCGGGCATCGACGAAGGCGTAATAGGCGCATCCGGGGCTCCACTCCAGGGCGGCGGGCGCCTCGAAGTGCGAAGCTAAGGAATGAGCCCGGCCTAGTGCGCGCGCGGAGTAGAGAGTCCCGGAATAAAAAAAAAGGATAGGCGAACGGAGGCAATCCTTTTCGGACGCAGAGGCCCGAAGGCAACAAGAGGCAAAAATCAGTATTAGCCCAGCCAACGTGCGGCTAGCTTTCCGGACGCTCTGCCTCGATAAGCTGTTGACTGCCATAGGCTGCCTTCCCAAACCGGTCGCGGGATATCTTATCAAGAACAAGCTTCGCAGAGCTGCCCGCTGAAATCCGATCCATTATATTCGTCTTGACGCGCGTCAACGGGTGCTGTAGCGTTGCGCACTGCGGCCGGATAAGCGCTTGAGTCCAGGAAGTCCCTCGTTATAGAATCCGTGGGCCGGCGGAAACCGGCAAGCAGGCAAAGCGCCATGACGCGACACCAAAACGAAATGTTTGCCGGCGTGCACTTCGTTCTCGACAACACGGTGCTCATCGAGTGCGTGTTCACAAATTGTAGCCTCGAATATTCCGGGGGCGACGTGTACGTCCAAAACTGCCGGGGAGAGAACTGCGAGTTTGTGTGGCGCGACGCGGCTGAGCGAACCATCAAATTGCTCCAGGGGCTGGGCCTCTTTTCTCCCGAAAGTACGATTCTCTCCGGGAGCGCAACCAGCAGGCCTCAATAGCGCCTCGGCTCCAAAGTCCTGTTCCAAATCCCATCCCGATTCCCTTTGGCGTTCCTCCCTGATCCCGGCATCCCTCGGTTCCAGTTCCACGTCAGAGCTGGCGTTCCAGATTTTCCTTGAACGGATTACCGACATTAGAAGATACTAATGTATTATTGAGCCGGATGTTATAAATCCCTAACCCTGCATACGCTGGTCTCGCGAGGTTGGAGGGGGCTTTGCGAATCCTGGTGGCGGAAGATGATCTGAAAGTCGCCGCGTTCCTGAAGTCGGCCTTGGAGTCCGAGTCCTACGCTGTCGATATCGCTTCGACCGGGTCCGAAGCGCTCTACATGGCGGAGACGATAGACTTCGACCTCATCGTCCTCGATCTTATCTTGCCCGAGATTCATGGATTTGATGTTCTCAAGTCTCTCCGGGCAAAGGAAAGGAACATTCCCGTGCTCATCTTAACAGGGATGACGCGTATCGAAGACCGCGTGAAGGGCATCGATTTGGGCGCAGATGATTATATGACCAAGCCCTTTGCGATTCGCGAAGTCTTGGCGCGAGTCCGGGCTTTGCTTCGTCGTGGCGGTCGGGAGCGAGGACTCATCTTGAGGGTTGGCGACCTTGAGATGGACCGACTGACTCGGAGCGTTCGGCGCGGCCCCAAGAGGATCGAACTCACCGCCAAAGAATTCGCTCTTCTCGAATATTTGATGCGCAGCGCCGGCAGAGCGCTCACGCGGGACATGATTGTCGAGCACGTCTGGGATATGTCTTCTGACGTATGGACCAACGTCGTGGACGTGTACATCAACTACCTCCGCAATAAAGTGGACCGCGGCTTCGACCGGACGCTCATCCATACGGTGCGCGGCGTAGGTTACCGAATGAGCGATTCTGAATGAGCGAGCGGAGGCCCGGCGCCAGAATTGCCATCCAGAGCAGGTCCTCCCTGGCCTCCGTCGAGGTTGCCGGGACGCACGACACGGGACGCACGCACGCATTGACTTCGGTGGCCACTGGCGATAGACTCCGCCCCTTCTGAAAGCGCGAAACTCTTCAGAGGGGCTTCGCACGATAGCAGGCTGCGGCCGTCTGGGGGTGAAAGGTGACAGCATCTCGTCTGAAGATTGTAGTTGCAATCAGCTTGATGGCCTGCGCGCCGCTTTCGGCGCGGGCCGCAAGCACGCATCCGCTCACGGCGGAACAGGCCAGGGATCACGCCGGTCAAACCGCCACGGTTTGCGGAAACGTCGCGAGCACGCGCTACGCAGCATCCAGTCGCGGGCGGCCGACCTTCCTCAACCTGGATAAGCCCTATCCGAATCAGATTTTTACCATCGTGATCTGGGGCGAGAACCGTTCAAAATTTGGAACGCCGGAGACCGCGTATGAGGACAAAGGCATCTGCGTCACCGGCAAGATTACGGAATATCGTGGGATACCCGAGATCGTCGCGCGCTCACCAAAGCAGATTCGGAGCGAGCACAGTGAACGGTCCACCTCTTCGCCTTCGGTCCCGGCTGGCGCGACCGCGCGGTGCCGCGATGGGACGTACAGCTACAGCCAGCACCATCGCGGGACATGTTCCCATCATGGCGGTGTGGCCGAGTGGCTCAACTGAAAAGGCCCGCCATGGACTATGGCGAGATCGTGGCCCGGCCTCGGCAGCACATTACTCCCGGAAGCCCCGCCGACCTGCAACCTCCATTTACAATCCCCAAAGCTGGTGATACAAACCAAGGGCTACAAACTTCACCGGAGGGGATGATGAAAATATATGTGAAAGGCTTCTGTTTTACTTTTGTCGCTCTTATGGCGGGCGCTGCGCTTCTCTCCGCCGCCGTGCGCGGCCACTCGACCATGTACGTTGGCGGAACGGTGACCAGCATCAAGAAGGGCGCCAAAGGGCGATTGAACATGGGTGATGCTTCGCTCGAATTCAACGCAGGCAAGGGATCCAGTCTGCAAATCCCATATGACCAGATCACCGCGATGGATTACGGAGAGCACGTGGGGCGCCGCGTCGCCGCGGCGATCATCGTGGCGTGGCCGCTTCTCTTCTCGCACAAGAAGCGGCACTACCTCACCGTATATTTCAACCGCGACGCGGCGCAAGCAGCTAAGGAGCGGGAGGAGATCGCCAAAAACCCCAGCGCTTCGCCCGTCGGCGACGTGGCTGGGTTTGAAATCAATAAGCACGACTATGAGGATATCATCGACGGGTTGCAGGCAAAGACCGGCCTGACGGTGAAGCAGGAATCCGTAAAGCATTAGGAATGCTCGTTATCCCGCCCGGTCAAGGCGCTGGCTTGTGTGCAGAGCTGGGTGGCCGGCTTCTTCCAAGCGAGGCCCAATCATGACCGGCGGGGTGTCGTCAGGAACTGCATCGAGATCCATCCGGTGCTTAAACTACGGGTATTCGCCTCGCCAGAGAACGCACAATGAGCGTTCTCCGCAAATAAGGCTACCCGATCTCCGAGGAGCATATTGAAAAGCGGCAGCGAGAAGCGTCCTTGCAACAATTTTGGAGAGCGGATGGCGGCACTTCGGATGAGAAATCGCGGGCTCGTGATACGGGAGCGAGAGGACGGAGGTAAATATGGCTAAGGCGGGCGAAAGGATCACCGTGAGCGCGCATGAATTGGCGCTCGCGAACTCGCTCACATTAACGGCGGTGGTGCAGTTGTTGGAAGAGCGCGGTATCGTGAAACAGGCCGAGGTTCTACAAAGGATGCAGGAAATCCGCGACGCGAAGAATCCCAGCGGCAACTCGCCACGGTCGTAAAACGGGCACAGCCAACGTAGCTCTGTGCCACATCTCCTATAAACATTCGCGACCGTAACTCTTCTCCTCGCAAATGCGTTATTGGGGGTCAGGCGGTAGTTTGTTTTACCTGCCGATCGAACTAGACGAGCGATTCATCAATGCCCTTGTCTTTCATCTGGATAGGAATATTGACTGGGTGACTCCTGAATAGGCGCAGGGGCTTCCGGAGCGGCCGGGTTGGATGGCTTTGGCGCGCGGCCTCGCCGCTTCCCGGCGGGTTCGTCCTGGTATCCGAGCGTCAGGAGCATCTCCTCAATCGCCGCCTTTTCATCAAGCAGCGTACTGATTGCTTCCTGCCGTAATTGTTCTGCCTGTTCTCTCGCGGTCATGTTTCCTCCAAATTCGCTCCCCGGCGTAGGGCAACGGGTTTCGACTTTGTTTATTAACTTCAGTTTTCGTCCGGCAGCAAAACGGTGGTTTCGCGCCTGTCGCCCTCGGTGTAGGCCCAGAGCTTCGTTCCACCCGGAAGGGTGTAGACGGACAGGATGCGTCCTCCCATTTCAACTGCAAGATCGTTCGACTTCTTTTCTGCGTCGCTGATGTCGCCCCAGTCTCCCAAGACATGCCGCTGAATGATGCTGTCGGCAGAAATGTTCAACTGGCCCAGCGCCTCCAATGCTCCCGTCGTGATTCGAATTTGGCCCAATGGAAACATCGGTTTCATCGCTAGATGAGGTCGTTCACGATCCGCTGCGCGTCCTCCAGGTTCGTAGCTGACAGCACCCGCAGGATGGCGTGGTCGTAGTCCCTGAGCGACGACTCAGCTTGCTCGGCATAAGGACGTTTCATCTTCTCGACGAGGTCCTCGATGCCTTCGTTGGTCCCGAGAATCTTGCCCCAGAGCGTCGCAGGCTGACCGAAGACATCCATGCCCTGCAACTTCTGAGCCGACTCGGACAACTGGTGGCCTATCTGCTTCACATTTTCGACCAGTTTCACGATCCCTTGCCGCTGCATGATTTTCGGAAGCAACTCGTCCTTTACTTTCTTTTCGAGTTCGCGTTGCATTTCACCGTGCTTTCTGGCTTTCGCTTCTTGAAGGAACCGCATGAATCCCTCACGCTGCTCCCTTGAGATTTCCATAGTTAGTGGTTTGGTTGTTTCCCCTTGCCCTACAGCCGTATGAGCGGTGACTGTTCCAAGCCCGTGAAAACGGCGCGGGCCAATCGGCTCGCGGCCTCGCGCGGGAACGTTTCGCTGTGCGGCGTTCCGCGTGATTCCCCGGAAGGATGTTCTCACCGGTCTGTGGAAAGCGGCCACGAGACGATTGTGTGGCACTGGGAGGGAGACGGTACAGCCGCAGGATGCTCAGGTTCCGCAGGGTCTGGATTTCACTTTTGCGCTCGGGAGCGAACGCGCATTGGATGTCTCTTGCCGCGGAAAGAAGGGGGAAGGGTTAGTTTGTTTTCACCCGCGCCGTGCTTGTTCAGCGAAGGTGCTTAGTCGTACCAGCATCGTGCATAGTCGCCGGTCAATTCGATCTCGTCGGCGCTCCTGAAAGTATTGGCAAAGTCGATCACTTCCTCCTTCGTGAGACGGCCCGCCTTTTCGATGCCTTCGATGGTGACGCGGCTGTCCGGCCTTTCGGGAGAGACAGCATACCCGTGTGCGGTGCATTCGGGATGCGCCTTCAGAAAAGGCAGAAAGGCCGCGGCCACACCGGGACAATCGTTCCAGCGACCCATCTCGACAAGGCCGTGGGTGATCAATTGTTGCAACACGTTCAGGGGAACGCCTCGGAAGTATCGGATACCGCCGTACTCGCTTTGTTCGGAATAAGGAGCGAGAACTTTCTCTCGCAGATTGTCTTGCATGGTTGTTGTTGGTGATTGGTCCAAGCATTGTCTTCCCCCGTCTTCCACGCACGGCCGGAGCGACCTTGGCGTCGGCGACGCTGTTCGCTCTGCCGCCAATTCGAGCATACGGAGCGGGGCGAGGCGCGGTACAGCCGCACGTTCCGCAGCCGTCTGGAGTAGCGTTTGACCAAAGGACAGGCAACGGGTAGGATGATGGAAAGTCGACTTAACAAAAATTCCATTTAACGCATGTCTGTTGAGGATTTTCGCCCATTGGGTGAAGAAGAAGCCCATGAGGAAGCGAATATGCTGCGGGCAAAGGCCCGCATCTCCCCTGAAAGCGGGAAGGTAGAAGGACCGGACCTGCGCCAGGACCGCGAACCGACGGTGAAAGATTACGATAACGCGCTCGCAGCGGTGGAAGAGCTGAAGCGTCTTGCCAAGGAAGATCCGGATGCCCTGAAAAAGTGGAACGAGGTGCTTGATTCCATCAGCGGGCTTATCTTGCTGCCCGGGCTTGGTCTCCGGTACCTCCTGCGCGTCCAGCACGCGCTCGTAGGAGCCGAACCCGGCGGACCGAAGGAACGCTGGAAGCGGAACGCCCCCATCACTGAACCCACGGCGGATTTCGACGGTATCGAGAGCGAACTGCGAATGCTCAAGGCCAAAGCTGAACGGTTCGGCGCCAAGGAAGTTGAACGAGAAGCAGAATAGCCGGCAGAGGCGGGAGGGCCGCGAAGGAACCTGCGGGTTGAGGTGATCTTCGGCCATCTTCACCAGATCCTCGGGAAACTGTAGGCCGCAGATAGGCCGTCTTTCGGCGTGAGAAAGATGTTTCCCGCGACGTCCTTCCGGTAAAGTGGTTCCACCGTAAGCCAGAACATCCCGTGCCGTTGCTCTTCGGGGAACGCGGCGCAAAGATTCCTGCGCCGCTCCTCGGTGCGCTGGACGACGATCACCCGGAATTGCCGAAAGCCCCAGTCCTTTTCGCAGTCGGGCGTATCAAAGAGGTCGTAATATCTGGCGAGTTTTCGGAGGATGGATGGTTTTCCGTCCTTATATTTGCTCACCTTCGAGCGCTCGATTTCGAGAAAAAAATGGAAGGTATTCCTGCCGTCCGGCTTGCCGGGGTCGGTCAGGGCGAAATATGCGTCGGGGTGGATAGTCCGCGTCTTGAGATCGGCCTGCTGCCAGTAAAGGCGCCACTCCTGCTTCTGACAAAGTTCGTCCAGCGCCATATGGAAATAAGAAATCTCAAGCTCGTGGTCGAGCGTGCGGGCAGAATGTTCGTCGAAGGTCTTGGATAATTCGCCGCCGTAATCGCGGACCGCCCGGTCCGAAAGCCCGTACACATAGGCAATAGAGCCATGCTCCCGGTCGAGCTCGATGTACGGGAGCCGGTTCAGCAGTCCTTCTGTCCAAAGCAGGTGGAGGGTTCGCCGGGCCGTGCGAAGGTTGTTTTGATTGGGTTCGCGGCTACGGAGCAGTTTCGCCAGATCAGAGACGCGGAGGCAGAAATATTCCGCCAGGAGTTCAAGAGTTCTTCTTTTTGCCCCCGTGAGGCGAAACGTGCGGGGCTTTCCCGGCGCCGATGTCGTCCGATTTTGAAGCGACATTGCCATCAGATTCAGTAGTAGAACACGGTGTCGGAGTATCGCAAGCGTACTGCTCAATCGTGCGTTTCCTGATGCTTTCTGCGTAATCTTCTGCCATAGGTTTGGGTGGCGGGATAGTGTGAACCAGTTTTGCGCTGCCATCCGCCGCGCGATAGACCGCGCAGCCGACGCCAAGGCGCGTAAGTTCCGCGCCATCAAATGAGATCGGTCGCTCGAACCAGTCCATGTAGCCTGTTCGCGGACTGCGCTTCCATACCAGCTCGCTCTTCATGGGAGGAATTTCTCCAGCGATGGACTGGGCGTCGGTATGGCCCATGCGGAAAAGAATATAGGTGGAGACATTCCCGCGGATCGAAGCAAGAATGCGGGGCTCTAGCTGGCCCATGAATTGATGCGCGAGCGTAAGATAAAGGCCCAAGCCGCCGGCCATCGAGAGCATCTGGTCGAAATCCGATGTCTGGAATTCCTGGAACTCGTCTGCATAGAAGTGGAACGGGATACGCTGAGAACCTGGCCTAGCTCGGCGGTAGGCGGCCTGCCGTATTTTCGAAAGCAGAAGTGTTCCGTAGGTGCGCTGGATGTCGTCAATCGGCCCGAGGTTCACGAGAAGGACCTTCTTCTCGTTCATTATCTGCGCGATGTTAAGCTTCGGCTGCTTGGCCCCGAAGATCCGACGCAAGGTCCTGGAGCGGAGGAACGGCGTCATGCGCGTCGTGATGCGGGACCGTTCGACCGGATTTGGAAAACTATCCCTCCATCGATGCTGCAACCCGCCGTCTTTGACGCGGCTAAGTATGACCGTCCGGCGCTCCTGGTTTTCAAGAAACTCGTAGAGGTCGAGAAACGTGGCGCGGCATTCAGGAGGAGTGCCCGGGTTCTCGTTGTAGTTGAAAAGGGTGTAGAGAACATCCGTGAGGTTGGCAGTCATGACGGGTGCGTGCTGCGGCTCCACGGTTTTCATGAGAGTGTACTTGATTTCTCCGATGACGCTTTCCTTCTCGCGTTCGCCGTGGTAGCTCATGAAGTCGAGGGGCACCGGCGTTTCGATATCGAGGTAAATTACGTCCTTGGCGCGGCGAGGCGGGATGTAATGAAGGAGCTTCCAGACGAGGTCCCCTTTGGCGTCCATGACGCAAACACCTTTGCCGCGCGCGATATCCTGAAGGGCCATCCAAAAGAGAAGCGTCGTTTTGCCGTGGCGGGTCTTGCCTGGAACGTAGATATGTTTCGGTCGGTCGTCGTCTGGAATAATCATTTTTCGTCGTCAAAACTGATGTGAATTCCTGGCACCTTCGGTTTGGCCGCTTCCGCGGCAACCGAAGGCTGCCGCGGTGCGGGCTGGAAATCGATGACTTCGATGCCAAGCGCTTCTTGAAGCTTCTGAGTGAACTTTATCTTCGGGTTCGCCGCAAGAATTTCCCGAAGCTTTTGATCGATATCAGCGGGGCGGATATGATGCTTGAGCAGCGCCACGGGATCGTCCCGCCGGACCAGTTTGTACGCGATAGTCCCCTCGGGACACGAGAGGACATGTTGTTCGCTAAACGGACGAGTGAAGAATTCAAAGCCGCGGTCGTTACGACTCTTTTTCTTGGCCATTAGAAAGTCCTCCGGCAGTTTCAGACGTGCATGGTTAGGGAGCCCCTGAGATCGGAATCGTGATCGACAGCGGGACTTGCCGCGCGAACATCGTTGGCAGGGGAAATCGGTTGGACAGCACGAATGTCAGTGTAAGGGAGCGGACACCTGCCACGATGCCATTTTCCTGTACTGTAAGGCTGCTTTCGGTTCCAATGTCGCCATCGTTCAGAAGGCACTCCATGTTCCTGCACGCGTTGCCGGCCACCGAGAATGATTGGGGTTGATAGACATTCCCGTCATCATCCTTCACAGCTGAAAGTAGGATTCTTGGGCCTGCCTCCAGCTTGGCCTGTTCAGCGAATCCTTCACATCGAGCCACGGAATTGACAACCCGACACGGCCAGAACGCGAAAGTGTACCCATGGTCGCTGGCTTGCACGGCCACCGGTCCCGAGCGAAGAGGACCGTCCGGCGTTTCCGAGCCGTTTGATGTCGGTCCTTGAGATGGCCATCTCGGCTGGGCGCACCCGCTCCCATCCCTAGGGTAGGGGTAGAAGGTAGTGCCGCCGCCCGGTTCATGGTTTCCCCTCAGCCGAAAGGTCACCGGAGGATTGATGAGACGCAGGTCGTCTTGCGGCCGGTTGGACCAATGCACCGGCCCGTAGATTCGGCCCGTGTTTACGCTCAAGATCGCGATTGTCCACGTATGGGTTGGGTCAGGGTCTAGTCCCAGCGTGTGATTCGGGTCGCTTTCGCTATACGGCTCGGCGCACCAACCAGTCGCTTTGTAGCTCTCCGGTAGGATTATCTCAAGCCCGAAGCAATTGCTCGGATAATTGGAGACGTTGATCGGCCCCGGTCCCGCATTGCTGAAATTGAGGCTCCGGTTCTCCGTGCCAGGACAGGGGGCATCGGGATTCACGGCCGCAACAGGCTGTGCTGAGACTTGCGCTAGGCGAGGGGCCGGGCTGTGTTCCGTACTCCGGACATTCACGGGTGACGGATGTTCTTTGGGAGTTGCCGCGCGTTCCTTCTCGATGGCGGCCTGTTCCTGCTTGAACGCCGCTCGGATTTTCGCCCTGCCCCCGAGTATAAAAACGATGGTGATGCCAAGAAGCAGCGCGACCAGAAGAACCCGGAGCCAGCTTACCATCTGGGCGAGGCTGAAAAAGAAAAGGGCAAAGGCAGCGAGGATGAGAAGGGGCACGAGCCGCGGGTCATCACGGATTGGAACAATATAAAGATATATCGCAAGTGACAGCTCCGCCCCAACGAGCGCCGCAATCCAGCGGGCTCCAGTTCTGATGTCAGGATCTTGAACATAGAGGAAGTATTGGAAGGGGTTCCCAACAATGAAGGCAACCACAGGGACGATGATGGACAGCCCAATGAGAGTGACGATGCTTTCTGCGTTTTTTGGACTCAGGTAAACCGACGCCAGCACGGCGAACATGGGCCATGCGAGTGCCAGGATTATCGCGATTCTCAGGATCTTGTTAGCATCTCGGTAGAAAGCATGGGTTTTTCTCAGGTTGGAAGCAGAGCCTTGTTGTCTTTTGCCCATGTGCCGCTCCAGGTCAGAAATGCTTCATGCGATGAACCCAAGAACCAGCTAATCGGTTGACCGCGAACTGCGGACCGTTGTGTTCGCCGAGCGAACGAAGCGGAAGCGGAGAGAGCGAGGCGAAGCACCTCTGCCCGTCGCCCAACGAACAATGGAAACACTTAGCTTCGCCCCTTGCCATCGCCCGCTTTATACGCGGCCCGGCGACTAAGTTCGGATACCAGCTAAGGTCACAAGCCGGTACTCGTAAGAGGGCGTATAATACCAAAACCTCTACCCTTCTGGGTAGAGGTAATCCGTCCAAAAGATCGCCATCGGCGAACTGGTGGGCGGACTTCTCTGCTGTCTCCCGCAAGGGAGAGGAATCCAACACCGAGGTGTTCCATGCTCGTACTGGATTCCATCCAGCCGGAGAAGTGGTACTCAGTCAAAGAGGTCGCCGGAATCCTGGGCTTTTCGGAGGATACAGTGATCCGGCAGACCAATCGAAAGTTGCTCAAGGCCTTCGTCTTGCCTGGACAATCTTCGAAACGTCGCCGGATTTACAAATGCCGAAGGGTACGGGGGCGGGACCTTATCCGGTACATTGACTCGTTTATGAACCGGAACTGAGTACGGGGCCGCCGCGAGGCGGCCCTATCTTCATGAGGAGGGACGATGAGTTATTTGGCGCAACTGGTAAGGGCGCTCCAGTGCAAACGTCCCACGGAGCGGGTGAAACGGGATGATGAGAGATTGACTGAAGAAAGAGAATAGGTAGGAGGCGGCGGAAGAGCCGCGTGTGTAATACGTGTGGCGAACCCGTGGAAGGGGAGGTTTCTGCGTTTTGAGCGCGTAGGATTTTCAAGAAGTTAAGCGTTATCAGTGGCTCCGCATAGTCCGATCCTCCCCCCCGCTACCAAATAGTTTCAGACACTTACACCCACATTGGCATTTTAAATATGAAACTCGCTGCGGGAATTTTTGCGGCGCAGTGTCCCCATTGGATTCAACGCTACAGAGTAAAACTTCGGCGGTTGCTCTTGCCTGACGCGCTCTGAAGCCTCATACTTTCTGCGCTATTCGCTATGCCTTCTCCTGACTTGAACGATGACGGCGGACGGACGCGGGCCGGGCACAATCCGGCGCTGCCAGCTCCATCAAGCCGCATCCGGCGCATTCAAAAAATCGCGCTGATTCTTCTGCTTTTCAGCGGCGTCATCAATTACGTTGACCGGGCCAGCCTGGCGGTGGGGCTGCCGCTGATCCGGCATGACCTGGGCATTTCCATCGCGCACAGCGGCCTTCTGCTCTCGGCATTTCTTCTGGTTTATGCGTTCTGCCAGTTGCCGGCCGGAGCCGTGGTGGACCGCTTCGGCGCGCGCCTGGTGCTTTCCGTCGGGCTCGTCCTTTGGTCAATGGCCCAGGTTCTGGGCGGAATGGTTTCCAGTTTCCGGCAGTTTCTGGCTGTGCGCGGATTGCTGGGCGTGGGTGAATCACCGCAGTATCCCAGCAGCGCCCGAGTTGTAACGGACTGGTTCGCCGAGCGCGACCGCGGACTGGCCACCGGCATCTGGAATTGTTCGAGCAGTCTGGGGACGGCGATTGCCGCTCCGCTGCTGACGATTCTGATGCTCCATCTCGGCTGGCGATGGATGTTCATCACGATGGGATTTGCCGGGCTCGCGGTGGCCATGGTGTTCTACAGCCTGCATCGGGACCCCAAACATCTGCACCTCTCGGCGGAGGAAATCGAATATCTCTCCGGCTCGAAGCCGGAAGCCAAGCCGACGGCGTTTCGGGACTGGCTGAGCTTGTTTGCTTTCAAGACGACGTGGGGAATGGTCGCCGGATTTTTCGGCCTGGTTTACATGTCGTGGCTCTACTATGCCTGGCTGCCGCAATATCTGGAAATTCAATGGCACTTGAGCATCGCCAAGACCGGCTGGGTCGCGGCCATTCCCTTCACCTGCGGAGTGGCCGGCAGCTTGACCGTGGGCCGCGTGTGCGATGTTCTTTCAAGGCGCGGAATATCGGCAATCAACAGTTGCAAGATCCCGGTGGTTTGCGCGCTGTTTGGAGTATTTCTCTTGACGGTGCTGGCGGCGTTCAGTTCAAGCAGTTTTCTGGCGGTCGTCTATATTTCACTTTCATTATTTATGCTGAATGGCGCCACCACTGCCGCGTGGGCGATGGCCACGGTTGCCGGTCCCAAAAACTTTGCCGCATCGCTTGGAGCCATGCAGAATTTCGGCGGCTATCTGGGCGGCACTCTGGCCCCCGCGCTGACCGGCTACATGGTGCAGGCTACGGGATCTTTCAAGTCAGCATTGCTCGTTGCTGCCGGAGTGGCGCTGCTTGCGGGCCTGGGACATCTGGCGCTTGTCAGAGATCGGATTTCGCTCGCCCGGAATGAAGGCGCTTAGTCGAAGAAGTCCCGATCTTCATCCGACAGGTGCGCTTTGGCTGCCTTGACGTTGAACGTGACGCCGAGTCCCGGCTTGTCCCAGACTTCAATGAAGCCGTTCTTGACGATGGGGTCCGGCAGACCATCGACAATGTCATACCACCATTCCGGCTGGCCCTTCGCATATTCGAAAGCGATATAGTTCTGCGGCATGACCGCCCCCATGTGAACTTGCGCGGCAACACCGAACAGTCCGTCGAAGATTCCGTGCGGGGCAACCATGATGCTGTGCAGATTGGCGTATTCGGAGATCCACTTGAACTCCGCAATTCCGCCCACGTCTTCCACGTCGCAGCCGAGCACATCCACAGCCTGGTGTTCGATGAGATCCTTGCAATTCTCCCGCAGATAAATTTCCTCGCCGGTGTGAATCCGGGTTGACGTGGCGTCGGAGACCTGCTTGAAGACCTCCCAGTTCGGATAGGGCGAATAATCGCCGGTGATCAGATCTTCGAGCCAGGCCAGGTCATAGGGTTCCACGGCGCGAGCAAGCTGAATGGCATCCTTGGCCGTCCAGCCGGGACCGCAGTCACAGGCCAGCCCGACCTCTTTGCCCAGAGCCTTCTTCGCGGCTTCGACACAGGCGATGACATGGTCAAGGCCGGGTTGCGTCAGCATCCCCATGTTCTCAAGGTAACCGTTTCCCAGAGGCGGCTTCCACTTTACTCCGTACCAGGCGTCCGGGACGGCATCGAGCATGGCGGCATTATGAAAACCGATGGGCATTTTTATAAGCGTGTAGCCCTCTTTCGCCTCCTTCACCTTCGTCACCAGCTCGGCATAATCCTGCGGCGTGCGGGGCGTCATTCGGGGTCCGTTGTTTTCCGTGTTTCCATAAGCGCGGACATGATCGCGAATCTTTCCGCCCAGCAGTTGATAAACCGGCAAACCGGCGACTTTTCCGGCGATGTCCCACAAAGCGATTTCGATGGCGCTGACCGCCGCGCCCCACGGCTTGGTTGCACCCTTGCGTCGAATCTTAAGCATGATTCGCGCGATGTCCGTCGGATCCTCGCCGATCAGGTCGTGCTTGTAGAACAGCACCATCGGCTTGAGATACGGCTTGGCGGATTCCGCCTGGCCGAAGCCGGAAACGCCCTGGTCCGTGACAATTCGAACCGTCGGATTGCGACCGATGATTGCGCATTTGAGATCGGTGATCTTGATTTTGGCCGATCCCCCGCCCGCCTTTGTTTGAGGGAGCGGCATGCCGTTCCCCGGCTGGGCGCCAAACGCGGTTGCCGCCGCCGCTCCCGAAAGCGATCCCAGAAATCCTCTACGAGTCCAATCTTCCATGACTTCCTCCTCTGTCTGAATGGGCCTTCTACGCGTCCGCGATCTGCGCACACGCGGAGCGCGCCGGCCAAATCGGATTAGTGCTTCTTCAGGCGAACATTTGATCCCTTCGAGGCCGCCCAGCGATTGAATTCTTCGATCATCGGGTTGGTCCATCTGCCGTCGATTTGTCCCGGCGAATACTTCTGCTCGCGCAGCATCATTTCACCCCAGTCGTCGATCAAATGGTCTTGCTCGGCGTGGTCGGCGACTTTTTCGGCAAGCTGCGGTGGAATAAAAGTGATTCCCTCGGGATCGCTGACCGCAATGTCTCCCGGCATCACGGTAGCCTGGCCAATCTGAATCGGCACGTTGATGCCCATCAGCATGACGTTCCTCAATGCGGAGGGATCCGTGCCCCGGCAAAACACCTCAAAGTTTTTGATTTCCTGAATTTCGGCCGTGTCGCGAATCGAGCCATCAACAATCAGCCCGTCCACGGCCAATCCGGAACGTTCTTTGGTGGAAACGGAAGTTCCGAGGTTGGAGCCGATAATGGTTCCGTCCTTAATCTTGCCGAACAGGTTCACCACCATCACGTCGCCGGGCTTGAGAGTATTGATGATCCAGGAATTTTCGCCCCTGACGGTATTTCCTTCCTTGACGCCATTCGCCCGAATCGTGGAATCCACGTCCGGCCGGTAAGGCATGAAGACCGCCGTCACCACGCGGCCAATCAGCCTGTGCTCGGAAGGGTTGACCACCTGCCAGTGCGCTTCAAACTGGTTGCGATAACCCGCGCCCATCAGCACTTCCCAGGCTTCTTCCGCCGTGGCGTCCTTGAGGCGCTCTAAGACCGAATCGGGAACGTCCGGGCGGCCGTCCGCGAAGCGCGCGCCATGCCAGTCAGGCGTGAACTGGATGAGCTGCTTCTTGGAAAACATTCCAAGCTGAGCCCAACCGCACACGGAACAACCCAGAAACATCGCGAGCAAAATCGCGATTGATAAAATCTTTTTCATGCGTCCATCTCCTCTTTAAAAGTCAAAGCGTAAAACGCCGGCTCACACGTAAGGGATATGCCGGCTTGAGAGAATTCCTTTGATGTAAGCAATGCCGAAAATCTTTCCCAGAACGCCGTATCCGGCGTGAACGCGTGACTTCCCGAAAAATTCGTCGCCCTCCAGAATCGGATCGTGATCCGGACGGAGGGGAACGCGCACGCCGCTGTCATAAAGCGCCTGATAAACGGCCCCGAAATCAATATCGCCATTGTCCTGAAAAGTCTCGACAAAGTTATCGCGCGTGCCCCGGAGATTGCGCGAATGAATGTAGAAAATCTTTTTTTTGCCGCCGAATTCGCGCGCCACAGCCTCAAGATTTGCGCCCATCAAACAGTACACGGCGATCTCAAACGTCACGCCGTTCACCGGACTGGGCACGATCTCCATCACACGGCGGTAAGCCGCGGGGCTGATGATAATGCGGTGGATTCCGCGGAGCACGGGCACGGGAGGATCGTCGGGATGGAGCGCCATTTTGACGTTGGCTTTTTCGGCCGCGGGAATAACGGCCTTGAGGAAGTAAGTGATGTTCTCCCACATCTTTTCTTCGCTGATCCGGCCCCACTGCGTCAGGCCCGGCTGAACATCGTGAACGTTGAAGGACATGCTCCGGCACGCGCCGCGTCCCGGCACGTGCGTATTGCTGCGGTACCAGTCAATGCCCGCCATGAAGTCATAACAAACCATGGGGATGCCGACTTCACCAAGCGCCTTGATCGCGGCAATGTAATTCTCAATTTCTTCATCGCGCCCCGGCAGCCCGAGCTTGATTTTATTCGCCGGCACCGGATGGCTTTCAATGCCCGCGATCGTGAGGCCGCTCTTTGCGTAATCAGCTTTGATCTTCGCCACGGTGTCCATATACTGCGCGCGCGGAACACGGCTGAGCGCAGAGGCTGTGCCGGCGATGGCGTGGGTGACACCGATTTGTTTGGAAAGCGTGATCAGAGCGGGATCTTCATCGCCCCAGATCAGGCACATCTTGAAAGCATCATCCGGTGAAGCCGCTGCGCCTGCCTGCGCCCGGCCGGCCGCCGCCGCGGATATCGAAGGCGCGCCAGCCGCCGCCGCCGCAGTCAGCAGGCTCTGGATGCACTGGCGCCGATTCAGTTTGGATATCAAGTCTCCTCCTCACCCTGATGCTGAGAATCGAATGCGGATTTCTTCCCGCTGCCCTTTCAAATGCTCAGCCGCTTGCGGACGGCTCATTCTACACCCGAGTTCTCCAAAGGTGAGGAGATGTTCGCAAGCCGCGTTCAAATCCTTAATGTGTTGCCAATGTCCCACGCTTCGCGGAATAATAATCAACATGAAATCAACAGCTGCGTTTGCACAAGAATCCGCACTCAATCCTGAATTTGAAAAGAAACTTGACCGCCTGGCTGAAGTCGCAGTCCATGTGGGATTGGGACTCGGTCCCGGCCAGCAACTGGTGATGACCGCTAACCTGGAAGCAGTGCCGCTGGCACGGCGCATCATCGAGCACGCATACAAAGCGGGCGCATCGCTTGTCACCACACTTTTCGGCGACGAGGAATCGGCGCTGCTTCGCTACCGCCATGCGCGGGACGAAAGCTTCGACACCGCTGCGTCATGGCTCTATGAGGGAATGGCCCAGGCCTATCGGAGCGGATCAGCTCGCCTCGCCATCGCGGGCGGCAATCCTTCGCTGCTCTCCGGCGAAGATCCTCAAAAGGTGAGCCGGGCCAATCGCGCCGCTTCAAAAGCCTACCGCCCGGCAATGGAACTGATCACGCGGCACGAAATCAACTGGACCATCGTCGCCTGCGCCACCCCGGCGTGGGCTGCGGCGGTGTTTCCGGAACTGCCGCCCGAACAGGCGATAGCCAAACTGTGGGACGCCATCTTTGCCGCCTCGCGCGCCGACCGGCCGGACCCGGTGGCTGCGTGGAAAGAGCATGACGCCAATCTCCATGCCCGCGCCGATCGGCTGAACCAGAAACGCTACGCGGCGCTTCATTTTCAGGGACCCGGCACGGACCTGAAAGTGGGACTGGCAGACGATCATCTCTGGCTGGGCGGAGGCACCACGGCCGCGAACGGCCGCTACTGCATTCCCAACATGCCGACCGAAGAGGTGTTCACGACGCCGCACAAAGGCCGCGTGGATGGGAACGTGACGAGCACCAAGCCGCTTTCGCATCAGGGAACCATGATCGAGCAGATTTCCGTTCGCTTTGAGGCCGGGAAGATTGTCGAGGCCCATGCTTCAAAAGGCGAGGAAGTCTTGCAGCGCATGATCGAAACCGACGAAGGAGCGCGGCGGCTGGGTGAAGTTTCACTGGTGCCGCATTCGTCGCCGATTGCGTCGAGCGGCTTGCTCTTCAGCAATACGCTGTTCGATGAAAACGCCGCCTGCCACATTGCTCTTGGGCAGGCTTACAGCAATTGCGTGAAGGGCGGCGACCATCTCAAGCCCGAGGAACTGGCCGGGCGCGGAGCCAACGAAAGCCTGATCCACGTGGACTGGATGATCGGATCGAATCACATCGACGTGGACGGGATTACGGCCGCGGGCAAGGCTGAGCCCGTCATGCGCAAGGGAGAATGGGTGTAGCGTTCGCCGTCAGGGACGGTGCGCCGTTCAATTCACAAAAAGCGCACCGTGCCCTTCTTCCTCTCACTTCAGCGCCTTTTTGATTCCCGCCTCGGCCAGCCGATCCATCACGGCGAAGCCCGCCGCCGAGGGATGCACGCCGTCCGGGCTCAAGTTGTGAGGTAGGCCGCCTGCGGCATCCGCCATCGCTTTGTAGTAATCCACGTAAACGTAATCCTTCTCCGCCGCATACGCCTTCATCCATTTGTTGAGCGCCACAATTCTCTGAGCGGGATTCTTCAATTGGGGATGCCACCAATAATGGACCGATGGCAGCACCGAGCAGAGGACGACGCGAATGCCGTTGGCTGCGGCCAGCTGGACCATGGACATCAGGTTGCCTTCCACCTGCTTCAGTGTTACCGGGCCGGTATTTTCAGCGAGATCGTTGGTTCCGGCCAGAATCACCACGGCTTTCGGCTTGAGGTCAATCACATCCTGCCGAAAGCGGAGAAGCATTTGCGCAGACGACTGCCCGCTGATGCCGCGGTTGATATAGGGCTTGCCGGGAAAGGATTTTTCCAGATTCCAGCCCTGGGTGATTGAATCGCCCATGAAAACGACGCGATCCTGACCCGCGGCGGGAGGCCCAAGCTTCTCATCAGCCTCGCGAAACCGCGCCAGGTTGGGGAAATCCACGATCAACTGGTGATCGAAATTCACCCAGTAAGAACCCTTCTGCCACGCGGGACCGGGCACTTCCAGCGGTGTCCCGGCGGGCGCCGGCGCGGTCGCCGGCTTCTGGCCCATGAGCGGGGCCGTGATGAAGGCTGCCGAAAAAACTGCAATAACGAAAAACAGACTGCGAGTTTTCATTGAATACACAATAATTCTCCATTTCGCAATTTTGGATAAAGATCAGGTTGAATGGCGCCGGGAGTAACGGGTTCCAGATTGAGTACGCGCCATACGCCCACGATTCCCGGGCCATGCCTGAGACCGAAGCCTCAGTCCAGAATTTTCATGCGCTCGGGATCCCAGCGGACAACTTTCTTGCGGTCGTAACTGAGATTGCTCAGCAGCGCGGCCCCTGCGGCGCGATAACCGAAAACCGCATCTTCCACAACCGGCTTCCGGCTCCTCACGGAAGCAAAGAAATTCTTCAGGTGGTCATAGCTATCGCTGTAGCCGTCCGGAGCGACATATCTTTCCTCACCCAGCGGAATTTCGCCGGAGGGATGCGTGATGGGGTACTTTTTGCGATAGGCTTCCAGAAATTCTTTTTGCATGGCTTCTGAAAAACTTCCGATGTTATAACCCGGCTCTTTCTCGCGCGGAGCCCGCGAGATGCTGACTCCGTCTCCGGCGATCGTCATGGTTCCTTCCGAGCCGGTAAAAATCAGGCCTTCGCTTTCCGACCCTCCGTCAACAAAATTGCAGCGCAGGCTCAAGTTGAATCCTTCTGGGTAGTCGAACAATCCGAGCAGCACGTCGGGGACGTCGCGGCCGTCGCGCCAGAAGCGCAGCCCGCCCGTGGCCGTGGCCCGAGTCGGTCCGTCCGCGCCCACCACAAAATGGGTGCCGCTGAAAAGGTGCACGAACAAATCTCCCGCCATGCCGGAACCGTAGGCCTTCCACTTTCGCCATTGAAAAAAGTGTTCCGGATTCCACGGGATCTTCGGCGCCGTACCCAGAAATCGCGGCCAGTCGCAGGTCTCTGTGGAGGCGTCGAGCGGAACGGAATAGTTCCATGCTCCGATCGAGGAATTGCGGTCCCACCAGGCGGTGACCATGTTCAAAGTGCCGATCGAGCCCGCGGCGAGAAGTTCCTTCGCCTTGCGGTAAATCATGGAGCTGACGCGCTGGCTGCCGACCTGGATGATGCGGCCCGTCTGCTGCGCGGCGGCGATGATTTTGGGGCCGTCCGAATAAAGGTGAATCATGGGCTTTTCGAGATAAACGTCTTTGCCGGCGTGCATGGCGTCGATGGCCGCCTGCATGTGCCAGTGGTCAGGCGTGGCGATGATCACGGCATCAATGTCCTTGCGCGCAAGAATCTCCGCGTAATTGCGAGTCGTCTGGATGTCGGGCCCCCAAAGTTCCTTGGCGTGTGTCAGGCGCCCGTTGTAACAGTCCGCCGCCGCTCTGACCTTGATGCCGGGAATGTCCGCGGCCGTCCGCGTGTCATACTGCCCCTGGCCGCCGGCGCCGATCAGCGCAATCTGCAGATGATCGTTGGCAGCCACGGGCTTCGCCGGTTCGCCCTGCTCCGCAGCCATCGTGTGATATTGCACACCGTCCGAAAAAAAAGTTCCCGCCGTCATAATGCCTGTCGTTTTAAGAAAACCTCTTCGATCGAATCTGTTCGCCATTGTTTTTCACCACCCAGATCAAATAACTTTCGTCCGGTACTGTATCCCTCCGACCTGGAAGCGTCAATGCTCCGCTCGATTCTTTGTTGCCGCGCATTGTGAATGGCAGCCCTGCCAGCCTTGGCTGGGGCGGTCGCGATGGTCTCTTTCGCGTCACTAAGAGTTATAATGGGCAAATACTTTAAGGAGGCCATCCGCATGGAAAAAGCAACCTTTGGAGCGGGATGCTTTTGGGGCGTTGAAGCGGCATTCCGTCAATTGCAGGGGGTCACGGCGACTGCAGTCGGCTATGCGGGCGGAACAACCAAAGCCCCCGGCTATCAGGATGTCTGTACGGACCTGACGGGCCACGCTGAAGTTGTTCAAGTCGAGTTCGATCCTGCTGAGATCTCTTACGAACGGCTGCTCGAGGTGTTTTGGGACGTCCACGATCCCACGCAACTGAACCGGCAGGGCCCGGACGTCGGAACACAATACCGGTCGGTGATCTTCTTCCACACTCCGGAGCAGGAGGCCGCGGCTCGAGCATCAAAGACGACGCTTGAAAAATCGGGTGCGCACTCACGGCCCATTGTGACTGAGATTCTTCCGGCGCCGGAGTTCTGGAAGGCCGAGGAATATCACCAGCAATACCTGGAAAAGCGCGGACTTGCCCAATGCCACATCCGCTGAGCGACCCTGCAACGCCGGAAGCGCACCCGGGTTATGACCCGAACACGGGTTTATGCTCTGTTTGCCGCCACTCGCGCAAGGTCAGGTCCGCTCGCAATTCTGTTTTCTACCTTTGCGAGCTCTCGGAGGTGGACAAGCGTTACGCAAAATATCCGCGGCTCCCCGTCGCGGTCTGCGAAGGCTTCCAGAAGGAGGAAGAGTAGCTGTCAACCTGCCGCCACAGGCTGAGGGTTTACCGAAAACATGAAGGAAGGCGCCTTATTCTGCGAGCGGACGGCTCCGAAACCCAATCCGACTATTAGAAAAATATAACTTCATTTCTTCTTTTCCCTTGTTAATTGATTTGATATCGTGATAGGTAGTGAAGGGATATCCATGGCATCTCCGTGTCGAAAATGCGGAGCCACGAAGACTGATCCGGCTCGCCAGGGTCTCTTGGCAAAAGTTGTTGGCCTTTTCGGCTACAGGGTGCGAAGGTGTGCCCGATGCCGTGGGCTCCGCTTTCTGCTTCCTCACGAGCATAACGAGGCCCCGTCTCCAAGCAAGCCTCCTGCCTCTTCGAGGGCGAAATCAAATCCTAAAGGAAATTCGGGATTCGCCTGCCCGAGATGCGGAAGTACGGATTTTCGAAGGTCAAAACGCCGCTGGTATGAGCGTCTGTTCGGGCGCAGTCCGATGGCGCGCTGCCGGAAATGCCGGTACCGTTTTCCGCAGAAGGCCGTTGTCGAACTGACTGAAGAGTCGCTGCCGCCGGAAAAAGAGGAGTTGGTCGGATCATCCCGCCATCGGTAATCGCTGGCTAAATCCCGCCCAGTCGTGCTAAATCTTCAAGGGCGGCATGGCAAATCCTTCACTCAACAGGCGCATCGTCCAATCCGCTGGAATCGTGATGGCAGGCGTCTTTGCCAGCCGTCTGCTGGGATTCGCCCGCCAGTGGACCGTGGCGCACGAAATCGGATCGAATGCCGCGACTGACGCCTTCTACGCCGCATTCACGCTGCCCGACTTCCTGAATTACCTCGTCGCCGGAGGCGCGCTGAGCGTCACGTTTATTCCGGTCTTCAGCAAATATTTCGCGGAAGGGCGCGAAGAGGAAGGCTGGCATGTTTTCTCGACCGTCATTTGCGTCATGGGGGTCAGCCTGGCGGGCCTGGTTACCCTGGCGGAAGTGTTCGCTCCGCACCTGGTCACGGTGATCGCTCCGGGCTTCGGCCCGAACGAAAAGCAGCAAACCATCTTTCTGACGCGTCTGATGCTTCCCGCCCAAATCTGCTTTTATCTGGGGAGCATCCTGGCCGCCGCTCAATACGCCAAGACGCGGTTCGTGATTCCCTCCCTTGCGCCCGTCATCTACAACCTTGCCATCATCACCGGCGGCGTGCTGCTGGCTTCGCGAATCGGCGTAACGGGATTTTCTGTCGGAGTTCTGGTGGGAGCTCTGGCGGGTAATTTCCTGCTTCAAATTTACGGCGCGCGGCGTGCCGGAGCCCGCTTCACTCGCAGCTTCGACATCGGCCATCCCGGCTTTCGGCTTTTCCTCAAGCTTTCGATTCCCGTGATGCTGGCGCTTTCGCTCGTCTTTACCGATGACTGGATCACGCGACTTTTCGGTTCTTATCTGGTCCACGGATCCATCACCTGGCTGGCGTATGCAAAAACGCTGATGCAGGTGCCGCAGGGCGTGGTGGGCCAGGCGATCGGCGTGGCGTCTTTTCCGTTTCTGGCGCAGCTTTATGCGGAAAAGAAGTACGATCAGTTCAATCGCACTCTGACCGACACCCTCAAGGGGCTGCTGCTCCTGATGATTCCGATTTCCGCGCTCACGATTGCCATGAATCATCCGCTCATTTACCTGGTCTTTTCTCACACGCGGATGCACGGTTGGGATCTGGGGGCGACGGCGGAGGCTCTGGCGCTGTTCTCACTGGGAATGTTCGCGTGGGGCGCGCAGGGAATCCTGTCCCGCGGTTTCTACGCCACGATGGACACGCTGACTCCCGCCATCACCGGCACGGTTATCACATTTCTCATGTTGCCGCTTTATTGGATCCTCGCCAAAAAGTTTGAATACGGCGGGCTGGCTCTCGCGAGTTCTATCGGCGTTACAGCTTATGCCGTCCTGCTTTTCTTCTTCATGGCCCGTCGCACACGCGATCAGGAAGCGCGGCGAACGGGATTTTTCTTTGTCAAACTCTGCGCCGGAAGCGCCGTTGGAGCTGGCGTATCCTACGAGGTCATCCGCTGGATGGAAAGACACATTGTCTGGCGCAGCATGCACGGCGCGTTTCTGGTTCTGGTTCCGGCCAGCATCGCCGGATTCGTTGTGATTGGAATCCTGTTCAAGTGGATGCGGGTTCGTGAGCTTGATGTGTTCTTAAAACGCCTTCCCGGCTTCTTCCGCCCGCGCGGCAAGCCGGCCTGACCCGGCCTTCGGGTACTCAACCCGCAATCAGAAAGATACAGCGCCGGGCTTGGACGTGAATTCCTACTTGCCCACGCAGAATTTTGAAAAGATGACGCCCAGGATGTCCTCGACATCCGTCGAGCCCGTTATTGCGTCGAGCGGCCGAAGCGCCTCGTAGAGGTCGAGCAGAAGCATTTCGTGGTGAGTTTGTTCCCCTGCGGCCCGGCGCGCGCGATCGATTGCGGCAAGGGACGTTTGAATCAGTTGCTGATGGCGGGCATTGGTGATGAATTCGCCGCCCGAGGAAAGCTCGCGGGCGGGCGCGACGGCCTCCAGAATTTCATCGCACATCTCATGAAACCCTTCGCCCGTCAGCGCCGACGTGAAAACCAGGCGAGCCGCATTCCCGCCGCGGCAGAGCAGAGGCTCGATGTCCGCCTTTGAAATCCTGACCGGAAGGTCGCATTTGTTCGCCGCCACGACCATCGTCCCCAGAGCGCGAGTCTTGCTCAAGAGCCGCGCATCGGCTTCCGTCCAGGGTTGGGAAGCGTCCAGGACGAGGAGGCGCAGGTCCGCGTCGGCCATCGCCTGATGGCTTCGCTCAACGCCGATTCGCTCCACGGCATCTGCGGTTTCCCGAATGCCGGCGGTGTCGATGAATTTGAGCGGGATTCCGCGGATGGCTGCCGTTTCAGTCAGCAGGTCGCGCGTCGTACCCGGAACGGCAGTGACAATGGCACGTTCTTCGTTCAAGAGGCGGTTGAACACGCTGGACTTTCCGACATTGGGCCGCCCCACGATGCTGAGGCTCAGGCCGTCATGGACGATGCGGCCGAAGCGGTAACCTTCGATCAGCTTCAACAGATCGTCCCGAATGCGGTCCAGCCGGGCGGAAATCTCTTTCCACTCCATCACGGCTACGTCATCATCGGCAAAATCGATTCCCGCTTCCAGCATGGCAATCAATTCCACCAGAGATTGTTTATGCGGCTTGAGCCGGGCCGAGACCGAGCCCTCGACTTGCAGCGCCGCGACGCGCGCCTGATAAAGGGTGCGCGATTCGATCAGATCGCGAACCGCCTCCGCCTGCGCCAGATCGATGCGGCCGTTCAGGAAAGCCCGCAGAGTGAACTCACCGGGCTCGGCCGGCCGCGCCCCGCGCTCAATGCAACATTCAACCAGGAAGGCAACCAGGACCGGCGAGCCGTGGCAGGAAATTTCAACTACATCCTCGCCCGTGTAGGAATGCGGAGCACGAAAACAAGTAACGACGATCCTGTCCAGCGTCCGGCCGGAATCGGGATCAGCGAACGCCGCCACGGTCGCATGCTGAACAGAATCCGCGGCTTCCTTAGGGCGAATCAGCGCGCCCGCGACATCGCGCGCGCGCGGGCCCGAAAGCCGCACAATGGCGATGCCGCTACGCCCCGGAGGAGTGGCCGGTGCGACAATCGTGTCTTCATGAGTCATTGAAGATGCCGGCGATCAACTGGCCGGGGAGGATGCAAGCGGGGTGATCACGACTTTGCGATCCGGACCGAAACCCTCACTGACGGTCCGCACGCGAGGATCATCTCGCAAGACAAGGTGAACAATCCGCCGTTCGCGCGGATTCATGGGGCTCAATTCGAAGGGCTCGCCGGTCTCGCGAACGCGGTCGGCCGCCATGCGGGCCATGGCGCGCAACTCTTCGGCACGCAGCCGCCGCCACTCGCGGCAATCGAACTCGATTTTGCCGGCGGCGCTTTCCTCGCCGTGAATCACCTTCAAAAGCAGATGTTCCAAAGCGTCGAGAAGCGCGCCGTTTTTTTCCAGGAGCAGGTCGGAATCCGGCCCCGAAAACTCCACCAGCCATTCAGGTCCGTCTTGCTGGGAATCGGCTTTATGCACCGTGTATTCGAGCGAGAAACCGCCGGTGCGAATCACGCTCTTCAGCAGTTCCTCGACGGGCGGTGGAAAATTATTCATGGGACCGTTTGCAGCGGCCGCGCAGGACCGCGTCCTTTTCCCTCAGGTTCCCTTAGGCATTGGCTCCGGCAGCCTTCTGGCTTCCCGGCGCCAGCGGCTGCGTGGGAGTAAAGTAACGGTTGATAAGGAGCTGCTGCAGGATTCCAACGATGCTCATGGCCAACATGTATAATACCATTCCGCTCGGAAGACGGAAGAACAGGATCCCCATAAATATCGGCATGATCGTCATCATCCGCTGCTGCGCCGGATCCGCCGTGGGCATGGGCGTCATTTTGGTGGAGAAGTAAAACGCCACCACCATAATCGTGGGAAGAATGGGAATCGGCAAGCCCAAAATGCGCGAGGGGTCGGCCTGGGACAAGTCCTTGATCCACAGAATCCAGGGCGCGTGACGAAACGCGAAGGGCGCTTCGAGCGACTCATAAAACCCGTAGAGAATCGGCAACTGCGGAAGCATCGGCAGACACCCGCCCAGCGGATTGATGTGATGCTCCTGATAGAGCTTCATCACTTCCTGGTTCATCCTTTGCTTGCGCGGGTCGTTGAACTTGTATTGTTTGTATCGGTCCTGAATGGCTTTGACGAGTGGCTGGATTCGCTGCATTTCCTGCGCCGAACGAATCTGCCTGATCTTCAGCGGAAAGAACGCCATGTTCAGGATGAACGTCAGAATGACGATGACCCAGCCGTAGTTGTGCACCCAGTGGTCATAAACGTAACGCATGACCAGAAACAACGGTCGGGCGATTATTCCGAACCAGCCGAAATTCACCAGCTTGGTGGTCGGCGGAACCGTGGAATCCAGCAGTTCCAGTTGCTTGGGCGCGACGAACAGACGAAAGGCGAGCGGATGGGGATCGCTCGTGCCCAGCATCGCGACCAGGGCCGCCGGCTCCCCTTTTCCTTTCCAGTCCTTCGGCGACCACGATTTCTTCTCGAATCGGAAAGCCTGGTCCTGCGACTCCGGGAAAAATACGCCGGCGAAATAGCGATCCTCCAGGCCAGCAAACGTGAGTGGGCCACTGATCGTCTGCTGCTCCTTGATTTTATGTTCCGCCACCGTCTCCAGTTTTCCGGCGGATTCGTAGAACGCCTGGCTCGTCGCTTCTTCCTTAGAAATGGCGACCGAGTGATCACCCAATCCGCCCGGCCAGACCACATCCACAGGAACATCGCGCTGGCCGTTAAAGACGCTTACTTCGGCGTGAACCTCGTAGTCGGAACCCAGCGAAAACTTCTTCCGGACTCGCACCTTGCCGTTGCTGTATTCAAACTCCAGCGTGACGGGAGTCTGGAGTGAGCCGGCGGACTGATTCGGAACATAAATCGCCTCGTTCAACTCCTTCGCCAGGCCGGCATCCTGCATGGAGATGCTTAACGGGTAGCCCATCTGCTTGCACGCCGCCTGATTGACAACGTCCAGGGGCTTGCCGTCTTCATCATGGAATTTCTTCAGAATCCAGCTCTTGACGACTCCGCCCTGAGTCGAAAATGTGATCTTGTACAGATTGTTTTCGACGACGATATCGCGGGCCTGGCTTCCCTGCTCGACCGGAAGCTGAACGGGAGCCGGAGGCTTGGGTTTGGCAGGAACAGCCTCGGGAGTCTTTTTCTCCGGGGCCTTCTGCTTTTCTTTCGGAGCTTGTGAAGACTGCTGGGCAGGCGCGGCCGGATGGGGCGGCTTCTTGACCAGGAACGCCTGCCACACCATCAGCACCGCGAAGGAAAGGACAAACGCAATCAGGACTCGCTTTTCACTGCCCATGCTTAAAAGAATTCCTCAGAGATCGCCCGCTTGCCGGTCTGCGGGGGCTCACATGTTTCCGGAACCCGGTCAGGGAACGAGATCGATCCCGCCACCGCCGAACGGGCGGCAACGCAGAAGACGCTTCAACGCCAGCGCCGTCCCGCGCCGCAGGCCCCACTTCGAAATCGCCTCATACGCGTAAGAGGAACATGTGGGATAGAAGCGGCAGGAAGAGGGAATCGCGGGCGAAAGATAGACCTTGTAGAAACGAATCAGGACGAGCGCCGTGAACCTGCTTGCCCGCTCGATCCTTCCTGCGCGTGGCCGGGCGCCGCCTGACAAAGGAGCTTCAGCGTCTCCCGGTGAAGAATCTGGAATGGAACCGTCGCAACAGCCGGCCGCGGGTTCAGGACGATATCCAGCCCTTTCGGCAGGGCCGAGTATTCCAGCCGGAACAACTCCCGCAGCCGCCGCCTGATGCGGTTGCGTTTGACCGCCTTGCCCAGCCGTGAGGGCGTGGTGATACCCAGCCGGGTTTCGGCCGTCTGGTTCGGCCGGAAGAACATTGTGCATAAAGAGTTGCTTCGCCGCCGCCCCTCCTCATAAACCCGACGGAATTCCGCCCGGCGCAACAGACGGAGGGCCTTGGGAAACGGGTGCCCGATGGCACGGCGGTTCATGGGATCAATCGGTGGCGGCGCTTCTGACGGCGACGCTTCAGTGTCTGACGCCCGCCCGGGGTCTGCATCCGCGACCGAAATCCGTGTGCCTTCGCTCTGCGCCGCCGGTTGGGCTGAAAAGTACGCTTCAAAGTCCTGACTCCCGCTGTAAATTTAGTTGAAAGCTTAAACTCTTAAGATATAGGGCGATTACCACTTAAGTCAAGCTACGGATAAGAGCGGTTGCCGCGGTCAGTTTCAGAGGGTGGCGTACCGCCTGAATTTCCCTACTTGCGCAGGATCCGCTGGATGGCCACGGCGCGGCCGGTTTCAGCCTCGGCCTCGATCAGAACCCCGCAAAGCCGCACGTCCCTTCTTGCAACCTCGAACCTCGCGGGCATCTGCGTCAGGAACTTCTGGATGACGATCTCCTTTTCGATGCCGATTACAGACTCGTAAGGACCGGTCATGCCTAGGTCCGTGATATAGGCCGCGCCCTGCGGCAGGACGGTTTCATCGGCGGTGGGAATGTGCGTGTGGGTTCCGAGAACCGCGGTGACCTGCCCATCCAGAAACCAGCCCATGGCGATCTTTTCCGAAGTGGCTTCAGCGTGGAAATCAACGATTCGAATCTTCACGTCGGCGGGAATTTGGCCGAGAAGGTTTTCCGCGGTTCGGAAAGGGCAATCAATCGCCGGCATGAAGACTCGCCCCTGGAGGTTGATCACCGCGAAGCCGAGCCCGGCCCGAGTTTTGCCCACATAGAGCCCTTTGCCCGGGGCCGGTGAGGGAAAATTCGCGGGACGAAGCAGGCGGCCGTCCGCGCGCTCGGAAAAGTAAGGAAGGATTTCCTTCTTGTCCCAGATATGATTGCCGGAGGTCAGCACGGCGATTCCGAGATCGAGGAGTTCTTCAACCAGCGGCGGCGTGATTCCGAATCCCGCCGCGGCGTTTTCCCCATTGGCAAGAATCAGGTCAGGATGAAGTTCTTCCACCAGCCCGGGAAGCTCGTCCTTGACGATCCGCCGGCCGGGGTGGCCGAAAATATCACCGATAAAGAGGATCTTGACGGTCGGAGACAAACGAATTCGTCCTTTCCTTACGTGGATTGAAACCTTGGACGGTGGGTCGCGGGGTCAGGGGTCAGCGCGCCGCCAGCACACCGGTTCTCTAGACGGCCGGCTTCAGAATCTGGTCCAGCCTGCGGTTGCATTCCGCAACCCTGTCGGTCGCGCTGGATGACACGGCGCCCTGCTTGCCTTTGAGCTGATGGTAATCGTCAGCGATGTTCAGCGCCGCCAGCACCGCCACGCGCAGGGAATCCACAACCTGATTTCTGCCGGCGATGGCGCGCATCTTGCCGTCCACGAACTTGGCCAGCTCGCGGATGTACTCCGCGTCGAGTTCGCCCGTCATCTGATATTCCTGATCGTAAATCTCAACCTTGACCATGTCCGTTGCCATCGTTGCATCTCCCTCGCGGCGGTCGCCGAAGGTTATTTGTGATTCATTATGACTGCGGGTCAGCCTTTGTCAACAGGCCGATCTGCGCGAGAAGCTTCTCCAGCCGCGCCCGGACATCCTCCCGCTCGCGACGCAAAAGCTGAACTTCGCTCTCGAGCTTTTCCACCCGGTCGTCGTGATTTTTCGAATCTCCCTTCAGCTTCTCCAGCGCCTGTTGAAGATCCTTGTTTTCCCCCTGGACGTGTTTGAACACCTCCAGAGCCTTGGACAATTTCACTTCCAGTTCCGCCAGACTTTCATTCAGTTCCACAGCCATGTCTTTTCCCTCGAAATCTTACAGTTTCAGCCCGCTCAAGCCCGCAATCGAACGCCGAGCGAAGCAAGGCTTTTCAGAATCCGTTCCCGCGCCGCCTCGATTTCCTCGCTCGTGAGCGTGCGCGCGCCGCTCTGGAAAGTGATGCGCAACAGCAGGCTCGCGTGGCCTTCAGGCACGGTGCCCGCCGGAAGTTTTGATGCCGGAAGCCGCTCAATGGGCTGGAAAGCCACGATGGATTCTTCCGCCAGGTCCTGGATCGCCTGTGCCAGGCGTTCGTAACTCACGGCATCGGGCAGAACCAGCGAAAGATCACGCTCCACCGCCGGGAATTTCGAATAACTGTGGAAGGACGGCTGCTTCAGTTGAAAGCCCAGCAGCGCATCGAAATCAACTTCCGCCAGCCATACCGGCTGCCGCAATTTATAATCCGTAGCGATTTCCGGCTTGAGCCGGCCAAAGCTCGCGATCGCTTTCTCCGCTACCATGAATCGCCCGCTCTGCCCATTCTCCAGAGCCTGTTCGCCGCCGGTTTCAAACCGAAGCCCGGGGACCTCGAAGGCGCTGAGAAGCTGCTCCACTTCGCCCTTCACGTCGAAAAAACTCACCGCGCGCTCCGGTTCCTCGACGCCCGCCTGCGGCCGGCGCGCCCGCCCGCACACGCCCAGCGTCAAAACGCGGCGCTCTTCAGGCAAATCCGATTTGCGAGCGATGTAAATTTTCCCCAACTCAAAAAACCGCAAATCGGATTGATCCCGGTCCAGATTCCAGCGCAACGCGCGCACCATGCTGGCCAGCGTGGTCGAACGCATTGCCGACGCTTCCTGGCTCAAAGGATTTGCGAGAGGCACAGGTTCCAGGCCGGTGAATCGCCGGCACTCGTCCGGATCCAGCATGCTTGAAGGAATAATTTCGCGATAACCCAATGCCGTGAGGGCGGCGGTTGCCGCGAATGTCTTCTCGCGCACCAAATCCCGCTCCACGCGCGGAGGAGCCGGGCGAACCCGGGCCGGCAGCCGGTCGTATCCGTAATGCCGCGCCACCTCTTCGATCAAATCCTCTTCGCGCGTGACGTCCAGCCGGAACGACGGCGGCTTCATTTGCCAAGCGCCGTCGGCCTGGGGCGCGATTTCGAAATCCAGCGAGCGCAGAATCCGTTCCGCTTCCGCCGAAGGAATCTCCGTGCCCAGAAGGCTGAAAAGTTTTGCCGCTCGCAACGTCACTTTCGGGGAGTTTCTCGGAGCAGGATAGACATCCACCTGTCCTTTCAGGATTTCGCCGCCCGCGAGTTCGGCGATCAGGGCCGCGGCCCGATCGGCGGCGCGCGGAGCCATTTCGATGTCCGCCCCGCGCTCGAACCGGTGCGAGGCTTCAGTGTGCAATCCCTGCGACTTGGAGGTCCGCCGAATCGACGGCGGATCGAACCACGCGCTCTCCAGCAGTACGGCCTTCGTGTTTTCGGAAATTTCGGAATCCTCGCCGCCCATCACTCCGGCCAGCGCCACCGGCCGCGCGGCATCCGCGATCACGAGATCCTGCGCGGTCAATTTGCGTTCCACGCCGTCCAGCGTGCGCAACGGCTCGCCCTTTCGCGCCCGGCGGATGATGATCTTTCGCTCTCGAATTCGCGCCAGGTCGAAGGCGTGCAGAGGATGGCCGAGTTCCATCAGGACGTAGTTGGTGATGTCGGCGACGTTGTTGATGGACCGCTGGCCGACCGTTGCCAGACGAACCACAAGCCAATCGGGCGAGGGTTTCACTTGAATGTTCTTGACTACGCGGCCGCAATAGCGCGCGCAAAGATCGGGATCGGCGATTTCAATCGAAATTTCCGCCGAGGCTGCAGCCGACGATTCCTGCAGAGGAAATTTCAGCGGCTTGAGCGGCTTGCGATAAAGCGTGGCCGCTTCGCGTGCGATTCCGTAATGGCTCAGGCAATCCGGGCGGTTGGTCGTCACTTCAACGTCAAACACGACGTCCGCGCCCGCCGCCTCGTAGGACTCGGCGTTCAGGCCGATGGAAGTGAGATCCATCCTGAGCTGCCGGGGCTCAACCGGAACTTCCACGAATTCTTTCAGCCAGTTGAGAGAAATCTTCACTTCAGAACTGCTCCAGAAATCTCAAGTCGCTCTGATAAAAGAGCTGGATGTCGTTGATGCCGTATTTCATCATCGTGTAGCGTTCCACACCAAGCCCGAACGCCCAGCCGGAAAACTGCTCAGAGTCGATTCCGCCCTGGCGCAGCACTTCCGGATGAACCATTCCGCAACCCATCACTTCAACCCATCCGCTCTCCTTGCAGACGCGGCAGCCCTTGCCGTCGCAAATCGTGCAACTGATGGTGACTTCGCCGCTGGGCTCGGTGAAAGGAAAGAAGCTCGGGTGAAAGCTGGTGCGAATCCGCTCGCCGAAAAACTTTTTGGCAAAGAAATCGAGTGTGCCTTTCAGGTCGGCGAACGTAATGTCGCGGTCCACGGCCAGGCCTTCAACCTGATGGAACATCGTGGCGTGCGAGGAATCAGGGTTGTCGTGCCGGTAAACTTTGCCCGGCGCAATGATATAAAGCGGCGCACCGCGCTTCTGCATGGAGCGAATCTGCACGGGCGAAGTATGCGTGCGCAACACCGTTTTGGAATCGACGTAAAGCGTGTCCCAGTCGTCGCGCGAAGGATGCGTTTCCGGAATGTTCAGCGCATCGAAGTTGTAATAAATGGACTCGATCTCCGGCCCGGTTTCAATCTGGAATCCCAGGCCGATGAAAATGTCTTCGATCTCGCGCAGTACGCGCGTTACTGGATGAATCGAACCCAGCGGGCGGTGGTAGCCGGGAAGGGTGAGGTCGGTGCCCGAAGCGGAGAGGCGGCCTGTGGCCGACTTTATGGCCTGGCCACTCAGAGCTACCGAGGCATCACGACGGATTGGGACATCATGGAGGAGGCTGCCCGTTTCCATAGCCTCCGCCGACTTCCGCAATTCGTTGAAAGCTTTGCCGACACCACGTTTGTGTTCTCTCGCAGCAGGCTTCAGCCAATTTGCATCAATCAACGAGAGGACTCCGCCCTTACGCGCCAGCCAGCGGTCTCGCAACGCCTTGCAGAGCTGATTCTTTTCCGCCTCCGTGGTAGCAGGGTGAGAAACCAACTCCTGCCGCTCACCCTCCATCGCCGTGCGCACCTCGGCGAATAGCGTCTCGACACCGGCGGCGTCCGTCACGCCAAGTTCGGCGAGCGTCTTCCGTACCTTTTCGTCGATGGTCATGGAAAGAGTCCACCGTCAAAGGTCTAAAGTCGAAATCGGGCGGACGCCTTTTCGACTTTTAACTTTTGACCTTTGACTTTCGACTTCTAGCTCGTCACGGAAATCGAGGCCTTCACCTTGGCCGCCAATTCGGCAAACGCTGCGCCGTCGCGAGCGGCCATTTCAGCCAGCATTTTCCGGTCGAGCTCGATGTTGAGCTTTTTCAATCCAGAAATGAACTGGCTGTAGGTCAGGCCGTTCTGGCGCGCCGCGGCGCCGATGCGAACGATCCAGAGGCGGCGGAAATCGCGCTTCTTGCGCCGCCGGTCGCGATACGAAAAGCGGCCCGCGCGGTCCGCGGCCTCCTTCATGAATTTGTACAGCTTGCTTTTCTTGAGGAAGTAGCCTTTGGTGAGTTTGGCGAGTTTCTTCCGGTTGGCGCGGCGCACAGTGCCGCGCTTGACTCGAGGCATGGGTTTGCTCCTTTCGAAGGAATTCGGGGCGGTGAATCCCGCGCCTTTTCAGGCGGGACGAAGGCACCCAGCCACTGGCCTTCCCGCACCCACTTAAAAGCTGTCAGCTTTCAGCGATCAGCACTCAGCAAAAGATCGGCGGAACGGTTCCCACCGGCTTGCTGAAAGCTGATCGCTGACGGCTGATAGCTATTTCCAGTACGGCAGCATGCCGCGAACGTGACGAACGTCCGCCGCTGAAACGGTACCTTGTTTGACCAGCCGCCGCTTTCGCCGCCGCGGCTTTGAAGTCAGGATATGGCGCGCCCCGGAATGCCCGCGCATAATCTTTCCCGTCGCGGTCACCTTGAACCTTTTGGCGGCGCCTTTATGCGTTTTTAGTTTCGACCTTGGCAACTTTTTCCTCCTGAACTCTGGCACCCGCCGGCTTTGGCGCTGCCGGCCGCTGGGCCGCGCTCGATGTCTTCGTTTTCTTGACCGGCGAGAAGATCGCGGAAAGGTTCGGGCCTTCCTGCCGGGGACGCGTCTCAAGCTGGCCGACGGCGGCGATGTCCTCCGCCAGCCGGTGCATCAGCTTCATGCCCAAATCCCGGTGCGCCATCTGCCGGCCGCGAAACATGATGGTGGCTTTGACTTTCGAACCTTCCTGCAAAAACTCCGCCATGCGGTTGCGCTTGACGTCAAAATCGTGCCCGGAAATTTGGGGCCGCATCTTGACTTCCTTCAGCCCCGCCGACCGCTGATGCTTTCGGGCTTCGTGCTCGCGCTTATTGAGCTGGTAAAGGTACTTGCCGTAATTGATGATGCGGCAAACGGGCGGATTCGCGGTGGGCGCTACTTCCACCAGATCCAATCCCAAATCGCGCGCCTTCCGAAGCGCCTCAAAAGGCGGCATGATTCCCAGCTGTTGGCCTTCCTCGTCAATCACCCGGACCTCTCGAGCCCGGATCCTTTCATTGGTGCGGATAAAATGCCGGCCGATAATTCACTCCTTTCGGCCCTCACGGGCCGCAGCAGAACTTAGCTTGCAGATGGTCCCAAGGACTATCCTGAAGAGCTTACCATTTCGAGGCTCGCGTGTCGATAAGCTCGCGAATCCAGGCCTTGAACTCCGCCAGCGGCTTCGAGCCGGCGTCGCCCGTGTCCCGCCGCCGGACGGCAACCGTTTCACCGGCGGCCTCCCGGTCACCCACGACCAGCATGAACGGCACCCGCTGCAACTGGGCGTCCCGGATGCGCGCGTTCAGCTTTTCGTTTCGGTCATCCACCTGCACCCGAACGCCGCCGGAACGAAGCTCGCTAGCGACGCGCTGTGCATAATCTCCATGTTTTTCGCTGATGGGAAGCACGACGGTCTGGACCGGCGCCAGCCACACGGGAAAAGCGCCTGCATAGTGTTCGATTAAGACTCCAAAAAAACGCTCGATGGAACCGAAAAGCGCGCGATGCACCATCACGGGCGTATGCGCCTGGCCGTCCGCCCCGACGTATTCCAATCCGAATCGCCGCGGCAGATTGAAGTCAAACTGCACGGTCGTCAACTGCCAGGGCCGCCCAATCGCGTCCACCAGCTTCACGTCAATTTTGGGCCCGTAAAACACCGCCTCGCCGGGCATGTACTTGTAAGGGATCGACATGCGCTTCAGCGTATTAATCAGCGCATTTTCAGCGCGGTTCCATTCCTCGATCGTTCCGGCATAATCCTGCTCGCGCTCGGGATCGCGGGCTGAAAGTTCCACTTCGTACCGGTCGAACCCGAAAGTCTTGAGCACCGCGAAGGCGAATTCGATGCAAGCCTCGACTTCGGTTTCCAGTTGCTCGGGCGCGCAGAAAATGTGGGCGTCATCCTGCGTAAAGCCGCGCACGCGCAGCAGCCCGTGCATCACGCCCGAGCGCTCATAGCGATAAACCGTTCCCAGTTCGGCCAGCCGCATGGGCAGTTCCCGATAACTGCGGCGGCGGTCCTTGTAAATCAGGATGTGTCCCGGGCAGTTCATCGGCTTAAGCTGGTAACTGTCATTTTCAACCGCCATGGGCCCGAACATGTTTTCGCGGTAAAAATTCGTGTGGCCGCTGATTTCCCACAAGTGCAGGCGCAAGGCATGCGGCGTATAGACCAGGTCGTAGCCGCGCGCCACCAGCTCGTTCCGCAGCCAGTCTTCCATTTCCTTGCGGATGATTCCGCCTTTGGGATGCCAGAAGATCAGCCCCGGCCCGGCATCATCCTGAATGCTGAAAAGATCCAGGTCTTTTCCCAGCCGCCGATGATCGCGCTTTTTCGCTTCCTCAATCTGGTGGAGAAAATCGTCCAGTTCCTTCTTGCTGAAGAAAGCAGTGCCGTAGATGCGCTGCAGCGGATGAGAATGCTCATCGCCCTTCCAGTGCGCGCCCGCCACGCTAAGCAGCTTGACGGCCTTGATGCGGCCGGTGGAAGGAATGTGCGGCCCACGGCAGAAATCGAGAAACTTGCCGGTACGATAGGCGGAGAAAACCTGGTCGGCTTTTTCCTGAATCAATTCGCACTTCAGAAATTCGCCCATTTGTTCAAAAAGTTTGGCGCCTTCGTCCTTGTTGTAATAGACGCGTTCGTAGGGCAGGTCGGCCTTGACGAGTTCCTGCATCTTCGCTTCGAGCTTTCCCAGGTCGTCTTCCGTAAATGGCTTTTCGCGGTAGAAGTCATAATAGAAACCGGTTTCGGTGGGCGGGCCCACGCCGGGATGCGCGTCCGGGAAAAGTTCCAGCACCGCCGCGGCCAGCAAATGGGCGCTCGAATGGCGATAAACTTCCAGCCCTTCGGGAGATGACGGCGTGATGAATTGAATCGGCGTGTCCGACTCGATGCGGTGCGAGAGATCAACCAACTTGCCGTCAACCTTGGCCACCAGCGCTTCCTGCGCCAACCGCGGCCCGATAGACTTCGCCACTTCCAGCGCCGTCACGCCCGCTGGAAATTCCTTTGTGGCCCCGTCAGGAAATGTAATGTGAACGTTCGACATCCCAGCTTTCAACTTCCTTTGAGTGAGAAAATCTCAAGATAACAGAGTCCTCAGCGGCGGGTCAACGATGCAGCGTCCATGCAGCGGTGCCGAATTGAGCCCTGCGAGAGGTTGATTTATGCGGACTGCCCTTACGTAAAGCTTACCTTCACGTCCTCGCGGTCGGCCTCAGCAACCTGAAAGAGCGGATGCGGTTGCAGGTGCATGAAGCCGGCGATGATATTAGCCGGGACCTGTGCAATGCGGATATTGTAATTGTTGACGTCTTGGTTGTAGGCTCCGCGCTGGCCGGCGATCTTCTCCTCGAGCGTCGTGATGCGCGCCTGAAGTTGCATGAAGTTGTTGTTGGCCTTGAGGTCGGGATATTTTTCCGCTACGGCAAAGAGCGATTTGAGCGCGCCCGTGACCATATTATCCGCCTGCGCTTTCTCCTGCGGCGTTGAGGCGCGCGCCCAGGCGCTGCGGGCTTCGGTGACCGCCTGGAGCGTCTTCTGTTCGTATTGCATGTAGCCCTTGCAGGTCTCGATCAGCTTGGGCAGTTCGTCGTGCCGCTGCTTCAGCAGCACGTCGATGTTGGAAAACGAACGGTCAATGTCGTTCTTCATTCTGACCAGGCTGTTGTAGATGCCCACAAAATATCCGATGAACGCGATCACCAGGATCGCGAATATCAGCACTACACCGAGCGCAATCAGCGCACCCGCCATCAGCATTGCGATTGCCATAATCCTTCCTTCCGCCGGCCCGCGAAATCCGCCGGGTCAGGCCAGCTTCACTTCCACGTCCTGCCGGTCTTCCTCCGCCACCTTGAAAAGATCCCGGTGTTTCAACCCCAGCATGTTGGCCACAAAAACGTCGGGCAGTTGCCGGATGCGAATGTTGTAAGTATTCACGTCGTCGTTGAAAAACTCGCGGCGGTCGGCAATCTTCTCTTCCAACTCCGTAATCCGCGCCTGGAGCTGCATGAAGTTGTTGTTGGCCTTAAGCTCGGGATAATTCTCAGACACCGCGAACAGGCTCTTGAGCGCGCCGGAAATCATATTGTCCGCCTGAGCCTTTTCCGGAACCGTATTCGCGCTCATGAACGCCGTGCGCGCCTCGGTCACCGCCTGCAGCGTCTTCTGCTCGTACTGCATGTAGCCCTTGCAGGTCTCGATCAGCTTGGGCAGTTCATCGTGCCGCTGCTTCAGTAGCACATCAATGTTCGACCAGGCTTTGTCAATGTTGTTCTGCAGGCGCACCAGGCTGTTGTAGATCGTGATGAAGTAGATGATCATCCCGATCACGACAAAGAAAACAACCAGGCCGATCAAAATCATTATGCCGGTCAAGAGGCTCCTTTCATGCAGCTCATAGCAGTCCCACCTTCCAGAGAATAATCGCAAGGCAGATGAGCGAAATTGCCGCCCCGCCCAGAATCATCTTCAGTGCGCGATTGCGCAAGCCGGTTTCGACCTGCCTGCCCGTCCGGCTCGAAATCAGATAGGTCTTCTCGTTCGAGCCCTTGACGATAATGTTCCTGTCGTGTTCGTCGCGCGGGTTCGGATTCTCCGCGCACGTCCCGCTGATATCATACACGCCGCCGGGAACAAGGCAATATTCCGTAAGCCGGTAGCGGCCGGAAGCGGCATTCATCCCGAACGTTCCGAGTGCTTCCGCCGGGCCCGGCGCTCCTTGCCCCAGCATCGCCCCAAGTCTTTGAAGGGGCTCTACGTCCGGTGCAGCCGCTTGGGCACGCTTGACCGCCTCCAGAAATTCAGGGCTGCCCGTGGGGTGCTGAAAAGCCTCAAGCATCGCCTGCCGCGCCTGTTCGTGGTTCGGATCCGCCTGGGGCGGGAGATTTTCGACGTATTGCTTGATCGAGCCCGCCATCATCGTCGCCATGGCGCCTCGAAAATCCGCCGAGCCGGGCGTGTGCTTGAAAACACCCATCAGCGCCTGGCGCTTTTCTTCCCTGGCTGAATCCTGCAAAGGGCCTACTTTCTCCAACCCGCGTTCCATCAATCCTGTGACGCTGTGGACCTCGGCCTGGGTGACATATCGCAGAAGCTCTTCATTCGTGGCGCCGGGGCCGCTGTTCACAGCCGACCCACTTGCGACCTCCCGCCGGGCGGTCTGCGGCAGGTCGAGCTCCGCCCCGTGCACGTCCACCAGGACCTTGCCCCCGGAATCCGAAAGGTAAAATTTGACGCCGTCCACGTCCGTCCTATCATGCGACCAACCTGACGAGCGGTTCTGCGAGTCATGCTTCCATTTGTCGATGACCACTTTGTAGGCCAAGCACGGCGTGTGGCTGATCGGGCTCGGAATAGGCCTTTCGCCCTCCGCCTTCCCTTGAATCTGCACGAATCCCATCGGAATGCTTCGAATGGGGATGGCGGGCGTATCCTCGATCAATCGGTACTTCCGCAGTTCACGGAATCCTTTGAAGAACATGTAAATGCCAACGCAGAAACCGATTGCAGCGTAGCCCTCGAGGTTATCGCTATGTCTTGCCATTGAATTTCAGGGAGGCCTGCTTCAGCCTCCCGCTCCCTTCGCACGAACTCAGAGTATCCATCCCAGCCTGGCCAGCAAGATCCCGAGGCAGGCGATGGAAAGCGCCGCGCCCCCAAAAATATGCAGCATCGCTTTGGACCGAAGAGAAGACTCCAGCCGCTTTTCGTCCCGCCAGGAGATCAGGAACGTCGGCTCGTTCTGGCCTTTGACGATCATGTTGCGGTCATGTTCATCTTTGGCGGCCGGATTCTCCGTGCAGGTTCCGGTGACGTCATACCAGTGCTCGGGAAGGATGAGATACTCGGTCAGCCGGTAGGCGGAGCTTCCGCCGTACCCGCCTATTCTGCCGAGAGACAGCCCGCCCAGTGACACGGAAAGATTCGATTTGCCGGGCATCGACGACACGTAGTTGAACAGTGCGGCGTCGGAGACGTAACCTCCGGGTGCTGTTGCCAGCGCTGGGTCACCTTTGCCAGTCAGCAGCCGGCTCAAGCCGCCACCGCGCAAGACGCTGCCGATCTGGCGCCTGCCTGACTTGAACAAATCGTATTCGGCATTGTGCGCGTTCACCAGGACGCGGCCGGTCGCGTCCTCCAGATAGAACAGCGGGCCGTCGGCGTCCGTGCGGTAATGGCTCCAGTTCCCGCCATTCCGGTTCTGAACCCAGCGCTCAATATCCACCTTATAGAACAGGCAGGGTGTTCCGGTGACTGGGCTGGGAACCACTTGGTCTCCCTTTGCCTTGCCGTGGATTTGCACCAGGCCCATCGGCATGCTGCGAATCGGAATCTCGGGCGTGTCTTCCACAACCCGGAATTCGCGGTAGGCCTTGAAGCCTTTGAAGAACAAAAAGACTCCCGCACCGAAACCGAATGCGAGCGCGCCGTTTACATCACCGGATGACATGGTAGAATTTCACGGCATCCTACCCGAGCAATGAACTAAACGCAAGCCCTTCCCCAAGGCCACGGGCGTCCGCTATCATGGGGAGGAGCGCTCGTAAGACGGGCTCGATCGGAAGCAGGGAAAGTCGCGAGGACGGTAGAGGGATGGATCAGGCTTTTCGCGTTCTGGAGCACACGGCGGACGTGGGGTTTGAGGCCTTCGGCGCGACGCTGAAAGAAGTCTTCCGGAATGCGGCTCGGGCGCTGGTGAATCTGACGGTGGATCTCGATTCAATCCAGCCGGTCCAG
This sequence comes from Terriglobia bacterium, assembly GCA_046706005.1. GTDB lineage: Bacteria > Acidobacteriota > Terriglobia > UBA7540 > UBA7540 > JBJKPU01. The sequence goes on along the minus strand of JBJKPU010000106.1, from coordinate 3,862 downwards.
GTGACGCAAATCGAAACCGAGGGGAGCAGTTTGAAGGAATTGCTTGTTAACTGGCTGAGCGAAATTCTTTACCTCGAGGACACCGAGAACTTTTACGCTAAAGACTTCGAGATTACGCACCTCAGTGAGAATTCCGTCGCGGCACTGGGCCGGGGTGAATCGCTCAACGCCGGCCGCCATTCCGTCAAGCTGCAGGTCAAAGCCGTGACCTATCACCAGCTCGCCCTGCAACAAACCACCCGAGGATGGCGTGCTCAGGTTTATGTGGATATCTAAACGCTATTCATTTCGTTTGAGCCGCCCCCGCAAGACGGGCAAGGGGCGTCTGAATTTGCCGCTCCTTGCCGGGATGGCGGCCATGCTTTGCTTCGCCGCCGGGAACGTCTTGGCGGCGATCGGCCAATACAATGTTCAGAAAATCAAGCCCAACGTTTTCGCCTGGGTTTCTGATGACGTGCTGAGCGAGGCCGGCGATCCTCTGTTCAACCGGCCGGGCAACGCAGGATTCGTCATTACGCCTCAGGGCGTAGTGGTCATTGACTCGACGAATTCTCCTTTTAACGCCCGCGACGTTCTCTTCGAAATCCGCCAGCGAACCGATCTTCCCGTTCGCTATGTCATTAACACGAGCGGAAATCCGGACCTGACGCTGGGGAACGAGGTTTTCGAGGATTTCAAGCCCACGATTCTTTCCACGCCCCAGGCTCAGGCATGGTTTGAACTTTACATCAAGAATCTTCCGGCCCGTCTGGATGGCGATTGGCGGCTGGCTCGGGCGATGCGCGGCATTCACCCTACCATTCCGACGGCGACCTTCAACAGCAAGACGAATCTCTCCGGCGTCAACATGAAAATTCAGATGATCCCCCTGGGCGCAAACGACACCGTAGGCGATGCGGCAGTGTTCCTTCCGCAAGCCAAAGTCGTTTTTCTCGGCGACCTCTTCAATAACGGGTACTTCCCGTGGATCGGCCGCGGCGATGTTCGTCACTGGATCCAGACGCTCCGCGAAGTTGAATCCTGGAACGCCGATGTTTATGTTCCCGGTCACGGCGAACCCGGCACCAAAGCCGATGTCGCTGCTTTCCGTAAGTTTTTGGAGTGGCTGACCGGCGCCGTCGAGGCGCGCATCAAGAAGGGCGAGCCCATCGAGCAGGTTGAAAAGGAGTTGCTCCCCTTTCAGAACTATAAGTGGCATGCATCCGAGCTTCAACAGGAAGCGCTCGACGAGGTCTATTCGCAACTCGCGCCCGCAAAGGCCGCAAAACCGGCCGCTTCGGCTCCCGCGCCGGCAACAAACCCATAGCTTACCGGGCAAAAGACCGTCTCACATAACCTCCGGCTTTTGATTGCTGGTGCGTCCCCGCTGTATAGTAGGCTCTCTTCAGGACACGCATTCGGAGAAGATGCGGCGGTTTTAGCGGAAGGAGAATGCTCATGAACTTGACAAGAAGAAAATGGCTTTTGGCGCTGCCTGCTCTGGCCATGTCAGCTGCCTCCGCTTTCGGCGCCGGGTTGAAGAGGCTGGTCTCAAAAACCTACCCGTTTGATAAATTGCCCGTGCATAAAACCGGTCGAAACCTGTTCTTGCCGGTTCTGGACGGCCTGACTCACGAAAATATTCCGCTTGAAACCCATGAAACTCAACTGGCGCCGGGAGGAATGCCGCATCCGCCGCATCGCCACCTGCATGAGGAAATGTTCCTGATTCGCGAAGGCACGCCCACGATCACCATCAACGGCAAAAGCACCACACTCGGCCCCGGCGGAGTCGGCTTTGTCGCCTCCAACGATTTCCACGGCATTCACAACGGCGGCTCGACGCCGGCACGCTATTTCGTTGTGGCCCTCGGGCACGACCGCTAGAAAGCGAACTCAGCCCTTCGCCGCGATCAATTCCGCTGCGGCGAAGCTTTGCGATGGAAACCCTGGATTGCGCCGGCTCATCGGCGGCCTCGGATGCAGGTTATAATTCTAGCCGGATCGGATTTCAGTGTCCCAACCGAGGCTTCATGGCCCTTCAACCTCACCAACTCGAGAAGCTCGACGATTACCGCTGGCTGATTCCTCGCTCGACCAAGCCCGGAATGCTGACCGATGCGCTCGTCTATACGGACGAGACACTGCTGAAGGATCTCCTCAAAGACCTCTCGATTGAGCAGGCCATCAACGTGGCCATGCTGCCCGGAATAGTCGGGCGCTCGCTCGCCATGCCGGACATTCATCAGGGCTACGGATTTCCTATCGGCGGCGTGGCGGCAACCGACCCCAACGAAGGCGGCGTGATTTCGCCCGGCGGCGTCGGCTTTGACATCAACTGCGGCGTGCGCTTGCTGGCCAGCACGCTGACGCTCGAAGAAGTTCGGCCCAAAATTCGGGATTTGGTCAACCATCTTTTCCGCGACATTCCGTCCGGGGCGGGGCACGGCGGATCGATCCGTCTTTCTTATGGCGACCTCGACCGTGTGCTCACAGAGGGCGCCGCGTGGATGGTCGAACGAGGTTATGGTTACGCCGAAGACCTTTCGCATTGCGAGGAAGCGGGCGCGATTGACGGCGCCGACCCCGCGGCCGTGGGCGACCGGCCCAAAAAGCGCGGCCTGCCGCAACTGGGAACGCTCGGCAGCGGCAATCATTTTCTCGAGGTGCAATACGTCGAGCGTGTGTTCGAACCCGAAATCGCCCAGCGGCTCGGGCTCTATCAAAGTGAAGTCGTGGTTCTGATTCATTCCGGGTCGCGCGGCTTCGGACATCAGGTTTGCACCGATTATCTGCGCGACATGGATTCCGCAATGCGCCGGCACAAAATCGATTTGCCCGATCGCCAGCTTGCCTGTGTGCCGCTGCGGTCGGAGGAGGGACAAGCTTATCTTGCCGCCATGCGCGCCGCCGCCAATTTTGCCTGGGCGAATCGCCAGGGCATGACGCACTTCACGCGGCAGGCGTTCAAGCGCATCTTCGGCGAGAAAGAAGATTTGCGCGTCGTTTACGACGTCTGCCACAACATCGCCAAACTCGAGCGGCACCGGGTGAACGGCAAGGAGCGTGAAGTGCTGGTGCATCGCAAAGGCGCCACGCGCGCTTTTCCCGTCGGCCGCGCGGAAATTCCGGAAGCATACAAGGACATCGGCCAACCGGTTTTGATTCCCGGCTCCATGGGAACGTCGTCGTATGTGCTGGTCGGGGCTGAAGGTTCGCTCAGGGAGACTTTTGGAACCACCTGCCATGGCGCCGGCCGTGTGATGAGCCGAACCGCGGCGAAAAAATCCAGCTACGCTCAGGACGCAAAAAGGCGTCTGGAAGAACGCGGCATTGTCGTCCGCTCCGAAAGCCGTGACGGCATCACAGAGGAAATCCCGGAAGCTTATAAGGACGTTGACGCCGTCATTAACGTGGTCCACAACGCCGGATTGTCAAAGCGCGTCGCCCGCCTCAAGCCACTTGGCGTGATCAAAGGCTGAAGCTCAATCCCCAATTTTTCCCGTCACCGCCGGCACGGTGCGCCGCTGCAATCCGCGCGAGGTGTATAATCCCCAAGCGATGTCGTTGGTTGCGGGTGCAAGGCTTGGAGCATATGAAATCCTATCGCCGCTGGGTGCGGGCGGAATGGGTGAGGTGTATCGCGCCCGCGATACCAAGCTGAATCGCGACGTCGCGCTCAAAGTTTTGCCCGAGGCTTTTGCCGCCGACCCTCAGCGCATGGCGCGCTTCGAGCGTGAAGCGCAAGTGCTCGCCTCGCTCAATCATCCCAACATTGCCATGATTCACGGGCTGGAAGAATCGGGCTCGACCCGCGCGCTGGTCATGGAACTGGTCGAAGGCCAGACGCTGGCGGAACGAATTGGTGCGGCGGGCCGCGCCT
>JBJKPU010000105.1:0-59790 GCA_046706005.1 Terriglobia bacterium | reverse complement strand
ACACGGGCGAGACGCCCGTGCCACTCAGCGCTTCCTCAATCGTAATGCGCGCATCGCCGATGGCCTGCAAACGTTGTTTCGGTTCTTTGATAAGGCAACGGCGGATGAGTTCGCGAATGCGGGGCGGCGTATCCGGCGGTAATGCGTTCCAATCAGGTTCGAACTTCAGCACTTCCGCCAGCGTGTCGGAAACCGTTTCCCCGCTGAACGGAGGCTTGCCGCTCATCATTTCGTACAGAACAACCCCGAATGACCAGATGTCGGCTCGCCGGTCCACTCTCTGCGCTTTTGCCTGTTCCGGAGCCATGTATGCGGCGGTTCCGACGATGAATCCCGCCTGCGTCATCGCCAGACTGAGCGTGGGAGAATTCGAAGTGTCGCGCGAGATTTCGTCCGGCCCCATCGCTTTGGCCAGACCGAAAACCAGAACTTTGACTGTGCCTTCGGGGTTGATTTTGATGTTGGCGGGTTTCAGATCGCGATGCACCACGCCGCGGTCGTGGGCGTATTCGAGCGCTTCGGCGACCTGTTTTGCAAGTTGCAGCGTTTCGTCAATTTGCAGGGGCGCACGGCCGTGCGCCCCTACGGTTCCGGAGCGCGTGCCCGATGAGGGTTGCGTGGAGGCGCCAATTCGTTCCGCCAGCGTCTGGCCCTCGACCAGTTCCATGACCAGCGCGCGCGTTTGACCGGATTCTTCCAGGCCGTAAATCGCCGCAATATTCGGATGATTGAGCGAGGCGAGGACTTGAGCTTCACGTTCGAAACGCGCCATGCGCTGCGGGTCGGCGGCAAAGGCCTCGGGCAAAACCTTGAGCGCAACGTCGCGATTCAGCTTGGTATCGCGAGCACGATACACTTCCCCCATGCCGCCCGCGCCCAGCGGCGAAACAATTTCATACGGTCCGAGTTTGGTCCCCTCTTTCAGTCCCATGTTTTGCGGACATTATACAGCCCAATGGAAATTGGCAAAGCGGGTTTTGGGCGGAAAGTTGTACTCGCGTGGAAGCGGAAGAGTATAATCCTACATTGATTAAATGCACCGAGCGAACGGAAGGTGCGCAATTTCGTCAGGATTTGGTCGATGGATTCTCGCCGGAAATATTTGCGCGCCAGCCGGTTGAGGTGCAAGGAAAAATCTAGCAAAGTCACACCCCATTAAATGCAGCTTTCGTTTCCTGGCTGGCGGATCGGAAACTCCACTCCCTCCAGGCCTGCCGATAGGATATCGAGTACCGGAGTAAGGAATGATTGACAAACCTTGGCCGCAGTCCGATAAAGCCTGCGCTGAAGTCAGCTGTGCAAATGAAGCCCGCGTCAGCCCAACGCGCTTTGCGTTGACGCGCCCTCGTTCCCCACGTATTGGTATGGGCCGGACAGGCCGTTTTCTCTTTCGCTTGATGATTGCGGTGTGCGCCTGCCTTTTCTGCACCTTCCTCGCGGCGGCGGTAGGCAGCGCGGCCAGCTCATGGACGGGCGTGCTTCGCGATGATGCCGGGCATCCGGTTGCAAGCGCGACGATAAAACTTCACTCTCCGACGGGCAAGCTGGATTACGCGGCGACCACGGCCGCGGACGGCGATTTCACATTCACTCAAATCCTGGCCGGAGACTACGAGCTTTCGGTCAGTGAAGCTGGAAAGGTTTGGAGGGCCGCGAAGCCGGTTACTATCAAGCCCGGAGCAAGTCTGACCGCAGGATTGCAGATTTCTTTCCGAGAGCAGGAGCTTCGATTGGTCGCCTCGGCAAAGGGCGATACCATCACCTGGGCCAGCGGCGGCGAAAAGCTCTCGAGCCAGCAGGTGTCCAGCCTGCCGCTCAACGAGCGTGACTTCAGCAAGCTGCTCCTGCTTGCCGCGGGCACCATGACGGATACGAATGGAAGCGCAAACTTCACCCAGCAGTTCGCCGTGAACGGGCAGCGCGCGACGGCCACCGTCTTTGCCATTGACGGCATTGACTCAACCGACCCGGAAATGGGCGGGGCGACATTTCCCAACTTCAACGTCGACGCAATCCAGGAAGTCAAGGGGAGTTCGGGAGTGATGCCGGCGGAAATCGGCCACGGCGCGGCCAGCTTTACGGACGTCATCACGAAATCCGGAACCAATCAGATTCACGGCAGCGCGTTCGAATTCGTCCGGAATGCCGCTTTCGACGCGCGGAACTTTTTTGACCGCAAGACCCCCGCCGACGAAGGACGTATTCCTCCTTTCGCGCGAAATGAGTTCGGGTTTGCGGTCGGAGGCCCGGTCGTCCTTCCCGGAGTTTACGACGGCCGGAACCGCACTTTTTTCTTCGGCGAATACCAGGGCTTTCGTCAGGTTCTGGGAACGACGCAGGTCTTCCCGGTCCCGACGGCGGCGGAGCGGAAAGGATTCGATACCACGGCCTTCCCGGGAGATACGCTGACCATTCCCGTGGATCCGCGGGTGGCGGCGGTCCTGGCGAAGTACCCGATGCCGGACGATCCGCAAGGACCTTATGGCAGCCGCACTTACGCCACGTCATCCAAAGTCTCCACCGGAATCGACCAGTTTTCAATTCGCATCGATCACCGCATCTCCGACCGGTCGTCGCTTTACGCGAGATTCAGCTTGAACCAAGTGACGGGACCGTTGACGAATCCCGACCAGACGGCCATTGACCCGACTTTTGCCATCCGGTTCTTCGACCACCAGCGTAATGCGGGCCTGAAATTTTCGCACGCCTGGTCAGCGAATCTCACTTCGGAAACGACGCTCGGATATGTCCGCAGCACGCCATTCTTCGGAACCGTGAACCAAACGCAGCCCGCCCTCGCCTTCGGCGATGGGCTCTACGAACCTTTCAATTCCGCTGATGGCTCGATGACGGGCCTTTTCGGAAACCTTTACCAGTTCAAACAGGACATGACGGACGTGCACGGCTCGCACACTTTCAAATGGGGCATGGAAGTGCGCTTCAACCGGGATTCCACGATTTGGGGGTTGAATCCGAACGGGCTTTACACGTTTGGTGGCGGTCCGGCCTACTCGCCTGTTGCGATTACATCCGCCAGTGGTCAACACAATTTGCAGCCGGGCGATCCGTTGCCGGATTCGCTGACCGGATTGCTGACCGCGACGCCTTCTTCCTACACCACGAGCGCCGTCGCAAAGATTACTCCCGGCGGCGACCGGTTTAACGAGGCCGCAGTCCGACGCCAGGCCTACGCCTTTTATTTTCAGGATACCTGGAAGGCGTCGCCCCGCCTGACCGTGAATTACGGGCTCCGGTATGAAGTCAACAGCCGCATCGGCGAAGGTGAGAAGCGAACGGCCCTGCCGCAGATCGTAGGTCCCAATGGTCAGAATGTCCCGTTCTGGGCACCCGGCGCGAAGCAGGTTTTTCTCGAAAATCCCCAACCGCCCTACAACATGGATTGGAACGGCTGGGGACCAAGACTGTCTCTCAATTTTCGCCTGACGGACCGGACAGTCCTGCACGCGGGTGGCGCCATCACGACGATTCTGCCAAATCTTTGGAAGGACAATACCGTCACAGGTGGCATTCCTTTTTCATTTTCTCCTTACATTTCGGCAGAGCCGGGCGTGGCAGTGCCTTTCACCGATGCCGTGGTATCGCTGAATCTTCCTGATGTCTATACGCCATCGGGGCAGCCGGTCTTCCCCGGCGGAGTGACGACCGCCGTTCCACCGAATACGCCGATAGACATCCAGCGATTCCAGAACGATCTGGTTGCCCTCACGCCCGGCCATCAGCCTCAATTGCTCACGGCGGCGGGCATTTCCAAGGATTTCGCCAACGGCTATATCGAAACCTACACGGCTGGAGTGGAGCACAACTTCGGCGGGTTGAATTTCAGCGCCGACTACGTGGCCACCGCGGGTGTCCATCTGGCGACAATGGCTTATCCCAACAGTTACGGCGGCGCCTCCCCTGGTTTTGCGCCCTTCACTCAGTTCAATGCCGCCGGGCTGCCCGTGGGAGGGTTAGGCTTGGAGTCCTGGATGACCACCGGCGCCCATTCCACTTATCAGGCTCTGCAGACCGGCGTCGGAAAGAATTCGCCCACCATCGGGCTCGGTTTCGAGGCGAGCTACACTTTTTCCAAATCGCTCGATAACGACAGTTCCACGTGGACTATGCCGCAGAATCCCTGGAATCCCGGGGCGGAAAAGGGGCCTTCCAATTTCGATGTGACGCATGTCTTCTCGCTCAGCATGATTCAAATGCTCCCCTTTGACCGCTTGAGTTTTTTGCAACCGCTGGGGAAACGCGTGACGGAAGGCTGGCAGTTCCTGAACATCACCACGCTCATGACCGGCTCGCCCTTCAGCGTCAACTCCGGAATTCAGCAAACCGGTGCGGGAGCCGGAGGCGCGGACCGTCCGGACCAGATCGGCAATCCGGTCTTTTCAACCAGTCGGAAGGTGCGGGAAGACTATTTCGGTCGCGGCGCGAACAACGCTTCCTTCTTTTTCATCCCCATCAACGTGCCCGGAGGGACAGGGCCAAACCACGGCCTGTTTGGATCGCTGGGTCGCGACACTTTTCGCGGACCCGGCTATGAAAACTACGACGTGGCTCTGATCAAGGACACTCCAGTGGACCTGGGACGCCGCAGCGAGCCCGGAATCCTTCAGTTCCGGGCGGAGTTCTTCAATGTGTTCAACCTGGTGACCTTTGGTCTGCCCTCGAACATTCTGCGCGGCAGCGGCTTTGGCGTAATCAGCCATACCGCGGGCTCATCGCGCCAGATTCAGTTTTCCCTTCGCCTGATCTATTGATCGGCAATTAAATCCCTGATTGCGCGCCGAAGACACGTCCTGCCATGGCGCACGTAACAGAGGTCAGCCAGATATTCAGCGAATTTGAAACGTATCCACCATCTTGTCGAAAGTTGGAGAGTACGCGGGAAGCTCGTTCTTGGGAACAATGAAAATCAGCGCCAGCAGGCTCGACTCCTTCCGCAAAGTAATCAGACGGTCGCTTTCCATCCGGCCGCGCAGCGGGGAATCATTTTCAAGCCAGGTGGAAAGCGCTGCCTGCCCGTGCAGGCTGAATCCCTTTTGTTCCAGGACGCGAAGGCCGGAATTGGATTTGCGGAGAGATTCAATAAGCCGCTTCGTCGCATTGACCAGTCCCCAGTCAACGCCACCTTCGCGCGGGCGGTAAACGGAAATTGACGCGCCGTACGCCTGGGCTTCGACCCCGTCCGCTCCTGTGATGCGGCCTCCGGGCGGAGCCATAGTAATGCTCACGTCATTGGCCTCGACCGTCCAATTGTCAGGGTAAAGAATCGAGAATCCGTCGCCCTGATACTCGACCATCCTGGAAGATGGAAGCGGTGGCGGCCCGGCTGCCGGTGATTGCTCGACGGCCGCCGCTTGGGGCTTGGGCGAGGGCGGCAGTGATTCAAGCCGCTGCTTGATGGCCTGGAACTCAGGGCTATCCGTTTTCCACTCCTTTGCCGGTCCGAGCATGGGGACTTCCCGATCCACCGCTTGAATCCGATTACCGGGATTGGGGTGGTCGGAAAAGAACTCGATGGTTCGCTGCGGATCTTTCTTTTCGATAATCTGGAAAAAGTGTGCCATGCCATAGGGATCGTAACCAGCCCGGTAAAGAATATAAGTGCCGACCTGATCGGCCTGAGCTTCCATGCTGCGGCTGTTCTTGAGCAAGATCGAATTCACGCCGAAGCTGAGGCCGATTTGGGCAAGCTGGCTGGCAAGGCTTGAGTTCCGGCCCAGGAATCCCGAGAGAAGAGCGAGTGGAGCTTGCGCCAGCATGATTTCGGAAGCCTGATGCGTACCGTGCCGCATCACCACGTGGCCCTCTTCGTGAGCGATCACACCGGCAATCTCAGCTTCGTTCTGAGCCGCCTCAATTGCCCCGCGATTCACATAAATGAACCCGCCCGGAAGCGCGAAGGCGTTAATGTCCATGCTGTCCACCACCCGGAACTGCCACGGATAGTGGGTGCCATCCTGGTTGGGAGCGAATTCGGCCAGAGCTTTTCCGAGATTGTTGATGTACCGGAGAACCTCCGAGTCATTCAGCAGGTGAAGTTTCCGGTCGGCTTCCTGCGCCGCCTGCCGGCCCACGGTGACGTCCTCCTTGGGTGCGAATAAATTGAAGCCGGGAGTGAAGTCGGGCCGACCGGATGCGGCAAGACTATTCTGCAGGCCTGCGGGCGAAAGAAGAACGCAAACCGCGAAGATCGCGCTCCAGCGGGAAATCATCCTTGGGGCCAGCATCGATGGACCTTTGTGAGCAGTGACCTCGCCTTATGGCGAATACTCGGCAGCATGCGTCGAGTTTAGACCGCGCTGTCGCTTGATTAGATGATACTGAATGATGGACGATACGGGCAAGCCTGCCGCGAGTCCGATGGACGCTGCCTCGGTGGGGCGTAAACACGCAACCTCAGGCCTTCCGACTCACACGCATACAGCACGGGAGGTTTCAACTGCCAAAAACCTCGGCGCCCCGGAAGACGGCAGCGCTTCCGAGCTGTTCCTCGATACGCAGCAGGCGATTGTATTTCACAAGGCGCTCAGAACATGTAACCGACCCGATTTTGATTTGAGAGGCACCGACAGCGACCGCGAGGTCGGCGATGGAATCGTCTTCCGTTTCACCTGAGCGGGCGCTGATGATCCAGCCATAGCCGGCCTGCCTGGCCAGTTCAACCGACTCCAATGTCTCCATAAGTGTGCCAACCTGATTCATCTTGATCAGAACCGCGTTGGCAGCGCCTTCCTCGATGCCTCGCTCCAGCACTTCGGAACTGGTCACGAACAAATCATCGCCAACCAATTGGCAGCGGCTGCCGAGCCGCTCGGTCAGCGCGCGCCAGCCGTCCCAGTCTTCTTCGTCCAGAGCGTCCTCGATGGAAACAACAGGATAACGGCTCAACCAGCCTTCGAGCTGTTCGAGCAATTCTCCGGTCGTAAGCTCCGCTCCATCCAGGGCAAACACGTACCGGCGACCGTTCCAAAGCCGGCTCGCGGCAACGTCAATGGCAATGGCGGCGTCTTTGCCCGGCTCCAAGCCGGCGCGCTCAAATGCCTGCACCATCACTTCAAACCCGGCTTCATTCGATTCCAGCGCCGCCGCGTAGCCCCCTTCCTCGGCCACGCCCGGCCGGTAAGCACCGCGCTCGCGAAGAACATCTTTCATGGTGCGCGAGACGGCTACGGCATCGTGGAGAGCCTCGGAATATCTCCGCGCGCGCAACGGTACCATCATGAAATCCTGCAGATCGAGTTGGCCGCCGTGATTGCGCCCGCTCAGAATGTTGACCATGGGCAGAGGCAGCGCGCGGGCCGCAGTCCCTCCTAGATATCGGTAAAGTGGCAGGCGCGCCGAGGCCGCACCCGCCCGCGCCACGGCAAGAGAGACTCCTAGAATGGCATTCGCGCCGAGCCGCCGTTTGTCGTCCGTGCCGTCGAGTTCGATCAGTACGCGGTCCACAGCGCTTTGGCTGCGGGCGTCCATCCCGGCGACGGCCGACTCGATTTCCTGTTCAATGTTGCCCGCTGCGCCCCTGACGCCGCGCCCCGAATAGCAGCGCACGTCGCCATCGCGCAGTTCAACCGCTTCCCTTTTGCCGGTGGAAGCCCCGGAAGGCACTCGTGCCCGCCCGTGCGAGCCGTCGGCAAGAAACACATCAACCTCCAGTGTGGGGTTGCCGCGCGAATCCAGAATCTGGAGTGCTCGAACATTTGCGATTACGGACAATGCAAGGTCTCCACTATTTCTTTCTCAATCCAACTGTGCCGATGCCGCCTCAGAAACTGCAAATGCCTCTTTCACATTCCGCGCTTCCAGAAGAATTCTGCCGCTCAATTTTCGTACAGCCTCCCGCGTCCGCTCGTCACGGATATATTCCACGGGCGATTTGCCGTCAATGCGGGCGCGCATCAGGGCGCCGAGATGGCGGAGGGTCATCCTTTCAAAATCCACCGTCTCTGCAGAAACAAGTGCGATCGAGAGCGCATTCCAGAAAGCGTTTGCCGATTCTAGATATGCGTCTCTGAACCGGGGCTGATGGAGCGCCTTGAGCAACAAATGATTGAGAAGAAAGCCTGAGTCGAACGCCGGATCACCCCAGTGGATGACTTCAAAATCAATCAGAAAGACCTGTCCTCCGGAAATCAGCATGTTTTTGGGACTGTAATCGCCGTGGACCAGTGAGTTTTGAATGCGCCAGGAATCACCGATGAGATCCTGGATGGCATTCGCGATGTCCGGCGCGCGCCGAGCCGTCGTTCGATAGTAGGGATCGATGCGAAGCTGATCGAAAACGGCTCGGTCGCCAAAGCGCGCAGCAAATGAGGCATTCGATTGCGATGCAGTAATCATCCTGCCCAGCAAAGTTCCTGCATCGCGAGCCACGGCCGGATCAGACTCACCGCTCAACAGGGGTTTCTTCCACATCACCGAGCTCTCAGGGGCGGCCGTCATCATGAGGAAAAAGTTTTCGTGGTCAACATCCACGAGTTCGGGAGCCGACCTCGCGCCCAGCACCGGGCGAAGTGCGCGAATTGCATCAGCCTCGCGGAAAATTCTCGAGCGATCGGAACGCCAGTCATCTTTGACTCGCAATTTGCCGAGCGCCTGCTTCGCCACCCAGCGGATCCCGGAGCCCTCGATCAGCAGGACGATGTTGGACACTCCCCCGCCCAAGGCGCGAATCTTGAGCTTCTCCACGTTCCGAACCAGACCTCGTTCCGCCAGCCATTCCCGCAGGCGGATTGGATCAAGATCATTTTCGCGGGAGCCGCAAGATGTGGAGTTGGATTCAGGCATTCTGGTTCCTGCGCTACTTTCTTTCCACGGGCTCGCCCATGCTGTTGACTCTTTCGAGCAGGCGGTAGGCCGCTCGGCACATGGGGCAGCGGATTTCCCGGCTCGAATTCTGCGACTGGCCGGGCGGAGCCGCTGCCAGCCCGAAATGCCCGTCGGGGGAGCGGTAATATTCAAACATCAATTGCCCGCAACGCGCGCAGAATTGCCGGCGGCGCACGGCGGAGTTGAGATCGGTCATTTCAGGTCTCCGGGAACCGGAGGACGGGCGATGATAAGTTCCGAGCGAAAACTGAATTGGGAAATCATCTCGCGCCTTTCAATTTTCCAGCCGCCCGTCCCAAGCGCCCGTGAGACAGGAACCGGCCGGCAGCCTCCCACCAGCAACGGTGAGCGGCAATAAAGCCACATCCAAATCGAATTGAGCAACTCGGGCTGTCTCGCCATGGAAAGCAGAATCAGACGCCCGGAAGACTTCAGCACGCGGCCGAATTCCGCGAGCGCTTGAGGAATGTCAGCTTCCGCAATCAGGTCCAGCATATAACAATTGAAGAGAACGTCGAAGGCCGCCGCGGGAAAGGGTATTTGCAGCGCGTCGGCGCGGCAGAGCGCGCCCCGGAGAATGCCTTGCCGCAACAGATGGCGGCGTGCGGTCCGGAGCATTCCGGGCGAAAGATCGATTCCGACGCAACCTGCAGTGCCTGCGCGCGCCGCAAGTCGCGAGAAGAGTTTTCCGCCGCCCACAGCCACTTCGAGGACTTTTTCCGCCGGCTGCAATTCGGCCAGTTCGAACGCGCGAAGGCTTGCCCGTTCCTCAGTCACCGCTGACCAAGCCCCATAAAGAGGCGCGACAAGAGAATAGAACCGGATGAGCAGAGGCTCTTTTGGAGAGCGCGCATTGGAATCGTCAGTTTTCAGAACATCGCTCGCAGTCTTAAAATTTCGTGCGTCGCAGCCCTGTTTCGATACATCATAATGGAAGCCATGGAGCGCCGTAAGTTCATTATTGCAGCAATCGCCGGCGGAATCGGCTTATTCGAGTACGAAACGGTCAGCCGCTGGATGAACGGCCTGACCGATCCGCCGCCGCTTTCCGTAAAAGCCTATGAGAAATACGGCGAGCGCGCCGCGCTGGTCGCCATCACACCGAACGACGATTTCTACGTCACCTCGCAGGGCGGAACACCACAGATTGAGCGCGACAAGTGGCAGATGAGATTTGACGGCCTGGTCGCGCGTCCATTCACCCTGAATTACGCCGAACTCGTTGGGCTGCCCAAAATCGAAAAATACTTTACGCTCGAATGCATTTCCAATTCCATCGGCGGCACGGCCATCGGCAACGCCAAGTGGACGGGCACTCCGCTCAAGCCGCTGATTGAGCGCGCCGCGCCCTTGAAAGGCGCCGCGCACGCCATTCTTTACGGTGCGGACGGACTTTCCACCGGACATCCGCTGGAGCGATTGTGGAACGAAGAAAATTTTCTCGCCTACGGAATGAATGGCGAAGCATTGCCGCCGATTCACGGCTATCCGGTGAGGATTTTCATTCCCGGCAAATTCGGCATGAAGCAGCCGAAGTGGATCACGCGCATCGAACTGGTCAACAAAGCTTATCTGGGCTACTGGGAATCGCGCGGATGGTCCAATGACTGCGAGCGATGGGCGCAAGCGCGATTCACCGACATTCGTGATGGCGCGAAAATAGCGGGCAGGAATTTTGAATTCGCAGGCTACGCAGTTGGAAATCTTGACGGCATCAAGCAAGTGGAAATCAGCTTCGATGACGGAAAATCGTGGCGGCGGACAACGATTTTCAGCAATCCTTCACCCATCACATGGTGCTTCTGGAAATACGTTTGGGTCAATCCTGCAAAGGGAAATTACAAAGTGAGAGTGCGAGCCATTGACGGCAAAGGGCGCATCGAAGGTCGAGGTCCAACCAGCACCTTCCCTAATGGAGCCACGGGCCAGATGACCATTAATGTCCAGGTAACGTAACACAATGTAAAAATTACTCAGTGTGCCAGAAATGCACAATTCGCATTTTTAAACGAGGGCCGGTGAGTTAATTATATTAAATAACATATTTATTATCAATAACATACAAAAAAGTTTGGAAAGCGTCCCAAACGTCCCAATCGTCTCATTTTGATGTGCTAGTCTGACGAGGGGCGGGGTGTGCGCGACAGGTGGCATGTCAGCCTTCAGTGGTCAGTTATCAGCTTTCAGTGCCGGGGGCTGGAGATTGGGTGCGGGTGGCTGGGCGCTCGGCTCTCGGATTTCGGCTGTCGGTGGCAAGGTGTCAGGTTTCAGTGGCCGGTTGTCAGTTATCAGTTATCAGTTTTCAGTTCTGACTTCTGGCTCCTGGCTCCTGACTTCACTCTTCACACTTCTGACTTCGTCTTGTCCGGCCCTCAGCGGCTGAAGCCGCACGGCGGCGACTGCCTGATCGGCACGGTTGAAACCGTGCCCTGACGAACCGCCCAACCTGCCGCCGCCCCGAGCCGCTTCGTCGCCCCTTCTGACTTCTGATTTGGTCTTCCCTAGCACCCAGCACCCGCTTTTCTTGCCTTCCGCTCGTCACTCGTCACTTGTCACTCGTCTCTGCATTTCCGCCTTGCCTTTTCCCATGCCCGGAGGTATAAGAACGGCATATTGATGGCGGGGTTATGAGATCGCACACTTCGCAGGGGGCGCGAAGTATGCGCCGCCCGCGTGGAGGACGTGGTGGAGCGCGTCGGGCCGACGCGCCACGGAGGAGAAATGGGAATACCCGCCCTGGACCCCTGGGGAGCTATCACCAGCCTACTGTTTGAAAGCGGGTCAAGCGACGATGTGCTGCAAGTTCTCGGGAGGGCCGGAATCCCCGTTCAGGAGTTCCGCCTGACGAGCGCGGAGGACTTCAGCCACAGCACGCGGAAGCGCGCGTACCTGAGGCACCTCGGCCCGATTCATGAATCCTTCGATCAGCAGACAAGACAGCGCGTCGCTGAGAATATTGCCAGAGAGCTCGCCAGGGCAGACGAGTCGCACGTAAACGAGGCCTTGGCGGCAATCGGGTGGGGGTTCCGCGATAACAGGCTGGCCCCCCTCGTCGAAACGGGCGAGGGCGAACTAGACGACAGACTTCCGCTGTACAGACGAGGGGCTTTCGACGAGGACCTGCGGATTCTGGCGACGCGAGCGCTTGAGACTGGGCGGCCGCTGTCGCTCCTGATGATTGACCTCGATAGGTTCAAGGCTGTGAACGACCAGCACGGGCACCAGGTCGGCGATGAGGTGCTACTCGATTGCGCTCGAATTATCGCTGCAAACGCCGAGGGCAAGGGCCGGGCCTACAGGTACGGCGGCGAGGAAATCACGGCTCTCCTCCCGAACTTCTCCGCCCGGGAGGCGTTGGCCGTGGCCGAGGGGTTGCGGTCATCGGTCGAAGCCGCAAGGGTAGGCGGCAGATCCCTGTCGCAAACCGTCAGCGTCGGGGTGGCCTGCCTTCCGGACCACGCGGGGACACCCGAGGATCTGCTCCACCGCGCCGACCAAGCGCTTTACCGGGCGAAGGACCTGGGGCGGAACCTCGTCCGGCTGAGCGGAGAGGCCGAGCCCGCAACGCGCACCGAGAGGTCTGTCGAGCGCCGACAGCCCGTTCCCGGAGGGCTGAGCGACGCGGAGCAAGAGGCGATCAGGCTCGCGCACTTTAGGGACGGGCGGGCGAATTGCCCGAGGGACGGTGCCGTCCTCCGGGTCGTCGAGGTGAACCACATGGGTCTGAGGGCGCCCGGCTTGCTGGTGAGTTGCCCGGCGTGCGGGGCTGGAGCGAACATCCCCGGCATCTCGGTTTAAGTAGCAGTGCCGACCGTCAGGCGAGCCGCCGCGGGTTACACTATGGTGCTTAGAGTCTTCGTGGACGAGAGCGGGGACGAGAAGGGGCGGCGGGTTTCCGCGGTAGCGGGGGTCATAGGGAGCGACGAGGAGTGGAGCGCCGCCGAAAGTGCCTGGGTAAGTAGGACCCGAGGGAAGATTTTCCACGCCGCCGAGTGCGAGTCAAAGCATTCGGGCCGCCCTAAAAGCCATGCGCACCGGGAAAGCCTAAACCTTTATAGGGACCTTACCCAGATTACCGCCGGGAGCCCGGTCGCTGGGATCGGGGTAGCGCTTGACTTGACGGCACATCGCGAACTCTTCGGGCCGGGCCCTCGGGGCCTCGGCTACTTCAAGTGCCTGTCGGACATCCTCGAGCAACTGACCGCACTAAGCGCCGAGTTCAGTGCCCAAGTTCCGTCCTCCACCCACCCGCGCGATGAGCCAGTGAGTCTCGAGTTCACACTCGACAGCAGGGAGGAGAGCAACCGAGTAGCGGACTCGCTTTATTCCGCGTTCGTAAGCCAGCCGGAGGTGAAAGCCAGGTTTGAGCATCTCGCGGGCTCCAAGTTCTTATTCGACTCGAGAGCTAATCCTCGTATCCAGATGGCCGACCTCCTCGCGCGCGAGACGATGAAGGAACTCGACAGGCGTATCACTGGCATCCCGCCCAGGCCGCGAGCTTCGTACGCAGCGCTTTGCCAGGCAAACAAGTTCATCTTCCTCTTCCGCGATAGGGCTTACTGCAGGGAGTGGCGGAGAAACAAGGACGCCATTGAGGAGCACTGGCAGATGAGCCCGCGGGACTACGCCGCTTGGCTAGTCAGGACGGGCAGGTTCCAAAACGGAAGAGCTCACGACAACATGAAGAACAGGTTTGATTATATGATGTGGAAGATGAGACCCGACCGCAAGTAGGCGTGGGGCGCGTGACCCTCACCCGTCCCGCGTTGCGGGACACCCTCTCCCTGCAAGGGAGAGGGCTGGAGATTTTTGTTGCGCGGCGGTGCGCAGTGCGAAAGGGCACGGCTTCAGCCGTGCCGTCCAACCGACAATCAATAATCAATCGGGGCTTCAGCCCCTGAGACTATGGCCTGGTCCCCAGCGGCTGAAGCCGCATGTTTCTTTCGCCCCTATCTTCGGCACGAGTGAACTCGTGCCCCTTCTCCCGGCGCGGCGTGGGGCGGGGCGCTGGCGCGGATTCAAGATTTCAGATTGGCGCGTGACCCTCACCCGTCCCGCGTTGCGAGACACCCTCTCCCTGGAAGGGAGAGGGTTGAGGGATTTTCATTTCGCAGAAATTATTTGGCGGTGTACTGGGCGGGGTTCTGGTCGAACTTGGTTTTGCAGCCCGCGCAGCAGAAATAATATTTCGTGCCCTCGTATTCGCTCGAGGCGGCGGCCTTTTCGGAATCAACGGTCATCTTGCAGACGGGATCGATGGCTTGCATGGTGCCTCCTTGGATTAGTGTGCCAACTGAAAATCGTATCACTTTTTAAAGAAGAAAAAGCTTTAACACGGAGGACACGAGAAAGAGCTTTACCGCAGAGACACAGAGGGCGCAGAGATTCTTAAGAGGCTATGGCTGGGCCCAGTTTTTGGCGCGCTCGACGGCGCGGAGCCAGCCGGCGAACAATTCTTCTCGCTGCGATTCGCTCATGGCGGGCTCAAAGCGGCGGGAGATTTCGCGCTGAGAGGCGAGCGCGGTTTCATCCTTCCAGAAACCCGTCGCCAGACCCGCGAGATAAGCCGCGCCGAGAGCGGTGGCTTCCGTGGTGACGGGGCGCTCGATGGGAAGGCCGAGAATATCGGCCTGAAACTGGCAGAGAAAATCGTTGCGGGCGGCGCCGCCATCCACGCGCAGCGACGCGGGCCGCGTGCCGGAATCGAGGGCCATGGCGTCCACAACTTCGCGCGTCTGGTAGGCGATGGCTTCCAGCGCCGCGCGCACGATGTGATGCCGATTGGTTCCGCGCGTGAGGCCCATGAGCGCTCCGCGAGCGTAAGCGTCCCAGTGGGGAGCGCCCAGGCCGACAAACGCCGGGACAAGATAAACTCCGCCGGAGTCGGGCACGGCGCGAGCCAGAGATTCGGTTTCCTCGGCGCTCGAAATCAACTTCAATTCATCGCGCAGCCACTGAATGGCCGCGCCGGCGATGAACACGCTGCCTTCAAGCGCATATTGCGTGCGGCCGTTGCGCCGCCAGGCGACGGTTGCAACCAGTCCGGATTTGGATGCGGGAATTTCCTCGCCGGTGTTCATCAGCAGAAACAGGCCCGTGCCGTAAGTGTTCTTGGCGCTGCCGCGCGCGAAACATTGATGGCCGAAAAGCGATGCCTGCTGATCGCCCGCAACGCCGGCAATTGGAATCGAACCGCCGAAGATTTTAGTCTCCGCCATCAGGCCGCCGGAATCGCGAACCTCGGGCAACAGCGAGCGCGGAATTTTGAAATAATCCAGAATCTCGGCGTCCCAGTCGAGCGTGTGAATGTTGAAAAGCAAAGTGCGCGAGGCGTTGGAAACGTCCGTCGCGTGCAGGCGGCCGGCGGTGAGCTTCCAGATGAGCCAACTGTCAATGGTTCCGCAGGCGAGCTCGCCGCGATCGGCGCGGGCGCGAAGGCCGGGAACATTTACCAGCAGCCAGGCGATTTTGGTGCCGGAAAAATAAGCGTCCGTCATGAGGCCGGTCTTTTGGCGCAGCGTGCGATCAAAACCTTCGCGGCGGATGCGGTCGCACATGGGCGCCGTGCGGCGGCACTGCCAGACAATCGCCGGATGAACCGGCTTGCCGGTCGAGCGGTCCCACATCACAACCGTTTCCCGCTGATTGGCGATTCCCAGGGCCGCGATTTGCGCGGCGGAGATGCCGGATTGCGACATCGCTTTTTCCGCGGCGGCGGTTTGCGAGGACCAGATTTCATCGGCGTCGTGCTCCACCCAGCCGGGCTTGGGATAATGCTGCTTGAATTCCAGGCTGGCGGAAGCGTGCTCGCGGCCGTGGGAGTCAAACAGAATGGCGCGGGAACTGGTGGTTCCCTGATCGAGGGAGAGAATGTATTTCTTGTCCGGCATGGAGCATAGCTTAACGGAAAAGCGGGGCGAGGTAAATTGTCCCCTCACCCGTCCCGCGCTGCGGGGCACCCTCTCCCCGCAAGCGGGGCGAGGGCTAAGAAGAAAAGAAGTCCCGATGCGCGGCAGCTACGTTGCCCGCACGCGGGGCGAGGGTTAAAGGCGAAAAGCAGAACACGGAGGGCGCGGAGGCACACAACGCGGCTTGCGGGAATCGGCGGAACGTGGGATATTCAATGGCCCGGGGCCATCGAACCGTGTGGCTCCCGCATCCAACGAAATGCAATTTGACGAGACCCCGCGCACAAGCTAATTGATTACGGAACCGGCCGAGGGCCGGGCCGCGCGGGAAACGAGGAGGAGCAAGTTTTATGGCCGATGAGAATCAGAAGCGGGATGTTTCACACGCGGTCTTCGGGCTGGGAGAAAAGCCGGCCCAGCCGGCAAGTGAAGCGACGGGCGCGCCGCCGCCGCAGGTGGTGCAGGCGCCGGCGCCGTGGAGCTTTACGGGCGGGCAGATCCTGTTTCTGCTGGTGATCGCGCTGCTGATTATTTCCGGAATCAATCTTTACCTGATTCTCTCCACGCGTTCGACGGTGCGGCAGGCGCTGGCGCGGCACGACGATCAGATCAAGGTGCTGGGCAAGCGGATGGATGCGAGCGACGACCAGTACGCTCAACTGAAGGGGCAGTTTGACGTGACCAGCGAGAAGCTGGGATTGACGCAGAAGGAGCTGGCGCGGGCGCATGAACTGTCAACGCGCATCCAGAAACAGCAGCGGCAGGCCGTGCAGCAGTTGAACCAGGCGATCGACCAGAAAGCCAGCAGCCAGGACTTGAGCCAGTTGAAGACGGATTCGGCAAGCAAGTTCGGAACGCTTTCCGGGGACATTCAGGGAACGCAGAAGGATCTGGATGCGACGAAGGAAGCCTTGACCGGAGCGAAGGGCGAGCTCTCGGGCGCTATCGCCAGAACGCACGACGAGCTGGTGGAACTGGCGCACCGGACGGACCGCGACTATTTCGAGTTCAGCCTGCCCAGGAAGCACGCGCGGAAGAAAATCGGGTCGGTGATGATTCAGCTCGAACACACCGACACGAAACATAACCTCTACACCGTGTATCTGTATTTTGACGACATGCGCACGGAACGGCGCAACAAGGCGCTGGACGAGCCGGTTTATTTTCTGGTGCAGGGCGCTTCCAGCCCGGTGGAAATGGTGGTGAACCGGCTGGGGAAAAACCAGATCGCCGGCTACCTGAGCGCGCCCAAAGGATACTTCTCAAACGTTCCCAACGTGCTGACGGCGCGGCCGGGAGCGTAGGCGGACAACCGGAGAGAAACTCCGGAGACGGAAGAAGATTCACCGCAGAGGCGCAGAGGACACGGAGAATTTCCGTGGCCTCTGCGTTTTTGTCTTTGCGATCTCAATCCTGCCGCCGGGGTTAATTCACTTTGACGGGCGCGGGAAGATGAGCTTCCACGATTTTGGCAAGCTCATTGTAAGATCGCGCGCCGACGATCTGCTCGGCGACCTTGCCATCTTTCAACAGGAGCAGCGTGGGGATGGAACGGATGCCGTACTTGGCGGCGAGCTCCGGAGTCTCATCCACGTTCACCTTGGCAAAGTTGATTTCCCCGCCGTACTTTTCCGCGAGCTTTTCAAACGACGGCGCAATCATGCGGCAGGGGCCACACCACTCCGCCCAGAAGTCAACGAGCGTGGGCCTGGAGCTCGTTTCGATTGCTTTCCAGTCGGCCAGACCCGGTTTTTGAATGTTTCCCATCGAGGTTTAACCTTCCTTCAGGATTAATTTCATACCTTTTGATTGGATGTTCGAGGCGGCAAAAAGGCTCGCAGGTTCAGGGTGCGATGGCCGCCGGCGGAAGCGCAAAGGACATCGGCAAAACAGCAAAGACGCGGGGAGATCGGGCCGGGGGATGCTGTTAAGGTTGGATTTAGGGCCTGAAATCGAATATAGTGAGGGCAGCGCCAGGGGCCTTGATTATCGGGGCGAATAGAAAGGTCCTTCTGGTTCAGCACGTTACAGCATGAAATCGAAACTGCATGGGTGAGCGGCGCGCGAAGAGGTTTGAATCGAAAGCCCCCGTTCCGGTGACGGTAACGGGGATCGGCATCCACTTCAACGCCCCCATGGCGGATGTCAGCGCCAACGGCATTCGAATCAACTGCACTGAAAAAGTCGAGCCCGGAACTCACGTCCAACTCATTATCGGAAAACTGCCGCACGGCGTTCACGTGACGGCGGTGGTGCGCCGCAGGCTGCATTCAGGCATGGCGTTCGAGTTTCGATACCTTTCCGCGACCGACCGCGAGCTGCTGAGAAAGTTGCTGGTGAATCTCTCGGCGGCAGCGATTGAAGATTAACCGGCCCAAAACCGATGCCACAGCGGTCCGGTCCTGAGAAAATCTTCGAAGCGCTGAAGCGGCGCGTTATCCAGTGCCGGCTTTGTCCCCGCCTGACCAACTACCGCGAAGAAGTGGCGCGGGAAAAACGGCGAAGTTTCCGCGACTGGGAATATTGGGGAAAGCCGGTTCCGGGATTCGGCGAGGCGCGGGCGGAATTGCTGATCGTGGGACTGGCGCCGGGCGCGCACGGGTCGAATCGCACGGGGCGCATGTTTACCGGCGACCGCTCGGGCGAATTTCTTTATCGCGCGCTCTACGAAACCGGATTTGCCAGCCAGCCAAACGCGGAATCTCGCGACGACGGACTGCGCCTGAAAAACTGCTACATCACCGCCGTGGCGCGCTGCGCTCCGCCCGGAAACAAGCCATGGCCGGAGGAGCTTGCGAATTGCGAGCCCTATCTCCAGGAAGAAATCCGATTATTGAAAAAGGTGCGGGCCGTGCTGGCGCTGGGGCAGATTGCGTTTGACCGGTATTTGCGGACGATGAGGAATCTGCAGCCGGCGCTGGATTGGCCGCCGCGAACGGAAATGCGATTCGGCCACGGAAAAAGCTTTGACCTGCCGGGCAAGCTGCCGCGCCTTTTCGCCTGCTACCATCCCAGCCAGCAAAATACGCAAACGGGAAAGCTGACGGCACTGATGATGAAGGAAGTGCTTTCGGAAGTCCGCCGGTTTCTTCACACCGATTGACAAGTGTAAGGCTACAGGCTACAATCTGAAAGGTGAAAATACGCAACTTCACCCACAAGGGACTGAAGAAGCTCTACGAAGAGGACAGCGCGAAAGGCGTTTCGCCTGACGCAGCCGATAAGCTCCGCAAGATGCTGGCTTTTCTCGATGCCATGCAAAGGCCCGAGGAACTCCATTCACTCCCGGGCTGGAAAGCGCACACGCTCACCGGTGACCGAAGGGGCACATGGAGCCTGAGCGTGACCCGCAACCACCGTCTGACGTTTCGCATCGAAGGCGCCGGGCGTGAGATTTGCGACTTGAATCTGGAAGATTACCATTAGGCAGAAAGGAGCAAGACCAATGCCCATGAAAAATCCTCCGCATCCCGGCGATTTTATTCGCACGGAAATCATCGAGGCCGCGGGACTGTCAGTGACGGCGGCGGCGAAAGGGCTCGGAGTTTCGCGGCCGACTCTTTCCAGCCTGCTGAACGGCAGGGCCGGGCTTTCGGGAGACATGGCGCTGCGCATCGAGAAAGCATTCCGGGTGAAGATGGACACGCTGATGCGGATGCAGGCGGCCTACGACATTGCCCGGACTCGCAAGCGCGAGAAACGGATCCACGTGCGGGGATTTCGCCGGTATGCGGGGATGGTCGAATCGGGAAACGCGCGCTCCAGCCGAACCATGGATAAAGCCGTGTATGGCGCCAGGCACTGAGGCGCCGCTGCGACCTTCAATCCATCAGCATGCCGCCGTTGACTTCGACGGTTTCGCCGGTCATATAGCGCGCGGCGGGAGAAGCGAGGAAGACGATGACGTCGGCGATTTCCTGGGAGGTTCCGGCGCGGCCCATGGGAATCATGCTCACGAATTTGCTCATCACTTCGGGCGGGCTGTAGCGCTCATGATAAGGCGTCAGGATGACGCCCGGCGCGATGGCGTTGACGCGAATGCCGTGCGGCGCAAGCTCCCTGGCAAGACTCTTGTTGTAAGTCAGCAAGCCGCCTTTGGCGGCGGCGTAAGCGGCGGCGCCGGGTCCTCCGCCGGTGCGGCCGGCGATGGAACTGACGTTGATGATGCAGCCGTTCTTGCGCTCCGCCATTTCGTTCCAGACGGCCTTGACGCAGAGAAAAACGCTTTTCAGGTTGAGCGCCATCACCTGGTCCCAGTATTCCTCGGTCATGCCGGGCAGCATCTGGCGGGAAAGCAGGTCGCCGGCGTTGTTGACCAGGATATCGATCCGCCCCCAGCGCTTTCGCATGATATCCACCATCGCCTCAACGTCGGCGGCGCGAGTGACGTCGGCGCGGATGGCCACGGCATCGCCGCCGGACCTTTGAATCGCTTCCACGGCCTGGTCGGCGCCGGCATGGTTCTTGAAAAAGTTCAGGCCGACTTTCGCGCCTTCGCGCGCCATGGCTTCCGCCGTGGCCTTTCCAATGCCGCTGGAAGCGCCGGTGATTAAGGCAATCTGATCTTTAAGAACCATCTTTTCCTCCCCGGATTGGCCAACTGAAACGCTCGCGGTCCGTTCAGGTCCGAAGACTGCATCCTACTCCATGAGGAACCAGGAGCCAACACTTTCAGCGCGGAGCGCCCCAGCGCACGCAGTTTCAACACAAAACCGTCGCGCCAACGAGCAAGGATTTGGCGGAGAAGCGATTATTCTCTGGCAACCTTCTTCGGATTTTGATAATCGTTATAACTTAGTCCTGCAGTTTCCTCCTTCACTGGGTGGGGCAAACGATATCAGTTGCAGGTCAAGCTTAAAACCAAACGGAAGGGTGCGGTCTCATGATCGAAGTGGAAGGTCTGACGAAACGCTACGGGCCGACTCTGGCGGTTTCCGACGTAAGCTTTAAGGTCGAGAAGGGCGAGATTCTGGGATTCCTGGGCCCGAACGGCGCCGGAAAAACGACGACGATGCGAATCATCACGGGATTCCTGGCCGCCACGGCGGGCCGGGTGAGCCTGGCGGGATTCGACGTCGCCGAGCAGCCGCTGGAAGCGAAACGGCATATCGGCTATCTGCCCGAGAACCCGCCGGTCTATCCCGACATGACGGTGCGCGAATATCTGTCGTTCGTGGCGCGCATCAAGGGCGTGCCGCGGGCGGAAGTGAAAAGGCGGGTGGATGACGCGGGCGAGAAATGCGCGGTTTCCGACGTGCGGAATCGGCAAATCGGGAAGCTTTCCAAAGGATACCGGCAGCGCGTGGGCCTGGCGCAGGCGCTGATTCATGACCCGGACGTGCTGATTCTGGACGAGCCGACGGCCGGGCTCGACCCCAAACAGATTATCGAAACGCGCGAACTGATTCAGAAACTGGCCGGACAGCACACCATCGTGCTGAGCACGCACATCCTGCCGGAAGTCTCAAAAACCTGCCAGCGAGTCATCGTGATCAGCAAAGGGCATCTTGTGGCGGAAGGCAGTCCGGACGAATTGACGCACCGCCTGCAGGGTTTTGAAACCGTGCTTTTGACGGTGGAGGGCCCGGCGGCGGAAATCATGGACCGGCTGCAGCGGGTGGCGGGAGTGACGCTGGTTGAGCCGCGCGATGCCAGCGGCCCGCGCGTGACGCTGGAAGTCCACGCGGAGAAAGGACAGGACGTGCGCTCCGAGCTGGCCCGCGCCGTGATTGAATCGGAATGGGGATTGTTCGAACTGACGACCAGCGGATTGAGCCTGGAAGATATCTTCCTGAAGCTCACGACGAAGGACATTACCGATTCAAATACAAAGGATCTGCCTGAGGTAAGCCCGGAGGAAACGCCCGAGGCAAAGCCGGATGAGCCGGCGCAGGCAAACTAGAAAGCTGAAGATTTGGCTTTCGACGTTCGACTCTCGACTTTCAACTTCTTGTATTTTGACTTCTGATTTCTGATTTCGTTTTTTCGAGGTGTTTATGCGAAATATTCTGGCGATTGCGGGAAAGGAGCTGCGAGCTTACTTTCACTCGCCGATCGCCTATCTGGTGATGGCCGTTTACACGGTTCTTTGCGGATTCTTTTTTTACAGCTTTACCGCCTCCTACGTTGTGGAGGGCTTCCGCATGCAGGCGATGGGAGGCGCGGGCGCGCCGAACATGACCCTGAATGCCTTCATCATTCGCCCTCTGTTCGAAGGCGTGCTGACGGTGGTGCTGCTGCTGCTGGTTCCCCTGATTTCCATGCGGCTTTACGCCGAGGAAAAGCGCTCCGGCACCATCGAACTGCTGCTGACCTCGCCGGTGACCGACTTCCAGATTATCCTGGGCAAATTTTTCGGGGCGCTGCTGCTCTACGCCGTTCTGGTCTGCCTGACGTTCATCTATATCGGAATTCTGTTCATCTTCGGCAATCCGAACCTGATGCCGCTGGTGGCGACGGTGCTGGGATATTTTCTGTTCGGAGGGGCGCTGCTGGCGCTGGGCATGTGGATTTCCACCTTCACCAAAAATCAGATCATCGCCGCCGTGGTCGCGTTCTCGCTGTTCCTTCTGCTCTACGTTCTGGACTGGATTTCCTCTTATTCGTCGAGCGCCATCGGACACGTGCTTTCCTATATCGGCTTGACGACGCACTTCGACAGTTTTGCCAAAGGGGTGATTGATTTGCAGGACGTGATCTATTACGTGTCGGTCATCGTCCTTGGGCTGTTCCTGACTTCGCGTTCGGTGGAAGCCCTGAAAGGAAGGGCCTGAGCATGGCATGGAAGGATCGCATGAAAGGTTCCGGCGGACGGCGCGCTCTGGAAGGCGTGAACCTGCTGATCTATACCGTGATCGGCATCGCGATTATCGTGGTGGTCAACTGGTACGCCAGCAATCACGACAAGCGCTGGGATTTGACGCCCAACAAAATTTACAGCCTTTCTCCTCAAAGCAAAAAGGTGCTGAAGGGGCTGAAGGAAAATCTGACAATCTACGTTTTCGATCGCAAGGAACAATTCCACGCGCGGCAGGACCTGCTGGGCGAGTACGCGGACGCTTCCAGCCACCTGAAGGTGGACTACATTGATCCGCTGCGCGATCCCGGACTGGCGAAACAATACGGCGTCCACACTTACGGAACCATCATCGTGACCGCCGGCGACCGCCACTTCAAGGCGGAAGCGGACACCGAACAGGGCGTGACCAACGCCATGATTCGCGTGCTTGAAGGCCAGAAGACGGTCTGCTTTATCGAAGGCCACGGCGAGCGCGATCTGGCGGGCTCGGACCCGTCGGGATTTTCTCAAATTGACAAAGAACTGGGCACGGAAAATTATCAGGTCAAAAAGCTGACTCTGCTCGAGAAGAACGAAATTCCCAGCGACTGCACGATGGTGGTGGTGGCGGGGCCGAAATACGATTACACACAGCCGGAAACCGACACCATTCAGAAATATGTTGACGGCGGCGGCCGGGCGCTCTTCATGCTGGATGCCGGCCATCCCTATCCCAATCTTTCCAAGCTGCTGGCCCTCTGGGGCGTGACGCTGAACAGCGATCTGGTGATCGATCTGAATCCTGTCTCACAGGTTTTTGGAACCTCGCCCGACATGCCGTTGATCATGAAATACGGCTCGAATCCGATCGTCCAGCCGCTCTCCCGCTCAGCCACGCTGTTTCCGCTGACCCGCTCGCTGACGATCGCCCAGAACAGCCCGGCGGGCGTCAACGACGATTTTCTGGCGCAAAGTTCCGCTGACAGCTTCGGCGTGGCGGGATTCAATCCCAAGATGACGAAGGTTTCTTATGTGGCCGGGAAAGACGTGAAAGGACCGCTGACCGTGGCGGTGGCGGGCTCGGTGACGGACCCGAGCAAGAAAGGCACGGAAGGGCGGTTTGTGGTTTACGGCACGTCCATGATCGCCGCCAACGGTTACCTGGGATTCCAGGGCAACCGCGACTTTGTGATGAATTCCGTGGACTGGCTTTCCGCCGAAGAAAACCTGATCTCCATCCGGGCGAAATCCGAGCAGAACCAGCACCTGGATCTGAACGCCCAGCAGATGAACCGCGTGCTCTATCTGGGAGTTTTCGGAGTGCCGCTGGTGATTATCCTTCTGGGCTTCTTTGTGTGGTGGCGCCGGCGATGAGCGGCAAATACCTGAAAACTTTGATTGCGCTGGCGGCTCTGGCGGGCCTTTGGGGAGCTTCCGTTTACTTCAACCGCAAGTCGGCCAGCAAGGCGGCCGCCAAGGCGGCGAAGAAGTCGGCTTCGGAAAAACTGCTGCCGTCGCTGAAGAGCTCGAACATCCAATCCTTCACGCTGACGCCGCAGACCGGCGAGGCGATTACCTGCAAGCGGAACGGCAAGGGATGGGAAATCGTCGCGCCTAAACAGTTGCCGGCGGATTCCTCGAGCGTCGGCAGCCTGCTGGACAGCCTGACGGATGCCGACATCAGCCAGGTGGTGGCAAAGAATCCGAGCGACCTGAAAGATTTCGGGCTCGGGTCGCCTACCGAAACACTGGAACTCACGAGCGACGCCAAACCGGCGAGCTTCACGCTGAAGCTGGGAGACGAGTCGCCGACCGGCGATGCCATCTACGCGCAGGTCGCGGGCAATCCTCGAGTGTTCACGCTGGCGAGCTACATGAAGGCTTCGCTGGAGAAAAGTCTTTTCGATCTGCGCGACAAGCGCGCCCTGACGCTCAGCGTGGACCAGATCAGTCGCATTCAGGTTTCAGCAAAGAACAAGAGCTACACGCTGGTCAAGAATCCCGAAGGCGACTGGGACCTGGACCTGCCGCCAGCCGTCCGCGCGGATCGCTTTACGGTCAGCAACCTGGTGGATGGACTCAGAGATCTCTCCATGCAAAGCATTCTGTCCGACAAGAAGACAGATCCTGCGAAATACGGATTGACGAAGCCCGCGATGACTATCCGCCTTTCAGGCTCGGGCGAAAGCCAGACGCTGACGCTGGGAAAGAAGGACGGCGCGAATTATGACGCCATGAATTCGGCGCTCGCGCCGCTGTTCACGCTGAAGTCGTCCTTCTTTACACAGTTCGATACGGACGCCGCCGGTTTGCGCGCCAAGGATCTGTTTTCATTTTCGGCCTTCGATGTGAACCGGGTGGAAGTCACGACGCCGAAGGGAAGCTGGACTTTCGAGCACGAAAAAAACAAATGGAAAGAAACGGCGCCTTCGAGCAAGGACGAACCTTCGGACAAAGTTGAAACGCTGCTGAACGGACTTCGCGACCTGAGCGCGAATTCCTTCCCCACCGAGCACCCCACGGACCTTGCCGCCTACGGCCTGACCAAACCCGCTTACACTTTCAAAGTTGTCACCGGAGAAAAAAATCAAACTGAAACCGTCGAAGTCGCCAAAAAGGGCAAGAAGCTCTATGCGCGGCGAGCGACGGACTCCGTCCCGTCCGAGCTTTCATCGAACGCCCTCGACAGCATCGAAAAGGCGCTTGGCGCGCTGTGAGTGATATAATCGGCCCATGATTATCAGCACCAAGTACACGCACGCGGACCTCCTCGCTGCTCCCGACGACAACCTGCGGCGGGAGATTATTGGCGGAGAACTCTACGTGACGCCATCACCCATCTTCCGGCACCAACTCATCGCGCAACGGCTGAATCTTGCCCTGGCCGATTACCTCAAGACCCGCCCCATCGGCGTTGTTCTCTTCGCGCCGCTGGACGTGATTATCGGCGAGCATGACGTGGTCGAGCCTGACCTGCCGCTGGTGCTGAACGAACACCGCTCAATCCTTCAGGATTGGGTTCGCGGCGCGCCCGATCTGGCCGTTGAAATTCTTTCGCCGGGAACCGCCGCGCGCGACCGCAGCATCAAGCTGAGAGCTTACGCGCGTTACGGCATCCGCGAATACTGGATCGCCGACCCGGACGGCAGGACCATTGAAGTTTACCGCCTGGGCTCGGGAGGCTACGAGCTGGCCAATACCTTTCTCGAGGCGGAAACCCTCACTTCCCCGCTGCTTCCCGAATTTACACTTCCGCTCGCCGGCATCTTCCGGAACGAATAATCCGGCGCCCGCCACGCCACGATTTGCCGGCTCGAATGGAAATTGCGACTGCCAGTCTGCTATAGTCTCGTACGGTTTTCAGCCGTCAGTCCGGCGGACCTGCTCTGAATTGCAGGCTAACTGCTGAAACTGAGAACTGACTACCGACAACTGAAAACTTGCGCCCATGCGAATCGAAAAAATTGAAACCTGCGTCATTGAAGCGAATTACGACTGGACCATTGTCAAGGTCACGACGGACAAGGGCCTGGTCGGCTGGGGCGAAGCTTTTGTCGCGCCCGGACTCACGGGAGTGATTCAGCAGTTCAATGATTTCCTGCCCGGCGAGGACGCGCGCGACGTGGACCGCCTCTGCCGCCTGATGCGCACGGCTTTCGGCGCTTCCGGAACCGCGGGCATGGGCTACCACGCCATCAGCGGCATCGAGTTGGCGCTGTGGGACCTGGTCGGCAAAGATTCGGGGCTGCCCATCTACCAGTTTCTAGGCGGAAAGTATCGCGAGCGGATACGAATTTACGCCGACTGCCACGCCGGCAGCGGCCTTTCCAGCCTGTCGCCGGTGCTGCTGCCGCGAGTGCCTTCCTGGATGTCGAAAAAGAGCGGGCGTCGAGGAAAACGCGGCGAACTGAACCCCAAATATCACGGTGGCGAGAAATCCGAAGCCCGGCGGATGAATGCCCGCGCCTACCAACAGCGCGCGGCGGAAATGAAACGCCGCGGCTTTACGGCGCTGAAGTTCGACGTGGACGTGCCCACCGAATATTCGCTGGACGATTACAATCGGGCGCTGACCCGGCGCGAAATTGATCTGATGATCGGCCTGGTGGCCGGGCTGAAAAAAGTGCTGGGCAAGAGCGTGGACCTGGCGATCGATTGCCACTGGAATTACGGCGTGAACGACGCCATCAAGCTGGCGCGCGCCTGCGAACCTTTCGACCTGCTCTGGCTGGAAGATCCGCTTCCGCCCGAAAACACCGACGCGCTGGCCCGCGTCACGCGCGCGACTTCAACTCCGATTGCCACGGGCGAAAATCATTATCAGCGGCATCAGTTCCGGGAATTGCTGGAGCGCGAGGCCGTGGACATCGTCTCTCCCGACTTCCAGAAATCAGGCGGGCTGCTGGAAGGCCGCCGCATCGCCGATATGGCGGAAGTTCATTACCTCGCCGTCGCGCCCCACAACATTTCGAGCCCCATCGGCACCATGGCCTCCGCGCACTTGAGCGCCGCCATTCCGAATTTCCTGGCGCTCGAATGGCACGCTGCTTCCGTGCCCTTCTTCGACGACCTGGTCCTCGACCGCCGCGGCCCCATGATCGAGCGCGGCTATATCAAGGTTCCGGATCGCCCCGGACTCGGAATCGAGTTGAATGAGAAAGTCGCCTACAAGTATCGCAAGCCCGGCGAGAAGTTCTTCGGGCAGCCTGCGGATTGAAGTTCACCCAAAACCTACCGGTTCTTCCACACCGGCTTGCGCTTTTCGATGAGGGCGCGCAGGCCTTCCTGCGAATCCTCGAGTTCGAAGAGCTGGTTCAGGTAAACATCCTGGGAAACTTTGAGCGCCTGATCGAACGGCCGCCAGGTTCCCTCAAAGATCACGCGCTTGAGCAATTGCAGCACCGGCCCGCTCTGCTCGGAAATCCTTTTAACCAGCGCATCCACGGTCACCGCCAGATCCTTGGGCGACACGACGCGATTTACCAGGTTCATGGCCAGCGCCTGCTGCGCATTGATCGTATCGCCGGTGAGCAGCATTTCCATGGCGCGCTTCGGGCCGATGACGCGCGGATAAACCACCGCGCCCATGGGCGGAAACACGCCCAGCTTGATTTCCGGCTGGCGGAACTGGGTGCGGTCGGTGGCCACAACGATGTCGCAGAAGGCCGCCAGCTCGCTTCCCGCTCCCGAGGCGACGCCGTCCACCACGGCCAGGACCGGCTTTGAAATTTCAATCATGGAGCGGAAGACGCTGTGAAACGCGTCCATCATCTGGAAAACCAACTGGCTGGTATAGCCTTCCGCGCCCACGCCGAGCGAGAAATAGCCGTCGCATTCCGGCGCCGAATCCAGAAGAATCATGCGAACATCGTCGCGCGAGTTCAGGCTGTCAATGGCATAGGCCATCTCCTTCAGCATGTCGATGTTCATGATGTTCTGCTTGGGCCGGCTCATCGTCAGATGGGCGACGGTGCCGGTGTCATCCCAGCGGATGAATTTGTATTCCTTTTTTTCTTTTTCTTCTGCTGCTTCGGGATTGGGCACGGCGGGTTGCTGCGGTTCATCAGCCATGATTGCCTCCTGGCGAAACTATCTTTCCAGCCTCGCGGTTTTGCGTTCGGGAAAACTTCCTGAGCCCACAGTTTACTACGCAGCCCGCCCTGATTGAACCGTAAAGTTCCGACCGCCGGCGGCGAAGCGAAAACGCGATTTCTGGGTTAAGATGGAGCGGGGAGAAGCGACAATGCGCACCGCAAAACTGGGTCTCGTACTTTTGGTTATCTCAGGCAACCTGGCGTGGCTGCAGGCCGCGTCGCGGCCTATCTATGACGAAAAGGCCGACGCGCACAAGCAGGTGGCCGCCGGAATCGCCCAAGCGGAGCGAACCGGAAAGAACGTCGTCCTCGTCTTTGGAGCCAACTGGTGCGTGGACTGCCACGCTCTCGATGAGCAGATGCACAAGGGCGAGCTGGCGAAAATCATTCAGCACGACTACGTGGTGGTCAAGATTGACGTCGGCCGCTTCAACAAGAACCTCGAACTGGGAACGAAGTACGGCGTCCCCATCAAGCACGGCATTCCTGCCGTCGCCATTCTCGATTCGCACGGCAAGCTGCTTTACGCCCAGGATCAGGGCCAGTTCGCCAACGCCCACCTGATGACCTACGAACCTTTCCTCGATTTTTTTAGGAAATGGGAACCGGCAGCGCATCATTCTCACGCCGCGGCAAATTGAGCCGGAAAAAATCCGGCCGATTTCCAACACGCTGAACGGAAAGCGTTTCAGATTCTCCGAGGATCGCCGGGAGCGCGCGACCGGGTGGATTAGCCGCGAGAAGGCGCGCCTCAGGGCTTGACAACCGGTTTAAGATATGTTTTTGCCGTCCTGTTTTAAACGCATGAACTTTTGTGCGCAGAGCGCTTTTTGCTCTAGAATTGCCTTTCTGGGGCAAGACCGTTTATATGAGTTCGGAAGATCTCAATCTCGGAGAACCAAGGCAGGAGGCGGTATTCTTTTACGGCCTCTTTCTGCGCGGAGCGCCGCTGCAGCAAATCCGCTCCGATATCAGCGTGCCGCCGCAGGTGCTGGAACGCTGGAAAAGGCTTGCTCACCGCGAGCCCTGGCTGAAGCCCATGGTGGATCGCATTCTCAATTACCGCCGGCACGTGCTCGCCATTTTTGATTCGCTCGTCTTCAGGGAAATGAAGTCTCCGCCCACGATTCAGTAATCGCCGCCGGCAAACTTCCCTGCCCTGCCGTTCGATTTTCAATCGCTTAGTGAATCAGAATGTCCGCCGCCCAGGTGAGAAAAAACAGAACGCTGATGTAGCCGTTCAGGGTGAAGAACGCGGCGTTGACGCGGGAGAGATCCGACGGTTTGACAATCGCGTGTTCCCAGGCGAGCAGCGCCGTGACCGCAACCAGCCCGGCCACGGCAATCAGGCCGAGATGTTCCATTTGAAGCACGGCGGCCAGAACGCCGATCGTTCCCACATGCAGCAGCGCTGAAATCCACAAAGCGGGGCCGACGCCCAGCCGGCGCGGAATCGAATGCAGCCCGATACGATGATCGAACTCCACGTCCTGGCAGGCGTAAATGATGTCGAACCCGGCCACCCACAAGGTTACAGCCACGCCCAGCAGAATCACGGCCAGGTTTACGTCGCCGCGCAGCGCGATCCACGCCGCAACGGGCGACAGGCCCAGGCAGATGCCGAGAACCAGATGGGAAAAAAGCGTGAAGCGCTTGGTGTAGGAATAAAGCAGAAGAATGGCGATGGCGACGGGCGAAAGCTCAAAGGCGAGCCGGTTCAGTTCCCACGCCGCCAGCACCAGCGCCGCCACGGAAACAATCGTAAACGCCGCCGCGAAATTCCTGGTCAGGATGCCCGCCGGCAGAGCTCGCATGCGGGTGCGCGGATTTTGAGCGTCAAGATCGTGGTCGGCAATGCGGTTGAAGGTCATGGCGGCGCTGCGCGCTCCCACCATCGCCACGACAATCCAGAGAATCTTCGTCCAGGCCGGCCAGCCGCGCACCGCCAGCATCGCTCCGGTCAGCGCGAAAGGCAGCGCGAACACGGAGTGCTCAAACTTGATCATTTCCAGCGTGGCGCGGATTTTGCCCGCCAGCCCGGCCGCGGGCAGCGGGCCGGGCGCACGACTCAGAATGTTGTCAGGATTCTCTTTGCTCATCGTAGATAGATATTGTAAAGCAAGACCGCGGCGTTGTGCGGGCGGTGACTCAGTGCGTCGCGTCGTAAATAATCAGGAGAATCAGAATCGTCAGATTGATGGCGTGCGCCGTGTAGCAGAGCGGGCAGTGCGTGTGCAATTCCTTGAGCAACGCGTAAATCAGATAAATGCCCAGCGTCACCGTCACGGCGCTCGCCGCGATCAGCAGGCCGGTCAGGCTCAGCAAATATTCCGTCATGCGCAGGCGAAAGACGAAGGCGTAGGATTGGCCGGCGACAGCCCAGAAAATGAGCGACGCGTAATAAACGATCCCGAGCAGTGAATTGGGCACGCCGAAAACGCGAGCGTAGGGCGTTTGCACCACGGTCACGCAGTTCGAACCTTCGCGCGCGCAGAGAATCGCGGGAACCCAGCGAGCCTGCTTCACGTGCCCGTAATAGGCGAACGTGAAATAAAACGACTCCCACAAACCCGCGAGCGAAAGCGCGATGATGGCCAGGCGGATAATCATGATCTGTTTTGATGATGTTGTGGCGGCGGAATTTCTGTCTTCGGCCTTCTTACTTCTTACTTCTGACTTCTGACTTCAGACTTCTGACTTCGCTCCTCCCCGCTCCACCGGAACTGCGCATCCTGCTCCAGTCCCAGATGCGCCAGCACGCGGCAGCAAAACTGAGTGACGAGATCGTCAATCGTTTTCGGCCGATGGTAAAAGGACGGCATGATGGGGAAAATATCCGCGCCCGCTTCCTGCGCCAGCATCATGTTGCGCAAATGAACGCGGCTGAGCGGCGTGTCGCGAACGCACAAGACCAGCTTGCGGCCTTCCTTCAGGCAAACGTCGGCGGCGCGCTCGATCAGCGTGCGCGACAAACCGTTGGCGATTTGCGCCAGGCTTCCGGTGGAGCACGGCATCACCACCATTCCGTCCACGCGATGCGAACCGCTGGCGATGGACGCGCCGATATCCGAGTCGAGCAGGGATTCGGTCTTGCGCGTCGTGCCGCCGGCCAGCGCGTCGGGAATTGAATTGGTGCGGCTTACCGCCAGGTCAAGCTCCTCGCGCAGAACCTTGAGTCCCGCGCCGGAAACGACCAGATGAATCCTGCCCACGCGGCGGTCGGACTCGAGCATCTGCAGCGTGCGCCGCGCAAACAGCGCACCGCTTGCGCCGGTTACGCCCAGGACGATGGTTTTTGATTGTTCATTGGGCACGCTGCCATTCTCTGCCGCGGCGGAGGAGGAAGTCAAGATACGCAGCGCGCGATAGCCGGCTGGTATGAGCGCGAAATAATTTCAACGGACGGCAGGATTGCGCGGCGTTCGGCGGTTTCGAATCAATGGGCTCTTCGCAGTCCTGTTCGCACGGTTTCCACGATCAGACCGAGAAGCGCATAAGTGCCAGCATTGACAAGAAGGACCCCTGCCAGACCAAAGGCGTGAGGAATCCCGACCAGTGCGATGGGGCAGGTTAACCCTGCAAGAATCCTTACCAGGGCGGCGGAAGCCACCGACGGAGGTCCGCTTGCGAACCCATATGCGAATGCGGACATATAAATCACCCAGCAACCCGCGACCAGAAATCCCGCACAGGCCCACATGGCAATCCGGTTTTTCACATTGCACCCCCTGGTCGTTCCTGATTTGATTGTTTCACAAATCATCCCCATTTCCCAACGCAAACTTCCTGCTCCGGCGCTTCGAAAGGCTTGCGGGGCTGCTATACTGCTACTTGGTTTGAGGGGCGGCGAATTTGACACCTGAAGAAATTTCCAAAATGCTTCGCAAGGTCCGGCGCGGAAAGATGGGCGTAGAAGAGGCCGTGGACCGCCTGCGCAACCTGCCGTTTGAAAACATCGGCTATGCGCGCATTGACCACCACCGGTCGCTGCGGCAGGGATTTCCGGAAGTGATTTTCGCGCGCGGCAAATCTCCGCAGCAGGTGCAAGGTATCGT
Source organism: Terriglobia bacterium (assembly GCA_046706005.1). Classification (GTDB taxonomy): domain Bacteria; phylum Acidobacteriota; class Terriglobia; order UBA7540; family UBA7540; genus JBJKPU01. The sequence goes on along the minus strand of JBJKPU010000105.1, from coordinate 27,614 downwards.
CCGCCGCATGCTGCGCAACCGGCATAACATTCTGATCACGCGCGGCGACGCCGCTCTGGCGGAGAAAATCAAGGTGGTGGATAAGCGCGCCGAATTCCACGCGCTCTCCGGCGCAATTACGATCCGCCGCGACCGCAAGATTCGCGGCAAGGGAGAAATTCTGGTGGTGAGCGCCGGCACGTCGGACATTCCCGTGGCCGAGGAAGCGCTCGTCACCGCCGATGCCATGGGCAATCGCGTGCGCGCCATTTACGACGTGGGCGTCGCCAACATTCATCGAATCCTGAGCCAGAGCCGCATCCTGCGCCGGGCTCGCGTGGTGATTGTCGTCGCCGGAATGGAAGGCGCGTTGCCCAGCGTGGTGGCCGGCATGGTGGCCTCGCCGGTGATCGCCGTGCCCACCAGCGTCGGTTACGGCGCAAGCTTTCGCGGCATCGCGGCGCTGCTCGGCATGCTGAACAGTTGCGCTTCCAACGTCGCCGCCGTCAACATTGACAACGGTTTCGGCGCGGGATATCTCGCAAGCGTCATCAACCGCGTTTAATCCTCACAATATTTCCGCAACCGCGCCGGCATTCGCGCGCGCCGCTCCGCCGTAACCTTGCCGCTCCAAATTTCATCATGTAAGATGAAAACGTAACTGAACCAGACTGATTCGATCGAGACGATCCGCGGAGGTGGCGCTTTGGCAGATGCGGCTTATGATGTTGTGATTATCGGGAGCGGGCCGGGCGGCTACGTGGCCGGCATCCGCGCCGGACAGCTCGGCCTGAAGACGGCCGTCATCGAAAAGGACGACAAGCTGGGCGGAACCTGCCTGCACGTGGGCTGCATTCCCACCAAATCTTTCCTGTTTAACGCCGAGGTTCACGATTATTTTGTCCACGCCAAGGATTATGGAATCGACTGCAAAGGATTTTCCGTTGACTGGGCGACGATCCAGGCGCGCAAGACGAAGGTGGTCACCAAGCTCTCCAAAGGCGTCGAGTTTCTTTTCAAGAAGAACAAGGTGGAATGGATTCGCGGTTACGGCCGCCTGGCGGGCGCGGGCAAAGTTTCCGTCACGGACGAGAAAAACCAGACGCGCCAGATCGCAACGAAGAACGTGGTTCTGGCTACGGGTTCCGAAGCCAAAATGTTGCCGGGGCTCGAACCGGACAGTAAAGTCATTTTAACCAACAAGGAAATCTTATCCCTGAAAGACATTCCCAAATCCATGGTCATCATCGGCGCGGGCGCGGTGGGCGTGGAATTCGCGTCCATCTTTCACCGTTTCGGGACCAAAGTGACCATTCTGGAAATGCTGCCTCGCGCCGTGCCGCTGGAAGACGAGGAAGTTTCCGCCGAACTGGAAAAGGCGTTCAAGAAGCAAGGCATCGGATTGAATCTGGGCGCGAAGGTGGAGAAAGTGGCGAAGACGGCGAAGGGCGTGACCATCGACTTTAAATCCGCCGACGGCAAGGCGCAGAAAGTGGAGGCGGAAACCTGCCTGGTGGCCGTGGGCCGCGCGCCCAACACGCAAAACGCGGGGCTGGAGAAAACCCGCGTGCAACTGGAGCGCGGATTCATCAAGGTCAACGAATACATGCAGACGGCGGAACCCGGCGTTTACGCCATCGGAGATATCGTGGCCGGAAGCCCGCTGCTCGCGCACGTGGGCTCGGCGGAAGGCATCACGGCCGTGACGCACATCGCGGGCAAGCCCGCCGAACCGATTAATTACAATCAGGTGCCGAACTGCACTTATACCGAGCCGGAAGTTTCCAGCGTGGGCCTGACGGAACGCAAAGCGCGCGAAGCGGGATATAAAGTTCGCGTGGGCAAATTTCCCTTTGCCGGCAACAGCAAGGCTGGGATTCTGGGCGACCAGGTTGGTTTTATCAAAATCGTCAGCGACGAAAAGTACGGCGAAATTCTGGGCGTGCACATGATTGGACCGCGCGTCACGGAGATGATCGCCGAGGCCGTAATGGTGATGCGCCTAGAAGGAACCGTGGAAGATTTGGAACACGGCATCCATCCGCACCCGACGCTGACCGAAGCCGTGCCCGAAGCCGCCCACTCGGTGCACGGGATGGCGATTCATTTTTAGGCGACAGCAGTCAGCCATCAGCAAAGGCGCGGCGTCGGCTGACCGCTGAAGGCTGAGAGCTCTTTCACGTGCAGTGCAACGTTGAACATCTCGGTCTGGTTCCTTACGCGGAGGCGCTTGAACTTCAGGCGCAGCGCGTGCGCGAGCGCAAATCTCATTCCATTCCCGACACGCTGCTGCTGCTCGAACACCCGCACGTTTACACGCTAGGCAGAAATGCCCGGCGCGAGAATCTGCTGTTTTCGCCGGAGTGGCTGCGGCAAACGGGCGCGCAGACTTTTGAAACGGACCGCGGCGGCGACGTCACCTATCACGGCCCGGGCCAGCTTGTGGGCTATCCGATTCTCGATTTGACGCAGCATCGCCGCGACCTGGGCTGGCTGATGCATTCACTGGAAGAAGTTTTTATCCGCACCTGCGCCGATTACGGCGTCGCGACATCACGCGTCCAGGGCGTGCGCGGAGTTTTTGCCGGCAATGACAAACTGGTGGCGATGGGCATCCACGTTTCGCGCTGGGTCACGTCGCACGGATTCGCTTTCAACGTGAATACGGATTTGAAGTATTTCGACCGCATCGTTCCCTGCGGGCTGCGCGACAAAGGCGTGACGTCGCTGGAAAAACTGCTCGGCCGCCGCGTGCCCATGAATGAGGCCGCCGAACGCGTTGTCCTGCACTTCGGCGAAGTGTTCGGACTGGAAATGATCTCCGACGGGTCGCCGGTTGCCGCCGCCCGGGCGTAAAGGCCGGAATGCGGCCGCCGGATTTCCTCCGTGGAATTCACCGTGAAATTCTCTCGCGCCCAACTTCACGAGCTTTATTATTTCCTGCGCCTCAACCGCCGCGTTGACGAACAACTGGTCAACTTCTACCGGCAGGGCAAAGTGGTGGGCGGAGTTTATTCCTCGCTCGGCCAGGAAGCGATTTCCGTGGGCACGGCGCGGGCGCTTGACGCGGGAGATTTTATCTCGCCGCTGATTCGCAACGTGGGCACGATGCTGGTGCGCGGCTTCCGGCCTCGCGACGTTTTTCTGCAATACATGGCGCGGCAGGATGGACCGACAGGCGGTCGCGACGCCAACACGCATTTCGGCGATCTCAAGCGCGGCGTGCTGGCCCCCATCAGCATGCTGGGTGAAACGATTCCCGTCGCCGCCGGCGTCGCCCTGACCATGAAAATGCGCGGCGAGAAACACATCGTCTGCTGCTACATCGGCGACGGCGGATCGAGCACCGGATCGTTCCATGAAGGATTGAATTTTGCCGCCGTGCGCAAGCTGCCGCTCGTGATCATCGCGGAAAATAACGGTTGGGCGTATTCGACTCCGACGGCGAAGCAAATGGCCGTCAGGAGCATGGCGGAACGCGCCGCGGGCTACGGCGTTCGCGCCGCGAGCGTGGACGGCAACGACGTGGTTGTAGTTTACGAAGCGGCCCAAAAAGCCGCCGCTCATGCCCGGCGCGGCGAGGGGCCGTTTCTTCTGGAGTGTCACACAATGCGCATGAAGGGCCACGCCGAACACGATGACGCGCGCTACATGCCGGCAAAATTGCTTGCCGCGTGGCGGAAGAAGGATCCCATTTCACGATTTGAAAAATATCTTTCCGCAAAGAAGATGATGACGGCGGCGGAGAAAACCGAAATCGAAGCCCGTATCGACAACGAAATCCGCGAGGACGTGGCTTTTTCCGAATCGAGCCCGTTGCCGCCGCCCGAAAGCGCAGCGCGGCCGGTGTGGGTTGAGCCGTCAGCAGGCTGAGGGAAAACCACAAAGGATCGATCGGCGGATTGCTCACAGCGATGTGCCGCGTCGAGAGAATCGATGGCAAAAGCAAGGCAGCACGCAAATTCCGGGCAGCCCAAGGCCGCGATGCTCGAGCGCATGCTCTATTACCTGAAGCTGGCGCGCGCGGCGGAGTGGCGCATCGAGCAAGTGCTCTATCGCCAGGGGAAAATCGTGGGCGGCGTGTACGTGGGCCGCGGGCAGGAAGCGATTGCCGTGGGCTCGGCGATTCAGCTTGAAGCGGGCGACGTGATGCTGCCCAATCATCGCGACTTCGCCGCCTACCTGATGCGAGGCTTTTCCCTGCAGGAAATGTTCTGCAACTGGATGGCCCGCGCCGGCGGACCCACGCGCGGCCGCGAGAATACTACTCATCTCGGAGACATGCGGCGCGGGTTGATTCCGATCATTTCGCATCTGGGCGATACCTGCCCCGTGGCATGCGGCGTGGCGATGGCGCTCAAGCGGCGCGGCAAAGGAAACGTTGCGCTGGTGACTTTCGGCGAAGGCACGACGAGCCGCGGCGACGTCCACGAAGCGATGAACCTGGCGGCGGTGCAAAAACATCCGGCCATCTTCATCTGCAACAACAATGCCTACGCGTATTCGACTCCCACTAATCTGCAATATGCCGTCAAGGATCTTGCCGACCGCGGGCCGGCTTACGGCATGCCGGGCGTGAAAGTGGACGGGAATGACGTGCTGGCCGTTTACAAAGTTGTGGCGCAGGCGATTGCGCGCGCGCGGCGCGGCCGGGGGCCGAGCTTTATCGAATGCAAAACTTTCCGCATGACCGGCCACTCGGCGCACGACGCGGCCGAGTACGTGCCGGAAAAACTTTTTGCGCAGTGGAAAAAGAAAGATCCTATCGCGCGGCTGGAAAAAACTATGCTTGGGCGGCGCGTGCTGACTCACAAACAAATCAAAGAACTCGACGCGCAAATCAATCGCGAAATCGACCAGGCCGTGGCGCTGGCCGACGCCAGCCCCATGCCGGAAGGCTCGAGCGCCGCGGAAGGCGTTTATTGCGGGCCGGATTGCTGGTGGAAAACTTAATCGCCGACAACCGGCTCGCCGATTGCGGGCACCGAACATGCAGAGAAAGAATGACGAACCACTGGAAGTGAGGCGCTTATGCCGACCTTGACTTATCTTGAAGCGATTCGCCAGGGAATCTGGGAAGAGATGGAGCGCGATCCTTCCGTCTTCCTGCTGGGCGAAGATATCGGCGCATACGGCGGAGCGTTCAAGGTGACGGCGGGCATGATGGAAAAGTTCGGCGAAGTCCGCGTGGTGGACACGCCGATTTCTGAATCAGCCATCGTGGGCGCGGCGGTGGGAGCGGCGCTGATGGGCATGCGGCCGGTGGCGGAAATGCAATTCATGGATTTTATTTCCTGCGGCTTCGACCAGATTGTGAACATGGCCGCCAAGCTGCATTACCGCTGGGGGCCGGCGGTGCCGCTGGTGATTCGCGGGCCCTCGGGCGCGGGAGTGCACGGCGGACCGTTCCATTCGCAGTCGAACGAAATGTGGTTTGTGCACACGCCGGGACTGAAAGTGGTGGCGCCTGCAACCGCCCGCGACGCCAAGGGGCTGATCAAAGCGGCGATTCGCGACGACAATCCGGTGATTTTTTTCGAGCACAAATTCCTTTACCGGCGCATCAAGGATGATGTGCCGGAGGAAGATTACATTGTGCCCATCGGCAAGGCGCGATTGGCGCGCGAAGGCTCGGACATTTCCGTGATCACTTACGGCGCGATGGTCTGGACGGCGCTCGAAGCGGCGGAAGCGCTTTCCGGAGAGGGCATCTCGCTCGAAGTCGTTGACCTGCGCAGCCTGCTGCCCTACGATGAGGAATCGGTGCTGCGAAGCGTGCGGAAAACGAACAAAGTTCTGCTGCTGCATGAGGACACGCGGACCGGAGGCATGGCCGGCGAGCTGGCGGCTGTGATTGCCGAAAAAGCATTTGAAGATTTGGACGGACCGATTGTGCGCGTGACTTCACCGGATACTCCGGTTCCGTTTTCTCCGCCCCTGGAGGAATATTTCCTGCCCAACGCGAAGAAGGTGGCGGAGGCGGCGAGGAAATTGGCTGCATACTGAGCGATTCAGGATTTGACGAGGTAACAATATGCCTACGAACGTGATCATGCCCCAGATGGGGGAAAGCGTCGCGGAAGGAACCATCACCAAGTGGATCAAGAAAATCGGCGATCGCGTCGAGCGCGACGAGCCGCTTTTTGAAATCACCACGGACAAGGTGGACGCGGAAATTCCTTCGCCCGCGGCGGGCGTGCTGACCGGAATTCTGGTGAACGAGAATGAAACCGTCGCCGTCAACACCGTCGTGGCCGTGATTGACGGCGAAGGCGCGGCCAAGGGTGCAGCCCCAGCAACTGCTCCTGCAAAAGGAAAGACGGAACCGCAGAAAGCGCCTGCTCCTGCGGCGGCGGAACCCGAACCCGCGCCGCGACGCGCCGGTGACGAGAAGGTTCGGACTTCACCGCTCGTGCGGCGCATCGCGGATGAGAATAGCGTGGACCTGGCGAAGGTCCGCGGCACAGGTGTTGGCGGGCGGGTGAGCAAGAAGGACATTCTTGCTTACGTCGAAGCTCGCGACGGAGGCGGTGGAGTGCCCTCGCCGTTTGCGGAAGAAGTTCCTGCCGCTCGGGCGGCCAAGCCTCAACCGGCGCGCGCTCCGGAAATCGTCTTTACGGATTCGACGCACGTGGTGCCGATGACTCCGATGCGCCGGCAAATCGCCGAGCACATGGCGGCGAGCAAGCGAACTTCCGCGCATGTCCATACGGTTTTCGAAGTGGAGATGACCCGCGTTGCGGAAGTCCGCGCGCGGAACGCGGCGGAATTCGAAAAGCGGCACGGCCTGAAGCTGACCTACACGCCTTTCTTTGTCCGCGCTGCGGTCGAGGCGATCAAAGAATTCCCGATTCTGAACAGCTCCGTGGACGGGACCAACATCGTTTACAAGCGCGACGTGAACGTGGGCGTGGCGGTGGCGCTGGAAACCGGGCTGATTGTTCCCGTGATTCCGCATGCAGGCGAGAAAAACTTTCTGGGCATCGCGCGCGCCGTGCAGGACCTGGCGGAGCGGGCGCGCACCAAGCACCTCAGCGTGGATGAAGTCCAGAGCGGAACCTTTACCATCACCAACCCGGGAGTTTTTGGAAGCCTGTTCGGCACGCCAATCATCAATCAGCCGCAGGTGGCGATACTGGGCGTGGGCGCGATTGAAAAACGTCCCGTCGTGCGCCAGGACGCCATTGCCATCAGGCCGATGGTTTATCTGGCGCTTTCCTTCGACCACCGCATCATTGACGGCGCGGTCGCCGACCAGTTCATGGCGCGCATCAAGTCCGGCCTGGAGAACTGGGACGAGGTTGTGCTGTAAGGCCCGCCTGAAAAAAGTCGCAATTCACCGCGGCTCGATAGCAGAAAACCTTCCCGTCACTGCCAATAGAAAGCGCAGTCCTGTCTGAATCCCTTTTCAAGAAGAAGGACTTGCGATGCGGTCGATCAGCGCGTTCACGTCATCCAGGCAGGCCTTGGGATCGGCGCCCTGAGCTTTCATACCGGGCAGGAAGCGGGCGAGATTCTCCGAGAAAAATTTCTTGGCGCGATTCGCCTGGCCCAATTGAGCGTTCAGCACCGCCAGCGTCTGAAGCAGCCGCAGCGAGGGCATTTTCTCGCGCGACCATTGGGCCAGATCCGTCTGCAGAACGCCCTGGATATATTCCGCGAACGTGGAAGTCTGATCCTGGTACGTGCCGTTGGCATAGCCGTAGATGGCGATGGTATCGGGAGCGTCATCTCGCCCGCCGCAAGCCGTCACCTGGGGACGCCGGGCAATCAGCTCCCAGACGGATCCGGGGCCGATGCGGCGGATTTCCAGCCCCGCGAACGGCCAGCCGTCCAGACCTTCAACGCGGCCGATGGGCCGGAGAGAATCCGCGGCGAGCTCAAGCAGGCTCACCGTTGTGCAGCATTTGTTTCCGCCCGAATACTGGCCGATCAGAATGTCAGGCTTGCCGTTGCCGGTAAGGTCGCGCAGGTAAAGCGGGCGGGGATGAACGTTGGCGGCGGGAAGACCCTGGTGGCCGTTAAAATCATAAATGGCCGTCCACGTTTCACGCGCGCCTTCGAGGGTGGGAAGCTGAAAGACGGGCTCCGCGGACTGGTCATAGATCACCAACCGGCCCGGCGCGAAGCCCAGGGTCACGGCGTTCGAGCGGTAAAGCGCGGCCCGCAGGTCGCGGTCAATGACATACTCCTTGACGCGCTCGTAGCCTTGAATTTGCGGCAGAGGCTCCGGTCCGCCCGTCTTGCGAAGAAGATACTTTTCCGCGGAGGTGGCGACTTCTTCAAGACTCGGACTTTGCCACTTTTGCTGCAGCAGGATGAAGACGAGCATCACCATGCCTGCGAGCACCAGTGAAATGATGATTTCCCCCTTCTTCATGCTGATCCGTCAATCCGGCCGTGGAAATTTCCGGTCCTTCCATCCTTCCTATCCATTTAAGCATGAGTCGCGGAGAAATTCATAAGCGCGGCGGCGGCGCTCATCCTCCGCTTCCCTTTCTGAAGGAATCGAGCGTCCAGACGTCTTCCGGCTCGCTGTGGCGGAGGATGTAAACGTTTCCGTCATCCGCCACGACTTTGAAGGATCGAAAATGCTGGCCGTACCACTGGTCAAGGACCTGGGCCACCTCGCGCGTCTCCGTGCTCCGGGCCCGGATGCGGAATCGCAGCGGCCGCTCATCGGCGCGGTAGCCGGCGTAGCATTCGACTTCCAGCAGAAACGGCTTTGAAGGCGTCGTCATTTCAAGGCGCCAGCTCGCCGGAGACGGTTCGCGCAAATTCATCAACCTGAGCGAGCGGCTGGAGGGCGATGCCGCGTTCTTCGAGAATCTTCTGCGACAACGCCGCAGGCTCGTCGCCGGGCTCGGCAAAACCTTCCACCACGGCCGTCAACTCAGCCGGCTCCTGCTTTTGAACGCGCTCCAGGGTGTAAACCAGAACCTTGGCCAGCTCGGCGTCGCGGCGAAGAGAAAGGGCGTGAATCAGCTTGATGTGTCCGTTCGGACGGCCTTCAATCTGCGCCGTGCGGTTCCGGAAATCAAACGCGAAGGGATCGCCGGCATGAGTCCAGCGCTCGGCGGGAATGCGCTTCTCGAGCCTTCCCCAGGCGCCCGCATGGACCAGCGCGGAAGTCAGCCGCTGCTTGACGCGCAATCGCGTATCCGGCGCGAGCGATCCTTCCGCGCGCGGGCCCACGTATCGTTCGAAGAGCGTTCCGATTTCCGCCTGCGGGTCGCGCAGAAGGCAGATGCGCGGAGGCGCAAGCTGAATCAGGTTGGAAAACGAATCGTTCATCCACCGCACGTATTCGTCCAGGTCCGCCGAATGCTCGTCAATCTGCCGGTCGAAGTCCTGCTGCAGCTCGCGCAGAAAATCCAGGTCGGCTTTGGGATGAAAGCGTCTCACGCGGCGCAGATCCTCGGTGAACAGGCAGCCCAGGAATTTTTCCTCCGGGCTGTGCAGAAGCAGTCCGATGTTCAGAAACTCACCGCGCACCAGATCCGGAACGTAGTGCACCAGGTAAAGGCTGCATTCCTTCATATTTTTCTCGTCCGGCATAACCTTCACTCGATTTTCCGGCGGGCTGCCGCGCAAGCTGCGCGGGGCGTCCGCTCACCGCCAATTCGGAAACGGCCGCATCGAACTGTTCTTGGCGTCAATAATAAGCTGCCGCACGCGCCGCCGCCGCTCGTAAAGCCGCTCCAGCAGTTCCGGCAGCAAAGCGGCCTGCTCGCCGCACCAGTCGTCGGGAATTTCCGCGGCCCCGGCCTCCAATTCGCCGGGGTCCAGGTTTTCGATTTTTGAAAGGTACGGCTCGAAAGCCCGCAATCCGCGCACGCTCTCATAAACCAGGCGGCGAGGATACAGGCTGCGAATCGGGCTGTCGGGAAAATTCCATTCGCCGTCGTTAAAACAGAAACCGTGGTCAATCAGCGTGGCGGAATATTCGCGCCCGGGCGAATCTTCGGCGCGGTGGAAAATCACCTGGCGGCCGTCGCAGTTGCACGTCCATTTGTCCAGAACGTACGCGCCGGGGAAAACCGTCTTCAGATCGCGCACGCGCTTCAGCAGGCGGTCGGGAAGAAAATCCACCACCAGCACGGGACCGGAGGAATCCGGGAATCGCGAGCCGAAATGCACTCCCGGCTCGCAGGGGCGGCTGCCTTCCGCCGTCTCAAAGCGAAGCTGCGCATTGCCCTCAATCAGGTTTTCCGGAACCTCAACCAGCGCCCGCTCCGGCACCGGCAATCCCACCAGCCGCGCCAGGCGCGCGGCCAGCATCTCATTCGCGAGAACTCGAACGTGCTGGGGGTTGTTCCGGAATTTGACGACGTAGAGCCTGCCGTCGTCGCAGCGCATCAGGAAAGGCCGCGAGGCGCCGCGCATCGGCCGGATAAATTCAACCGCCTGCACCTTCGCGGGCACAGGAAGGCCGGGCCGTTCGCCGGCTGCTCCGGTCCTCTCCGGCTGGTTGAGAGATTCCAAGTTTGAGTGCGCAAGCACGCCTCGTCCCCTTGTCGGGATTATTGTATCTTATGCAAGGCCTGCACGAGGCGTGGAAGCGAGCGCGCGGGAGGAGCGGCTGGTGGGCGGACGTCCCCCGAAGCGAATCCCTCCTTCGCTCAGGACGCAACCCGGCCTGACGGGATCCCGCCTGGAGGCTATCGTCTCTTTCTCTTTTTCGGGGCTGGCCGCTTGCCGGCCTTTTTGGCAGCCTTCTTTGGCTTAGCGGCCTTCTTGGCCTTCTTAGCAGCCTTTTTCGGCTTGGCCGCCTTCTTCGGCTTGGCCGGTTTCGGGGCCTTCCGGGCGGCCGGCTTGGAGCGGCCGGCAGGACGGCGCGGGGCCGGCTTTGCCCCGCGCGGAGCCGCGGTGCGCGCCTCGAACTCCGCCACGGGAGCGATTTCTTCGGACTCGTAATTCAGCTCTTCCTCGAGCTCCTCGGATTCTTCGCCGAGGCCCTCTTCTTCCTCTTCACGATAATCGGAGGAGATTTCCTCTCCGTAATCTTCCAGCTCGTTGCCGGAATCCTGCTCGTCATCGAATGGCATGTGATCCTCCTCGGACTATCTCCGGGCTCGTTTGTCGTGGGCGTTGATACCCGGCCGCGCCCTTCCGCAAAGGCCCCAAGCGGCAGATTTATACCACTGCTTTTGTTCTGTCAAGGGCAAACGGAGGGGGGTCTGCGGGCGGCCATTTCAACCCCCGGGACGGGCCTTTCGGCCTCGGCATTCACAGGGGAAAGCTCAGGAATCCTTGCGGGAGCGAACGTAGATCTTCAGCCGCTGGCCGATGGAGAGAACCGAGCTGGAGAGCCCGTTCCATCGCTTCAGATCGGACTCGCTGATTCCGTAACGCCGGGCCAAATCGTAAATCGTGTCGCCGGCTTTCACCCGATACCACAGGATGCGGCCTTCTTCCGAACTCGAACGATAGGTCCTGGCGCCGCGAATCGGAACGTACAGGCGCAACGAGTGGCCCGCGATGATCCGCGAGCTGCGCAAATGATTCCAGCGACGGATTTCAGACACCTTGACTTCAAAGCGGTCGCCGATGGCGTCCAGCGTGTCGCCGCGGCGAACCCGGTATCGCATCAGGCGACGCGGGCCGCCTCGATAGTCGCGCGAAAGCGATTCGCGATAGGGCGGAAGCGGCAACAGAATCAGCTTGCCCGGCTCGGGAGGATCGTTCTTTGCAATCCGGTTGGCGCGTTCCAGTGAAACTTTGGAAATATGGTATTGCCGCGCCAGGCTCGCCAGAGTTTCGCCCGCTTCCAGCCTGTGAGCGCGCCACCAGAGGCGCTTGGAGGGCGGGATGGCGGCAACTTTCTGCTCGAACTCCTTTTTGGTTCCGTGCGGAAGGTTCAGAGTAAAATCGGAAGTCTCGCCCGGAGTGGTCCAGCGCAGCAGGCTTGGGTTCAGACGGATCAGATCCTGCGCGGGATGATTGATCAGCTCCGCCACCAGGCGAAGGTCCGTCTCCGATTTGATCTCGACGTGGTCCGGCTGCAGCGGCGGGTCCGGATCAACCGTGAATCCGTAGGCCTGCGGATCCTTGCAGATCATGGCCGTGGCCAGGAAGATGGGCACGTAGTTTTCCGTCTCCGAAGGCAGGGCGTTCAGTTCGCGAAGCTTCCAGAAATTCGCGTAGCCCGTCCGCTCGATGGCCCGCTGCACCGTCAGCGAGCCGCTGTCATAGGCGGCCATGGCCAGATACCAGTCGCCGAATTGCTGATAAAGATCCTTCAGGTGGCGCGCCGCCGCTTCCGTGGATTTCTGCGGGTCCTGCCGCTCATCCACCCAGCGGTTTCGCTTCAGGCCGTAAAGCTTTCCCGTGCCGTACATGAACTGCCAGATGCCGCGCGCGCCGGCGCTGGAAACCGCGAAAGGATTGAAGGCACTTTCGCCCGCGGCGACATAAATCAAATCCTGAGGAAGACCCTGCTGCCGCAGAACTTTCGATATCAGCGGCTGGTAAAGTTCGCGGCGGCGCAGAATTTTTTCGATAAAGTCCCGGCCGCGCCCCTGAAAATAAGTCAGGTAGCCGTCCACAATGTCGTTCGAGACCAGCGGAATGTCCGACCGCAGCGACCGAAGCTCGCTTTGCGCGCGAAGGCGGACGTTCGGATCAACCGGGAAAGTCAGATTGGCGAAGGATTCAATGGGAGACGGTTCGTACTGGTGCTCGCTGAGCGTGCTGCCGTCTCCGGCCGCCGCAAGTTCCACTCCTGAAGTTCCGTCCACCAGCTTTTCGAATTCGGCGTTCAGCCGGTCGTTGCCGCGAATATCCAAATTCGACTCAAGCAGCGCGCTCAGCGCCGAGTCAAATTCCTGCTTCGATTTCTCCAGGTTCCCCGCCTGGTAATCTTTCAATCCCTGCTGATAAAGCGCGTCAACTTTTGCAATCAGGTCCGTAACGGCTTCGGAGGGAAGAACATTGGGCAATTCTTCAGCGGCTTTCACGGCAGGAGCGGCCTGCCGCGCGGGCAGGGCCTGAACTGAAGGCGGCGGAGGCGTTGGAATCTTGGCCGAACTGCGGACGGGAGCCTGATTGCACGAGGCCGCAGCAAGCGCCAGCCCCACCAGACAGATAAGTTTCGCTCTTTTCGAAGCCATTAACCCTCAAATGGCAAGTTGCGTCCGCTCCTCCAGCCCCTCGGAAGAGCGAACCCGGTAGATTTTGATTCTACGTTTGCGGCCTCTGAAGGGTCAACCCCAAAATTGCCCCATTGCAGGGCAGGAATCGGGAAACTCCAGCAAGACTTCCGGCAGGTTTCGTCAGGGCACGACTTCAGTCGTGCCGATCGCGTCGGCGCGCAAGGGGCTTTAGCCCCTGGGGTCTTTCAGCGGCTGAAGCCGCCCGGCTGCGGCGGGCTGGCTGGCACGGTTAAAACCGTGCCCTGACGATTGAAATGAGCAAGTCGAGGCCGCCGACCGTCGCATTCCTTTTTTCGTTCCACAATTCGCCCTTCATCATTCATAATCCAATCGTGCCCGTCACGGCTCCAGCCACGAAGCTTCTCCGTCCCACCTGGGCGGAAATTTCACTATCCGGCCTGCGCCGCAACTTTGATCGCGTGCGCCGCCTGGCCGCGGAACGCAAGGTGATGTCCGTGGTCAAAGCCGATGCTTACGGCCATGGCGCGGTTCCCATGGCGCAGGAACTGGCCGCAGCCGGAGCCGACTGGCTGGGCGTGGCCACGGTGGAAGAGGCGCTGGAACTGCGCGCCGCCGGAATCCGCCTGCCCATTCTTCTGCTCGGCGGCCTTTACATGAGCGATCCCGCCGACCTCATCGAGTACGATCTGACGCCTTCGGTTTCCTCCACCGCGCGCCTCGATACTTACGCCGAATGCGCCCGCCGCGCCGGCCGCCCCATTGAATTCCATTTGAAGATTGATACTGGCCTCGGCCGTCTGGGTCTTCCGCCCGATCGCCTGGCCGCATTCGTCGAGCGTTACCGCGAGCTTCCCGGCCTCGAAATGAAAGGCTTCTTCTCGCATCTCGCCTCCGCCGAGGATCGCATCGCCACGCAGACGGATGATCAGATTGAACGATTCCAAAAAGGCCTCGCCCAGTTGCGCTCGCTCGGCTGCGACCCCACACTGATTCATGTTTCAAACAGCGCCGCGCTCGCGACCGGTTGCGCCGTGGCGGGCGAGAATATGGTTCGAGCAGGAGCGCTGCTCTACGGCTATTGCGTGCCCATCCATCCGCGCGCGAATGAAGTTGCTCCCGACCTTTCCGCCTTTGAGCCCATTCTGACTTTCAAATCTCGCGTGGTTTACATGAAGGATGTTCCCGCCGGCACGCCGCTCGGCTATGGCGGCGCCTTCCACACGCGCCGCCCGTCGCGCATCGCCACCGTGCCCGTCGGTTATGCCGACGGCTTGAGCCGCGCGCTCTCCAACCGCGGCCGCGCCATCCTGCGCGACCGTTACGCGCGCCTAGTGGGCAACATCTCCATGGACCTTTGCCTGATGGACGTCACGGACATTCCCGGCGTGGACATCGGCGAGGAAGTCATCCTGCTCGGCCGCTCCCAGCATTGCTCGATTACCGCGCTCGAAATCGCCCAGACCCTCGGCACCGTCCCCTATGAAGTCCTCTGCTCCATCGGCAAACGCGTGCCCCGCATTTACGTTGAGTAGGCGCGGAGGTGGGGGCAGAAGGGGCAGCGCTTTTCAAGCCCGGCGCTACCATCCGACATTGCCCGCGCAGGAAATAAATTCTTTTTTGGCAGCCGAAAAGCGTTCTTGAATGTTGCACGACCACGTGCTAAGGTCACAGCGCGTTGGTGGCCTTCGGTCCCATGGCGCGGCCACGCCGAGAGGTGAACGAACCCAACTGCACGGGACCAAGGATGAAAATATTAAACCTCGCCCAATATATCTCGCTGTTTTGATTTAAAAAATCCCACTTTAAGAAATCCCAATATTAGGCGCGGAATTGCTCCGGGCGACGCCGCCTATATATAGGGGCTCGTGCTCTTTGGAGTCCCTATTGTAGTGAAACTTAATACGGAGGATTTCGAAAATGTCTAGCTGCTTCAACACATGGCACGCCTGTGTAACGAATTTCTGGGAACTGGGAGGGCGGAAAAAGCGAGTCGTAGTTGTGGGAGATCATCCAGATGCAAGATGTGCAAACTTTCTATTTAAGACGAATGACTACATTTACCGCAGCGCGCCTTGGACGCGAAAATTCAAGCGCGGCTACATAGAATTTCGAAAGTCTAGAAAATACGACATCGCGCAGGGAACAATTGACGGAAAGCAGGTGTATATTTTCTATTGCTCGCCCGAGATAGAGGCCATCTACATAAGACAGAGCCTCCTGCGCCTAGTTAGCGCCTGGCATGAGGAGGCGTCCGGACCGGACAGGCTAGCGCTTGATGTGCTGGTACGGGAGTCGGCGTACCCTGAGCTCGGCGCGGGCTGTCCAGTGCACGTCCTGCTGGGAACACTGAGCCTGCGCCAACTGGAGGACCTTGCCGACCTTGTTGCCGTCCCGCCCCACGACGGGCGCGCCGGCGGGACGCCACACCCGCAGGCCGCCGCGCCCGTCTGCTTAAAGGAGAAGCGAAACGTGACAAGGCTAAGAATCAGACCTATCGACCTGCTCGTCTCGCGAAATTTGGAAGGGATGCAGGCGGTCAACAGGGCTGCTGTCGATGGATATCCGCCGGGCCAAAGTACGTTGACGGAGATGGGTAGCCTCCAGCGCGAGGCCCAATCTTTGGGCTTTAACCTGGACCACGAGACCGCGCGTCAGGTAGAGGCCGACAGCAACGCGAACGGATAGCGGGGTAGCGCGGAGCCAGTAGCCCAGACCGCCGGTTTTGCGGTCCGCGGTTCCTCTGTGAGATTTCCGAAGGCCGCAGACCGCAAAACCGGCGGTCTGCGCTACGAGACTGGAAATGGGTCGGCCGTGGCACGGGCGTCCCGCCCGTGTCCGGTCACGGCCAGGATGGCCGTGCCACGAGCAAGTAGCGCTACCCGATCATCCCTGCTTCGGCCTTTATTTCGCCTGCGCCAGTCCGGCAAGAACTTCGGCAACCTTGTCGAGGATCTGGTTCCAGCCCTCGAGTTGACCGCTATTTTTCGCGTTCTCCATAGTCTCATTGCCGATGAACGTGAGCTTGGTCCGGCCGTTTCCGAAATCCTCAAAAAGAGTCACATCGTACGCGCCTTCCACGGCCTCATGTTCTATTCCATAGTGCTCAGGCTCAACCTTGTTGCCTTCCGCATCGGAAAAGTACATCGAGGAAACGATCTTCTCGTGCGGAACGATTTCGTGGTATTCACCGGCATTCCAAAACTCCTGCCCGTCCGGCGTTCTCATGCAGCAGAGGAATTTTCCTCCCACGCGAAAATCCATCTTGCATACAGGCGCGGTAAAACCCTTCGGCCCCCACCACTGCATCACATATTTCGGGTCTGTCCACGCCTTCCAAACCAGTTCGCGTGGAGCATCAAAAACTCTTGTCACAACCATCCGGTCAACTTCATTTGCCGTTTTTTCTGCCATCTCTCGCCTCCGTTTTTTTCATTTCAGTCACAACCGCCTCCAGCTTGTCGAAACTCTCTTCCCAGAACCGGCGATAATAAACGGCCCAGTCGCTGACCGTCTTGATCGCCGCCGGCCTGAGCGTGCACACGCTCTCCCGTCCACGCTTCCGCTTGATCACAATCCGCGCCCGCACCAGGCAGGCAATATGTTTGGAAATCATCTGCTGCGAGAGCGCAAACGGCTCCGTCAATCCATGCACGGAGGAAGGCCCGTGGGAGAGCCGTTCGATCATCGCCCGCCGGGTTGGATCAGACAAAGCCGCAAATGTTGTCCCCAATAAATCCACAACCATATGGTAGTGGATTATTTGAAAATGTCAAGTGTCAATTTTGGCGGTTGGCTCATCTATCGCTATCGTTGAGATGTGTGCGCCGGGCCGTTTCACCTTGCCGCAAGAACTGCCAGAAAAATCGCCGGCGTGAACAGCGCCACGTCCATCAGCACGCGAAACAGATCGTGCCGCATTCGGCCGGAGCCTCGGGCGACGGCAATCATGGCCGCGGCGCTCAGCGCTTCCGCCGCGTAGAGCGGCCACGCCGCGCCCGCCCACGGAATCACCATTCGCGCCAGCGCCACGATTCCCACCGCGAGGCCGGCCGCCTGCAGGTGCTTTCCAATCCACACGGTTGAGGGATGAAGTCCGTCCTCGGCGCCGGGTTCTTCCGATTCGCTTCCGTCCGCTTCGGCCGGATTCGCGAGTTGTTCTTTCGCTCCCGCCTGCGGCTCGATTTCCGAATATTCGATGGCCGCGCAATTGGCCCAGCACAGCGCGGCGAAAATCAGCAGCGGGATGATCATTCGCGCGTGCGCGCCGCCCATTCCCTGCCAGACGGGAAAGCTGGTTCCCGCGGCGAACAGCACGGCGACGACAAGTTCCTTGGGAAGCCGCGACTCGCCCGCCCGCGGCCGGAAGTGAACGGAAAAGAAATAGACGCCCACCGCCAGCCCCAGCATCAGCCCGGTTGAAACCGTGTGCGATGGCAGTCGCGCCAGCGCGAGCCACGCCTCAAACCCCAGCGCCACTGCGACGGGAGCAAGGAACCATCGCCAGTAGGCTCGATAGAAGCGGTGGCGCAGCGGCTCCGGAACCCTGGCGGGAGCGCGCAGGCTGTCGAGAATCCGATCCACCACGTAAAGCAGCCACACCGCGATGGCGAGCGCTGAGGTCACCCACCAGTCCACGCGCACGTCCAGGCATCGCGCAAAAAGCCGCTGCCAGAGCACGGCCACCACGGGCGCGTCCAGGCTGAGCAGCGTCAGCCACACGAGTCCGCTCGAAGGCCGAGGCTCGCCGCGCTGGGAGGAAGATGGCATCTCACTCATTGTTGCATGGAAGTCGGCGCGGCAGGCGCGCCGCGGTTGCGGCGGGATTCAATCGAGCATTTCCGCCCATCGTCCGAAGACTTTTTGCGCGATTCCCGCAAGCGCCGGCAGATGCTGCTTCGATTGCTCAAGAATCCGGTCGCCGCTCGTGCCCGCCGCGGCAAGCTCTTCCGGAAAAGCGTTCGTCATGCCGCCGAGCGTTTCCCGGGTGGCCTCGATGTGGAACAAAAAGCCGTAAGCGTTTTCCCCAAAGCGAAACGCCTGGCACGCCGTCAATTCCGACGACGCCAGATGTTCCGCGCCACGCGGCAAATCAAAAACGTCGCCATGCCAGTGCAGAGCCGTGAAAGTTCGCGGCATTCCCTGCCACAGCCGGTCGCTCGCGGCGGCTTCCGATAGCGTTACCGCGAACCATCCGATTTCCTTTTGCCGGCCCGCCGCGACTTTCGATCCCAGAACCGCGGCCAGCAACTGGCTGCCCAGGCAAACGCCCAGGACGGGCTTTCCGCCGCGCAGCGCGTTCTCAATCAGCCGCATTTCATCCGCAAGAAACGGAAAGCGGCCGCTTTCATAAACGCCCATCGGCCCGCCCATCACCACCAGCCCCGCTGCGTCGCCGATTTCGCGCGGCACGGTTTGCCCTTCAAATACGCGAATCGATTCCGCCGCGATTTTTCGCGCTTCCAGCTCGCGCCGAATCAGCCCCGGCTTTTCGCAATCCACGTGCTGAACGATCAGAACTTTGCCCATGCTGAAGATTCACCATTGTATCAGCCCTTGAAAATCGCGGCCGCCCCGCGGCTCGACCGCGCCGGCTTCTCAGGTTAAAATCAGCCAGGCCGGAAAGCGGTCATCAGCCTGCATAATCCGATGCACCACTTTCATTCCGCCGCGCTCTCCGAATTTCCAATCGTCGCCGCCGGCGCGATCTTTCTCGCCAGCTACGTGGTTTTCGCACTGGGCAAATTTCCGGGGATGAAGATTGACCGTCCGGGCGCCGCCGTCATCGGGGCGGTCCTGATGGTGGCGCTCGGAATCGTGCCCGCCGCTGACGTGCTGCGCCTGGTTGATTTCAAAACCATCGTCCTGCTCTTCTCGATGATGCTCATCGTCGCTTATCTGCGGCAGTCGGGATTTTTCGAATGGATCACGCGCCTGGTGCTCACCCGCCTCAAGCCTCATCATCTGTTGCCCATGGTGATTTTCACCTGCGGACTTCTCTCGGCTTTTTTCGTGAATGACATCATCTGCCTCGCCATGGTTCCCTTCGTGCTTTCCGCGGCCCGCTGGACACGCTCCAAACCGCTGCCCTATTTGCTGGCCGTGGCCACGGCTTCCAACATCGGCAGCGTCGCCACCATCACCGGCAATCCGCAGAACATGCTGATCGGATCGTATTCCGGCATCGGCTACCGTTCTTTTCTGTTTCAACTGGCTCCGGTCGCCTTCGGCGGATTGATGGTCTGCTGGCTGGTGCTGCATTGGACCTTCTTCCGCAAAGGGCAAATGGACTTTCAGCCGGAGGTCCCCGCTTCCGAGCCGCCGCTCGACCGCTCGCGCCTGATCAAGCCCGCGATTGTCGTGGCGTGTGTGCTGGCGGGATTCCTGGCCGGAGCGCCGCCTGCTCTGGTTGCGGCCCTCGGAGCGGCATTCATGCTCATCACCCGCACTCACGAACCGGAAGCGGTTTATCGCCAGGTGGACTGGGGCGTGCTCGTCTTCTTCGTTGGTTTGTTTGTGATCGTGGGTGGAGCGGAGTCGAGCGGCCTGCTCAATCTTCTGCTGGGCGCGGCAAAATCCGCGCACTTCCAGAACGCCGCCGTTTTTACCGTCGCCGTCGCCGCGCTTTCCAATCTGGTGAGCAACGTGCCGGCCGTCATGCTGCTCAAATCAACCGTCCCCGGTTTTGCCAGCCCGCACACCGGCTGGCTGATGCTGGCCATGGCCAGCACGCTGGCCGGCAATCTGACCATTACCGGCTCGGTGGCCAACATCATCGTGGTGGAGCGCGCCCGGCCCGGCGTGCAAATTTCCTTTCGCGATTACTTCCGCGTCGGCCTGCCCATCACCGTGATCACGCTCGCAATGGGCGCGCTCTGGTTGCACTGGATTCGATAACTACGGAAGGCGCGTCACACCACTGGACCCGCGCCGCCCGCGAAAGCCGGCGCAACCCATTCGTTCAAGGGATGCAGATGCCCGCAGTTGATGCACATCGTGGTGGGAAAATGATTGGAGCAATGAGGGCACGTAGCCTGAGACTGGAAAGTATCGAAAGCTTGCCGGCACCTGCCGCAGACCCAGTAAGGACCCACGGGCGGGCCGGTTTTGCAATCCGGGCAGGCAAAACCCGGGCGCTTCGGAGCTTTCATCGTGCGCGTCAGCGCCAGCGCCTGGCGCAATCCCTGCCAGCAGACGAAAAGCATGTACGCGGCCAGGATTCCGGTCCAGGCGGATTGCTGTACCAGCGCCAGCAGAATCAGCCCCGCCCCGCCGATGATGCCGATAATCGTCGCCACCAGCAGGCTGCGGATGCGCCCCAGCGGAAACCACAGCAGCGCGCGCAGAATCTGCCCGCCGTCCAGCGGATAAACAGGCAGCAGATTGAAGATCAGCAGCAGCACGTTGATCAGCCAGACCCTGCGCAGGAACACGTCCATGTTGCGCGACATGCCGCCTTCCATCGACGCCACTCTGACCATCAGCGGCAGAATAAACAGCAGTGCCACATTCACCAGCGGCCCCGCCGCGATGCTCCACAGCACGGCGCCCGGCCGCTGCGGAGGCATCACGTACGCCACTCCGCCCAGAGGCCACAGCATGATTCGATTCGCCCGGCCGCCCACCTGTTTGCACGCCAGCGCGTGGCCGAATTCGTGCACCAGCACGATCGCAAACAGCGCCAGGTACTCATAAACGTTCCAGAGCGGCGACGAGTACACTCTTCCCTGCCAGTTGATTTCAATCAGCGCCACCAGAAACCACGACCAGTGCAGGAAAACGTCAATGCCCGCAAACTTGAAAAGATGGAATGCCCCGCGCTGTAGTCTTGCCATAAGCTGGGTTACTTATACCATACGGGCGCTCAAAAGCAATACCGGCGCATCGATGTAGCGCCGAGTTTCAGCTCGGCAATGCCCGCCTCGCACGGCGGCGTGCGCGCTGCACGTACCAATATTTCTGAAGCACTACGCTAGAATGGGAATGATGCCGTGCCCAGGCGAGAAACCAATTCTGAAAATCGAACCGTTCATTCCCCGCCGCGGGCTCGCCAGCGGCCACCTGCAGACGCTTGCCGGATATTTTCTGCGCCGCCCCAACACGCTTCCCGCGGGCGAGCCGCGCATCGTCGAAGTCGAGCCCGGCGTCCGCATCCTCTGCCGCTGCCACTGGCAGCCGCAGTCACAGCAGCGGCTCACCGTCATCGTTCTTCACGGCCTCGCCGGTTCCTGCGATTCTCCGCAGGTCGTGGGGCTCGCGTCGCGCGCCTGGGCGGCGGGCATGAACGTGGTTCGCATGAACATGCGCAATTGCGGCGGCACGGAAACGCTGACGCCCGCGCTTTTCCACTCCGGGCTTTCCGGTGACGTCGCGGCCGTTGTGCGCGAACTGATTTCCACCGACGGTGTTCCCAGGATTGCGCTGGCCGCTTATTCCATGGGCGCAAACATGATTTTGAAATTATTGGGCGAGTGGGGAGAAAACAATTCGGGCCCGCGTGAAGTTTGCGCCGCCGCCGTCGTGAGCCCGCTCATGGATCTGGCCGCGTCTTCGAGCGCTCTGCACACCGGCTGGAATCGCATTTACGAGCGGCATTTCGTCCGGCAGCTTGGCCGGCTCTATCGTCGCAAAGCGGAACTTTTTCCCGACATTTACGACGTCCACATTCTGCGCGGAATTCGCAGCATGTACGATTTTGACGACCGCATCGTCGGCCCTTGCGGAGGTTTTCGCAGCGCCGACGACTATTACGAGCGGGCGCGCAGCTCGCGCCTCGCTGGCTGCATCCAGGTACCGACGCTCATACTCCATTCCAAGGACGATCCCTTTATCCGCATCCTGCCGGAAACTCGCGCGCGCCTCGAAACAAATCCTCGCGTTGAATTTGTGGAAACCGAGCGCGGCGGCCACTGCGGATTTCTTGCGGCCTCACAACCAAACGACGACGGTCGCTGGGCCGAGCGCGCCGCCATCGATTACCTGTCGAATTTTTGAAGGATTTTGCCCGGCCCGCGTTGCAGCCGTGCTTTAGCGGGAGAAAAATTCCGGAAACATCTTCCGATAAATCGCCATGCCCAGCGCACAATTCATGCCCAGCTCTTCGAGTTGCGCGATTTCCTCATCCGTCGTGATTCCGCCCGCCGCCGTAATGGGCAGGCTGGTGGCGGCGCGCAGCCGGCGAAACCATTCGATGTCGGTTCCCTGCAGTTTCCCTTCGCCGTCGATGTAAGTGCACAGGAATTCCGAGCAATAAGGCTCAAGCTGCGGCAGCGCGTCGGCCGAAGTGAGCGGCAGAGTTTCCTTCCAGCCGTGGATCGCCACGCGGTCGCCCAAGCAATCCACGCCGATCATGATTCGCTCGCGCGGAATCGCCGCGGCAAGCTGGCGGAGAAAATCGTGATTCACGCCGCTGCCGGTGAAGGCCGAACTGCCCACAATCATTTTCAGTGCGCCGCTCTCGAGCGCTTCCCGCGCGCGTTCCACGGTGCGAATGCCTCCGCCCACGCGGCAGGGCTTGCGCCGGCAAAGATCGCTCACGATATCCCACTGCGCCTCGCGGCCCATCGCCGCGTCGAGATCAATCACCTGAATCTCGGGATAGTCGCAGAAGCGTTCCAGCACGGCCACCGGGTCCGGCAGTTCCAGGAACTTTTCCTTTCCCTGGACAAGCTGCACCACTTTCCGGCCCATCAGATCAATGCAGGGTATGACCATAAAAAAGAGTCAAGAGTCGAGAGTTAAGAGTCGAAAGGAAAGGTTTTCAAAAAACTCTCAACTTTCGACTCTCGACTCTGAACTTGTCCGTCACAGCCTCACTGAAACTCCGCGGCTGCGCAAATGCTCCTTCAGACTTCGAATCGTGTGCGTGCCGAAATGGAAAATTGAAGCCGCCAGCGCCGCGTCCGCCGCGCCCTTTAGAAAAACCTCGGCAAAATCCTCCGGACTTCCCGCGCCGCCCGATGCGATGACCGGAATGTGCACGGCGCGCGCAATCGTGGCCGTCAGTTCGCAATCGAATCCGCGTTGCGTTCCGTCCGCGTCCATCGAAGTCAGCAGAATTTCTCCCGCGCCCAGCGCCTCCGCCTTCTTCGCCCATTCCAGTGCGTCGAGTCCCGTGGGCCGCGAGCCGCCGTAAGTCACCACTTCCCAGCTTGGTTTCTCGTCCGCGCCCGATGCGGCGCGCCGCCGCGCGTCAATCGCCACTACAATCGCCTGGCTCCCGAATCGTTCCGCCAGCGCCGAAACAATTTCCGGATGCTCGACCGCCGCCGTGTTGATCGCCGCTTTATCGGCTCCGGCGGAAAGCAATCGCAGCGCGTCTTCCAGCGTCCGCACGCCGCCGCCCACCGTCAGCGGAATAAACAGCCGGCTCGCCACCTGCTGCACCGTCTCCATCAGCGTGGCGCGCCCTTCGCGCGAAGCGGAAATGTCCAGCATCACCAGTTCGTCGGCGCTCTCGCGATTGTAAGCTTCGGCCAGCTCGCCCGGATCGCCCGCGTCGCGCAGCTCGACGAATCGGATGCCCTTCACCACCCGCCCGTCTTTGCAATCGAGACACGGAATGATTCTTTTCGCAAACATGGCTTGTTACGATTCGAGAAAGTTCTTCAAAACCTTTAAGCCTACTTCACCCGACTTCTCGGGATGGAATTGCACCGCGGCCACATTGTCGCATTCCGCCACGGCGCAGAACGTCTGCCCGTATTTGGTCACGGCGCTGCTCTCCGGCGTCGGCGGTCCGTAAAACGAATGACAATAATAAACGTAGCTTCCGTCCGGCACACCGCGCAGCAGCCCGTCGCTCCGCCGAATCTCAAGCTGATTCCAGCCGAGGTGCGGCACTTTAAAGACGCCTTCGAACTTTTTCACGCGGCCGGGAAGAATGCCGAGTCCCTGAACGTCCGGCGCTTCGTCGCTTGCTTCATAAAGCGCCTGCAGGCCCAGGCAGATTCCGAGAAAAGGCGTTCCGGCGGCAAGGGCGTTGCGTAGCGGCTCAAACAGGCCGCGCTCATTGAGGCCCTTCATCATCGAGCCGAAATGTCCCTGCCCGGGCAAAATTATTTTGGAAGCGGCGGCGAGCACATCGGGTTTGGAAGCAATCTCCGCCTCGCAGCCCAGATAGCGCACGGCCTTGAGCACGGAACCCACGTTGCCCGCGCCATAATCGAGAAGCGCAATCATAGAAGACCTTTGGTGGAAGGCAACTGTCGCCGCAGCCTCCGGTCGCGCGAGCACGCATAGCGCATGGCGCGCGCCCACGCTTTGAACAGCGCCTCTACGCCATGATGGCTGGAGCGGCCGTAAGCGATTTTCAGATGAACGTTGGCGGCGGCGCTCGCAGCGAAAGCCTGGAAGAAATCCTCCAGCAGTTCCGATTGCAGATCGCCCACGGTTTGCACGCGGATTTTCGCATCGAGCGCCAAAAACGCCCGCCCGCTCAAATCCACGGCGGCGATGGCCAGCGTTTCATCCATGGGCATGATGAAGTAGCCGGCGCGGTTGATGCCCTGCTTCGAGCCCAGCGCTTTCTTGAAAGCTTCGCCCAGCACGATGCCGACGTCCTCAACCGTGTGGTGCTGGTCAACATCCAGGTCGCCGCGCGCCGTCAGTTCCAGATCGAAACCTCCGTGGCGCGTAAAAAGCTCCAGCATGTGATCGAGAAAGCGGATGCCGGTGGAGATTTTGTAACGGCCCCGGCCGTCAATCGCGAGCCGGGCGCGAATGTCCGTCTCGGCGGTTTTTCGGACGATTGTCGTGGTGCGCTTCGTCATGCAAACCATCCGGTGGAAGAAGATTCTCTGAGATTTTTCCAGGCGCGGCCGTCCGTGCCCGTTTCCATCATCGGCCGGTAGCGATCGAGCGCGCGAACCAGCCGCCGCATCTGCGCGCGCGAGCCCACGGTGAATCGCAGATAGCCTTTCAGTTTCGGATCGTAACTCCAGTCGCGCACCAGAAGCTTTTCCCGCCGCAGCCGCCGCGCGATTTCCGGGGCGCGCGGCCCCACGCGCGTCAGAATGAAATTGGCCGAACTCGGAACGCACGCCAGGCCGATGCTTTCCAGATAGCCGGTAAGCTGCTTCCGATTGGCGATGATTTCCCGCGCGTAGCGCCGCACGTGCGCGCGGTGCTTGACCGCCTCCAGCGCGCCCGCCATCGCCACTGAATTCGCGGCAAAAGGATTCTGCGCGCGGTGCACCATGTCCGCCAGCTCGCGGTTGGCGAAGATGCATCCCATGCGCAAGCCCGCGAGGCCGAAGGCTTTTGAAAACGTGCGCGTGACAATCAGGTTGGGATATTTGCGAATCCAGCCCAGCGCCGTCTCGCCGGAAAAATCGTAATAAGCTTCATCCACCAGAACCACCGTTTTCGGCGCGGCGCGCAGCAACGCGGCCAGCGCGCGTTGGGGAATTATCGTTCCGGTGGGATTATTCGGATTCGCCAGCGCCACCCAGCGCGCCCGCTGCTTGCGGACGGTCCGAATCATTTCGTCCATCGGCAGGCGGAAATTTTCGTCGTAGCGCACGCGCACCGTTTCGCCGCCCGCCACGCTGTTGAAAAATTCATAAATCGGAAAAGTCGGCGCGGGAACCGCCAGCACGTCGCCGGGATCGACAAACGCGTTGCAGATCAGCTGAATGGCGTCGTCGGTGCCGTTCGTCAGAATAATTTCATCCGGCGCGACGCGGAAAAATCGCGCCAGCTTTTTGCGCGCCTCTTCATATTCCGGATAGCGCGAAAGCCAATCGCCGCTCATCGCCCGCCGCAGCGCCCGCACCACTTCGGGCGCGCAGCCGACCGTATTCTCATTGAAGTCGAGCCGCAGCTTGCCGCCCCGCCCTTCCATCGGCGGATGATATTTTTTCAGCCGCTGCACGGCTTTGCGCGCTTCAATCACGGAACCTCGCTTCCACCGAATCCGCGTGCGCGGTCAGGCCTTCGGTGCGCGCCAGCGTCGTGAGCGTGCGCCGCAGTTTCTTCAATCCGCCGCGGTTCAAACGCTGCCAGGAAATCGTTTTCACAAAATCAGCCGCGCCCAGTCCCGCCCGCATCCGCGCCGCGCCCGCCGTGGGCAGAATGTGGTTCGAGCCCGACGCATAATCGCCCGCCGCCACCGGGCTCATGCCGCCCAGAAAAACCGATCCCGCCGATTCGATGCGAGCCAGCAATCCGGTCGCGTCGTCGAGCAGCGTCAGATGTTCCGGCGCAAAACGGTTGGCGATTTCGACCGCCTCATTCAGGTCCTTCACCAGAATAATTCCGCCGTGGCGCTCCAGCGCCGTCCCGGCCAGGCTGGAATCGCCGGGGAAAAGCCTCTGCAGGATTTCATTCGCCGCCGCGTGAACTTGCAAAGCGAGCCGCCGCGAAGGCGTCAGGAAGATCGCCGCAGCATCCGGATCGTGCTCGGCCTGCGCCGCAAGTTCCGCCGCAATCCAATTGGGATTCCCGCGCGCGCCGATCACCATCAATTCCGTCGGCCCTGCGACAAAATCAATCGAACAATCGCCGGCCACAATTTTCTTCGCCGCCGCGACAAAACGATTTCCCGGCCCCACGATTTTGTCCACGCGCGGAACGCGCTTCGTGCCGTACGCAAACGCGGCAATCGCCTGCGCGCCGCCGAGACGAAAAATCTTTTCGACGCCAAGCAAGTCGGCCGCCACCAGAACGGCCGGCGCGGGCCGGGGCGAGGTCACAAAGATTTCGCGCACTCCCGCCACCTGCGCCGGAATCACGCTCATCAGAACGGTGGAGGGCAGCGGGAATCTTCCGCCCGGCACGTAGCACGCCACGCGCTCGATGGGCCGCACCACCTGCCCCACCGTCACGCCTCGGCCGTTTGAAACTCGCCACGCGCGCGGAAGTTGACGCTCCGTAACGCGCCGGATATTTCTCGCGGCCTGCCTGAGCGCCGGAACAAAACTTTTTTCCACCTGCCGGTAAGCGCGTTCAATTTCCCGCCTCGGCACGGTGAAACCGGCACGTTTCAAATCCACACCATCGAATCGCCGCGTCAGCCGCACCAGCGCGCCGTCGCCATTGCGGCGCACGTCGGCCAGAATGCGCGCCGCCGTCCGCTCGGCTGCATCCAGCATCAGCTTGCGGCCGGAGAACAGCCTTCGTTCCGCCTCGGAATCCGTGCTGCGCAGATTCGGAATCATCAGAGCACAATCTTGTTCAGAGGATATTCCACAATCCCCTGCGCCTTCGCGGCCTTGAGTTTGGGAATGATTTCGCGCACCGTTTTTTCCTCGATAATGGTGTTGACGGCCACCCAGTCGGAATCGCTCAGGTTGGAAATAGTCGGCCGTTTGAGCGCGGGCAGCGCCTGCAGAACGTTTTCCAGATCTTCGCGCCGCACGTTCAGCATCAATCCGACTTTCCCTGCCGCCTCGATCGCGCCCTTGAGCAGCATCACAAGGTTTTCGATTTTCTCGTGCTTCGCCGCATCTTTCCAAGCCGCCGGATTGGCGATGAACTTGGTATTCGATTCCAGCACGGTCTCGACGATGCGCAATCCGTTGG